>NZ_CP037423.1:9113725-9734422 GCF_007754155.1 Stieleria neptunia | reverse complement strand
AGTCGAAAACAACACCGGCGAAACGACCGTCCAGCCCTTCTTGTTCCTGTGGGACCAAAACCCACCGGAATTCGTGGCCGCCGCCAATGACACCGCGTTTTGGTTCAGCACCGACGGTGACGTGAATTCCAAAGGCGCCGCCGGTTTGAACGCCTGGACGGCCGGTGAAGTCGTTGCCCTGGGCGACCCCGGCCTCGTATTGGAACCGGTCAGTGGTGTGACCTCCGGCACCGCGACGTCGGTGTTCAATCTCGACACGTTCGGCGGCGACACCAAGATCGACGCCCTGCACTACGTCACAGCAGACATTCAGGTTGGTAGCTCCAACTTCAACCTGTACGAAGGCGACGTGCTGTTTTCGACCAGGGACAACGAAACGCTCGTCAGCACCAACACGCTGGCGATCACGGCGAACGACGTGATCGTGTTCCGTGCCGATACGGTGGGCGACTATTCGTCGGGCAGTTTCTATCTGCTGCTGGACGATCCAGTCGTCGCCGACGTGCAAGGGATCTCGCTGGTCGAACAAAACACGACGGTTGGGGACACGGTGCTACAGGCCGGCGATTTCTTGCTGACCTCCGGTACCAGTGGGCTCAATATGTCGCTGCTGCTGTTTGAAACGACCGATGTTGGTGTGGGAACGACAAGCGGTACGCTGCAGACACTGCTGGATGGATCGGATACCAATGTCAATTTGACAAAGTCAATCAACGGCGTCGAACTCTATGAAACCGACGCCGTCGTCGGCGGCCACACCATCCTGGCCGGCACGATCGTCTTCTCCGTCGATGGCGATTCGGGCGTCGGTAGCAACGCACTGGCCGTCAAAAAGCACGACATGGTCGCCTTGTCGGTCACGCAGACCACGTTGGTTGCCGGAGCAGGCAATGGCGCCGCCACGGCGGCTTTGCTGATGGATGGCTCGGATATCGGATTGACCTCCGGAGCCGAAAAGCTGACCGCCATCGCGGCGTTCCCGAATAATCAAACACCGACCGACATCGCGCCCGATAACCCAACGGTCAACGAATTCACCGACACTTCCGGCGGCGTCAGCGTCGCCACATTGGCCACCTCGGATGTCGATGTGGGCGAGACATTCACGTATTCGATCATCGGCGGGGCCGACGCCGCGAACTTCTCCATCGGAGGCGTCTCCAGCGACGAACTGGTGCTGACCGATGGAATCCTGGACTACGAGTCTAAGTCGTTCTACAGCGTGATCGTCCGCGTGACGGACTCCGCATCGAACTATTACGACGAAACCTTAATCGTCAACGTCAATGACTTGAACGATGCACCCACAGTCGCGGCCAACACCGGCACGACGGTGCTGGAAGGTTCGACCGGGACGGCGATCACGACGGCGATGCTCAACGAAGGCGACGTCGACGACTCCGGTGCCGGTTTGACTTACACGATCACCGACGTGACCGACAACGGGACATTGTACCTGGCCGGATTCGGCGCCTTGGGATTGAATGACACGTTCACCCAGGCCGACATCGATGCCGGTGATGTGACCTACGACCACGACGGCAGCGATACCGCGAGCGACGCGTTCAGTTTCTCACTGGCCGACGGAGGGGAAGACGGTGCAACACCCGCGACGGGAACGTTCAACTTCACTGTCACCGCCGTCAACGACGCACCGGTGGAAGCCTCCATCGAGGGTAGTGCGCTCGCCTACACCGAAAACGACGGCGCCGTGGCGATCACGTCGACGCTAGCCTTGACCGACAGCGACGACACCAACCTGGAATCGGCCGTCATCCAGATCACCGCCAACTACACCAATGGTCAAGACGTATTGAGCTTCATCGATCAAAACGGCATCAGCGGGGTTTGGAACGCCGGCAGCGGGACGCTGACGCTGACCGGCACCGCAACCGTCGCCCAGTATGAAGCGGCGCTACGCAGCATCACCTACACCAACAACAGTGACCTCCCGTCGACGCTGACGCGAACGGTTGCCTTCACCGTCAATGACGGCGACGTGGATTCCAACACGCAGACCCGTGACATCTCGGTCGCCTCGATCAACGATGATCCGACCAATGCAGGCGGACTTCCGACAGACATCACGGTGACCGAGGACGTCAGCAGTAACGTCGATCTGTCGGCGCTGAACCTGGCGGACCTGGATGACAACGGCGGTAACCTGACCGTCACGCTTTCGACGTCCACCGGCGGGGACTTGTCGGCATCGACCGGCGGCGGGGTGACCGTGGGGGGATCCGGGACGGGAACGCTGACGTTGACCGGATCGCTGGCGAACTTGAACACCTTCCTGGACACGCCGGCCAACATTCAGTACCTGCACGGCACGCCACACACCTTCGGTAACGACGCCGATACGATCCAAGTCGTCGTCAACGACGGTGGAAACACGGGGTCCGGCGGCGGTACCGATCAAACGCTCGGCACCGTCAACGTCGATATCACCGCGGTCAACGACGAACAAGTCTTGGCGACCAACACCGGTGACACGGTTCCGGAAGGCTCCGTCGGTAACACCGTGACTACGGCGATGCTGGAAACCACGGATGTCGACAACACGGACTCGCAGTTGGTTTACACCGTCGATGCGGTTCCGACCAACGGAACGTTGTTCCGTCTCGGTTCTGCATTGAACGTCAGTGACACCTTCACCCAAGCCGACATCGACGCGGGGCTGATCACTTATGATCACGATGGAAGTCAGACTGCATCCGACAGTTTCGATTTCACGGTCGATGATGGCGCGGGCACCACAACCAGCAGCACGTTCAACTGGACGGTCAGCAACGTCAATGATGCGCCGGTGGAAGCATCGATCGAGGGCAGCACGCTGGCCTACACCGAAAACGACGGTGCGGTGGCGATCACGTCGACGCTGGCTCTGAGTGACGTCGACGACACGAATCTGGAATCCGCCGTCGTTCAGATCACCGGTAACTACGCCAATGGCCAAGACGTGTTGACCTTCGTTGATCAAAACGGGATCAGTGGTGTATGGAACGCCGGCAGCGGAACAATGACGCTGACGGGAACCGCGACGGTCGCCCAGTACGAAGCGGCGCTGCGCAGCATCACCTACACCAACAGCAGCGACAACCCGTCGACGCTGACGCGAACCGTTGCCTTCACGGTCAACGATGGCGATGTGGATTCCAACACGCAGACCCGTGACATCTCGATCGCCGCGACTAACGACGATCCGACCAATTCCGGTGGATTGCCCACCGACATTACGGTGACCGAAGACGTCAGCAGTAACGTCGATCTGTCGGCGCTGAACCTGGCGGACCTGGATGACAACGGCGGCGATCTGACCGTCACGCTTTCGACGTCCACCGGCGGGGACCTGTCGGCATCGACCGGTGGCGGGGTGACCGTGGGCGGATCCGGAACGGGAACGCTGACGTTGACCGGATCGCTGGCGAACTTGAACACCTTCCTGGACACGCCGGCCAACATTCAGTACCTGCACGGCACGCCACACACCTTCGGCAACGACGCCGACACGATCCAAGTGGTCGTCAACGACGGTGGAAACACGGGCAGCGGCGGCGGCACCGATCAAACGCTCGGCACAGTCAATGTTGACATCACCGCGGTCAACGACGAGCAGGTGGTCGCGACCAACGCCGGCGACACGGTTGGCGAGGGTTCCTCCGGTAACGTCGTCACGACCGCGATGCTGGAAACCACCGACGTCGACAACACCGACACGCAATTGGTCTACACGGTCGATGTATTACCGACCAACGGCACGCTGTACCGCAACGCAGTCGCCTTGAGCGTCAATGACACGTTTACCCAGGCGGATATCGATGCGAATCTGATCAGCTACGATCACGACGGCAGCGAAACAGCAGGTGATTCGTTTGACTTCACGGTCGACGACGGTGCGGGGACGACGACCAGCAGTACGTTCAACTGGACGATCAGCCCCGTCAACGACGCTCCGGTGGAAGCCTCGATCGAAGGCACGACGTTGGCCTACACGGAAAATGATGGCGCGGTGGCGATCACGTCGACGCTGGCGTTAAGCGACGTCGACGACACGAACCTGGAATCAGCGGTGGTCCAGATCACGGGGAACTACGCCAACGGCCAAGACGTGCTGACGTTCGTGGACCAAAACGGTATCAGCGGGGTTTGGAACGCGGGCGCCGGCACGCTGACCCTGACTGGCACCGCGACGATCGCGCAGTACGAAGCGGCACTGCGGAGCATCACGTACACCAACACGAGCGATAATCCGTCCACTGCGACGCGTACGGTGGCCTTCACGGTCAACGACGGAGACGTGGATTCGAACACGCAAACCCGTGACATCTCGATCGCGGCGACCAACGACGATCCGACGGGCGCCGGCCTGCCGAGTGACATCACGGTGACCGAAGACGTCAGCAGCAACGTCGACCTGTCGGCGCTGAACCTGGCGGACTTGGATGAGAACGGCGGCAACCTGACGGTCACGCTGTCGACTTCGACCGGTGGCGATCTGACGGCTTCGACCGGAGGCGGAGTGACGGTCGGCGGATCTGGCACGGGTGCACTGACCC
Source organism: Stieleria neptunia (assembly GCF_007754155.1). Lineage (NCBI taxonomy): Bacteria > Pseudomonadati > Planctomycetota > Planctomycetia > Pirellulales > Pirellulaceae > Stieleria > Stieleria neptunia. The sequence goes on along the minus strand of NZ_CP037423.1, from coordinate 9,729,866 downwards.
TGACCGGCACGCTTGCCGATTTGAACACGTTCCTCGATACCCCGGCGAACGTCCAGTACCTGCACGGCACACCGCATACCTTCGGCAACGATGCCGATACGATCCAAGTCGTCATCAACGATGGCGGCAACACCGGCAGTGGCGGCGGAACGGATCAGACGATCGGCACGGTCAACGTCGACATCACCGCGGTCAACGACGAACAGGTGCTCGCGACCAACGCCGGTGACACGGTCCCGGAAGGTTCCATCGGCAACACCGTGACCACCGCGATGCTGGAAACCACCGATGTCGACAACACGGACTCACAGTTGGTTTACACCGTCGATGCGGTGCCGACCAACGGGACGCTGTACCGTCTTGGTGCAGCGTTGAACGTCAGCGACACCTTCACCCAAGCCGACATCGATGCGGGGTTGATCACCTACGACCACGATGGCAGCCAAACTTCATCGGACAGTTTCGATTTCACCGTCGACGACGGCGCGGGAGCGTCGACCAGCAGCACGTTCAACTGGACGATCAGCAACGTCAACGATGCCCCGGTGGAAGCAGCGATCGAAGGCAGCACGCTGGCTTACACCGAAAATGACGGCGCGGTGGCGATCACCTCCACATTGGCTCTCAGCGATGTGGATGACACGAACTTGGAATCGGCGGTGGCCCAAATCACTGGCAACTACGCCAACGGACAGGATGTGCTGACGTTTGTCGACCAAAACGGCATCAGCGGGGTTTGGAATGCCGGCAGCGGCACGCTGACTTTAACGGGAACCGCGACGGTGGCGCAGTACGAAGCGGCACTGCGGAGTATCACGTACACCAACAGCAGCGACAACCCTTCCACGGCGACACGTACGGTTGCCTTCACGGTCAACGACGGAGACGTGGATTCCAACACGCAGACCCGTGACATTTTGATCGCGGCGACGAACGATGATCCGACGGGCGCCGGACTGCCGAGCGACATCGCGGTGACCGAAGACGTCAGCAGCAACGTCGATCTGTCGGCGCTGAACTTAAGTGACCTGGATGACAACGGCGGCAACTTGACCGTCACGCTGTCGACTTCGACCGGTGGAGACCTGTCGGCATCGACCGGTGGCGGAGTGACGGTGGGCGGATCGGGAACGGGAACACTGACGTTGACCGGGACGCTCGCCGATTTGAACACGTTCTTGGACGCCCCGGCGAACATTCAGTACTTGCACGGCACACCACACACCTTCGGCAATGATGCGGACACGATCCAAGTGGTCGTCAACGACGGCGGCAACACCGGCAGCGGCGGCGGAACGGATCAGACGATCGGCACGGTCAACGTCGACATCACCGGAGTCAATGACTCACCGAATTTGGTGAGCAACACAGGGATGACGGTTGCCGAAGGATCGACGGGAACCGCGATTAATTCGGGGATGCTCGCCGGCAGTGATCCTGATGACACTTCCACGGGATTGACGTACACCGTCACGGACGACGTCGACAACGGGACGCTGACGTTGGCGGGATTCGGGACGCTCTCGCTCGGTGATTCCTTCACTCAGGCGGATTTGGATAACGGAGACGTCACGTACAGCCACGACGACAGCGAGACCATCGGTGACAGCTTTGGGTTTACGCTTGCCGATGGCGGTGAAGACGGTGCGACGGTCGTCGTCGGGACCTTCGTCATCACGGTGACCCCCGTCAACGACAACGCGATTTCCGCGCTGGTCGATTCTGATCCGTCCGCCAATACCGTCGCCGAAGATGCGGCGGTCGGCAGTGTGGTGGGAGTGACTGCGTTTGCCAGTGACGGCGATGCGACGGACAGCGTGTCGTATTCACTCGACGACGACGCGGGCGGTCAATTTGCAATCGACGGTTCCAGCGGCGTGGTCACCGTTGCCGGCGGCCTGGACTTTGAATCGGCGTCGAACGCCAACATCACGGTTCGCGCGACCAGCACGGATGGATCGAGCGTGACCCAGGTGATCAGCATTAGTATTACCGATGTGAACGAAGCACCGACCGCCATCGGCGAGAGCTTTACCGTGAAGATAGGTGAAACGCTGTCGGTCAGCACGAGCGGCGTGATTTTCAACGACACCGACATCGACGGTGACGCGTTGGCCATCGTGTTGGTGACCGGGCCGACCAACGGCACGTTCTCGTTCGACCCGGGCAGCGGTTTTACCTACACTCCGAACGTTGGATTTTTCGGTCAAGATTCCTTTTTCTATCAGGTCACCGACGGAACGTTATCGAGCAACGTTGCTGAAGTTGTCATTGAAGTCCCTCTCGCCACGTCCGCTACCGGCACGTCCGATCCGGTTTCGGAGGACGAAGACGTGACGGATGAGACATCTGACCCGGATTCGTTGACCGAGTCCGAATCGGAGTCGGAACTGGAGACGGAAACCGAGAGCTCGGCCGATGAGAGTGAGACGAGTGATTCCGGCGACGGAGGCGGTTCATCGGCTGTTGCGGTGCCGCCTTCTTCACAGGTGGGGGCGGGAGAAGGACCGTTAAATGCCCCGGCCGATCGGGGGCTGGCGGAACGCACGGCCGACGAGTTGAGGGAGTCAGAACAGCGACTCTTTGCGGCCTACACGACGGTTCAGAACCCGGCAAATCTTGTTCTGTCCTATTCGCCGGAGCTCGAGCAACTCGAACGCTTGCTGCACCAAGACTTGCAGCAAGCCATCGTTTGGACACAGTGGGACGACTACCAAGAGCAAGAACAGTCTCCCATCACGGTGATGGTGGGGGCTGCCGGTGCGGGGATGAGCGTGTTTTCGATCGGCTATGTGTTCTGGGCATTGCGTGGAGGCGCCTTGATGTCGGTGTTCGCATCGAGCCTTCCGGCATGGCGGTTCATTGACCCGATCGCGATGCTCTCGGCCTATCGCAGTTCACTGCTGAAAACGGACGAAGGATTGGAATCGATGCTGGGCAGCGGCAAGTAAAGCACGAGCCGAAATCTGTTGTTGGCTCGTTCCCCCGCACAAGCTGCCTTCAAGGGCGCCCAGCTCGAGTTGCAATCCGTACCATTGGGCGGATCGCTGCGATCGACAAGATCTGCCATTGGGGTTGTCCCGCATCGGAGATTTCCACCGGGGGCCAAGCTCAATTCAACCACTTCGTGCCCTACCTTTGGAGGACGTTCGCCGATAAGTGTGAGGGCGATGTGCATTTGTCGACGCCTCAGTGATAGCCCGGGACGAAGCATTGACCGTGAAGAACCCCCGACGCGTATTCGACTTCTACTTGCTGGAAGAGAGAATACTGCTCAGTGCGGAGGGTTCTGGAGAGGGTGTTTGGGATACGCCGGCGGACGTCGAGATCCTGGACGCGATGTTGGAGCAGATGCTCGCATCGGGCCAGGCAGACGCATCGAACGAGTTCATCGGTTCGCCTGTCAGCGAGATTGCTTCCGCCCAACCGGATCTATCGATTGTAGGCGAGTCGACAGAAGCACCGCGTTTCGATCCGTCGCGCCCGCTGGAAGTCGTGTTTGTCGATGAAGGGGTGGAGGACGCCGAATCGCTGTTGGCCGGACTCCGCGACCAGTCGGTCGGTGGAACGCAGTGGTGGGTCGTTCGTCTGTCATCGGACGACGACGGGGTCAGCCAGATCACGCAAACGCTCGGCCAACTCTCCGGCGTCGACGCAGTCCATCTGGTCAGCCACGGCGACCGTCAGGGGTTGCAGCTTGGCAACGTGCGTTTGGACGCCGAGACGATCTCGGCCTATGCCGGCGAGATCGCTTCGTGGGGAGGCGCCATGGATGCTGACGCCGACTTGTTGCTGTATGGATGCGACTTGGCCGCATCCGATGACGGACGTGCTTTGGTAGATTCGATCGCCATTCTGTGTGACTGCGATGTTGCGGCCAGCGACGATGTGACGGGGCATCAAGCACGTGGCGGCGATTGGGACTTGGAATACGCGTTTGGCGCGATCGAGACGTCTGTCGCGTTCAACGGCCAGATCCAACAGAACTGGGCCGGCGCGTTGGCGACGTTTACGGTCACCAACGTGAACGACACCGGCGCCGGGTCGTTGCACCAGGCCATTCTGGATGCCAACGCATCGTCGGGTCTGGACACCATTGATTTCAACATCACCGGCCCGGGGCTGCATTCGATTGCACTGTCCACCGCGCTACCGACCATCACGGACGCGGTCATCATCGACGGCTACACCCAATCGGGATCATCGGTCAACACAATGTCGGTTGGTGACGACGCGGTGCTGCAGATCCAGCTCGACGGAACCGCCGCCGGATCAACGTTCGGTCTGAACCTCGGCGCGGGAAGCGACGGCAGCACCATCAAGGGATTGGTGATCAACCGGTTCGAACTCGGCGGAATCCAAATCGCCAGCAGCGGCAATTCGATCCTCGGCAACTTCATCGGCACCGACAGCGGTGGCACCGCCGATCGGGGCAATTGGCAAGACGGAATCACGGTCGTTGCCAACAACAACACGATCGGCAGCGCGGCCGTCGCCGACCGCAACCTGATCGCGGGAAACGACGATGACGGGATTGAGATCGGTGCCGGAGTCAGCGGCACCGTGGTGCAGGGTAATTTGATCGGTACCGATGCGACCGGATTGAGCGCCTTGGCCAACGGAGGTGAGGGGATGGTTGTCTCGGGCGACGGCAGCACGATTGGTGGGACGGGGGCCGGCCAAGGCAATGTGATCGGATTCAACACCGGTGACGGTGTTCAGGTTGACGCGTCGGGGACGGGAAACTCGATCCTCGGCAATGCGATTCATTCCAACGGCGGTTTGGCGATCGATCTGGGGGGCGACGGTGTCACGGCCAATGACGGCGAATTGACGCCGACGCCGGATTTAGATTCGGGGGCCAACGATCTGCAAAATTTCCCTGTTCTCACGGCGGCTTCATCGGGACCCTCGACGACGATCGTTGGAACGTTGGCCTCGACGCCGGGTCGCTCGTTCCGAGTTGAGTTTTTTGCCAATGCGACGGGTGACGCGAGCGGCCATGGCGAAGGCCAGCGTTTCCTCGGCTTCGTGAACGTCACGGCCGACGGAACGGGAGACGCATCGTTCAGTCCGACGCTGGGGTCGGCGGTCGCGATCGGTGAAGTCATCTCGGCGACGGCGACGGATTTGACGACCAACGCGACATCCGAGTTGTCGTCGAACCTGACAGTCAGCAACAACAATGCTCCGATGCTGGACAACACCGGCACGATGACGTTGAGCACGATCAACGAAGACGAATCGTCCAACGCCGGACACTCCGTGGCTTGGATCATCGCCAGCGCCGGTGGCGATCGGGTGACCGACATCGACTCGGGATCGTTGGAAGGGATTGCGGTCACGTCGACCGCCGACGGCAACGGTCACTGGGAATACTCGACCGACGGCAGCAGCACCTGGCTGGCCGTCGGCACGGTCTCGGACAGTTCCGCGCTGCTGCTACGAGCCACGGATCTGGTTCGGTTTGTCCCCGATGGCCGCAACGCAACCACGGCCAGTTTTGATTTTCGGGCCTGGGATCAAACCAGCGGTACCTTCGGAACGAAGGACGACGCGTCCGCCAATGGTGGCGGATCGGCATTCAGCAGTTCGATTGAAACCGCTGACATCACCGTCACCAGCGTCAATGATTCCCCCGTCCTGAACTCCGCCGCCAGCCCGGAAATGGAGGGCGTGCTCGAGAATGCACCTGGACCGGTTGGTGCGGTGGGCACGTTGATCACGGCGTTGGTCGACGACGCGACGCCGTCCGGTGAACTCGACAACGTCACCGATGTGGACGGCGGTTCGGTCTTGGGGATCGCGGTAACCGCCGTCGATGCGAGCAACGGATCCTGGTTCTATTCGATCGATGATGGAGCGAACTGGATCGCGATGGGAGCGGTCAGCGACAGCTCGGCTCGATTGCTGGCGGATGATGCGAACACACGTGTCTATTTTCAACCCAACCCCGGTTACACCGGCGAGATCGCCAGTGCGCTGACGTTCCGCGCCTGGGATCAAACGTCGGGCGGCAACGGTTCCTTGGCCGATGCGTCGATCAATGGGACGACGACTGCATTTTCCGCCGCGACCGACACCGCGTCTCAGTTGGTCAACGACGCTCCGGTCTTGGACGACAGCGGGGCGATGACACTGACGACGATCAGCGAAGATGAGGTGACCAACGCAGGTGACACCGTGGCGGCGATCATCGCCAGCGCCGGCGGGGACCGCATCAGTGATGTGAATCCCGGCGCGGTCGAAGGGATCGCATTGATCGCGACCAACAACGGAAACGGAAGCTGGCAGTATTCGCTCGACGGCGGCACCAACTGGTCGAGCGTCCCGAGCGTTTCGGACACTTCGGCACTGCTGCTGCGAGACAGTGACTTGTTGCGTTTCGTCCCTGATGCGGAGAACAGCACCGCGCCGACGGTGACGTTTCGGGCGTGGGATCAGGCGTCTGGAGTGGCCGGGACCGTGGTCGACGCTTCCAGCAATGGCGGCGCGACGCCCTTCAGCGCGGCAACCGAAGTCGCTTCGATCACGGTGACCGATGTCAATGACGCGCCGGTTCTGGATTCCACCGAGAGCCCCTTGCTGGACGGCCAATACGAAGATGCCCCGGCGCCGGTCGGCGCCGTCGGCACGTTGATCACCTCACTGGTGGATTTCAATTCACCGTCCGGTCAAGTCGACAACATCATCGACGTTGACATCGGGGCGCTGCTGGGGATCGCCGTGACGGCAGCCGACACCGCCAACGGATCGTGGTTTTATTCGGTCGACAACGGGGCCAATTGGAATCCGCTCGGGGCGGTCAGCGACAACTCGGCACGACTGCTTGCCGCCGACGCAAACACACGACTCTATTTCCAGCCGGACCCGGATTACAACGGCCAGATCGCCTCGGCTATCACGTTCCGTGGCTGGGATCAAACGTCCGGTGTCAATGGAGCGTTGGCCGATGCATCGGTCAACGGAACGACGACCGCATTTTCGATTGCCACTGACACCGCGTCACTGTTGGTCAACGACGCCCCGATCCTGGACAATTCCGGTGCCATGACGCTGACGACGATCACCGAGGATCAAGTCACCAACGTCGGCGATACCGTGGCTTCGATCATTGCCAGCGCCGGCGGTGATCGCATCACGGACGTCAATTTTGGACCGGTCGAAGGGATTGCGGTGACCGCGACGGATGACGGCAACGGTCATTGGCAGTACTCGATCAACAGCGGATCGACGTGGTCGGACGTCGGAACCGTGTCGGACACGTCGGCGCTGCTGTTGCGCGAGAATGATCTGCTGCGATTTGTTCCCGATGCCAAAAATGGAACGCCACCCACGGTCACGTTCCGGGCTTGGGACCAGGCGACCGGAACCGCGGGCACCACCGCCGACACCTCCATCAACGGTGCGACCACGCCCTACAGTGTCGCCAGCGAAGTTGCCTCGATCACGGTAACGGATGTCAATGACGCACCGGTGCTGGACAATAGCGGCACGATGACGCTGACGTCCATCACCGAAGACGAACTGACCAATTCGGGCGATACGGTCGCCAGCGTCTTGCTGAGCGCCGGCGGCGACCGCGTCACCGACGTTGACATCGGGGCAGTCGAAGGCGTCGCGATCCGTTCACTATCCAGCGGCAACGGCACGTGGGAGTATTCCACCGACGGCGGATCGTCCTGGGCGGCGGTCGGCAGCGTTTCCGATACTTCGGCCTTGCTGTTACGGGCGGTCGACCGCGTACGTTTCATACCCAACGGGGAATCGGGCACGACGGCGAGCTTTGATTTTTACGGCTGGGATCAAACCGGCGGGACGCACGGAACCAAAGTCGACGCCTCGATTCGCGGTGGTGTCACGGAATTCAGTAGCGCATCGGAAACCGCCAGCCTGACTGTGACCGATGTAAACGATGCACCCGTCACCGGTACGTCCGCAGGCACTGCGGCCTACGCGGAAGACGCCGTCGCGACGGTCGTGGATTCGCTGTTGACGATCTCGGATGTGGATTCGGTTGATTTTAACGGCGGCCAGTTGACGGTCACGATTTCGGCGGGCGCATCCGCAAACGATCGATTGACGATTGCGCCCGGCGGTGCGATCACCTTGCTGGGCACGGGGGTCTATCACAGCGGTACACAGGTCGCGACGTTCGCCGGTGGCAGCGGGGCGGCGCCGCTGGTGATCACGTTCAATGGCAACAGCACACCCTCGATCGCGCAGGAAGTGGGACGTCGCGTCAGCTATTTCAACGTTTCGGACGATCCCTCCCCGTCGCTGCGAACGATCGACTTCGCCGTGACCGATGGCGACGGTGGCACGAGCAACTTGTCACAGAAGTCGATCTCGGTGACGGCGGTCGATGATGACCCGATCGCAGTCGACGACCACCATGGGCTGAATTTCGACGGCATCGATGACGCGGTGAACATGGGCGCGGGTGCAGTGTTGGAAGTCGACGATTATCTGACGATGGAAGCCCGGATTCGACCCGACGCGTATCCCGCCGCTTACAGCATCGTCTTGAATCGAGAAGGCGAGTACGAAATCGGCATGACTTCGAGCGGCAATCTGCTGTGGGCGGTTGCAAACACCAACCCCGGTTGGGTCTGGCACGACACGGGCTATGTTATTCCGCTCAACGAATGGACCCACGTTTCAGTGGTCTATGACAACGGCACGATGAGCACCTTCGTCAACGGCAACCTGGTCGAAACGTATTACGGATCGGGCAGCATCGGTGATGCCCACGCAACGAAGGATGACTTCATCGTCGGCGGCCGACAAAACAACCCCGTCGGCCAGTATTTTTCCGGAGAGATCGACGAAGTTCGGCTCTGGAACGTTGCCAGAACCCAAAACGAAATTCGCACCACTCTCGACCAACCCTTGGCCGGAACCGAAACGGGCTTGATGGGTTACTGGAGCTTTGATGAAGGGAGGGGGGCGAGTACCGCTGACTTGACGGCCAATGCCAACACGGGCACGCTGATCGACGGCGGGGCCGGCACGGTCGGGCCCCAGTGGACCGGCTATCTGACGAACCAAGACACGGTCCTGAACATCAATGTCGCCGATGGAATCCTAGGCAATGATCTCGATGGAGAGAGCGATCCGCTGACCGTCACCCAGGTCAACGGCAGCGGGGCCAACGTCGGTTCGATGTTGATCCTACCGTCCGGGGCACTGTTGACGGTCGAAGTCGGTGGCGATTTTCTGTATGACCCCAACGACACATTCAATTACCTCGCGTCGGGGCAAACGGCGATTGATACGTTCGCCTACCAAGTGGATGACGGCAACGGCGGCACCGACACCGCAACGGTGAACGTGACGATCACCGCCATCAACGATGCTCCCGTTGCCACCGCGGATGCCTACACCGTCAATCCCGCCGCGACGTTGTCGGTGGCCGATCCGGGAGTGATTTTTAATGACACGGATATCGATGGGTATACGATGTCGACGATCCTTGTGGCCGGACCGAGCCATGGAACGTTTTCGTTGCAGCCCGGCGGCGGGTTCACTTACACGCCGAACACCGGCTTCTTTGGACAAGATTCGTTTTTCTATTCGGTGACCGATGGTACGCTGGTCAGCGGTACGGTCGAGGTGACGATTGAGGTGCTTCTCGCGCCGGGGCACTCGCCGCTGGCTGACCCTGATTCCGATTCGACACCGGACTCACAACCTGTAACAACGGCAGACAGCCAAGCCGAATCGGAGGACGGATCGGATCCCTTGTCCGAAAGTGAATCGTCTGACGAGTCGCAAAGCGACGAATCTGCCGGCAGCGATGCCACGGCAATCCAAACCGCATCGGGCGCAGCCGCACGAACGGAACGGAATAGCGGTCGGGGGAACGAAGCGGCCGCCAACGCTGGCGGACCTGACGAAGCGTACGGCGGTGCAGAGGGACGGCTTTTTCACGCCTACGGAGTCTCCGACAATCAGGTGTCCGCCGGAAGGTTGTCTTCGTTCGAGTCGACGCAACTGGAGCGTTTGCTTCAACAGGACATCCGACAAGCCATCCTTTGGACCCAGTGGGATGATTTGGAACAGCAGCCAGAAACTCCGATCCTGGTCTACGTGGGCGCCGCCGGCGCGAGCATGAGTATTTTTTCGATCGGATATGTGTTTTGGGCCTTGCGGGGTGGCGCACTGATGACGGTGTTTGCGTCGAGCTTGCCGGCATGGCGATTCATCGATCCGATCGCGATGCTGTCGGCCTATCGCAGCGTCGGGGCCGCGCCGGATGAGGGGCTCGACGCGCTGTTGAGACGGGGAAAGTGAAGGCCGCTGTCACAGACTGCGGTGTGCGAGAAATTCACATGCAAAAGCGTCCAGATTGGAGTGATCGTTACGGTCGCGTCAAAGCGAGATGGCTGTTTTCCTGCATCGATTCCCGACACGACCGATCCTTGCCCAACGATCCGCCGCCCGGCGTAGGTTGGAGAGGTGAATCGCGAGCGTCCCGGAGGACGCAAGGTTTCGTTTTCACCGGTCCCGTTGTGTTCGATTGGATCCCCGACTTTGCCTGTTCAAAAGAACGAACGCGTTTTTGACTTCTACCAGTTGGAAGACCGAATTCTGCTTAGTGCAGACGGTCTCGATGCTGGTGATGCGCCCGTTCATCGGGATGTCGAACTGCTTGACGCGTTGATGGGCCAGATGCTCGAATCGGGATCAGTCGCTGCTTCGGACGCGTTGTTCGGCGTTGATCACTTCGACTCAGCCGACGCAGCACCGGATCACGTCGAATCAAACGATCGGGTCGACACGCCAGAATTTGATCCGTCACGCCCGCTGGAAGTTGTCTTCGTCGACGCTGGCGTGGAGGACGCCGAGACGCTGCTGGCGGGGCTGCGCGACCCGTCGGCTGACGGCACGCAGTGGGTGATCGTTCGTCTGTCTGCTGACGAAAACGGGATCGCCCAAATCTCACAGACCCTGGCGGAGTTGTCTGGCGTGGATGCGATCCACATCCTCAGCCACGGCGATGGGGACGGAATCCAACTCGGCGACACGCGACTGGACCAGAACACCGCGATCGCTCATGCCGGTTCGATCGCCGGGTGGCAAAACGCACTCGACGCGGACGCCGATCTGCTGATCTATGGATGCGATTTGGCGTCCACCGATTCTGGACGCGAGTTGATTGAGATGTTGGCCGCGGTCTGCGATTGCGATGTCGCGGCCAGCGACGATTTAACCGGGCATCAATCGCTCGGCGGCGACTGGGACCTGGAGTACGCGGTCGGTTCGATCGAGACCCAAATCGCGTTTGATTCGCAAACGCAGCATGCATGGCAACATGTCTTCGCGGCGGCGGTGGACGCGACCTCAACGGGTACCAGCAGCGGCAGCGATTTCGTCGTCTCGCACACCACCTCCGGTTCCGATCGCTTGATGCTGGTCGGCGTCTCGATCAACTTGGCCGGTGCGGATCAAGTTTCGTCAATCACCTACAACGGCGATTCGCTCAGTCTGGTCGGGACACGTGTCGACGGCGACGCCCGTGTCGAAATTTGGTCGCTGGTCGCACCCGATGTCGGTACGTACAACGTTGACATCAATCTCACCGGCACCTCCGATGGCAACACGGCGGGCGTGATGACGTTTACCGGCGTCGACAAATTCAATCCGCTGGGGACCTTCGCCTCCGGATCAGGGGTTGGAGGCAGCGGATCGGTCACCGTCAGTTCGGCGACCGACGACCTGGTGTTTGCGGCCATCGCGGTAGACGATTCCACTAACTACGATCTCGTTCCGGGTGCCGGCCAAACGGAAGCCTGGGATCTGATCGGCGGGCCCGACATCAACGGCGGCGGCAGCACCGAAGCCGGCGCCGCCTCGGTGGTGATGGACTGGACCTGGAGCGGCAGCGACAACTGGGCCGCCGCCGGGGTGTCGATCAACTCGATGTCCTACGAAAGCACGTCGTTCCGCGAGGGGGTCGGAGGCTATACCGGAACACAGGACACCAGTTTCAACGGCGATTCGCCCGACACGTCGTACGGCAACGATGCTTCAATTGCCGTCGATGACGACCACGCCAACGGATTTGAGAGTGTCGGATTGATTCAATTTGATAGTCTTTTTGGCAATGGTCCCGGGCAAATCCCGCTCGGCTCGACCATCGTGTCGGCGAGCCTGACGATCAACGGCGTCACTACGGGCGACGCTGCCGGGACATTATCCCTTCATGAAATGCTGACTTCCTGGAGCGAATCCTCGACCTACAACTCGCTCGGCAGCGGACTACAGTCGGGCACCGAGTACGTCGCAGTGGCAGACGGATCGGTCACGGATCTGAGCACAACTGGATGGTACACGATCACCGGTTTGGAGGACGCGCTACAAACCTGGTCCGACGGAAGCACGAATCACGGTTGGGCGTTGTTTAACGACAATTCCAACGGATTCGACTTCGACAGTTCGGAAGAGGCCAGTGCCTCGTTGCGACCCGAGTTGAGCGTCCAGTACCTTGCTCCGGTTGCCCCCGTGGGATCATCGATCGAAGGCAGCACACTGGCCTATACTGAAAATGATGGCGCGATTGCAATCACGTCCACTCTGGCCCTGAGCGACAGCGACGACACCGATCTGCAATCGGCCGTCGTGCAAATCACCGGCAATTATGCCAACGGACAGGATGTGCTGACCTTCGTCGATCAAAACGGCATCAGCGGTGTCTGGAACGCCGGCAGCGGAACGCTGACGCTGACGGGAACGGCGACCATCGCTCAGTACGAAACCGCACTGCGCAGCATCACCTACACCAACACCAGCGACAATCCGTCCACGGCGACCAGGACCGTCGCCTTTACCGTCAACGACGGCAACTTGGATTCTAACACGCAGACGCGCGACATCTCGATCGCGGCCGTCAACGATGCGCCCACGGTCGCGACCAACACCGGTACGACGGTGCTCGAAGGTGCGACCGGCACCGCGATCACGACCGCGATGCTCAACGAAGGCGACGTCGACGACGGCGGGGTGGGATTGACCTACACCGTCACCGACGTGACCGACAACGGTACGCTGTACCTGGCCGGGTTTGGCGCGTTGGGGCTGAACGACACGTTTACGCAAGCCGACATCGACGCCGGTGACGTCACCTACGACCACGACGGCAGCGAAACCACCAGCGACGCGTTCAGTTTCTCACTGGCCGACGGCGGGGAAAACGGGGCGACCCCGGCGACGGGAACCTTCAACTTCACCGTCACGCCCGTCAACGATGATCCGCTCATCACGTCACCCAACACCGTCGCGGTGGACGAGAATCAGACTGCTGTGTTGACGGTCACCGCCACGGACCCCGAAGCTGCCACGCCGACGTATTCGATCAGCGGAGGCGCCGATCAGGCCTTTTTCTCGATCGATACCAACTCCGGCGTCTTAACGTTCATCAGTCCGCCCGACTACGAAAATCCATTGGACGTCGAGGGTGACAACATCTACGAAGTCCAGGTCACCGCCAGTGACGGAACGACAGGCAGTACCGTCCAGACGATCAGTGTGACGGTGTTGAACGTCACCGACACCTCATTCGACGGTCCCTCCACCGTGATCTGGTCGGAAAACGGCGTGTCGACTCCGCTGGCCGCCGATTTCAACGGCAACGATTTCAGTATCGAAGTCAACACTGCCGACATCGGCGGTCCGTGGCGCGTCATCGATGGAGCGGAGTCACCCGACCGAGACGAAAAGATTGTCATCGGCGTGGACGCAGCCGGCAATTTGAGCGGCCAAATGTGGGACGGCTCCAGCTGGACGGCCTTTACCTTCAATGATTTTGCCACCGTCTCCGACTCCACCAAGTGGGGATTCGCCATCGAGTACGAATCGATCAGCGGGGATGCCGTGCTGGTCTGGAACAACGGCACGACGGGCACCGACGGACTGTCCTATCGGGTTTGGAACGGAACGGCGTGGTCGGCAACCAACACAATTAGCACACCGCTCGCGGGCGAAGCCGAGCAGATGCGTTTCGCTTCCGATGTCGGATCCGATGAAATGGTGCTGGTCGTTAGCAACGCCGCCAACCAGGATTACGCCCTGGTCTGGGACGGCAACGCCTGGGGGAATGCTCAAACCCTGACCACGACCGCCGGAACCAGCAACACCGAAGTCTTCGTGACCTACGAATCCCAAAGCGGCGACGCGATGGTGGTCTACGGCGACAACACCGCCAACGCTTTGTATCGCGTTTGGGACGGCGGTACCTGGTCTGCCCAACAATCGATCACACCGCCCGGTGGTGTGACGGGACAAGTGACCTGGACCAACGTGGCTTCGGACCCGAACTCGGATCGGATCGCCTTTGCCGCCCATACCGCCAACAACGAAACCTGGCTGGCCGTCTGGGACGGAAGCACCTGGGGCGACAAACTGCTCGCATCCACGGCGGAGAACGACAACACCTTCCTGAGTGTCGCCGTCGCGTTTGAATCCCAGTCGGGTGATCTGTTGGCCGTGTATTCCGAGAACCACAACCGCTTTAGTTATCGCACCTGGGACAGCGGCGGAGGCTGGTCAGCGGAGACACAAGGAGTCGATCTTAAAGATGATGTGCGGACGCTCACGCTGACCAGTCGTCCCGAAACGAATCAGATCATGCTGACCGCGCTCGATGCGGGAGGAGACCTGAACAATCCGTTGTGGGACGGATCGAGTTGGAGCGAACGCAATGAAGTCGAAAACAACACGGGCGAAACGACTGTTCAGCCCTTCGTGTTCCTGTGGGATCAGAACCCACCGGAATTCGTGGCCGCCGCCAACGACACCGCGTTTTGGTTCAGCACCGACGGTGACGTGAATTCCAAAGGTGCCGCGGGCCTCAACTCCTGGACCGCCGGAGAAGTACTCCGCCTGGGCGACCCGGACCTGTTGCTGGAACCGGTCAGCGGGACGACCTCCGGAACCGCGACGTCGGTGTTCAATCTCGACACCTTCGGCGGTGACACCAAGATCGACGCGCTGCACTACGTCACCGCTGATCTCCAAGTTGGCAGCTCCAACTTCAATCTGCTCGAAGGCGACGTGCTGTTTTCGACCAGGGACAACGAAACGCTGGTCAGCACCAACACGCTGGCGATCACGGCGAATGACGTCATCGTGTTCCGTGCCGACACGGCTGGCGACTATTCATCGGGCAGTTTCTATCTGTTGTTGGAGGATCCGGTTGGTGCCGACGTGCGAGGGATCTCGCTGGTCGAACAAAACACGACAGTCGGAGACACCACGCTGCAAGCCGGTGATTTCTTGCTGACCACCGATGCGGTCGGGCTGGACACGTCTTTGTTGTTGTTTGAAACGACCGATGTTGGTGTGGGAACGACAAGTGGCACGCTGCAGACGCTGCTCGATGGCTCCGATACCAACCTCGGTTTCTCCGAAAAAATCAACGGCGTCGAACTCTATGAGACCAACACGATCGTCGGCGGGCATACCATTCTGGCGGGGACGATCGTCGTCTCGGTCGAACGCGATTCGGACGTCGGCAGCAACACGCTTGCCGTCAAAAAGCACGACATGGTTGCCTTGTCGGTCACGCAGACCACATTGGTTGCCGGAGCAGGCAATGGTGCCGCCACGGCAGCTCTGCTGATGGACGGTTCGGACATCGGATTGAGTGCCGGAGCCGAGAAAATCACCGCCATCGCGGCATTTCCGAACAACCAGTCGCCCACCGATATCGCGCCCAATAGCCCTTCGGTCAATGAATTCACCGACACCTCCGGCGGAGTCAGCGTCGCCACGTTGACCGCTTCGGATGTCGATGCGGGCGAGACCTTCACTTATTCGATTGTCGGCGGCGCCGACGCAGCGAACTTCTCCATCGGAGGCGTCTCGAGCGACGAACTGGTACTCGACGACGGAATCCTGGACTACGAATCCAAATCGTCCTACAGTGTGACCGTTCGCGTGACGGACTCCGCATTGAACTATTACGACGAAACACTCACCGTCAACGTCAATGACTTGAACGACGCGCCGACCGTCGCCACCAATACCGGAACGACGGTGCTGGAAGGCTCGACCGGGACGGCGATTACCACGGCGATGCTCAACGAAGGTGACGTCGACGACAGCGGCGCGGGGTTGACGTACACGATTACCGACGTGACCGACAACGGCACGCTGTCCCTGGCCGGATTCGGTGCCTTGGGATTGAACGACACCTTCACTCAAGCCGACATCGATGCCGGCGACGTGACCTACGACCACGACGGCAGCGAAACCGCGAGCGATGCGTTCAGTTTCTCATTGGCCGACGGAGGGGAAGACGGCGCGACACCGGCGACGGGAACGTTCAACTTCACCGTCACCGCCGTCAACGACGCCCCGCTGGAAGCATCGATCGAAGGCAGCACACTCGCTTACACGGAAAACGACGGCGCGGTGGCGATCACCTCGACGCTGGCGCTGAGCGACGTCGACGACACGAACCTGGAATCGGCGGTGGTCCAGATCACGGGGAACTACGCCAACGGCCAAGACGTGCTGACGTTCGTGGACCAAAACGGCATCAGCGGGGTTTGGAATGCGGGCGCCGGCACGCTGACCCTGACTGGCACCGCGACGATCGCCCAGTACCAAGCGGCACTGCGGAGCATCACGTACACCAACACGAGCGATAACCCGTCCACGGCGACACGGACGGTGGCCTTCACGGTCAACGACGGAGACGTGGATTCGAACACACAAACCCGCGACATCTCGATCGCGGCGACCAATGACGATCCGACAGGCGCCGGACTGGCGAGCGACATCACGGTGACCGAAGACGTCAGCAGCAACGTCGATCTGTCGGCGCTGAACCTGGCGGACCTCGATGAGAACGGCGGCAACCTGACCGTCACGCTCACCACCTCGACCGGCGGTGACCTGTCGGCTTCGACCGGAGGCGGGGTGACTGTCGGCGGATCTGGTACGGGAACATTGGCCCTGACCGGCACGCTGGCGGACTTGAACACGTTCCTGGATACGCCGGCCAACATTCAGTACTTGCACGGCACGCCACACACCTTCGGCAATGACGCCGACACGATCCAAGTGGTCGTCAACGACGGCGGCAACACCGGCAGCGGCGGCGGAACCGATCAAACGATCGGCACGGTCAACGTCGATATCACGGCGGTCAATGATGAACAGGTGCTCGCGACCAACACCGGCGACACGGTCCCGGAAGGCTCCGTGGGCAACACCGTGACCACGGCGATGTTGGAGACCACCGATGTGGACAACACGGACACGCAGTTGGTCTACACCGTCGATGCGGTGCCGACCAACGGGACGTTGTACCGTCTCGGCGTTGCGTTGAACGTCAATGATACCTTCACCCAGGCCGACATCGATGCGGGGCTGATCACCTACGATCACGATGGCAGCCAAACTTCATCGGACAGTTTTGATTTCACCGTCGACGACGGCGCAGGAACGACGACCAGCAGTACGTTCAACTGGACGATCAGCAACGTCAACGACGCCCCGCTGGAAGCATCGATCGAAGGCAGCGCACTCGCTTACACGGAAAACGACGGCGCGGTGGCGATCACCTCGACGCTGGCCCTGAGCGATGTCGATGACACGAACCTGGAATCGGCGGTGGTCCAGATCACGGGGAACTACGCCAACGGTCAAGATGTATTGGCCTTCGTCGATCAGAACGGCATCAGCGGGGTATGGAACGCCGGCAGCGGCACGCTGACGCTCTCTGGCACCGCGACGGTGGCTCAGTACGAAGCGGCACTGCGGAGCATCACGTACACCAACAGCAGCGACAACCCTTCCACCACGACGCGTACGGTGGCCTTCACCGTCAACGATGGCGATGTGGATTCCAACACGCAGACCCGTGACATCTCGATCGTGGCGACGAACGATGATCCGACGGGCGCCGGACTGCCGAGCGACATCGCGGTGACCGAAGACGTCAGCAGCAACGTCGATCTGTCGGCACTCAACCTGGCGGACCTGGATGAAAACGGCGGTAACCTGACCGTCACGCTGTCGACTTCGACCGGCGGTGACCTGACGGCTTCAACCGGCGGCGGAGTCACCGTGGGCGGATCGGGCACGGGCACACTGACGTTGACCGGGACGCTTGCCGATTTGAACACGTTCCTGGACACGCCGGCTAACATTCAGTACCTGCACGGAACGCCACACACCTTCGGTAACGACGCCGACACGATCCAAGTGGTCGTCAACGACGGCGGCAACACCGGCAGCGGCGGCGGAACGGATCAAACGATCGGCACGGTCAACGTCGACATCACGGCGGTCAACGACGAGCAGGTTCTCGCGACCAACACCGGCGACACGGTCATCGAGGGTTCCACCGGCAACACCGTGACGACTGCCATGTTGGAAACCACCGACGTGGATAACCTGGACAGCCAATTGGTTTACACCGTCGATGCGGTGCCGACCAACGGCATGCTGTATCGCAATGCGGTTGTTTTGAACGTCAGTGACACGTTCACGCAGGCTGACATCGATGGTGGCTTGATCACTTACGATCACGACGACAGCCAAACTTCATCGGACAGTTTTGACTTCACTGTCGATGACGGCGCCGGAGCGACGAGCAGTAGCACCTTCAATTGGACGGTCTCGGCAGTCAACGATGCTCCTGTAGAAGCGTCGATCGAAGTCAGCACGCTGGCTTACACCGAAAACGGCGGCGCGGTGGCGATCACGTCGACCTTGGCGCTGAGCGACGTCGACGACACGAACCTGGAATCAGCCGTCGTCCAGATCACGGGCAATTATGCCAACGGCCAGGATGTTCTGACCTTCGTCGACCAAAACGGGATCAGCGGCGTTTGGAACGCCGGCAGCGGCACGTTGACCCTGACCGGCACGGCGACGGTGGCGCAGTATGAAGCGGCGCTGCGGAGCATCACCTACACCAACAGCAGCGACAATCCGTCCACGGCGACGCGTACGGTGGCCTTTACGGTCAATGACGGCGATGTGGATTCGAACACACAAACCCGTGACATCTCGATCGCCGCGACGAACGATGACCCGACGGGTACGGGCCTGCCGAGTGACGTCACGGTGACCGAAGACGTCAGCAGCAACGTCGATCTGTCGGCGCTGAACCTGAGTGACCTGGATGAGAACGGCGGCAACCTGACCGTCACACTCAGCACTTCGACCGGCGGTGACCTGACGGCTTCGACCGGTGGCGGAGTCACCGTGGGAGGAAGCGGCACGGGCACACTGACCCTGACCGGTACGCTTGCCGATCTGAACACGTTCCTGGACACGCCGGCGAACATCCAGTACCTGCACGGCACACCACACACCTTCGGCAATGACGCTGACACGATCCAAGTCGTCGTCAACGACGGTGGAAACACGGGGTCCGGCGGTGGAACCGATCAGACGATCGGCACGGTCAACGTTGACATCACCGCGGTCAACGACGAGCAGGTCCTAGCGACCAACACCGGTGACACGGTTCCGGAAGGCTCCGTCGGCAACACGGTGACCACGGCAATGTTGGAAACCACCGATGTGGACAACACGGACTCGCAATTGGTTTACACCGTCGATGCGGGGCCGACCAACGGGACGCTGTACCGTGTCGGCGTTGCGTTGAACGTCAGTGACACGTTCACCCAAGCGGACATCGATGCGGGGTTGATCACCTACGATCACGACGGCAGCCAAACTTCATCGGACAGTTTCGATTTCACCGTCAACGACGGTGCGGGGACGATGACCAGCAGTACGTTCAGCTGGACGATCAGCAACGTCAACGATGCGCCGCTGGAAGCATCGATCGAAGGCAGCACACTCGCTTACACGGAAAACGACGGCGCGGTGGCGATCACCGCGACGCTGGCCCTGAGCGATGTCGATGACACGAACCTGGAATCGGCGGTGGTCCAAATCACCGGGAACTACGCCAACGGCCAGGATGTGCTGACGTTCGTCGATCAGAACGGCATCAGCGGGGTTTGGAACGCCGGCAGCGGCAGGCTGACTTTAACGGGCACCGCGACTCTCGCCCAGTACGAAGCGGCACTGCGGAGCATCACGTACACCAATACAAGCGACAATCCGTCCACGTCGACACGAACGGTGGCCTTCACGGTCAACGACGGTGATGTGGATTCGAACACGCAGACCCGTGACATCTCGGTCGCCTCGATCAACGATGATCCGACGAACGCAGGCGGATTGCCGAGCGACATCACGGTCACCGAAGACATCAGCAGCAACGTCGACCTGTCGGCGCTGAACCTGGCGGACCTAGATGCCAACGGTGCTAGCCTGACGGTCACGCTGTCGACTTCGACGGGTGGTGATCTTTCGGCATCGACCGGCGGCGGGGTGGCCGTGGGGGGATCGGGCACCGGCACGCTGACCCTGACCGGCACGCTGGCCGACTTGAACACGTTCCTGGACACGCCGGCCAACATTCAGTACTTGCACGGCACACCACACTCCTTCGGCAACGACGCCGACACGATCCAAGTGGTCGTCAACGACGGCGGCAACACCGGCAGCGGCGGCGGAACGGACCAGGCGATCGGCACGGTCAACGTCGACATCACCGCGGTCAACGATTCGCCGACCCTGTCTGCCAACACAGGCATGACGGTTGCGGAAGGATCCATCGGGGCCGTGGTCACTTCTGCGATGCTCAACGGCGCGGACGTGGACGATGCTGGTGCGGGTCTGGTCTACACCATCACCGATGCGACCGACAATGGGGTGTTGACCCTGAGCGGGTTCGGCACGTTGGGGTTGGGTGCGACCTTCACTCAAGCGGATCTTGACAACGGAGACGTCACGTACAGCCACGACGACGGCGAGACGATCGGTGACGCCTTTGACTTTTCGCTCGCCGACGGTGGTGAAGACGGTGCGTCGGCGATCACCGGAACCTTCACCATCACGGTGACTCCGGTCAATGACAACACGATCACACCCTTGGTCGACTCCGATCCGTCGGCGAACACCGTCGCCGAAGATGCAGTGATCGGAACGATCGTCGGGATCACCGCGCTGGCCAGCGACGCTGACTCGGGAGACAACGTCACGTATTCGCTCGACGACGATGCCGGCGGTCGATTTTCGATCGAGACGCTGACGGGGCTGGTTCGCGTTGCCGCAGCACTCGACCATGAAACCTCGGCCGTCGAAACCATTACCGTGCGTGGGACCAGTGGTGACGGTTCGACGACAACGATGACCAGCTCGATCAACGTCAGCGATGTCAATGAGGCGCCCACGGCGACCGGAGAGATGTTCACGGTGAATTCCGGCGAAACGTTGACGGTCGCAGTGACGGGTTTGATCTTCAATGACACCGACATCGATGGTGACGCGTTGGCGGTCGTGTTGGTCACCACACCGACTCAGGGCGCATTCACATTGGCTCCCGGTGGCGGATTCACTTACACTCCCAATGCTGGTTTCTTTGGACAAGATTCCTTCTTTTATCGTGTGACCGACGGGACCCTGTCGAGCAATGTTGTCGAAGCGGTCCTCGAAGTCCCCCTTGCTGCGGCAGCGACCAGCGGGGCCGGGGCGTCCCAGTCCGACGAACCTGCGTCCGATCCGACCTCGGGACTGGATTCCGAGAGCACAAGTGCCTCAGACGGTGACCCGGCATCGGAATTGGAAACACAGGTTGAAGAATCCGCTGGAAGCTCTGACGCGGCAACTGCGACGGTGACTGCCCCGGCAGGGACGACCGAAAAACCGGACGGACGTCTGGGGCAGAATCCCCATGGCGGCGGCGCGGAGGCAGACGGCCAGCTGCGCGATGGTTTGATTCAGACCGAGCGACAACTCTATGGCGTCTACGCGGTCACCGACAACGCTACGAATCTGACGCTCCGCTATGCTCCCGAACTTCAGCAGCTTGAGCGGTTGTTGCGTCAGGACTTGCAGCAAGCGATCGTCTGGACACAGTGGGATGATCCCGACCAGCAAGAAGAGGATTCTCCGATGCTGGTGATGGTCGGTGCCGCCGGTGCGGGGATGAGCGTGTTCTCAATCGGATACGTTTTTTGGGCCCTGCGCGGCGGTGCGTTGATGACGGTTTTCGCATCAAGCTTGCCGGCCTGGCGGTTTATTGACCCGATCGCGATGCTGTCGGCCTATCGAAGTTCGCTCGGCGCGGCCGACGAGGGGCTCGAATCGTTGCTCAGAGGTCGGAAGTGAGTGCCCGGATTGAGGAAGTCTCTCCGGAGCGTTTCATCTGTTGCAACCCTCAATGACCGGCCGACCGCGACAACCAGCACCGACTCGCTAGGCGGTTGTCCCGCAATACACTTTGGCGCATTCGCGCCATCGCACAGCGTTTTGATCATGACATAGGGTTGGGTGGTAACCAACGAAGACCGAGGCGGGGGCAGGAGTCTCGTTTTCACCGGGCACGAAACGTCAGATTGGATTCACAACCTTGTCCGCTCCGAAAAAACAACGCGTTTTTGACTTTTATCTGTTGGAAGACCGAATTCTCCTCAGCGCAGACGGGTTTGATGCTGATGATGCGCCCGCCAACCCTGACCTTGAGATCCTCGACGCGCTGATGACGCAGATGCTCGATTCAGGATCGGCCGCTACGTCGGACGATATATTCGGAGCCCATCCCGCTACCCCAACCGACGCAGAGCCACCCGTCGTTGAATCAAGCGATTGGGTCGACACACCAAATTTTGATCCGTCACGTCCGCTGGAAATCGTCTTCGTCGACGCGGGAGTCGAGAACGCCGAGACATTGCTGGCGGGGTTGCGTGACAATTCTGATGACGGCACGCAGTGGTCGATCATTCATTTGTCTTCCGACAAAGACGGGATCGCGCAAATCTCACAAACACTGGGCAATCTGTCCGGTGTCAATGCGATCCACCTCCTCAGCCACGGCAATGGCGACGGAATCCAGCTCGGCAACACGCAGTTGGATCAAAACTCGGCGAACGCCTATGCCGGTCAGATCGCGGCTTGGGCGGGATCACTGGACACGGACGCCGATCTATTGATCTACGGTTGTGACCTGGCAAGCACGTCAGAAGGACGCTATCTGATCGAGGCGCTCGCCGATCTCTGTGAATGTGATGTTGCAGCAAGCGACGATGCAACGGGACATCATTCTCTTGGTGGCGACTGGGACTTGGAATTTAGAGTCGGCGATGTGTCGACCGATGTGGCATTCGGATTCGCGTCACAAAGCTCATGGCGTGCCACGCTGGACATCGCGTCCAACCTGGTCCTTCACCATACGTTTGATAGCGATGCAAGTGATAGTAGCGGAAACAACCATGACGGTACGCTCACCAATGGTGCTTTGGTCGACACCAACTCAGGTACCAACCAGATCGGTGACGGCAAGCTCAGCTTGGATGGGTCCAACGACTACGTCGACTTCAGTCCGCACGCGACGAATTTCGACAATCTCACTGAAGGCACCATCGCGGTTTGGGTGTATCACGACGTCAACGACCGCGACGTCATCTTCGAGATGTCCGACAGTGGCGATTCTGACTCGCGACTGGCGCTGTTTCGTGATGCTGACGGATCGTTGGACTTCTACGTTCGCGAAGGAAACACGACGCTTGTCGATGTTCACACGACGCCCGGCGCGATCGCTCAAAACACGTGGACTCACGTCGCGGTAACCGTCAACAGCGGCGGGAACAAATTGTATATCAACGGAACGGAACAAATTGGCGTGACTTACGACGTGGGTTCCGCATCAACGAACGTGTTTTTTGATGACGTTTCACAACTGGACTTCGGCAGTTGGGGCGTCGATAAGTACGACGGTTCGAATTTTACTCGCCATTTTAATGGTTTTCTTGACGATGGGCGTGTTTACGACCGAGCGCTCAGCAGCACTGATATCGCCGAACTCTACAACTACAATGGCGTTTCATCGTCGCTATCCACGACCACACTTTCAGCCGTCCAAGACACCTATATTCAGCTGGGTAATCCGTCAACTAATGAAGGCAGCGACGGATCACTTTCCATTGACCGGGAATCGACCGACCTGCAACGGGCATTGGTGCAGTTCAACGTGAGCTCCATTCCTGTTGGAGCAACGATTACAAACGCGACGCTAACGTTGCAGGCCACAGACGTCGGCGGATTACTCAACATTGGCGCCTACCAATTGTTGGAAGGGTGGTCGGAGTCGTCTGCAACCTGGAATGAAGCGTCCCTGGGAACACCATGGTCCATCGGCGGTGCGACCTACAATTCCACGGCGCTCGACACGATCTCGACCAGTTCGATCGGGCAGCACCATTTCGATGTCACTGCACTGGCACAGGATTGGATCGACGGGTCGGCGCAGAACTACGGCATCCTTGTTGGCAGTCCAGATGGCGGTGGGAATCGCATGGCGACGTATGGCTCGCGTGAAGGGACGGTTGGTCCGGTTCTTGAAATCACCTATACGGCACCCGGCGTCAACACCATCACGTTTCAGCAGGGCGATACCAACGGATACAGCGGCACCCAAGACACCGAATTGAACGAGGATCATCCGTCAAGCAGCTATGGCAATGCCACCGTGCTCTCGGCTGATCAAGATGTGAACAATGGGAACGAATCACAAGCGTTGATTCGATTCGATTCGATCATCGGCACGGGCGCTTCGCAGATTCCAGATGACGCTTACATCACATCGGCGAGTTTGGTTGTCAATGCCACCAGCAGCAGTGCCAGTAGCGCCAATATTTCGCTCTATGAGATGTATGGGGCGTGGGACGAAACCAGCACTTGGAATTCGATGTCCAATGGCGTCTCGACCGATGGCGGCGAGGCGGCCAGTGTGGCGGTCGCCACACTCTCCAATCCAGACAGCACGGGAGTGAAGACCTTCACCGGGCTTGAATCCAGTATCCAGGCCTGGGTCGATGGTGCTTCTGAAAACTATGGATGGGCGTTGATCAACAGCAACAGCACCGACGGTTTTGATCTAGAAAGCTCGGAAGGGGGAACGGAGCCGTTGTTGACCGTCGACTATCTCTTGCCGGGGTCACAGTTGTCAACCGTTCACGTCCTAACCGTCGATACGTCCAACGATGTACTGGACGGCGACGCCTCATCAATCGACGCGTTGTTGGCCGACAAAGGTGCCGACGGATTGATTTCGTTGCGTGAGGCGATTTGGGCGACCAACAACACGGAAAATAGCGACGTGTCGACGCCCGACGTGATCCAATTCGCAATCGGTGCGGGGGCTCAAACGATTATGGTCGGTGCAGGTGGATTGCCGACCATCACCGATGCCGTCGTCTTGGACGCGTCCACTCAAGGCGCCAGCCAACTGATTACCCTCGACGGTACCAATGCGGTCAACGCCACGGGCGGAATCGTGCTTCGATCCAATGACAGTATTGTTCGCGGCTTCAACGTCATCAACTTCCCCAATCAAGGAATCGAGATCGATGGCTCCACCGGCTTCGGCGACGGCAACCTGATCGAAGACAACTGGGTCGGTCTCACCGCCGGAGGAGCAGCGGCGGGCAATGGCGACGACGGAATTCTGATATCCGAAAACGCCGACAATAATATCATCCGAAACAATGTCGTCGGTTCTAGCGGTGGTGACGGAATCGAAATTCGAAATCGTTCGGCGGGGAACTGGGTGTGGGGGAATACCGTCGGTTTGAGTAGCGACGGGGTGACGGTCCGGGCGAATACAGGCAACGGCATCCATCTCTACGGTTCGGCCACCACAAATATCATCGGGACAAACAGCGACAGTTCCAATGATGCGTTCGAAGGCAACGTCATCAGCGGAAATCTCGGTAGCGGAGTCCGCGTATCCGATGTGGGCACCGTGAACAACATCGTGGCGGGCAACTCGATCGGGACAGATGATGCGGGTACGCTCGATCGTGGCAATGCTGTTGCAGGTGTCTCGGTCAACAATGCTTCTGCAACGGAGATTCGCAACAATGTTATCTCCGGCAATGACACCTACGGCATTCAAATCACAGGCCTCAGTGCGACCGATTCGGTCATCACGGGAAACTACATCGGCCTGAACGCTGCTGGAACAGCGAGCATCCTGAACACGGACGACGCGATCTATCTGAGTACCACAGGCGCCACGACGATTGGCGGTGTCGGGACTGGCGATGGCAACGTGATCAATGCCGCCTTTGGCAAAACCGGGATCGACATCAGCAATACGTCAAACACGACCATTGCCGGCAACACGATTGGGACCAATGCGGCGGGCGATACTCGACTTTCCGGTGGAAGTTTCGGGATCAATGCTTTCGATGCCGCCGGTACAACGATCGGGGGCACGACCGCCGCCGCGTCGAACATTGTGGCGGGTTATTCAGTCACCGGGATCAATCTCAGCGGCAACAGTTCTGGCAGTTCTGTCCAAGGAAACTTCATTGGCACCAACAGCGAAGGATTGCTGGATTTGACGACGGGCTTCTATGGCATCACGTTGCAAAACTCGGCCGCCGGAATTTTGATCGGAGGAACTTCCGGAAATGCGGGCAATACGATCGCATACAACTCGACCAACGGAATTCGGATGTTCGCGTCCGCTGGGGACGGAAATTCTTTCGTCCGCAACCGAATCTATGGCAACGGTGCATTGGGAATCAATCTTCAAGGCGGTTCAGTCGAAGATGGCAATGGGGTGACCGAGAATGACGTGAACGACGGCGACTCGGGTCCAAACAACTATCAAAATTTCCCATTGATCACGCAAGCGGAGATGTTCGGCAACGAGTTGACCCTCGCTGGATCACTTGATACCGATGGCGTTTCCACGCAGTACCGAATCGAGTTCTACGGTAATGCGTCCGGTGCGCAACACGCAACAAATGGCGAAGGCCGTTACTATCTGGGGACGACGACCGTCACAACGGATGGCAGCGGAGTTGCGGCATTCTCAGGTGTCGTGCTCTACGGAGTCACATTGGGTGCGGGTGACTTTGTCACCGCCACTGCGACCAGGATCGATACGCCGGGAATGATCGGGATTGACGATCTGGCCGCCTACGGAAGCACATCCGAATTCGGCATCAATTACGCGATCACAGGAAACCAGGCGCCAGTCAACGGCGTGCCTGGATCACAAAATGTCAACGAAGACACGTCGCTCGTCTTCTCTGTAGGTAATGGAAATGCGATCTCAGTCAGCGATGATGGCAGCAATCCCATCGAGGTCACGCTGACGGCGACCAATGGCGAAATGACGCTCTCCACCACGTCTGGATTGACGTTTTCGGTGGGTGACGGAGCCAATGATGTGACGATGACGTTCACAGGAACCGAAGTCGACATCAACACCGCTTTGGAAGGCATGAGTTTCGTCGGTGATCCGGACTTCAACGGTGCTGCCGACCTTGCAATCACTGCGACGGACATCACACCTGAGATCGCCGGAAATGATACAGTTTTCGACACTGGAGAAACTCCCGGTGTGCATGACAAAGAACAACTGGCGACACAGTTTTCTGTCACGACCGACGGGAGGGTCGACAGCATCGCGGCGTACCTTTACATCGATAAAGTCCAGGACGTTCGGTTTGGCATCTACAGCGATGTTGCGGGTGAACCGGGGACACTGTTGGTCGAAAATGTCGCATCACTCAGTCCCGGCACCGGCTGGTATCAGATTGCGTTTCCGGCAACAGCGTTGACCGCAGGCGATTATTGGATTGCCTGGGCGCCAGGAAAGGAGGCGGCTCATTTTTATGAGGCGACGGGCGGTACAACGCGTTTCAGCAGTTACGATCCAAGCAGCGGGTTTGCAACAAGTTGGACCGGGACGTACGCGAGCAATAGCTACAACATTTCGATCTACGCGAACGTTACGCCCGATGCCGGGAACGGATTGTCGGATAGCGACAACATCAACATCACTGTCGATCCCGTCAATGACGAACAAGCGCTCGCAACCAACACCGGAGACACGGTCCCCGAAGGCTCGATCGGCAACACCGTGACCACGGCGATGTTGGAATCTACCGACGTCGACAACACGGACTCGCAACTGGTTTACACGGTTGATGCGGTGCCGACCAACGGAACGCTGTACCGTGTCGGCGTTGCGTTGAACGTCAGTGACACCTTCACGCAGGCTGATGTCGACGGGGGATTGATCACCTACGACCACGACGGCAGTGAAACATCAAGCGATTCGTTCGACTTCACGGTCGATGACGGCGCCGGGACGACGACCAGCAGTACCTTCAACTGGACCGTCTCAGCTGTCAATACAGCTCCTGTTGAAGCATCCATCGAGGGCGGCGCGTTGGCCTACACCGAAAACGCTGGCGCGGTGGCGATCACGTCCACCTTGGCGCTGAGTGACAGTGATAACACGAATCTGGAATCGGCCGTCGTCCAGATCACGGGGAACTACACCAATGGTCAGGACGTATTGTCTTTTGTCGACCAAAACGGGATCAGCGGCGTCTGGAACACCGGCAGCGGCACGATGACTCTGACGGGAACGGCCACCGTTGCCCAGTACCAAGCGGCGCTGCGGAGCATCACGTACACCAACAATAGCGACAATCCGTCCACAGCGACGCGGACCGTCGCCTTCACCGTTAACGACGGCAGCCTGAATTCCAATACGCAAACTCGCGGCATCTCGATCGCGGCTGTCAACGATGCGCCCACCGTCGCCACCAACACCGGCACGACGGTCTTGGAAGGTGCCACCGGCACCGCGATCACGACCGCGATGCTCAACGAAGGCGACGTCGATGACAGCGGTGCCGGGCTGACCTACACCATCACCGACGTCACCGACAACGGGACCCTGTATCTGGCCGGGTTCGGCGCCTTGGGACTCAATGACACCTTCACCCAGGCCGACATCGATGCCGGTGACGTGACCTACGACCACGACGGCAGCGAAACCGCGAGCGACGCGTTCAGCTTCTCACTCGCCGACGGTGGTGAAGACGGCGCGACCCCGGCGACGGGAACGTTTAACTTCACCATCACGGCGGTGAACGACAACAATCCGGTCATCACGTCCGACGGCGGCGCGGCAACGGCAGCGATCAACGTTTTTGAAAACAGCGTGTACGTGTCGACCGTGGTCGCCAGCGATGCCGATCTGCCCGCCGAGACGCTGACCTACTCCATCATCGGCGGCGTCGATTCCGCCAAGTTCGCGATCGATGGAAGCACCGGAGTGTTGACGTTCGTCGCCGCTCCGGACTTTGAATCCCCGACCGACGTCGGAGCCAACAACGTCTACGATGTGATCGTTCAGGCCAGTGACGGCACCTATACCGATACCCAGACGATCGCCGTCACCGTTCAAGATACCGCCGATGACGGACAGTTCCTCGATCTTTTTGAGGTCGATTCCTACAGCAACAGCGATGGTAGCGAAGCTTGGTCCACCGGATGGGTGGATTCGGACGACGGATCCGCCACAACCGGCGACATCAAAGTCAGCGGAGGTGACCTCCGAATCAATGCCAACAACGTCAACGACAACGTTTATCGTCAGGTCGATTTGAGCGGCGCGTCCTCGGCGTCGCTTGATTTGGTCTACAAGAACAGTTTGACCGGTGCGCGTACGATTCTCTTGCAAGTCTCCGGAGACGGGGGCAGCAACTACGACACCGTTGCCACCATAGATGCTTCCACGAATGTCGGGACCGGAACACTCTCGATCGACATCTCCGCTTACACCGCCGCCGATACGCGGGTCCGCTTCCTGGTGACTGCGGTCGGAGGCGGTGGGCCGGGCGGAAACGTCGAAATCGACAGCCTTCAGGTCGGCTACACTCCCAACTCCGCGCCAACAATCACCAGCAACGGCGCTGGCGCGACAGCCTCCGTCAATGCAGCAGAGAATGGAACAGCGGTCACGACGGTGACGGCGGTCGACGGCGACGTCCCATCACAAACGCTGACCTACAGCATCATCGGCGGGCTCGATTCGGCTAAATTCGCGATCGATTCCAATTCCGGCGTGCTGACGTTCGTTTCGGCGCCGAACTTCGAATCGCCGACCGACAACGGTGGCGACAACGTCTATGACGTGACGATTCAGGTTTCCGACGGCATCGACACCGATACCCAAGCGATCGCCGTAACGGTCACCGATGTCAATGAATCGCCCACGGTCGCGACCAACACCGGCACGACGGTCCTGGAAGGTTCCACCGGAACGGCGATCACGACCGCGATGCTCAACGAAGGCGACGTCGATGATAGCGGCGCCGGACTGACCTACACGATCACCGACGTGACCGACAACGGCACGCTGTACCTGGCCGGGTTCGGCGCCTTGGGGTTGAACGACACCTTCACCCAAGCCGATATCGACGCCGGTGACGTGACCTACGACCACGACGGCAGCGAAACCGCGAGCGACGCGTTCAGCTTCTCACTCGCCGACGGTGGTGAAGACGGCGCGACCCCGGCGACGGGAACCTTCAACATCACCGTCACCGCGGTCAACGACGAACAGGTGCTCGCGACCAACACCGGCGACACGGTTCCGGAAGGCTCCGTGGGCAACACCGTGACCACGGCGATGTTGGAAACCACCGACGTCGACAACACGGACTCGCAATTGGTTTACACGGTCGATGCGGTGCCGACCAACGGGACGTTGTATCGTGTCGGCGTTGCGTTGAACGTCAGCGACACGTTCACCCAAGCGGACATCGATGCGGGGTTGATCACCTACGACCACGATGGCAGCCAAACTTCATCGGACAGTTTTGATTTCACCGTCGACGACGGCGCCGGAACGACGACCAGCAGTACGTTCAACTGGACGATCAGCAACGTCAACGATGCGCCGGTGGAAGCATCGATCGAAGGCAGCACACTCGCTTACACGGAAAACGACGGCGCGGTGGCGATCACATCGACGTTGGCCCTCAGCGACGTCGATGACACGAACCTGGAATCGGCCGTGGTCCAAATCACTGGCAACTACGCCAACGGACAGGATGTCTTGACCTTCGTGGATCAGAACGGGATCAGCGGGGTTTGGAATGCCGGCAGCGGCACGCTGACTTTAACGGGAACCGCGACGATGGCGCAGTACGAAGCGGCGCTGCGGAGTATCACGTACACCAACACGAGCGACAATCCGTCCACGGCGACACGAACGGTGGCCTTCACCGTCAACGACGGAGACGTGGATTCGAACACGCAGGCCCGTGACATCTCGATCGCCGCGACGAACGATGATCCGACGGGTACGGGACTGCCGAGCGATATCGCGGTGACCGAAGACGTCAGCAGCAACGTCGATCTGTCGGCGCTGAACTTAAGTGACCTGGATGACAACGGCGGCAACTTGACCGTCACGCTGTCGACTTCGACCGGTGGAGACCTGTCGGCATCGACCGGTGGCGGAGTCACCGTGGGAGGCAGTGGCACGGGGACACTGACCCTGACCGGGACGCTCGCCGACTTGAACACGTTCTTAGACACGCCGGCGAACGTCCAGTACTTGCACGGCACACCACACACCTTCGGCAATGATGCGGACACGATCCAAGTGGTCGTCAACGACGGCGGCAACACCGGCAGCGGCGGCGGAACGGATCAAACGATCGGCACGGTCAACGTCGACATCACCGGAGTCAACGACGAACAGGTCTTATCGACCAACGCCGGTGAGACGGTCAGCGAGGGTTCGACCGGCAACACCGTGACCACGGCGATGCTGGAAACGACGGACATCGACAACACCGATAATCAGTTGGTTTACACGGTTGATGTTTTGCCGTCCAACGGCACGCTGTACCGAAGCGGCGTCGTGCTGAATGTCAGTGACACGTTCACCCAGGCCGATATCGATGCGGGGCTGATCACGTACGATCATGATGGCAGCGGCACGACGAGCGACAGTTTTGACTTCACGGTCGACGACGGTGCGGGGACGACGACCAGCAGTACGTTCAACTGGACGGTCGGCCCCGTCAACGACGCTCCGGTGGAAGCCTCGATCGAAGGCACGACGTTGGCCTATACCGAAAACGATGGCGCGGTGGCGATCACGTCAACGCTGGCCTTAAGCGACGTCGACGACACGAACCTGGAATCAGCGGTGGTGCAGATCACCGGCAATTATGCCAACGGACAGGATGTGCTGACCTTCGTGGACCAAAACGGCATCAGCGGGGTTTGGAACGCCGGCAGCGGCACGTTGACTTTGACGGGAACCGCAACGATCGCCGAGTATCAAACGGCACTGCGGAGCATCACGTACACCAACAGCAGCGACAATCCATCCACGGCGACGCGTACGGTGGCCTTCACGGTCAACGACGGAGACGTGGATTCGAACACACAGACCCGTGACATCTCGATCGCGGCAACCAACGATGATCCGACGGGTGCCGGACTGCCGAGTGACATCACGGTGACCGAAGACGTCAGCAGCAACGTTGACCTGTCGGCGCTGAACCTGAGTGACCTGGATGAAAACGGCGGCAACCTGACGGTCACGCTGTCGACTTCGACCGGCGGAGACTTGTCGGCTTCGACCGGCGGCGGAGTGACGGTCGGCGGATCTGGCACGGGTGCACTGACCCTGACCGGCACGCTTGCCGATTTGAACACGTTCCTCGATACCCCGGCGAACGTCCAGTACCAGCACGGCACACCGCATACCTTCGGCAATGATGCCGACACGATCCAGGTCGTCATCAACGACGGCGGCAACACCGGGTCCGGTGGCGGAACGGATCAGACGATCGGCACGGTCAACGTTGACATCACCGCGGTCAACGACGAACAGGTGCTCGCGACCAACACCGGCGACACGGTTCCGGAAGGCTCCGTCGGCAACAACGTGACCACGGCAATGTTGGAGACCACCGATGTGGAC
Source organism: Stieleria neptunia (assembly GCF_007754155.1). Lineage (NCBI taxonomy): Bacteria > Pseudomonadati > Planctomycetota > Planctomycetia > Pirellulales > Pirellulaceae > Stieleria > Stieleria neptunia. Next base: position 9,697,006 of record NZ_CP037423.1, on the reverse strand, counting down.
AACACCGACACGCAGTTGGTTTACACCGTCGATGCGGTGCCGACCAACGGGACGTTGTACCGTCTTGGTTCAGCGTTGAACGTCAGCGACACCTTCACCCAAGCCGACATCGATGCGGGGTTGATCACCTACGACCACGATGGCAGCCAAACTTCATCGGACAGTTTTGATTTCACCGTCGACGACGGCGCAGGAACGACGACCAGCAGCACGTTGAACTGGACGATCAGCAACGTCAACGACGCGCCGGTGGAAGCAGCGATCGAAGGCAGCACACTGGCCTACACCGAAAATGACGGCGCGGTGGCGATCACCTCCACATTGGCCCTCAGCGACGTCGATGACACGAACCTGGAATCGGCCGTGGTCCAAATCACTGGCAACTACGCCAACGGACAGGATGTCTTGACCTTCGTGGATCAGAACGGGATCAGCGGGGTTTGGAATGCCGGCAGCGGCACGCTGACTTTAACGGGCACCGCGACTCTCGCTCAGTACGAAGCGGCGCTGCGGAGTATCACGTACACCAACACGAGCGACAATCCGTCCACGGCGACACGTACGGTCTCGTTCAGCGTCAACGACGGTGATGTGAATTCGAACACACAAACCCGTGACATCTCGATCGCCGCAACCAATGATGATCCGACGGGCGCCGGCCTGCCGAGCGACATCGCGGTGACCGAAGACGTTAGCAGCAACGTGGATCTGTCGGCGCTGAACCTGAGTGACCTCGATGAAAACGGCGGCAACCTGACGGTCACGCTGTCGACTTCGACCGGCGGAGGCCTGACGGCTTCGACCGGTGGCGGAGTCACCGTGGGCGGCAGCGGCACGGGAACACTGACCCTGACCGGCACGCTTGCCGATTTGAACACGTTCTTAGATACTCCGGCGAACGTCCAGTACCTGCACGGCACACCGCATACCTTCGGCAATGATGCCGACACGATCCAGGTCGTCATCAACGACGGCGGCAACACCGGGTCCGGTGGCGGGACGGACCAAACGATCGGCACGGTCAACGTCGACATCACCGGAGTCAATGACTCGCCGAACCTGGTGAGCAACACAGGGATGACGGTTGCCGAAGGATCGACGGGAACCGCGATTAATTCGGGGATGCTCGCCGGCAGTGATCCTGATGACACTTCCACAGGATTGACGTACACCGTCACGGACGACGTCGACAACGGGACGCTGACGTTGGCGGGATTCGGGACGCTCTCGCTCGGTGATAGCTTTACCCAGACGGATCTGGATAACGGAGACGTCACGTACAGCCATGACGACAGCGAGACCATCGGTGACAGCTTTGGGTTTACGCTTGCCGATGGCGGTGAAGACGGTGCGACGGTCGTCGTCGGGACCTTCGTCATCACGGTGACCCCCGTCAACGACAACGCGATTTCCGCGCTGGTCGATTCTGATCCGTCCGCCAACACCGTCGCCGAAGATGCGGCGTCTGGAACCATTGTCGGCATCACCGCGCTGGCCAGCGATGCCGACGCCGGCGCCAGCGTCACATATTCGCTCGATGACGATGCCGGCGGGAAGTTCTCGATCGATTCCGCGACGGGGGTGGTTCAGGTTGCCGCCGCGCTCGATCACGAATCATCGGCCGTGGAATCCATTACGGTGCGTGGAACCAGCAGTGACGGTTCGACGACAACGATGGTAAGCTCGATCAATGTCAGCGATGTCAATGAAGCCCCCGTGGCGACCGGCGAAGCGTTCACGGTGAGCATCGGTGAAACGTTGACGGTCTCAGTGGCGGGCGTGATCTTCAACGACACCGACGTTGACGGCGATGCGCTCGCGATCGTGTTGGTCGCCGCGCCGGCCAACGGCACCTTCAGCTTGGATCCAGGCGGCAATTTTACCTACACGCCGAACGCGAGTTTCTTCGGCCAAGACTCGTTCTTCTACCGGGTGACCGACGGGGCGCTTTCGAGCAACCTCGCCGAGGTGGTCCTGGACGTGCCGCTTGCCGGCCTGGCGATCAGCGCGGCCGAGGCGACGTCGACGAGCGACCCGTCATCGGATCCAGATTCTGACGAACCCGAGTCGCAGGGCGCGACCGAATCGCAAGCGGACACGCCATCGGAGGCCGATTTAGAATTCGAAGCATCGAACGATCCCTCCGAGGCGACCATCACATCCAGCGAAGGCCCCGGCATCGCACCGGCTTCCGGGCTGCATGGTTCAGGCATCAAATCGGACGGCAACCTCGATGGGGCGTCCGGTGGGGCCGGCCCGCCGGGCAACGAGGGGTTGCCGGAAGAGGTTTTGCGTGCCGAACGACAACTCTATGGTGTCTATGCGGTCTCGAGCGAGGCATCCAGTTCGGCCCTCAGTCATTCCCCGGAAATGCAGCAGCTTGAACGATTACTGCGTCGGGACTTGCAGCAAGCGATCGTCTGGACACAGTGGGATGACCCTCAGGAGCAGGAAGACGACTCGCCGACGATGGTCATGGTCGGGGCTGCGGGCGCGGGGATGAGTGTGTTTTCGATCGGATACGTGTTTTGGGCGCTCCGTGGCGGGGCGTTGATGACGGTGTTCGCCTCCAGTTTACCGGCGTGGCGGTTCATCGATCCGATTGCGATGCTTTCGGCCTATCGCAGTGCTCGATCGGGCGTTGATGAAGGGTTGGACTCGATGCTAGGCTAAGACGCGGCAACGGCCGGCCGTCACTGGTCTTCGGTGGCGAGAATTTCTTCCGCGTTCCCAGCCACGACGGCAAGCTGATAACATGCAGCTTCCTGGGCGTTGCGAATGTACAAGCGGCTTCCGATCAGTACGGGATGATTCCACGTTTTCCCTTCGATCGCTTGGAACTTGGCCGTTTCGTCGAGTTTTTCGGGCGAGGCGTCAACAAGAACCACTTCGCCACGTTCGGTAGCGATGAGCAACTGTCCCGAGTCGTCGAGTAGGAGACACTGGCCGTTGCCGTAACGCCCACGCTTCCAGTGCCGCTTTCCCGTCTGGCCGTCCACGCACGCAAAGACGCCGCCGTCAAATCCATAGAGATTGCCGTCGTAGTACACGTAGTCGTTGTAGTCGGATTTCATGTCCCGCGTGGTCCAATCGTCGGCAATTTCCCAGGCACCGTTGTCGCCGCGCGCGGCGGTCAGTCGCCGTGTACCTTCTTGGGTGCTGGTCGTAAAGTAGACCGTCGGCCCGACGACAAGCGGTTGCAGGGCGCGATAGTTCTCCAGTTTCCACTCATGTTGCCAGATCGTCTGGCCGTCGGACACGCTGACAAACTGCAGCCCATCGTTACTGAGCATCAATACGCCGCGTCGGTCATCAAATGTCGCCAACTGTGCCGAGCTGTAACTGTGATTTCCCGAGGGAACCGACCAAACGATCTCGCCCGATTCGACGTCATAGGCAAACAGTCCTTTGTCGCCAGCGCCACCGGCATGCACGATCACCAGCGAATCGGTCACCAGTGGCGACGCGGAAAAACCCCAGGTCGGAGGTTTTCGATCGGCGTCCTGTTTCAGGTCTCGCCGCCAAATTTCTTTCCCGTTGACCGCATCGAGACGCAGTAAGATTCCGTCGGCACCGAGCGCAAAAATCCCCTCGTCGGCAATCGTCGGTGTGGCCCGCGGACCGGCTCCCGCGATCGCTTCCCAAAAGCGGCTCGGATAGGTGAAGTCCCAAATCATCGTTCCCGTGTCTGCGTCCAGGCAGATGACCGCTTCCATGTCGCCCCGTTGCTCCTGGGTGTACAGCCTGTTTGCGGCCACACTGAACGAGGACCATCCCGGACCAATTCTTTGCTTCCAGATCTGCGTCGGCGGTGCGCTGTCCCAATCCGACTGAAGTGTGACACCTCGAATCACTCCGCTTCGATCGGAACCGCGAAAAGCTGGCCATGGTGCGGACGCCAAGCTCACCGGGGTCGAATCGGAGATCAGTGGTTCGCTTGGTTGACGCTCGGCGAGTTCCTCCAGGTAACGCTGTTCGGCCGTCGGCTGCCAACGCCATAGCAATTGTGGCTGGAACGAACCGTTGGTGCCCTCGTTTTGTAGCAAATTCCAGTACCCGAACGTGACCATCGCGAGTGCCAACGCGATCGGTACACGCAATGGCGGCTTGCCCGACCAGACCACCAATCCGATCGCGAACGCGGCTAGCCCCGTCGGAATCACCAGCACGATGGCAAACATACCCCGAAGCGAAAAATGAAGCAGGGCGATCGAAACCACCGCGATCAAGACCACTGCGGCGGAACCGATCGCTTTTTCCCGCAGCGGTGCTCGGCTTGCGAAACACCACCAGAAGATCAGTGCGATTCCCAATCCTGCAGGCCCCATGAACGCAAGCATCATCACGGGTAAGCTGGGTGATTCCATCAACCACGGAACCATTCGCAGGGCGAACATCGCGGCAAGCAAAACGACAGCCGGCCACCAACGCAGGCTCGACCGCGTCGTCGCGACAGGTGCGTCCGATGGCGAAGCCTCGACAACAGACGCAATGTTTTCCGATTCGGATGAATCACTTTCGTTGGTCATTTCAAGCTCCTCGCTCGTCGCAGACTTGGTTGTTCTGCGGGATTCGTTCTGCAGGTTCGGATCTTCGTTCGTTTTCGACGCGTCGTGTGTTCTGATTTTCCGGTCACCGTTGAACGCTCTCCACCGTTGCGGATAGACTGCGGTAGCTGTTTCGTTCAACCGATCAAATGCGTGAAGGATGTTGGATTGATGGATGCTCAGAACACCACCCCATTAGCCGCCAGAAACGGATCGTCGTCAAGTTCGGACGACGTCACCTGCGGAGCCGCCGGACATGGCGTTTGCCCGGTCTGTCGCGGCAAAACGCTGATCGAAATACGCGGTAAACTGCAGTGTTCACGTTGCCATTCGATTTGTGAAACCTGCTGCGAAGGCGGACGCGGGTAATTTCCCATGAGAGCCATCACCCTCGAATCCGACGGCCTTCACTACCAGGCGTCGCACGCCGAACCGACGCCGGCCGAAGGCGAAGTGCTGGTGCAGGTTCTCCAAGCCGGGATTTGCGAAACCGATTTGCAACTCGCCCAGGGATACATGGGGTTTCGCGGGATTTTGGGGCATGAATTTGTCGGCATCGCCCAAGCGGGAACCCATGCGGGGCGTCGCGTGGTCGGCGAGATCAATTGCAATTGCCGCGTCTGTCCGACCTGTCAGGCCGGTCGACCGACACATTGTCCCCATCGGACGGTGATCGGAATCGATCGGCACGACGGGGCGTTCGCCCAATCCGTCGCGATTCCCGAGCATAACTTGCACGTCGTTCCCGAAGGCGTCACCGACGACCAGGCGCTGTTCACCGAACCGCTCGCCGCCGCTTTTGAAATCTTGCAACAGGTTGCGATCGAATCCACCGACCGAATCGCGATTCTGGGCGACGGCCGATTGGGCTATCTGTCGGCCCAAGTGCTTTCATCGGTTACCGACCGAATCACCGTGTTCGGAAAACATGGCGTCAAACTGCTGCGTTTCGGACATCGCGGATACGAAGTCGTCCAGATCCCGTCGACGGATCCGGTTGAGCTTCCGCATCACAAATTCGACGTGGTGGTCGATTGCACCGGATCGACGACCGGATTGCCGATGGCCATTCACCTGGTTCGGCCGCGTGGGACGGTGGTGCTCAAGACGACGGTCGCCGATCGGCATGAACTGTCTCTCGCCTCGATCGTGATCGACGAAATCAGCGTCGTCGGTTCACGATGCGGTCCGTTCGCCACGGCGCTCGACGCGCTGGCCGGTGGCCAAGTCGATGTGGACGGATTGATTACCGATCGCTATTCGCTGGACCAAGTCAATCCCGCGTTCGCGTCGGCCGTCAATCCGAACTCGTTCAAAGTCGTCTTTGAGATCGGTTCCGCATCGGATTAGGACTCGTCGCTTTTTAGCGGCAGGGCGCGAGCCCTCCGGTCTTTCAAGGGGGCAAGCTGGCACCGGGCGGCTCGCGGGCTGTCGATTGAGTCGGGATCTGCTGAGTCCATGGTGAGCCGCTGGCCGTAAGGCCTCGGGCAGCGTCGCAGTGCCCGGCCGCTTACGCGTCGCGGCTCACAAAATCGACAGCCCGCTTGCGCCGTTCCGCTAACGAGGTCGTTTGTTTGCGCTTTGAGTCCTTGAATCCGGGCGGAAACGCGTTGTCATCCTGTCGTCGGAGCGCGGCGGCGACGCAGCACATAAACCACATCTTCGCTCGTCGCATCGACGGTGATCGGATCCGACAGGTCGTAGCCAAAGTCGAACGTTTCGACGATCTCCCACAAACCGCTGTGATCGATCAACGCCTTCATCTGACGCATCGTGTAACTGCGCAGCACCAGTTCATCGACGATCCGTACCGATCCTGATGGCCGGTGGATGTCAAACCGAATGCCGAACCGTTCGACGCGGCGTTTGGGGTCGCGTGCATTGGTCCACATGTGCGTGTTGACCGTCAGATGACCGCGCCGCGCCGACCACGATTCCCCCTCGCTCGGGATCGCTTGGGTCGGCGTCAGGTGCACGCCCAGCAGATACAGTCCCCCGACGCGGACGGCATCGGCCATCGACTCGAAGTGCCCGCGGGCGGCCGCTTCGCTGGACAGGTGGCGAAAGCTGTTGATGGTGTTGAAGGCGACGTCCGCTTTTTTTCGCAGCTTAAAATCCGACATGTCCGCCACGAAGGCGCGATGCGGCATCCCGTGACGCTCAAACCTGGCGTTGCAGAATTCGATCGCCTTGGGGTTCAAGTCCAACCCATCGACGTCGTGACCCCGGCGGGCGAGGGAGTACAGCAAACGCCCGGTCCCGCACGCCGGCTCGAAAAATCGTTTCGCCGGTCGGCTCGAATACTGCGCCGCACATCCGAGAATGAACTTGGTTTCCGCGGCACAATCGGCTCCGAAGACCAGATCGTAATACTTCGGGTGATCGTAGATGGATTCGTTGAGTTCTTGCACGGCGTGTCCATGGACGGGTGAGACGAAAAGCGCTTCGGTGATTGGCAAGGCTTTTACTCGTTCTACAATCCTCCGTCTACCACCGCAGTCGACCGCCACCGCGTGAATTCCCCTCCACACCACTTCCCATCGACATCATGCTGATCGTTCTCTCACCGGCCAAAACACTGGACTATGAATCCCAACCGAAGGTCCCGGCGCGGACGACTCCCGAGTGGATCGCCGAGAGCGAGAAGCTGGTCGAGCTGTTGAAAAAGAAGACGCCCAAGCAGATCCAGACGCTGATGGGGGTCAGCGACAATTTGGCCGAACTGAATCACGGGCGCTATCAGGACTGGCAGCTCCCGATGCCCGAAGCAGCGTCTCGGCCGGCAGTCCTGGCGTTCAAGGGAGACGTCTATCTGGGGCTGCAGGCAGACCGGCTGACGGAAAAACAATTGCAATATGCCCAGGATCATCTGCGGATCCTCTCGGGACTCTACGGTGTGCTGCGGCCATTGGATGCCATGCTGGCGTACCGATTGGAGATGGGCACGGCACTGAAAACACGTCGTGGCAAGGACCTGTACGTGTTTTGGGGGACACGGATCACGCAATCGATCAACGAGCAACTGGCCGCGTCTCACTCGCGATACCTGTTGAATCTGGCATCGAACGAATACTTCCGCAGCATCCAAAAGAAAAGCGTCCAGGCGGAAATCATTGCGCCGGTGTTCAAGGATCAGAGCAACGGCAAGTATCGTGTGATCAGCTACTTTGCCAAAAAGGCGCGGGGGACGATGGCGTCGTGGGTGATTCGAAACAAAGTCAAAACGCCCGCCAAGCTGGTGAAGTTTGCCGAAGACGGTTATCGCTACGACTCCGAATCGTCGACCGAATCCGCACCGGTGTTCTTGCGCGGGTAACGGAATTCAGCCCCCGTGGTGTTCGATCAGATGGGCAAAGAAAACGGACTTGTCGTCGGCGTACTTCTGTGGCTCTCCGGCTCCCTGACGCCAGCGGGTGACCTTGGTTTCCTCGAACCTCAGCGAAAGCTCGCGATCGGAACGCAGGGCATCGCGGACCGCAATCGAACTGCGGTAGAACGGGCTATCCAAATAGGTCAGAAAGACGCGATGGGTCGGATCTCCGCTCCGCGGCTTGCAAAGCACGATCGCTTCGGCGGCCCACATCGGTGTCGTGACGCGTCGAAAATTCAGCCCCTCGATCATGTCCGATGATTCGGCGATCGCTTGTTGGGAATCATCGTCGTCGCGGACCGCCGCGACCACATCCAGCACCGGGCGGGCGATCATCCCGCCGATCGCGGTGCTGCCGATGTGTTGAACATCGATCACCCAACCGAGACAACTGTGCAAAATCCCGCTCCGCGTTTGCTCGAACTCCTGCCGCCAGCGCGGGTCGTAATGCATCAATCGAACGGTGTCAGTCATGGCGTCATTTGCAGCTGGGCCGAAGAGGCCTGTTGATCAAGGGGCCATCAACAAAAAAAGCGAGCCCATCGCGGATGCGATAGGCTCGCCGTATCGTTTCACGATGTCAAGCTTGGACGCTACTTGCTGCTCAGCAAGGGCAATCGCGATTGCTTGATTTCATCGCGGATCGAATCGACGTACGACTCATCGGCCGGGCACAGTCGTCCGGCGGGGACCGTGCAGGTTCGGCCGTTGGATTTGAGCAACCGGACGTTCTCGCTGTTGATTTCGATCAAGCGACCTTCGACCTGATACTTGCCCGTGTTGTCGATCCACGTTCGCACGTGAGTCTCATCCAGCGGGTTGATCGCGACGGCGGGGGCGACGGAGACGACTTGAACGCTCAGCGAACCCTCGGCGGCGGGCATTTTTCCAAACAGGTCGTCCAGGTTCTCCGCTGCATCGTCGGCCGGCTTCGCTTCGCTGGCCGGCGCGTCATCGCTGGCGCCCGGATCACCGAACAGGTCGTCCAGGGACTCGGTGGCCGAGGACGCCTCGGAAGTGTCGGCTGCTGGTTCGGTTGTGTCACCGAACAGATCATCCAGTCCGCCGTCGGCCGCTGCGGGTTCTTCGGTAGCCGGAGCCGGATCGCCGAACAAGTCGTCCATCGCTTCTTCGGCTGCCGGTGCGGCGTCGGCGGGGGCGTCCGCAGCGGGCGCGTCGCCGAACAGATCATCCAGTCCGCCGTCGGCCGCTGCGGGTTCTTCGGTTGCCGGGGCTGCGTCAGCCGGAGCCGGATCGCCGAACAGGTCGTCCATCGCTTCTTCGGCTGCCGGTGCGGCGTCCGCGGGGGCGTCCGCAGCGGGCGCGTCGCCGAACAGATCATCGAGTCCGCCGTCGGCCGGTGCGGGTTCTTCCGTTGCCGGGGCCGCGTCAGCCGGAGCTGGATCGCCGAACAGGTCGTCCATCGGTTCTTCGGCTGCCGGTGCGGCGTCGGCGGGGGCGTCCGCAGCGGGCGCGTCGCCGAACAGGTCATCGAGTCCGCCGTCGGCCGGTGCGGGTTCTTCGGTTGCCGGGGCTGCGTCGGCCGGAGCCGGATCGCCGAACAGGTCGTCCATCGGTTCTTCGGCTGCCGGTGCGGCGTCGGCGGGGGCGTCCGCAGCGGGCGCGTCGCCGAACAGGTCATCGAGTCCGCCGTCGGCCGGTGCGGGTTCTTCCGTTGCCGGTGCCGCGTCGGCCGGAGCCGGATCGCCGAACAAGTCGTCCATCGGTTCTTCGGCTGCCGGTACGGCGTCGGCGGGGGCGTCCGCAGCGGGCGCGTCGCCGAACAGGTCATCGAGTCCGCCGTCGGCCGGTGCGGGTTCTTCCGTTGCCGCCGGCTCGGGTTCGGTTGCCGGGGTTTCGGGAGCCTTGTCAAACGGATTCGGTTCGGCCACGGCGGGTTCGCTTTCGGCGGGCATGGTCGCCGCCTCGCCGGTTTCCGCTTCGGTGGTCTTCGGGGCGTCGGCGGCCGGCGGTTCGGGTTCGGTGGCAGCCGGCTCGGGAGTCGCGGGTTCCGGAGCAGCGGGTTCGGCCGGTGCCTCGGGTTCGGCCGGTGCCTCAGGTTCAGCTGGCGGTTCGGGCTCGGCCGGTGCCTCGGGGGCCGGCGGTGCCTCGTCGGTGGCTGAATCGCCCGGGGTGGTACTCATCGGTGCGGTTTCGTGGGCCGCGGGCGCCGCGGCGCTTTCGCAGCAATCGACGGAAACGACCGGCGAGCAGGGGATCGGTTCGCATGTCGGAACGGGGTCGCAGCAGATCACTGGTGCGGGATCGCAGCAGCTGACCACGGGAGCGGGGCAGATCGGCTGGGAAACACAAGCCGGTTCCGGGCAGCAGATCTCTGCGCATGAATCAGACGAGTTTCCGCGGAGGCGTTTTAACAAGCCGCCGGCCGATGCAGGGCCGATGCCGAGCATCACGGTCAAGCAGACGACCAGGGTCCACTGAAATACGTTTCGGACCTTTCGATTCATGGTTTTGGGCTCCTCAGCGGCCGATGTGCCGCACGAGACACGCGGATGTTTTGGGAAGAATTCGGAAAGTGGTCAATGCGTCGCCGAAATCGGCGAATGTGCGAACCGACCATGCTAATTCGCCCAAAATCGCGTCACAAGCAGATAAACTGGGCAAATTGCTCTTGTTCTCACTCCAAGAGAACGTCGGAATCAGTCTGTCGACAGCCTCAGCATAGGCGATAAAACCAAGGTCTGTAGAACAACGGTCGGGGCGCGTGCTGCAACCATCGCGGCGTCGTGTCGTTCCAATCCCACCCGATTCGCCCATTCCAAACGATTCAAACTATCATGTTTCGCCTGGTTCAAGGACTGTTTTCGTCGATGAGCCTGGAGCGAAAGTGCCTGCTCTTCTTCGGGTCGGCCTTCACGCTGTTGATGTGCGGCGCGTTCTTGGTCGTGCAGACGCTGGGCAACCGTTTGGTCCAACGGACCACACAGCAGCGGGCCCAAGACTTGGCCGATGCGGAGCTGATGCTACTGCACAGCGATGCCAAATGGGCCCAGACCAGCAGCCCCGAGGCGATCGCTGCCAACCAACCGATTCTCGCCGGCCTGCGGGCGGAAATGCTGGCCAAGGACATCGAATTCGAAATTCTGGGGCTGGAAGACCGGGTGGCCTACACCAACCTGCCCCCGATCTCGCCGCCGGAGGATCCCGCCGAGCGGAAACGACTGCAGACGCTCGAGCCTCAGTTTCGCAGCCAGCTGGCCCGGCGGATCGCCCAGCAGCAACCGGACATCTCCGAGTCGATCGACTTGGGCGAAAACGAATCGATGAGCATGATCGGGCTCGGCACGCTGCCGGTGCACCAGCAACTCGGGCCGGTCGACGGTCGCTACATTTACTATCGCCCCGTCTTCCCAAAACTGACGTGCATCACCTGCCATGCCCCCGAAGGCGAAAAGGCGGCGTTGGCGACATCGGGCAGCCCCATCGAACAAGCCAGTTTGGCGCCGTTTCGCGTGATCCGCGTCAGCATGCCCTACAAGGACACGGAGAACCAAACCACCTGGATCAGCTCGATCGTCGTCGCCTTGGCCTTGTTCATCGTCGCCGCGACGCTGTACATGTTGCACGCGTTGATTCGCTACCTGGTCCTCGAACCGCTGTATCACTTGCGCGACGTCAGCGATTCGATCACCCATGGGGACGTCACGCAGCGCGCGGTGATCGAATCGGAGGATGAGTTTCGCGAGCTTGCCGATGCCTTCAATCGAATGTTGCGGGGGATGTTGGAAAGCCAGGAAAAAGAAAAGATCATCAACGCGGAACTCGACGGCCGGGTTGACCAGTTGGCCCAGTTGAACTGGCAACTCTATGAAGCCAACCGCGTCAAAAGCGACTTCATGGCCAACATGAGTCACGAGCTCCGCACACCGCTCAACAGCATCATCGGGTTCTCCGATGTCTTGCAAGGGATCGACTCGTTGACCGACAAACAGCGGCGTTACGCCCAGAACATTCAAAAGAGCGGCCGGCTGTTGTTGGAAATGATCAACGACATCCTGGATCTGGCCAAGGTCGAAGCGGGGAAAATGGAGGTCCGGCGGAACGAATTCGACCTCGGCCGCCTGGTCACCGCCCAGTGCGACATGATCGGATCGCTCTCGGAAGAAAAAGACATCTCGTTGACCGTCGACGTCCCCGACGATTTGCCGACCGCGTTTCAGGATCCCAACAAGCTCGGTCAGATCGTCAACAACCTGCTTTCCAACGCGATCAAATTCACACCCGAAGGCGGCATGGTGACGGTCCGCGTCGTCGATCTGTCCGGGGGGATTGCGACCGGGCGGTTCCGTCTGATGATCATCGACACCGGCGTGGGGATCGCCGAAGAGGATCAATCGGTGATTTTCCAAAAGTTTCGACAGAGCCGCAAAGTGCTCGACGGCGAAGGGCTGACCCGCGAATTCGCCGGCACCGGACTGGGGCTCTCGATCGTCAAAGAACTGGCCAAACTGCTCGGCGGCGAAGTCGGTTTTGAAAGCGAACTGGGACGCGGCAGCACCTTTTGGGTGGAACTGCCGTGGCGATTGAGCGACGAGACGCTGCAACTTGCCGCGGAACTCTCCCAGCCGCGCGGGTTGCCCGCACCGACCAAAGGCACCGTCGGCGACGTGCCCGGTGACATGGTCGCCAAGTAACACCGCCGGCCCGGTGGATCCACCGACGCCGCCGATCGACTTGCCATGCGAGGTGCTTTTTTGTTAGCGGTAGGGCGCGAGCCTCTCCGGTCTTTCAAGCTGGAATCGGACGGCTCGCGCCGTTCCGATCACGCCTTCAGTGCCAAAGTCGATGGCGTTAGGCTAACACCAGTACCAACCTACTCCTGCATCCTCCCGGCGGCTCGACTGCGTTCCCAGTTGACAGCACCGGCGATCACCGAAAGACTCTCTCGCGATGAAACCAGTCCAGCTCTATACCGACGGCGCATGCAGCGGAAACCCAGGACCGGGTGGCTGGGCATTCATCTTGCGCTGTGGCAAAACCGACAAGGAACTCGAACGCGCCGCCGGTGATCCCCAGACCACCAACAACAAGATGGAACTGCAGGCGGTGATCGAAGGCCTGAAGGCCTTGAAGGAACCCTGCGAAGTCACCCTGTATGCCGACAGCAGTTACGTGCTGCAGGGGATGCAAAGCTGGATGAAGGGCTGGAAGAGTCGCGGTTGGAAACGAAAAGACGGTTCGAAACTGGTCCCCGTCAAGAACGTCGAGCAGTGGCAGGAACTGGATCGGTTGATGCAGAAACACCAGATCAAGTTCGAACACGTCAAAGGCCATTCCGGCCACCTGGAAAACGAACGCTGCGACCAGTTGGCCGTCGCCGCGTATCAACGCTATTTGGTCAAAAAGTAGGTGCTTCAAATGAGCGACACGCCGTTGGCGGGCAAGAACGTGCTGATCCTGGTCGGAGACATCTACGAGGATCTGGAACTGTGGTACCCGAAATTGCGTTTGATCGAAGCCGGTGCGTCGGTCACCGTCGCCGGTCCCGAGGCGGGGCGTTGTTACGCCGGCAAAAATGGCTACCCCTGTGTCTCCGATGCCCGCATCGACGCGATGGACGAAGCGGCTTTCGACGCGCTGGTGGTGCCCGGCGGATTCATGCCCGATAAATTGCGGCGTGATCCCGTCGTGCTCGATTTGGTCCGGGCTTTCAATGATGCCAAAAAACCGATCGCCGCGATCTGTCACGGCGGTTGGATTCCGATTTCCGCCGGCGTCTACCGAGGCATCAACGTGACCGGATCACCCGGGATCAAAGACGACCTGGTCAACGCCGGTGCGACCTACGAAGACGCCGCGGTGGTCGTTGATGCAAACCACGTGACCAGTCGCCGGCCGGATGACCTGCCGGATTTCTGCCGCGAGCTGATCAAGCTCTGCCGCTGACAAATCAGCGTAGGCTGTTCGCGCTGCGGCGCGAGCGGCCTGTCGATTTAGTGAGTGAGCCGCGACGCGTGAGCGGCCGGGCCGCCTGGCGCTGCCCGTGGCCTTACGGCCGGCGGCTCACCATTGGATCGACGAATCCCATCACAGCGACAGCCCGCGAGCGGGCTGTCGGCGGCCCGGTGCCTAAGTGTCCCTCTGAGACGATCAACTTCGTGATTCGCTGCGACCAAGCGACGCAGCGCCGAAGGCGCCGATCCCGCAAACCAGTGCCAGGCTGGCGGTGATGACCGCATTCCACCCCAGCCTGGACTTTTTCGTGACAACGACGTGGTAGGTATACGGCGACACCAGGTCGAGCGAGCGGACTTCCATGTCCTCGAATTCCAGGATCACCGAAGCGGGCTCCACCCGCGCATAACTCTCCTCGATCTCGGCCAGGTGTGATTCCGTGGTGGTCGTCGTTTCGATCATTGCCCAGCGAACAGCGTTGTATCCGGCTCCCACCAGCAGCGCGACGGCGATCAAGCCGAGCATCAGGAAGACAATCGTGCTGCCGCCCGAGGGCGCGGTCGCGGCCGGCTGGTCTGGGGCGTCCCCGACCTGTGGCAATTCTCGCAGCTCACCCAGTTTTGGGATCGCGACATCGGCGTGACACTGGGGGCATGACGTGCTATCACCCGCCTGTGCAGGGGTGACCGTCAGTTCAGCGTGGCAATTTGGGCAAGATAGCAGGTACATCGGCTAAAATATGAAGAAGTTTTGAAGTTGTTGCGGGTGGACCCGACCGGCGACCAGACTAAAATCTTAGACGTCCTCGATCACGCCACATTACACGCCGCTCCCACACCGAACTGACTGCACGTCGGAGTGCGAAACGATTCGTCACTCCGCCCAAGATTGTAGTCACGACGCCTGTCGGACATCCCCGATGACCCGCGGTCAAATAACGAACTACTTTGTTCGTACGAGCAATCCGATGGATTCGGATCTGCGATTCACCTTTGTGGCGTGAACACGTCGGGAACGGCCAGGAAGGCGAAGGTCGAAGTCCATTACGAGCAACGGTTGCACGCATTCCAGGAACGAATCTCCATCGGTCGGCACAATCCTTGGCGCCAATCTCCCACCGCTTACGACTTGGAACGGTTCCGGTCGGCCGTGGCAAGACAGGACGCGAAGAATCGTACGCGAGAAAATTGTACGCGAAAAATTGTACGCGAAAAATTGTACGCGAGCATGAATCTGATGGTTCGATCTCGGACGCTGGGAAGGCTGGTTTAATCGTCGCGGAGTAAGGACAGGGGGCATGCTTGGGGAGAATTTGCACGGGAGAGGAAAAATGGGAGCAGCGCGAGCGCGCCTTCTCGCTCCCGGCAAAGTCAACCAATCACGGCCAACTGGGACAACTGGAAAGTTTTTCCAATTAGCCGAGGCCACCAGGGAAGCGTAAGGGGGGTGGTAGAGTTTCACCAGCGAATTTGAATCAGACACCGTTGGATAGCTCGCCATGGTTCCCGGCGATGCGGATTGGTCACGATCAGCCCGCGAACTGACCTGGAGTAAATGGTTTGGTGATTTTCACCAAAACCCCCTACGCCGAACCGACACACCGATCATTATTCATTACAGATACCCTGCACTGTTCCTCTTGGAGTTTTAGTTTTGTTCGACACCCTTTTGGACGAATTTGAAGACGTCGCCGCACATTCCGCTGAAGCGGTCACCGGTGGCTTTCGCAAACTTCCCATTGATGAGAACGAGGAGGATGGTGGCGTGGGTTCGCCCGCGCAAGTGGCCGAAGGTGAAGTCCAATTGGACAGTCCCGATGAATTGTTGGCCGTCGAAGAGGCGGAAACCTGGTCCGACGACCCGGTGCGGATGTACTTGACCCAGATGGGTGAAATTCCCTTGCTGACCCGCCGCCAAGAAATCGAATTGGCCAAGCGGATCGAAGAGACCCGTCGTCGCTTCCGCACCAAGTTGCTGGAAAACCATTACGTCTTGGTCGAAGCCTACAAGACGCTGAAGAAGGTCTACCGCGGCCAATTGCCCTTCGACCGAACCGTTCAGGTTTCGGTGACCGATCGGCTCGAAAAAGAGCAGATCATCGGACGGCTGCCGCACAACCTGCTGACCCTGCAAACGTTGCTCAAACGCAACAAGCACGACTGGAAAGTCGCGCTCAGCAAGAGCGCCTCCAAACGCCGTCGCGCCGAAGCCTGGCGGGCCCTGGCCCGTCGCCGACGTCGAGCGGTCCGGTTGATCGAAGAATTGGGCCTGCGGACCCAACGCATCGAAACCCGCATCGATTTGCTCGATAAATTTAGTCGCCGGATTTCCGAAATCGATTCCCTGGTCCGCGACCAACGCCGCACCAAACACGGCCGCGAAACCCGTGACGCATTGCTGCACGAGCGACGCCAAATCCTGACCGCGTGCCAGGAAACCCCGACCTCGCTTCGCAATCGCGTCCGCATGCTGAGAATGGTCTACGCCGAGTACCAGCAGGCCAAACGGGAACTGAGCGAAGGGAACCTTCGTCTGGTCGTTTCGATCGCCAAAAAGTATCGCAACCGCGGCCTGTCTTTCTTGGACCTGATCCAAGAAGGCAACGCAGGCTTGATGCGGGCGGTCGATAAATTCGAATACCGCCGCGGGTTCAAGTTCTGCACCTACGCCACCTGGTGGATTCGACAAGCGATCACCCGCGCCGTGGCCGACCAGAGCCGGACCATTCGGATCCCGGTCCACATGGTCGAAACGATGAGCCGCGTTCGCAACGTCGCACGTCAATTGCTGCAAGAACTCGGACGCGAACCCACGATCGAAGAAACGGCACGCCGGGCCGATGTGACCGTCGAAGAAGCACGCCGCGTGCTCACCATGAGCCGCTTCCCGATCTCGCTGGACCGACCGGTCGGCAACAGCGAAGACAGCCAGTTCGGCGACCTGCTGCCCGACGGAACCGCCGAAAGCCCCCAAATCGGCGCCACGCAAGAAATGCTCCGCGACCGAATCACCAACGTGCTCAAGTCGCTCTCCTACCGCGAACGTGAAATCATCAAGCTCCGCTACGGGCTCGGTGACGGATACAGTTACACGCTGGAAGAGGTCGGGCACATCTTCAAGGTGACCCGCGAGCGGATTCGACAGATCGAGGCCAAGGCGGTGCGCAAGCTGCAACAACCCAGTCGCAGCCAAGACCTGGTCGGGTTCCTCGACTAACCGCATCCAAGCAGTGGGGTAAGCATCCTGCTTGCCGTCAGCTTACAAACGCAAGCTGGAAGCTTACGCCACGCAGCCAATCTCAGAAATTAGGGCGACGATTGCAAAATCGCCGCCCTTTTCTTTTGGGTTAGACTCCTCCTGCCTCCCCGCTCTTCTCCCCCCAGACAGCTCGTTCCAATGCCGACCGTCGCCGATGTCCTCTCACAAGGCTGGAAAGTTCATCAAGCCGGCAAGATCGAGGAGGCGTTGCGTGTGTATCAGCACGTCATCAAGCAAGCGCCACGCAACCCCGAAGCCCATGTCTATCTCGGCATCGCGCTGTTTGACCAGCGACGCTACAACGACTCGATCAGCGCCTATCGCACCGCGCTCGCCCTCAAGGACGCGTTCCCGATCGCATGGAACAACCTGGGCAACTCGCTCCGCATGACAGGCGACGTCCAAGAGAGCGACGCCTGTTTCGAAAAGGCGTTCAAGCTGGATCCCAGCTACCTGTCGGTCTACAAGAATCGCGGAACGCTCTGGATCTGGTCCGGCGAAATCGAGCGGGGGCTTCGCTGGTACGAAAAGGGGCTGCAGATCGCACCCGACGACCCCGAACTGCATCGCAATCTCGGCGTGATCTATCTGTTGTTGGGCGATTTCGATCGCGGCTGGTCGGAGTACCGTTGGCGGTGGAAGATGGGCGGATTGCGCCGCCCCCAGTCGCACGCCCCGTTGTGGAACGGGGAGCCGATTTCCGGTCGTTCGATCTTGCTGTATCCCGAGCAAGGTCGCGGCGACGAGATGCACTTCATCCGCTTGGCCAGTGTGCTGGCGGCCGAAGGTGCCCGCGTGGTCGTGCAGACCGACCCGCAGATGATCCCGCTGTTCACCTCGGTCCGCGGCGTGCACACGCTGCTGCCGGTGGGGAGCCAATTGCCGCCGGTCGATTTCCAAGCGTCGTTTATCGATGCCGTCGATGGCTGGTACCAGGCGACCGGCCAATTGCCGTATGTCGCCAAGCATTTCGGCGAACGGGATGACCGCAGCGGTTACCTGAATGTCTCCGATCCGCTGGTCAACTACTGGCATCGCTGGATGGAAAAAAACGCGCTGGGCAAGGATCATCGAAAACGAATCGGCATCGCCTGGCAAGGCAATCCGAAGCACCACGCGGATGTCTACCGCAGTATTCCATTGGAAGCGTTTCGACCGCTTGCCGAAGATGAGGATTTGCATCTCGTCAGTTTGCAGTTCGGATTCGGCAGCGAGCAACTCGATCAAGTCGATTTCGGCAACGTCATCAGTCGGCTCCCTGCCGACACCGACACCAGTGGCGGCGCCTTCACCGACACCGCAGCGGTCATGAAAAACCTGGATCACGTGATCACCACCGACACATCGGTCGCCCACCTGGCCGGCGCCTTGGGTGTCCCGACCACCGTGATGCTGGGCCGCGTCCCCGATTGGCGCTGGCTATGCGATGGCGACCGCACCGAGTGGTACCCCAGCATGCGCCTGGTGCGACAACGTGAAATGGGCCACTGGAACGACGTCGTGCAGGAGGCGCACCGTTCACTGAAGCAGGTCGATCAAGTGCCGTAGGGCATGCTGTGCATGCCGATGGTCTTAGAACGTGGCGTAAGCTTTCAGTTCGCGATTCCAGCACCGCAAGCTGGACACGACAGCGAGTGGTTTTGTTGCACATGATATTGGCCTGATGGATCGACGACGTACGCTACAATAAATTGCGTTGCCGTTCCAACGTCTGTATCGCACCGATAACCGAATTCATGTCCGCGGCTCCAAAATACATTCCCCAATACACCGTCTCCGATTACCTCGGCTGGGACGGGGACTGGGAGCTATGGTCCGGTATTCCCATCGCGATGAGCCCCAGCCCCTTCGGCCGCCATCAAGCGGTTGCGTCGCGAGTCGCGTACGAATTGCGTAAGGCGATCGTCGTCGAAGTGCTTTCCGATGCGACACGCGAACGTGATCTCACCTTCAAGCAAGAGCTCTACCGTGATCACGATGTCGGTTCCTACCTGGTCTTGGATCCGGCCGACAAGAGTATTGTGATGTGGTTGCGTGGCAGTGATCGTCAGTGGCTGCGTTCGAGACCGGGCAGCCAGATCACGCTTCGTGTTTGCGAGGACTGCGAACGGACCCTGGATTGCGGCAACCTCTTTCCCTGAACCTTTCCCGAATTTGACCGACGACTTGATGACACACCACCGATTCGCGCGCGCGAATGCCGTTGCGCTTGCATTTTCCGCGTTTGCACTGACCGCGTTCACTCATGCGGCGGAGCCCACTGGTTCACCCACCCGGTTCGAAGCCAGGGCCAGTGAAATCGATCCCCGCTGTCAGGCCCATCCCGAAATCGGGTTCTTGATCGAAGACGCCAAGGGCCGCCCGGCCGACGTGCAACACGCGTCGGTCGACACGAGTGTCCCCGCCAAAGGCAAGCTGGTGATCTGGCTGATGGGCAACAACACCGCCCTGTTCGATCGTCTGAACAGCTACGGGTTGCATGTGATCCGGCCGCACTACGCCAACCGCTGGTTTTCGATTTGTTGCCGCGAGACGCCGGTCGGCGAACACTGTCGCGGAAACATTCGCCTGGAAGCGGCCACGGGAGAAGACTTCAGTGACGAAGTCGACATTCCCAAGCCCGATGGCATGATGGAACGGTCGCTTCAGTTCGTCCGCTGGCTCAGCGAGAAACATCCCGAAGGCAACTGGGATCAATTCTTGACCGAAGACCGTTCTCAGCTTCGTTGGGAAGACGTGATCATGTCGGGCAGCTCGCACGGATCGACCACCGCGGCCCGCTTCGCAAAACACGTGAAAGTCAGCCGCGTCGTGGCGTTGTGCGGCCCGCGGGACCAGCATCAGGTTTGGCAAGCCCTACCGTCGGCCACGCCCGAAAATCGGTACTTCGGGTTTTCACACGTTTTGGACGGAGGTTGGACGGGCGACCATTATTGCCGCAGTTGGGAATTGCTGGGGATGCACAAGTTTGGCCCGATTGTGAACGTCGACCAGGCGTCACCGCCGTACTCCAACACCCGTCGGCTGATCACCGATTTTGATGTCGGCGGCGACGCAGGCCGTGCCCACAGCAGCGTCCAACCGGGCAGCCGAGCCTACAAGAACCCGTCCGACGGTTCGTTCATGCACGATCCGGTCTGGCGCTATCTCTACACCCACCCGGTCGATCAAGTCGGTGAAGCCACACCGCCCGACGAGAGTTGCGACAAAGAACAGCGACAGTGAACCGGGTATCGCGGGGGACGTCGATTCTTTGACTGCAGGATTGGGCAATCGATTTAGTTTCTCTCCCTCTGGGAGAGACGGCGTTTGCGCAGCAAGCAAACGCCAGAGAGGGCCGGCGGCTTGCGAAAGTCTTGGCGCCTTCCTCCTTGTTCCCGGGCTCCGCCTGGGGACACATTGCTTTAGAGGCTCCCGCCTCTCGGCCGCGTACCGCATGTGGCAGAGCCACACCGACCTTGCGTTCCAAGGCGGAGCCTTGGAACGAGGGCAATGGTGAGCCGCTGGCCGTAAGGCCTCGGGCTCGCGCCTGGATGCCCGGCCGCTTACGCGTCGCGGCTCACTCAATCGACAGCCCGCTCGCGCCCTGCCGCTAACAAAAACCACCCCGTCTCCTTGTTCCCAGGCTCCGCCTGGGGACACATTGCTTCAGAGGCTCCCGCCTCTCGGTCGCGAACCGTGTGTGGCAGAGCCACACCGACCTTGCGTTCCAAGGCGGAGCCTTGGAACGAGGGCAATGGTGAGCCGCTGGCCGTAAGGCCTCGGGCGAGCGCTTGGATGCCCGGCCGCTTACGCGTCGCGGCTCACTCAATCGACAGCCCGCTCGCGCCCTGCCGCTAAAAGAACCACCCCGTCTCCTTGTTCCCAGGCTCCGCCTGGGGACACATTGCTTTAGAGGCTCCCGCCTCTCGGCCGCGAACCGCGTGTGGCAGAGCCACAGCGACCTTGCGTTCCAAGGCGGAGCCTTGGAACGAGGGCAATGGTGAGCCGCTGGCCGTAAGGCCTCGGGCGCGCGCTTGGATGCCCGGCCGCTTACGCGTCGCGGCTCACTCAATCGACAGCCCGCTCGCGCCCTGCCGCTAAAAGAACCACCCCGTCTCCTTGTTCCCAGGCTCCGCCTGGGGACACATTGCTTTAGAGGCTCCCGCCTCTCGGCCGCGAACCGCGTGTGGCAGAGCCACACCGACCTTGCGTTCCAAGGCGGAGCCTTGGAACGAGGGCAATGGTGAGCCGCTGGCCGTAAGGCCTCGGGCGAGCGCTTGGATGCCCGGCCGCTTACGCGTCGCGGCTCACTCAATCGACAGCCCGCTCGCGCCCTGCCGCTAAAAGAACCGTGCCAACGTCTTTTCGCTCGGCTTCGGTGTGACCAACGACACCGCGATCATGGTCACCAGCGAACTGGCCAACATCACGACGACCGGCATGATCTCGTACTCTTCACCACCCAAGGGTAACTTCAGCACAAACGTTCGCAGCGCGTCTTGCTCCAGTGCCTGATAGAACATCACACTCCAGCTGACGATCGCCGCAAAGATCCCGCTGATCGCGCCGGCTGCGGTCAGACCACGCCAATAGAGCGCCGCAAAGACGATCGGGAACAGGGCACTGAATCCGCTAAAGCACCAGACGCCCATCGCAAACACGCTTTTCACGTTGCCCAGGCTCAACAAGTACGTGATCGCGACGATTCCGATGATGAACAACCGCGTGTACAGCACTTGCTGGGCATCGGTGACGTTTTCTTTGCCCTTGTAATGCGTCAACACGTCGTTGGTGAAGATCGTGCCGATGCACAGGAATTGGCTATCCAGGCTGCTCATGATCGCCGCCAGGATGCCCGCGGCCAACAAGCCACCGAGCACCTTGCCGGTTTGCGTCTTGACCAGGAACGGCAAGATCGTGTTCGGGTTGCTCGGCAATGGAGGTTTCGCCGGAATTAAATCACCCGTCGCCCAGATGCCGACCAGCACGCACGGCACCCAAACGATCATGATAAAGATCGGGTGGCAGATCACCGGAACCTTGAACGTGTTGGCGCTTTTGGCCGTCATCCAGTGTTGGAACAGGTGGGGGAACATGCCCACCGACAGCGGAATCAGCAGGTAGGTGAAAAACTTCGTCTTACTCATCTCCATCCGCGTGATCTTTTCTTCGGGGACCGATTCGGCCAACGCGTTCAAGTTCGCCATCAATCCGTCTTGTCCGCCCAGGCGTGTCGCGATGATGTAAAACGTGACCACGCCCAAAATCATGAACACGATCGTTTGCAGTGTGTTGGCCCAGGTGGTGCCACGCATGCCGCCGAAGAACACGTAGATCAAGACCACGACACAAATCACCAGGGATCCCAGCCAGGGAGGGATGCCACCGTTGAGTGCGATGATCGGGTTCCCGTCGGGCGTGAGCGCCGGAAACATGTCCGGTGACAACCCGGCCGTCAACGATTGGATCACCGTTCCGCTGCTGATCACGCCGATCAACAGGTAGGGCACCACCAGTCCGACCAGGATCGGAAACAGCAGCAAGCCGATGAAGTCGCTTTCCAGCCGATCGCGAAAGAATTCGATTTGAGTCGTGTACTTGTGCCGCCGCGCGAATTTCCAAACCTTGACGCCGATCAAGAAGAAGCACAGCGAGTGGATGATTCCGCTGCTGCTGGCCAGCATCCCGTAGACGCCGATGCCTTCCTTGAACGCTTCGCCGCTGCTGCCGACCAACGCGAACGCCGTCATCGTGGTCCCGAACAGACTCATCAACAGCAGGAACGGGCCGATCGAATGGCTGGCGACCTGATAGTCTTCTTTGGTGCCCTTGAACAGGCGGCTCGACGACAGCCCGAGCAGCAGCAGCAAGCCCAGGTAGATCAGGATGATGATTAATTGGGGGAGTCCTGGATGGTTCACGATGCCGCCTCCTCGGTTGAAGACGCGTCGCCGTTCTCCGCCGCCTCGTCGTGAAGCGGCCACGCGATCACCGTTGCCAACGCCCAGGTCAAACTGGCGCCGATCGAGATACAGGCGTGCCAAAACAAGCCGATCGGCATGAAACCGAACACCAGCGTGTCATCGGTCCAAAACCAGTTGTCTTGGTGCAGTATCAGCAACAACACCACCAACGCGGCAATGATCCACATGCCGTTGGATTTCTGAGTCGTGGAACTCGTCATTGAATATCCGTCGAAAGTCGTTTTCTGAGGCGGGAAACGGGGTGGGCGAGTCCAAGAGTGTACTCCGTCCGCCAGGGTCGCTGGTAGTCGGGGCGAAATCGCCGAATCGACCCGTGGGATAGGCTTCCAGCCTGTCAGTCCCAGTGGGATAGGCTTCCAGCCTGTCGATCCCAGTGAAATAGGCTTCCAGCGCTTCACCCCGCCGATCCCCGCACCTATCCCGTCGCGACAGGTCTGTTATCCTCGGATAATCCTGCATCCGAACGAAATCCACCCCACGAAAAACCCCGTGCAATCGACCCACGATCTCATCGCCACCTGCGCCTTCGGACTCGAAGCGATCGTCCGCCGAGAGCTGGAATCACTCGGCGTGGAGGCTTCGATCGGGGAATCCGGGCGGGTGCACTTTCGCGGCGACCTGGAAATCGTCGCCCGGGCGAATCTGCAACTCCGCTGCGCCGACCGCGTGCTGCTCCGCATTGCCGAGTTCCCCGCGGCGGATTTCGACGCCCTGTTCGAAACGGTTCGCGCGCTCCCGTGGGGGGATCTGCTGCCGATCGATGCCGAATTTCCCGTCACCGGGCGATCCATCAAATCCCAACTCTCCAGCGTCCCGGCGTGTCAGCGAGCGGTCAAACGGGCGGTCGTCGATGCCATGATGCGCGATCATGCGACCACGGCGTTGGACGAAACCGGGCCCATCTTCAAAATCGACATCGCGCTGCTGAAAGACATCGCCACGCTGACGATCGACACCACCGGTCGCAGCCTGCATCGCCGCGGGTATCGCACCGACGTCTCCCAGGCCCCCCTCAAAGAGACCTTGGCCGCAGCGATGGTGCTGCTCAGCTTCTGGAAACCCGACCGTCCGCTGTTGGATCCGTTTTGCGGCAGCGGCACGATTCCGATCGAAGCGGCGCGCATCGGTCACAACATCGCCCCCGGCATTGACCGCGATTTTAGCTTCGAGTCCTGGCCCACAGTCCCCCCCTCGCTGTTGCCGGATCTGCGCAGCCAAGCACGGGCCGCACAAGTCGACTCGATCGAAGAACGGATTCTCGGCAGCGACATTGACGGACGTGTCCTCCGTGCAGCCCGAGACAACGCGACTCGCGCCGGGGTGGCCGATTCGATTCACTTTCAACCCGGCGACGCACTCAAGCTGACCAATCGACGCCGCTTCGGTTGTTTGATCACCAACCCGCCCTATGGCCAACGCATCGGCGAAGACCGAGAACTCGACACGCTCTACCGATCGCTTCCCGAAGTGCTGCGTGGGTTGCCGACGTGGTCGCATTACTTTCTGACCGCCTATCCGAATTTTGAGGCCGCGGTGGGGCGGCAGGCCGACCGGCGACGAAAACTCTACAACGGCCGGATTGAATGCACCTACTATCAGTTCCATGGCCCCAAGCGTGTCATCGGCCAGCAGGTCCCGGAATCCGACCAGCTGACAACCGACGCGGAAGCCGCATCCGATTACGAATCAAGCCCCAGCGAATCGAAGCCCAGCAAAGCCGCTACCCAAGCACCCGCCAAGCCGTACACGCACGCCGACGGACCGGCCGCGTTCGGTCACCTGGATGACAAGGCCGTCCATCAAGCCGACCTGTTCGCCACGCGGTTGCGAAAACGTGCAAAGCACCTGCGACGCTGGCCGACGAAACGCAACATCACGTGCTTTCGATTGTACGAACGCGACATCCCCGAAATTCCGTTGATCGTCGATCGTTACGAAGACCACTTGCACATCACCGAGTACGAGCGGCCGCACGATCGCGATCCCGCCCAGCACGCCAACTGGTTGGATCTGATGGCCCGGACCGCCGGCGAGACCTTGGACGTGCCGCCGGCCAATGTTCACTTCAAGCGTCGGGGGCGTCAGAAAGACAACACGCAACACGAGAAAGTCGATCACACCGGCAACCGGATCGTCGTCCAAGAAGGCGGCTTAAAGTTTCTCGTCAACTTGGACGACTACGTCGACACCGGATTGTTTCTCGACCATCGCATCGCCCGTTCGATGGTTCGTGACTTGGCCGAAGGGAAATGGTTGCTCAATCTGTTTTCCTACACCGGTTCGTTCACCGTCTACGCGGCCGCCGGCGGCGCGCGAAAAACGACCAGCGTTGATCTTTCCAACACCTACCTTTCCTGGACGAAAGAGAACCTGCGGATCAACGGGCTGATTGACGAGAAACGTCAAGACGGGCACACGTTCGTCGCCAGCGACGTCGCCCAGTTTATCGCCGATCATCCGCCGGGCGAACGCTATGACTTGGTGGTTTTCGATCCGCCGACGTATTCACGCAGCAAGAAGACCGAGCGTGATTGGAACGTCCAGACCGATGCCGTGCCGATGTTGCAAAGCCTGTTGCCGCTGGTGCGCAAGGGCGGCGTGATTTTCTTTTCGACCAACTTTCGCCGCTTCAAGTTTGATCCGGCAGATCTGGATGTATCCGAGTGCCACGAGATCTCCAAACAGACCGTCCCGGAAGACTTTCGCAACCGCCGCATCCACCGCTGCTGGCGCATCGTCCGCTAAGTGGGATAGGCTTCCAGCCTGTCGATGCCAGTGGGATAGGCTTCCAGCCTGTCATTCCAGCTTGCCTTCCCCCGTTTCACTCGTGAAACGCAAACTGCCAGCTTACACCACCTGCTCGCCGACCTTTCGTCTTAGCGTTGACAACGCCCGGATTCGCTCTTTGCCAACCGGCACGCCGGCAAGCCTAGAAAGCCCCGGCAGTCCGACAGCGCCCACTTCTTCTTTTGTGTCTACTTGTGCTTTTTGTGGCAATTGATTCGCCGTCGTTTGACCGTGACCCGAAGGACGCCCACCGGAATTCGTCGAACCTCAATTTCCTGGGATTCGCATTTGATGTCACGGTTTGATTGGTGCGCGGTCGACTCGGCCGACAAAGACAAACCGACGCCTGTCGATTTCAACTGTTGATCGTGACATCGCTGACTCCGACGATTGGATTCGGGTATGCCGGCAGAGCGAAGTGTCTTAGGCCCGGAGGGCCGGTAGAGTGTCTGCCGGTGGCGTCAGCCACCGGGGGCGGATTCAAAGGAATACTCAAGGCCCAGCGGGCCGACACAATGCCCGGGCTTCGAGTGGACCGGGAGACCCATTGTGCCGGCCTTCCAGGCCTCAGCAAATCCGCACTTTCGATACCGGTGGCTGACACCACCGGCAAGCATTGTGCCAGCCCTCCAGGCTTCATTGCGACTCCACAAAGACGTCGGTACAGCAACGGGAGTGAAATTTCCCACGGCGAACAAAACAAAGGTGTCAGGACTCTTTTTCGGACAAAGAGTCCTGACACCTTTGTGCCTTCTTCAGTGGGGCAGATAGTTCGACGTGACCCGGCGCCGTGTGCCGCGTCCTTGCGAGAGGATGCGTTGGCATCCTTGCCAACTTTCTCAACGGGAAGAGGAGCGGGGGGTATCGCTGATGAACCGCGTGTGTTGCAACGGCTGGAGATAAAGGTAGGAAGATTTTGGGTAGGAAGAGAGAGCACGGTGTTTGCCGGGTGTCTCGTTTTTCGGGCATCCGTTTTCCTACCCGAAATTTTCCTACCTTTCCTGCTGCGTTCTGTGGGTTGGAAAATCGGCTTGTCGCCAGTGATCGCTCCCGTTTTTTTGATCGGTCGCTCGCGATTCCATTGAGCGGGAGGCTGCAGACGGCGGGGTGTCGGAATTCGCTGCGACCCCGTCCGGGGTCGAGGGGAGGAACGGGGGCGTTGCCCGGAGGTGGCGCTGCGCTGACCTCCGGCTACTCGCTGTGATCCCTTCGGGATAGCTCGGATGCCGCGATGGGTGAAGGCTTTTCGCACTTGGTACGACTGGTAGCTGTTAAGAGAACAAGAAAGTGCAAGGGAGGCCGCGGCCGAATCGGATCGCCCTTCCGCCGCTCAGCTTGAATTCGCCTGGGCCTGAGAAACTGGCACCGTCTGGCAGGATCCGCTCTAATCAGCTTCGCGGGTGTCATCGTATCCGAAAATTCGGAGTAGAAAATCGGTGAGCCAGCGCATGCACACGAGCGACGGAGTCGAGTTGGTCTCTGTGTTTGGGGCTTTCGCCGTCGCCGTGTGATTCGTACCGTTCGCCGACTGAAACCTAAATGGATCGAAACGATGATCTCATTTCTCAAGCGATTGTTTGGACAGCCATCGAATGTGATTGATGTCGGACCGCCGACTGGCAAAACCGGCAACCAATGGACTGAGGACGACTTCTCACACCTGGAATCGGAACTCGCTACCGTTGGTGGAAACGAATTCGCGGACTTTTGTATCGCGCAGGGCAACTGCGATATCACCGGCGATGTGCTCGACAAATTCAAAGAAATACTGAAGCGTTATCCGACCGACGATGAAGAAGAGTACGACTTCCTCGGCGTAGTCGTGCGGCAGCGATTGGTTGCGGCAAATCTACTGCCCGACGGCGACCCAGATCGCTATCAATATAAAATCGCCCAGTGGGGATCGAGCCTAGCAAAACATGGCTAGGTTTTCACTGCGCCATCAGAGTAGTGTCGAATCTGCGGATGCACGTGAGATCCAGGGCGAGGATTTTCATGGTGACTGGCAGTCGTAAGCTGCCAGAATCACGGGGCCGAGTCGCCAGTTTACAAACAAATGACTCCCCCCCACCAAACCTCAGACTTACATGAATTCGTTCGTCGACGCAGACGATTGGCACCACGTTACCTGCCAGTGCCGCGTGTCGCTTCTTGATGACAGCGGCATCGAGACTCTGGCCGCCCAGTTCGACGGCGGTGCCCGTCAATGCGTCCGCGGTCGTGGCCCAGTAAACGGCGGACGGGCACAGGGCCACTTCGACGGGCCACTTCAAAGGGCCAATTCCACTCACGGCGAGCTACCGACCGCCTCCTCGACGCCATTGGCGAGCAGACCAGCGAACACCGCTTTTTCGAGATTGGGTCGGAAGAGCCAACCGAGTTGAGTTGGTACAGCAATTTCGTTTACAACGTCAGGATCGATGACGAAATGTTCGAGCGAACGTCACCTAACATCAATTGGTCGCTCGCCAATGATTCCCGTCACACTGATGAGGTTGATACCTCGCAGGACAGTTTCCCTGAAACAGATATTT
This sequence comes from Stieleria neptunia, assembly GCF_007754155.1. Classification (NCBI taxonomy): domain Bacteria; kingdom Pseudomonadati; phylum Planctomycetota; class Planctomycetia; order Pirellulales; family Pirellulaceae; genus Stieleria; species Stieleria neptunia. The sequence continues at coordinate 9,668,628 of NZ_CP037423.1, read as the reverse complement.
CGAAACTCGGTCAGCGTGCACTGGTTGACGTCACCTATGAACGGCGTTCGTTCGACGACTCTGTGATCGTTAATCTTCGGACGATCGGACCATCGCATGACTCCGACTCCCGCGTTGAGTTCCCACGTGACGACATGCAGTTTGTCATCCAAGGAGCCAAGGGTGCTGTTGTCTTTGAATCCGGAATTCCGTGGAAAGATACGGGGAAAAAGACAATCGAAGGTATCCCGACATACACTGCGCGGTTTCTCGTACATCCTCACATGAAACACGGATTGATTTTGACTGAGTCTTCCGAGGGTCTGAAATTCGACACCGCAGTCGGGATCGTTACATTTCATTCTTTGTTCGAAAACTGAGAAAGCGACGAACCATCGATGCAACGGAGACGACCTTGACTTTTCATGGCTCAGACGGCCATTTACAATTGACGAAAGTTGCTGACGCATGGTGGCCCGAAGGTATTGACGAAAGGCGATAACCGTGGCATCCACCGGAGATCGCGAGTCGGCGTTTTTTAAGTGGAGCATCTACCGCGCGGCCCCGGTGATCCCCATCATTTGCCGACTGAACTACTCACTCTGCCTACGATCACACTCAACAAGCATGCTCCAGAAACCCGATCGCAAAACGACAATCGAAGAACGACGAATGGATTTGCGTTACCCTGACTTGGCCGCTGCATGCGAAGACATTTTGCATTTGCGCGAAGGTGGCTACGAATTGGTTGGGAACTGGAGCCTCGCCCAAATACTGGATCATCTGAACATGTCCATGCAAATGACGATTAGCGGTGCAGAGTTCACGTTTCCTGCGCTGTTGCGACCAGTGATGAAACTGATGTTCATGCCAACGATGCGGAAGGGCAAACCATCCAAACTTCGTGGCAAGGCGCCGCTGCAACTTCAGCCCGCCCTTGATCTCGATGAAGACGCTTGTGCAAACCGATTTTATGCGCTCGCGGAAACCTTAATGGACCCGTCGACTCAATTTGTCACGCACTATCCGATGCTGGGTCGACTCAATCGTGAACAATGGCTCTTATTGCAACAATGGCACGCTGCCCATCACTTAAGTTTCGTCGTACCGGACGCTTGACAGGCATTTCCCTTTCCACCCATCACGGACGTTCTGCCAACTTATGGGCAATCGAACGGTAATCATGGAATCGAGAAATAATCCATACCTCGCGCCGAATCATGCTATCGATGCCGAATCAGGTTCACGTCGAGGTTCGGTGCTCGGGTTGGTTGGGAAGATTCTACTCACTTCTGTCTGGACCATTGTGCTGTTCTTTGGCAGCGCGATGATTCTGGGATTTGCATCTGGCATCTATTTCGCGATGACGAGCTCATCAGCCGGAGCGCCATCGCAGCAAACTATGGAGTGGATCGGATTTGTTTGGGCTGTCGTTCCGATGTTCATGGGAGCCATTGGGGTTGTTTTGGGTGTCCTCGGCTATCTGCCTGGAACACGATGGCGGAAGCGATCCAGATCTGACACGCTGTCCAGCGAGGCAGGGCGATGAATTGCACCAAAGCATGGGAGTTGGGTTGGATTGAAGTGGCGGAGTCCTCCGCCTGTGCCTGGTGAAGTCCGGTGTTCGTGTTGCTGCCCCAATTTTTTCGCGACTTCTCGTGCTTTTTGTGGCAATTGATCTGTGGCGGTTGATGTGCGGTCGCAGTTGGGCGGGATTGCATGGGGCTCCGGGCCGAAAGGATGACGCCAGCTTCTCAAGTCCTCTGGCCGTAGGTCGTCGGCGTTTGGGTGTGGCAGCCGTCTTGATCTTTTGTGCCCCATCGAGTGATCCAGCGGCGCATGACTCCTCCATCACGCGCGTGTAGTCCGAGGGTGTTTTTCTTTGACTCTATGACGAATGCAATCGAACGCACGACGCGTCGTTGTTTGGGAGTCGAGCGCCTTTGGGGTTTTGAAGTGCACCAATGAGATCAAAATGCGGTAGGCGCCGTGACGCTGATGAACCGCGGGTGTTGCAACGGCTGGAGATAAAGGTAGGAAGATTTTGGGTAGGAAGACAGAGCACGGTGTTCGCCGGGGGTGTCGTTTTTCGGGCATCCGTTTTCCTACCCGAAATTATCCTCCCTTCCTGCTGCGTTCTGTGGGTTGGAAAAACGGCTTGCTGCCAGTGATCACTCTCAGTTTGTGGGTCGGTCTCTGAGGTTTCCATATCGCCGGAGGCTGGGCTCGGCGCGGTGCTGGTATTTGCTGCAACCCCGTCCGGGGTCGAGGGGCGGATCGGGGGCGTTGCCCGGAGGTGGCGCTGCGCTGACCTCCAGCTACTCGCTGTGATCCCTCCGGGATACCGCGGACGCTGCGATGGGTGAAGGATTTTCGCACTTGGTAGGACAGGTAGTGCGAAAAGTGAACAAGAAAATGCAAGGGAGGCCGTGACCGATCCGGACCGCCCTCCTGCCGCTCCGCTTGATTTCACCTGGGGCTGAGAAACTGGCACCGTCTGGCAGGATCCGTTCTAATCAGGTCCTGTGACCGGCCCACCTGAGAGGCGACAAAGTTCCGGCGCACGATGGATTCCCGAAAACAAAGGTGTCAGGACTCTTTTTCGAACAAAGAGTCCTGACACCTTTATGCCGGTTCCGTGAACCGGAGCGGCGAAGTCGGGCGGTTTTGAGACGGGCAATCTTTCCTCGCCGCCCGGGTGACCACCGACGTTCCCCGACAGACATCCACATGACGAAGAATCCTTACTCAACGCCATTGTTTGACGCGTCTTCCGCAACCGCAGATTCGCAAGCTGCATCCACGAAGTCACTTTCTCTTGGTTCGATCGCCAAATCGACCTTTCTGGCATGGGAACGGCTGCGACTCATCTTCGTCGTCGTGCTGGGGTTGCTCACGCTGTTACTCGCCGGACCCGATCTCACGAAACTGCGCACTCTCGTACTGATTGCCGAGGGCGCTATCATCGCCAACGTTTGCTTCTTCGCTGGCCCCATCATCGAAACCTACGTTCGATGGCTTGGATATGATCGCAAATGGGTGCGGTGGTTCCTTTTCGTGGGCGGTACGATGCTGACGGCGATGCTGGCCGTTGCTACGATGGCTTCAATTTTCCTGCCCGACCAAAACTGATTTCAATCAGCGGGGAACCACGAAATGCGGTCGAGCTCAGGAGTCGCGGTTTTGGGTCGGCTTGAACGTCTTTTGCCCCTCCCGCCTGATTTTTTCCGTTCTATGCATGAGGGGTAAATGCGAAAATTAATCCGTCGATGGTTGACGCCAGTTCCATCGGTTGCCGGAACGCATCGATTGATCGACAGCACAACGTTGAATGACGATGTTCTTGGTCAATGCACACGGCGCAGTGCCGACGATGCGACGTTCGAAACCTCCATCAGGCTAGATTCTGCTGGGCCTGTTCCGGTGACTTTCTTCGCTGATGAACCGCTTGACGACACACTCACATACGTCCGAGCAATCGTGTCTGCACTGCCGGCGAACGACGCTAGGTACCGCCGCTACGCCGCCGCCGATGTCCGGCATTTACACATTGCACTTCGAAATGGTGTCCCCCCAACGCCCGTCACCGAGTTTGCTTCGCGAATGCGTCTTTCTCACATCGTCGTCTACTATCCAACGCCTGAAGAAGGCGCGACACTCTGGTACACTTGCGATAACCTGATTCCCAACGCACTGGTTTGTGTGACCTTAGATCATGAGCGTCGATTTGCTGGCGGTGGCATCGGCTGAGCGTGGTTTTTGAAGTAGAAGCATCGGCTGGAGTTACAGGTAGGAAAATTTTGGGTAGGAAAAGAGAGCAGGGTGTTTGTCGGGTGTGTCATTTTTCGGGCATCCGTTTTCCTACCCGAAATTTTCCTGCCTTCCTGCCTGCGTTCTGTGGGTTGGAGTAACGGCTTGCCGCCAGTGATCGCTACCGATTTTCGGGTCGGTTGCTGGGGATTCCATTGAGCGAGAGGCTGAACACGGCGGGGTGTCGGGATTCGCTGCGACTCCGTCCGGGGTCGAGGGGGGATCGAGGGCGTTGCCCGGAGGTGGCGCTGCGCTGACCTCCGGCTACTCGCTGTGATCCCTTCGGGATGCCGTGGACGCCGCGACGGGTGCAGGCTTTTCGCACTTGGTAGGACTAGTACCTGATAAGAGAACAAGAAAGTGCAAGGGAGGCCGCGGCCGAACCGGATCGCCCTCCCGCCGCTCCGCTTGATTTCACCTGGGGCTGAGAAACTGGCACCGTCTGGCGGGATTCGTTCTAATCTGGTCCTGTGACCGGCCCACCTGAGAGGCGACAAAGTTCCGGCGCACGATGGATCCCCGTTCCTCCTGATGCGCGGATCGATCGCAATTCGTTATCCTCGTCAGGCGAATTCATGATTACAGCCCAGTCAGTGTTTCGCTTTACTGTCGATGACCTTGAAACATCTCAGTTGGCTTCGACCTTCAAGATATTGAAGAACCTCGACTCAACTCTCACCATCTCTGACGTGCGACGGTGCCTTTCCGAGCCCACTGCCGTGGCACAGTATCAGGTGGCGAATGCTGATTTCGGGGCATTTGTCTCAAACCTTGGCGTCGTGGTTGAAACGGCGGAATCACTCAGTGGCAACTCGATTCCGACAACAATCGAGGACTTAACCACTGCAGCAACGCTCTCGCTTTCACAGCTGCGGGCTTCTTATGACCATCACGTTTCATTCCTGAATGTCACTCTCAACTCTGCGGTGACATCTTTCCTTTCGTCACTGCGGGACGCCGATTGGTTTCAAAATCTCGGCAAGGATCTTGATGGCAACATTCGAGTCGTGCTCGAAGCACCTCCTTCGGGCACATTCACCTATCCGTGTATCGGAATTCAGAATGCAATTCTTGGGCAACTCATGGATGCCAACGAATGCCATTTTGCATGCCTTTCGCCGTTCTTCAGGATCGCGAATGATCAAGTCACTTCGTTGTTAGACTACAAACTTGCAGATCCCCCGGGCGATCTGCCAGATTTGCCGTTGGATGACGTGCAGGCGATTATTTCTCACGCATGTTTGGAGCTTCAATTCCTACCTGAACAAACGAAGAAGCATGCCGTAGAATGTTGCCAGTGGCTCTTGCGCGGAAAGCTTCCTGTTGGATGGGACGGGGATTTCCCTCAGGGTGAACTCCTCGTCACATAATCGAGAATGACACTGGCATGCCGCGCTTGAACAACAAGTGCTTGCGGTATTCATAGAATCACTTCGCCGTATTCCGATTGTCACCGCTTCATCTAAAACAAACGAAGCGTTTGTTCAGATGCTTAATTTTCCCGAACGACCAGTTTATTTCGCTGTGCCGTGGCCTGGCGACGATGTATCGGACGCCGAATTTGATACACTTTCAATGTTCAGCAACCACTACGTCGCCAATGTGTTGACGCAACACAGTGGGTAGCCACGCGATGATGCGGAGCGGCGATGGCGCGGGTTGTCGTCGTGGCCGGACGCGTGAACCATCCGCCCGCACACGCAGACGCGGAGTCGGCTTCAACCGAAAACACAATGTCGTTCGCCGTGCCGCGGTGAACGGCCAGACGTTCGTCAGAGTCTTATTTGCTAAAAGGGGTAGCGATGCGTTTTGCTTGTCAATTGTTTTCTGTTGTGATCGCATGGGCCACGCTGGGTGTGGAACTGAGTGCGGATGATGCTGGCGCCCTTCATTGCGACTTGGCAAATGCGACATACGTTCGCGTCACGTCGGATGCTTCACCGAAGGTCGTTATTGAATCACGGCTTATCCACGCAACAGAAAGGCAACGTACGGTGACGATCACGAAGCTGGCGAAGGAGACTCGACGTCGAACGGTGAAGGTGAACGGTATCGACACACAGCAAGTATTCGTTGTCACCGTTCCGATGCGGGAAGATGTTTCTCAGCGATATAGTGTCAATCCCGGACATGGCCATGGCTACGCGGAATTCGCGTTTGACGAAGTTGTGCTTTGGGACCTGTCAGGAAAGAAGCAAAAGCCGAAAGAGCTTTTGAAGCGGTCCTCTCGTTTTGCTGCAATACTCTTGCCTTTACCTTGGCCAACTGAGGTAACGCTATCAGACGCCCAGAAGGCGGTTTTGGGTGATGACACGCTTTTTGTTTACGCGCCGACGGCAATTTGGATCGGGCACCAAGTTAAGGCCAATGTCGATGAATGATGTGCGGTCACGATGGACTGAGGTTGTGTGGGACACTGGGCCGAAAGTCTGACGCCAGCTTCTTGAATCCTCTGGCCGTAGGTCGTCAGCGTTTTGGTGCGACAAGCGTCTTGATCTCTTGTGGCCCAACGTGTGATCCAGCGGCGCATGATTCCTCCGTCACGCGCGTCGTGTGGTCCGAGGGTGTTTTTCTTTGACTCTATGACGAATCCAACTCTGCGCACGAAGCTCTGATCTTCGGAAGACAATCTGCCCCAGCGATCGTTTCCGGCATTAAGGTCGGTCTCTGTGTTTGGGGCGTGCGCGGTCGCCATGTGATTCATACCGTTCGCCTAGGTAAGCTGTTCCTCCACACCAGCCATTTCGTCTTTCATCCCACATTCGACAGCACGCAATGCCAAACCCGTATCGCTCAAGCAGTTCGTCCGCCATCCTGAGTACACCGAATCATGAGACAGCGAGGCGAATCGTTGTCGGAATCGCCTGCTTTATGGTCGCACAATCGATCGTGTTGATGCTGCTGCAAGTCCTGTTGTTCGGTAATTCACCAGGGGTTACTCAGATTGTCAGGCTCGGCCTCACGGGACTGCTCGCCTTTTTTCTATTCGCTGGCAGCAACATCGCTCGATACCTGACGATGGTGTTCTATGGATTTTGGGCCGTCATGTCCGGAGTGGCACTTCCGACCGTCTACGAAACGCAAGGACTTGTGTTTACACTGATCGTGGGTTTGCTCGTCCTTGCCAATGCAGCAATTCCCGTTCTGCTCAAGGCACCGCAGGGGATTGACGATCAGTTTTCTTAAGCATTTTTGCGTATCGCACCACGGGAAACCGTCCCGTGGTGTTTGAAGTGCACCAGTGTGATCAAAACGCGGTTCGCACCGCGACGCCGATGAAGGGCGTGCAAGTGACTTCAGAAGCGGACGGTGATCGGAGAGCTGATCGTTCGACGTGGCCGGGCGCCGTGTGATGCATCCTTGCCAGCTTCCTCAATGTGAAGAGGCGCGGTTGTACTGATGATGGCCCGTGGTTGATGCATCAGTTGGAGTTGGAGGTAGGAAGATTTTGGGTAGGAAAAGGGAGCAGGGTGTATGCCGGGTGTGTCATTTTTCGGGCATCCGTTTTCCTACCCGAAATTTTCCTACCTTCCTGCCTGCGTTCTGTGGGTTGGAGTAACGGCTTGCCGCCAGTGATCGCTACCGATTTTCGGGTCGGTTGCTGGGGATTCCATTGAGCGAGAGGCTGAACACGGCGGGGTGTCGGGATTCGCTGCGACCCCGTTCGGGGTCGAGGGGAGGATTGGGGGCGTTGCCCGGAGGTGGCGCTGCGCTGACCTCCGGCTACTCGCTGTGATCCCTCCGGGATACCGTGGATGCCCGGGAGGGAAGGCACAATGTTTGTCGGCGGTGTTGTTTGTCGGCGGTGTGAACCGCCGACGATCACTGCTTGTTCTTTTTCGCCGCCTGGTTTCTGCGTTGGCGGTTGCGGACGGTACCCGGATCCGAATCTTCGGGGACACCAAACTGGTCCCTCGCGGCGGCCAACTGTTTCATCAGCCGTTTCTGGACGCCTGCGTAGTCGGTGCTTCCATAGACGCTTTGCAGTTCGTTCGGATCGGCTTTCAGATCGAACAATTCCCAATCGTCGATCTTCTTGCCTTCGAGCGCGTAGTAGTGAATCAATTTGTGCCGACCGTTCGTCACGCCGTAATGACGGGCGACGTTGTGGGCTCCGGGGTTTTCGTAGTAGTGGTAGTAGAAAACCTGACGCCAATCGTCCGGCGTGTTGCCCTTGAGCAGCGGTACCAGTGATCGGCCTTGCATGTCGCTGGGCACGTCAACGCCGGCCAGATCCAAGAACGTTTCGGCGAAGTCCAGATTTGAAGTGATGTCGTTGTTGGTGGATCCCGGCGCGATCTTCCCGGGCCAGCGTGCCAGCAGCGGCGTGCGCAGGGATTCCTCGTACATCCAACGTTTGTCGAACCAACCGTGTTCGCCGAGGTACCAGCCCTGGTCGGAGGAATAGATCACGATGGTGTTGTCGGCCAGCCCGCTTTCGTCCAGATAATCGAGTACTTGCCCGATGCCGTCGTCGACGCTTTTGACGCAGCGCAGATAGTCTTTGACGTAACGTTGGTACTTCCACTTGATGATCTCTTCTTCGGTCATCGAGTCTTTGGCGGCTTCGAAGGCTTCGTTCTTGGGGCCGTAGGCGGCGTCCCAAGCGATCTTCTGTTGGTCATTCATATTGCCGTATCCGGACAACTTCAGGTCGTTGGCGTTCAAGTGGGTCTTGATCGTCATCGTTTGCCGGCTGGCCGACTGGGTGCGGCCCTGGTAGTCGTCCCACAGCGTTTCCGGTTCGGGGATCGTCACGTCGTCCAGCCAGGTCAAGTATTTCGGCGCCGGTCTCCAGTTACGGTGTGGTGCCTTGTGCTGGTACATCACCATGAACGGCTTGTCGGGATCACGATCCTGCTTCAGCCAGGCGAGTGTCTTGTCGGTGATGATCTCGGTGGTGTATCCGGTGTGCGGGCGCGTGACCGGTTGCCCGTCGTCGCCCTCGGTGATCATCGGCGGGTTGTAGTACGGGCCTTGGCCTTTCAAGACGTCGTAGTAGTCATAGCCTTGGGGCGTGGTCGCGAGGTGCCACTTGCCGATCACGGCGGTTTGGTAGCCGGCCGCCCGGAGCAGCTTGGGGAACGTTTGCTGGTCGCCGTTGAATCGGTTGCCGTTGCGGATGAAGCCGTTCAGGTGGCTGTACTTGCCGGTCTGAATGACGGCCCGGCTGGGGCCACAGATGCCGTTGGTCACGTAGCAGCGATCAAACCGCATGCCCTCGCGGGCGATGCGATCCATGTTGGGCGTCGTGATCCGCGTCGGGTCGTAGGCGCTGAGGGCTTGGGTGCAGTGGTCATCGGTAAAGATGAACACGATGTTGGGGCGATCGGACTCAGCGGCGGAGGCGGCGGCGTTCACGCCGATGGCAGCGCAGAACGAAAAAACCAGTGCCAGGAAGGAACGCCAGCGAGGAAACGAATTCGGTGGGGACGCGATCATCGGCGGATCCGGAGAGGTGCGAAGGCAGGGGAAATCGTACGAGGATGTCCCTGATGGTAGCTGCTCGGGTCACGGCAGACAAATCAGCGTGAGAAAGCGTCGCGTGCCTGGAATAAGGTGTCGGACCTGAATGGCACGGGGATAGAAATCGCCTAAAGAGACCGTCCGGCTTAGCACTAGCGCGAAACGCGACAAATCTGAATGATCTGACCGAATGGGTGAGAGGTGGTTGGCGGAGGGGTGTACGACGTCCTTTCTAGGTCGTCGCGCAGAGCCCCACGGGCGACGGCCCGGAAGGGCCATCGTACATCCGAAAAGCGATCGCCTTAAGCTGGACGGTCTCTAAAGGCTAAACACTAACGTCGTCAGCGCGACAGCCAGCCTAGGTCCACGACCAGGCGGCAGTTGTCGCAGATCGAGAGTTGGACGTGTTCTGAGACGGGAACGGATTCGTATTCGCCAAGGTCGCTGAGCCGAAGCAGTTGAACGGAGAAGTCGCGGGGATCGGCGATCAGATACCAGGGAACTCGGTTCTCTTGATACAGCGTTCGCTTCTGTTTCGTGTCACGGTCTCGCGTGGAATCGGACAGCACTTCGACGATCATCGCCGGGGTCGATTCGATATGCCCCTCGGGAGGCCCGCCGCAAAGGACGCTTGCATCAGGGCGAACAATCGTGTCGTCCGAGATGATCCAGTCGATCTCGGCGAGCACGCAGGCATCGCACTGGGCTTGATCGATTGCAATCGTCAGCGCGGTACAGAGTTTGACGAGCAGTCCACCGTGCCGGCCGAACGGGCTGGGCGTCATCGCGACGGCTGTCCCGTGCCACAATTCCCAGTCGCCTTCCCACTGTCGGTAATCCGCGACGGTGTAGTGCGGGATATCTCGGGCAGCTTCACTCATCCATCACATCCCAAGGGACGACCAGGCGGCTAGTGCTTCGTCAACTTTTATACTTAGGGTACCGCGGAAAAGGGGTCAGGTACCAAAAATGCGAAGCACCCTGCGGGCCATTTGGTTTTTGGTACCTGACCCCTTTTCCGCTCGACAAACGCAGGCTCGAAAATTGAAAGCTGACAAAGCACTAGGGAACAAACTTTACACGCATCAGTTTAACATGAACTGGGAATCGACACAGCGTTGGTCTTGTTTGATTCCCATGGTGAATCGTGGGATTAACGGGTGACGCGGAGGCGAGCTTGCTTTTGAAGTGCGTCGACTTCATCGATGATCTCCAGCAATCGCCGACCGAACGAAGTCAAATCGTATTCGACTCTCGGTGGGATTTCGGGATAGCTCGTTTTTTCGACCACGCCAAATTCGACAAGACGCTTCAGCCGCTCCGCGAGTACTTTCGCCGTCATCCCTTCAACGGCCCGTTGCAACTGCCCCGGTCGCTTCACGCCGACTTCGATGTGCCTCAGCAGTGCCACCATGTATCGGCACCCCAAACATTTCTCAAAGACCTCGGTCACCTCTGGATCGCTCATCGTTTTTGAATTCCTCCCTAAAAGAAAGTACCCCACAAATTTGTGCCCAGTTGCCCTCGCCGAGTACCCGGACATGATACCGGCACGGTCGAAAAACTACCGTCGCCGACACGCCTTCGGCAACCGCCCAAATTCAGATTGGAGAATTGAGATGAATCACCTGTTGCACATCGATTCGAGCCCGCGGTTCGATCGCTCTCACACGCGTCGTCTAACCGCCGAATTTGCGGAACGTTGGAAACGCACCCATCCGGACGGTACGGTGACGTATCGGGACATCGGGCGAGACCCGTTGCCACATGTGACGCAGGAGTGGATTGCCGCCGCATTTACGCCGGCGAATCAACGCAGCATCGAAATGCAAACGGCGTTGCGGTTGAGCGACGAACTCGTCGACGAACTCTTCAGCGCCGACCTGATTGTCGCCGGGATCCCATTTTACAATTTTGGCATGCCGAGCGGCTTCAAAGCCTATGTTGACCAAATCGTTCGTGTCGGTCGGACGTTCGATTTTCATCCCGATGATCCAGATTCAGCCTACACACCACTGGTTCGTGGGAAACGTCTCATCGCCGTGATCTCACGAGGTGACGGCGGCTACGGGCCCGGCGGTCGCAATGAACCCCTGAATCATCTTGATCCCCACTTGCGAACGGTGTTCTCTTTCATCGGCGTGGAGCAGGTCGAAATCGTCGCTGCCGAGAATGATGAACACGGGGGCACCGCTTTGGCCGATTCCTTGAACTCGGCTCGCCGCAGGCTGCTGAGACTCGCCGGAAACAGTTCTGTCTGCCGTTCCGATCACGGCTGACGCTGTGCCCTGGCAATGCTGTGCCCTGGCAATGCTGCCCTGGCAATGCAGTCGGTAGCGGGGGGACACCGTGGGGGAGTGTCTGTGCGAGAACGCTCGTGCTGGTACTCGATTTCCCCCGGGGGGCATTTTTCTGCCGCGAAGTGGTACCGCGGTGCCGCGCGAATTAGACTCTGTGCTGTGAGCCAGCCGTTCGATTTCGAATCTGATTCGGATCGCTCGTGCGACTCGCTGCAGATCTTCCCGCCTCGGTTCCCCGCATTTGGCCCTATTGCCTCCCATGTCACTGCATTTCAACACGTTTGGTTTCCATTCCGCTCCGGCGTTGCTCGTCGCAGCGATGCTGCTGATCCCCGTCTCCGGTTATGCCCAGAAGCCGACGATCATCCCCGGAAAAGGCCCTGCCTACACGGTGCCGCCCGAAGATGAGCCGAATTATCCCCTGATGGGTGAGTTCGTCGGACAGATCGGTGCCAAAGGCGAAAAGAAAAACAGACAAAGTGTGGCGTTGCAAATCCGCCCGGTGGCGGGAGACCAGTTCCACGCGATCGCGTTTTACGGCGGGCTGCCGGGTGAGCCCAACCACCAAAGTGAAGAGATGCGTTTGATCGGGCTGCGGGGCAACGACAGCCTGGTGCTTTCCGGCGGTCCCTGGGCGATCTTCGTCGACCCCAAGGGATGCAACTTGGTCAGTTCCAACGGCAAGTTGCTCGGGCGGCTCAAACGCGTTCACCGTGTCAGCCCCACGCTCGGTGCGAAAGCTCCCGAGGGCGCGACCGTCTTGTTCGACGGCAGCAACGTCGATCATTTCGTCAATGGCGAAATGACCGACAACGGTTTGCTCAAACAAGGCGCGTTGATTTCGCCGATGTTTCAAGATTTCGATCTGCACGTCGAATTTCGATTGCCCTACATGCCGCAAGCCGAAGGCCAACAGCGGGGCAACAGCGGTTTGTATTTGCAAAGCCGCTACGAGTGCCAGGTGCTCGATTCGTTCGGAACCGAAAAGATGTTCAACGGGCTCGGGGCTCTGTACCGCATGAAAGCCCCCGACGTGAACATGGCACTGCCGCCGTTGGTCTGGCAAACCTATGACGTCCATTTCACCGCGCCACGTTGGGCTTCTGACGGTAGCAAGATTCGCAACGCCCACGTGACCAGTTGGGTCAACGGGGTCAAGGTGCAAAACGACGTCGAACTGGTCAGCAAGACCGGCGCGGGCAAACCGGAAGAACCGACGTTGTCGCCGATCAACATTCAAGACCACGGCGACCCCGTCCGTTTCCGCAACATTTGGATCGTCGACCGCGGCATCACCACCGCCGAATTCCCCGTGATCGCGTCCAAAAAGCAGCGCCAAGCAGCGGCCAAGCTGGAATGGAACGAAAAACCGAAGCCCGAGGAACCCGCTGCCGAACCGGCCAAGGACGCGGCGCCCGCGGAGAAGGCTGAGAAGGAAGAGGCCGCCAAAGAGCAGCCGAAGTCGGAGGGAAAGTCCGACGCGAAGCCCCCGGCAAAGCCCGAAGCGAAACCCGCAGCGAAGGAGTCGGCTGAGGCGGCGCCCCCGAAAAATGAAAAGCCGAAGGCCGAGACCGCCAAGTCGGAGCAAAACTAGTGGACCGTCTAGCGGTTAACGTCATGCGCCGGCCATCCGTGGGTGTGATCCATTGCTGTGGTACCGGAGATCGTCTGTTCGATCGATCGAGGGAAGCCGATTGCCAGACGGTCCAGGGCTCTCTCGCATGACATCTACCGATAGACGCTGCACGAGCGGCAGATGATTCGGGCCGGCCGGCCGTCTGCTGCAACCGTCGTGGCCGGAAAGGAAGTGGTCAAACGATGGGGTGGTCAAACGATGGGGTGGTCAAACGATGGGGTGGTCAAACGATGGGGTGGTCAAACGATGGGGTGGTCAAAGGGATGGCGCCGGCTCGGGATTTGATTTTTTGACGACTAAATCTTTTGACCCATTGCTCCAGTTCTCCTGTCGCTGATTCACCCGTCGGTCCAGATTGATCTTGCGCCGCCGGGTCGTTTTGGCGTACTCTCGTCCGCAGCGCTTTTCAGGTGAAGGGATTTCTGTGCGGCAGGCACAAGGATGTGACCGTGGTGAGAGACGACTATTTGCTAGATGATCTCGAGCGAACTCAGCTCGATGCCACGCGGCGACGACGTTCCAACCGCTCCCGACGCTACTACCGAATGCTGTTGCTGGCGCTCGGATTTCTCGCCCTGTTGGCGCTTGCGGCCCCCAGTTTAGTCAGCCACACCGGGGTCGCTCGATCCATGCTGGCTTCGAGTGCTCAGGCCTACGGCTGGACCGCCTCGGCCGACTCGATCGACGTCGGCTGGATCACCCCGCTGTCGATCCGTGGTCTCGAACTGGTCGGTCCATCGGGTGAAACGGTGATCCAAATCGATCGCGCCGACACTGCGTTGACGGTGATGGAGTTGCTGCGACTGGATCCGGCGGCTGTCGGTGAAGTGTCGTTGCGTGGCGTGGGGCTGGCGTGCAGCGTGGACGAAGGTGGTTCCTCGATCGAGTCGGATTTGGCTCCGTTGCTGGAACCGAGTGACCAGCCGGCGTCACAGGTTTCCGCATCCATTCAGATTCAAGATTTTGGCGCGACCGCCACCGATTCGACGTCGGGCGAGTCGTGGTCGCTGAGCCAATCGAATGTCAGCGTGACGCTCGACGGGGCGCAGATCAGCGGTGAGATTGCCGGGGTGGTCAATGAACCCGGTGGCAGCGGCGGAGCGATCCAAAGCCAGTTTGACTGGCAAGCCGAGTCCGCCGAGTTGTGGAAGGTGTCGTTGGAGACGGAGTCGTTTCCGTTGTCGGTCGCCAATCTGATTGCGCGACGGTTTTCGGGTGTGATCGACGGATTTCCGCAACAGGTCTCCGGCGACACGACCGGTCGGTTGCAGTTGGCCGGCGCTCCCGATGGGGCGATCCAGGCCAGCCTGGGTGACGTCCGGATTCGCAACCTTCGCACGATCGTTGCGTCTTCCGGCGGCGCGTCGACGAACGACGGGCAACCTCAACCGGCCCCCGCCAAACAATGGAACAACGAACTTGCGACACTCGACGGAAACGTCGCGCTCTCTGGCGGTTGGCTGTTAGGACAGGGGCTGGAACTGACAACGGATTTTGCATCGGCAACACTCGACGGCTCGTTCCCGACCACGATCTCCCTGGTCGGATCGGATGACAATCCACTCAGTTGGCTGCAAGCTTTGGATGGCAAGGCGCGCGTGGATGTGGATTTAGCATCGCTTGATCAAGCGTTGCCGGGTCTGATCCCGTTGCGGAGCAACGTCACCTTGGTCTCGGGTCGAGCGAGCGGCATCATCGAAAACACGCCGGCGCCCCGTCGAAGCAATCTGACCGTGTCCAGTAATTCATTGCGTGCCCGCGCCGATGGGCGGATCGTCATGATTGACCCGATCGAATTGACGGCCACGGTGACCGATGACAACGGTTCATTGCGCGCCGAGCGATTCAACGTCACCAGTTCGTTCGCCCAGGCCTCCGGCTCCGGAACGCTCCAAGACGGGATGGCTGAGTTGCAGATTGATTTTGGTCGTCTTTACACGATGCTTCGGCCGGTCATCGATCTGTCGGATCTTTCGCTCGACGGGACCGCCGGCGGCGAGGTGAAATGGACCGTCAATCGATCGGGAGCCGACCAGGCAGACCGGTGGGATCTGCTGGGCAGTGGGGAAGCGAAAAATCTGCTGGTGACCTTGCCCAGCGGACACCGATTTCAACGCGCCATCGTTCAAGGTGACGTCGCGGCCAAAGGCCAATGGAACGGACGGACGCTTGAGCAATTGACCACGGCCGACCTCGCCATTCGCAGCGGCGGCGTCTCGTTTGGCGTGGAATTGATGTCGCCGGTGTCGCGGCCGACGCCCGATTCGATTTATCCGGTGCGTTTGGAATCCGACGGACGCCTGGAGAATCTCAGCGAGTCCCTGCGACCTTGGCTGCCCGAGTTGCTCCGCAGCGCCGAAGGGCGGTTGACGGGTTCGGCGATCGCCAACGTCAGTCGCGCGGGTGGTTCGCTTTCCAAAGCCGAATTTGTCGTCAGCCAGCCACGCATCAATTACGACAGCCAGTGGTACATCCAGCAGAGCGTGACGGTCAATTTCGACGGCGTGTTGGATTGGCCGAGCGGGAACTTTTCGTCGCAAGAGTTGACGGTCCGCGGCGAAGCGCTGTCGCTGGCGGTCCGTGGTGCTGCGAGTCGCGAGAAAACGAACTTGGACATCGCTTGGAACGCGGATTTGAAGCGGTTGCAGGAGAGCGTGGGGGCGACGATCGCACGCGCCGCATCGACCAATCTGGTTCGCCCGATCAGTTACCGGCCGGTGCAAGAGCATGCCTATCAGATCAGTGGACTGTCCAGCGGCAAATTGAACATCACCGGCGGCCCGGTGAAGTGGGACATCGACGCGTCGGCCTCGGCAACCAATGTCGCCCTACACGCTCCGTCGGATCAACGCAATTATCCTCCGGGGACTCCCGCGGGGGCATACGGTCCAAGCCCGCGGCCGACGTTTGGACAAGGTTTCGGAAACGCTGCACAGGCCGAACTGGGCGAACTGATTTGGCAGGAACCACGCGTGAAGGTCGATGGGCGGCTGCAATACAACACCGACAGCGGTGTCGTCACGCTGCCCGCACTGCAACTGGCCAGCGACGGGTTTGCCGGCACCATGGCCGGCGAGGTGCAAACCGGGGGCGAAGCGTTGGCGGTACAGCTATCCGGCCCGTCGCGATGGAAGATGGATGTCGTCGCCGCGCGGCTGTCGAACCTGCTGGGGACTCCGATCCAAGCGAGCGGGATCCACGAAGCACCGTTCGAATTCAAGTGGACCGCAGCAACCGGCCAATCGGCAACCGGCCAATCCTCGACCAGCCAGAACGCGACGCTGATCGTCAAGGGAGAACTGGGATGGGACCAGTGTGAAGTCGCCGACCTTCGCATCGGACAAACCACGCTGCCGTTCCAAATGACCGACCAGTCCCTCAAGATCGCTCGAACTTCGTTCCCGATCCTTTCGCTCGGTTCGCCTTCTGCGACGACTGCGGGGGCGACCCCGGCCGAGGCCGGCCAAGTCGACTTGGCAGCACAGGTCGATTACATGGCCAGTCCGATGACGGTGCGATTGTCACCGGGGGCCAAAGTCAAATCGTTAAAGATCACACCGTCGACGGCCGCCGGTTGGCTCAAATACCTCGCTCCGCTGGCGGCCAATGCGACGACGATTGATGGCAACATCGCGGCCGAGTTCGACGAAGTGGCGTTCAATGTCGACGACCCCTACGCCAGTGTGGTCCGCGGCAGGCTCGACGTGCAAGACATGCGACTCTCCTCCGGGCCGCTGGCAAACCAATTGATCCAAGGCGTCGAGCAAATCAAATCACTCGCGCGGCTCACCGGCGGACAAGCCGAACCGGCCAGTGCCAAGACGCTGATCGAGATGCCGCCCCAAAGTGTCGAGTTCAGTTTCGAAGACGGAGTCGCCACCCACCAGCGGATGTATTTCAAAATTGATCGCGCGAATTTGATGACCAGCGGACGTGTCGCTTCCGATTCCAACATCAATCTCGTTGCCCAGGTCCCGCTGGACGCCCGTTGGCTCGGCAGCGATCTGAAGGGTCTGGCCGGCCAAACGCTGACCTTTCCCATCACCGGAACGCTCGATCGCCCCAAGTTGGACGATTCCGCCGTTCGCAACGTGATGACCGAACTGGGGAGCAAAGCCGGCGCCGAAGTGATTCAGAATCGACTCGACGGCCTGATCCAAAAACAACTCGGTTCGGGCATGGAGCAAATCAATTCAGGACTCGAAAAGATCCTCGGCTTTTGAGCTGACTGTCCCGCTCCATTTTTCTGGCCACCCTTTTTCGGTTCTTCGTGGATTTTAGTGGCTAATCGCTCAGGACCGAGGTTTTTCGAGGCATTGCTGCGATGTCCGAATGGGGAGAGCGAGGACAAACGCTCGGTTCAAACGACCCGCCGCCGACACGGGGGCCGGCGGAGAGCACGAAGCACCTTCGGCGCATCGCAGACCAGGTGATTCCTTGGCGGGTTGCTCCTCAGCCGCCGCAGGCCACAAGTGACCAAATGATTCCGAGGAACTGGGTGTGAGGATTATCATGTCGGATACGCGGCGGGTCGTGGAGGCCGTTCTCTACGTGGTGCTTCGTGCCCGCTTCTCAGCCTGGTCCCGGGAGTTTGCTTGAAAATGACATTGGTGGCTCGCCTCACGGCGTTGACCCCGTTTGAGAGAATAACAGAGCCCTACTCCCGCGCCTGCCGCGTTTTTCCGTTGAAGTCACCTTTCGGAGTTCCGCCATGGCCAAGAAGAAATCCTCTGGGAAACCTAAGCGTCGATCACGTGGTGGGTTTCCGATTGACAACGCACCCGTTCCACAATCACTTGACACAATCAACTTGAACGCTGCCGGCATCGATATTGGTTCGACCCAGCACTATGTTGCCGTGCCCTCCGATCGCGACTCATCACACGTTCGCTGCTTCGGCACCTTTACATCCGATCTGGCGTCGCTCGCAGATTGGTTGGAAGAGTTCGGCAATTTGTGTTCTGCGTTCTTACATGCGGCAACGAGCCATGCTCGTCGCCAACGCGAGCGAGCATATCCAACGGATGCAGAAGGCGATGATGGAAATGAATGTCCAGCTCCATCACGTCATTTCGGACATCACCGGCACCACTGGCCTTGCCATTTTGGATGCCATTGTTGCGGGCAGTCGAGACCCTCACCTACTCGCAAAACTTCGCGATCCAAGGTGCAAAAATGACGAGTCGACGATCGCGAAAGCTCTGGAAGGCAATTGGCGTGAAGAACATGTATTTGCGTTAAAACAGGCTCTGGAACTGTACCGTTTTTACGGTTCCAAACTGTCGGAAGTCGATTCCAAGCTTGAAGAACATTTGGGTACATTTTCCGACCGAAGTGACGGTGAGATTCTGCCGAAGCTGAAGGCTCCTAAAGCTGGAAGCAATAGCCCCCGGTTCGATATGCGCAATCAGCTCTACCGGGTGCTGGGCGTCGACATGACGACCATTGATGGGATTAGCGGTCAATCCGCAATCACACTGATTTCTGAAATCGGTACCGACATGAGTAGGTGGGCAACAGAGAAGCATTTCACTTCTTGGCTTTGCCTATGTCCGGGCAGTAAGAAGACAGGTGGGAAATTGCTCAGTGGTAAAACACGTACAAGTGCGAACCGAGCCGCCGCCGCACTTCGAACAGCCGCCGCGTCCCTGGCACGATCAAACTGCGCCTTAGGAGCGTTCTTTCGCAGGATCCGTTCCCGTCTTGGTTCACCCAAAGCGATCACGGCGACGGCCCACAAGCTCGCGAAAATAGTTTATGGGATGCTGAAGTACGGGAGGGAATATGTCGATGTCGGCAACGACTATTACGAACAGCAATACAAGAAGCGAGCAATGGAAAACCTGGCGAAACGGGCAGCTGCACTCAACCTGCGAGTGGTCCCCAATGAACTAGCTGGGTAGGAAGTTCCTTGAGAGCAGAGCCCGCCTCCGCTTCACCTGGCTTCGCCATCCTACCGAACAGAACCATCGGACATCGCAGTCATCCCTCAAAAAACCTTCCCCGAGTATTCGAGAGCACCCGCTAAAATCCGCGAAGAACCCCCTGGTATGCCCCCCAGCCCTCACCTCCCGTAACCTGTGCTTGTCCCTAAAATAAGGACATGTCACAACAAAAATGGATCGAGGCCTGGGAGACACTGACTTTTGATAACCGCTTCACCCGGCACTTGCCGGCGGATCCGGACGAGTCCAATCAGATCCGTCAGGTGCACGGGGCGTGTTATTCCCGTGTCGTTCCGAAAACCGTCTCCGCACCACGACTGATCGCTCATTCACGTGAAATCGCCGAGCAGTTGGGGATCACGCCCGAGCTATTGCGGTCGCAGCAATTCGCCGATGTCATGGGTGGCAACGCGGTTCATCCATCGATGGATCCGTTTGCGATGTGTTACGGCGGGCACCAATTCGGAAACTGGGCCGGTCAACTCGGCGACGGACGTGCGATCAATCTTGGCGAAGTCGTCGACGTTGATGGGCGTTATCAAACGTTGCAGCTCAAGGGCGCTGGCCCGACCCCCTACTCCCGATTCGCCGACGGACTGGCGGTGTTGCGCAGCAGCGTTCGTGAATTCCTGTGTAGTGAAGCGATGCACCATTTGGGCGTGCCGACGACACGGGCGCTCAGTCTGGTGCTGACCGGCGACGCCGTGACCCGCGACATGTTTTATGACGGCAATCCCAAGCAGGAGCCTGGGGCGATCGTTTGCCGTGTCGCGCCGTCGTTCGTTCGACTGGGGAGTTTTCAAATCTTCGCCAGCCGCGACGACGTCGACACGCTGCGCCGTCTGGCCGACTTTACGATCCGGCACGACTTTCCCCACCTGGGCGAGCCCTCACCGGAGGTTTATGCCGAGTTCTTTGCCGAGGTCTGTCAGCGGACGGCCGAGTTGATGGTGCACTGGATGCGCGTCGGTTTCGTCCACGGCGTCATGAACACCGACAACCTGTCCATTCTGGGGCTGACGATCGACTACGGCCCCTACGGGTGGCTGGAAGATTACGACCCGGGATGGACGCCGAACACCACCGATGCCCAGGGGCGACGTTATCGTTATGGGCATCAACCCCAGGTCGCCCAGTGGAACTTGGCACAGTTCGCCGGATCGTTGTTGCCGCTGGTCGATCACGATGTCGACGTGCTGCAAAAAGGATTGCATCTGTATGTCGAAACGTTTGACGACGGATGGAATTCGATGATGTCCGCCAAGCTCGGCCTGGACAAGTTTCGCGGCGAAGCGGATCAGCGTCTGTTTTCAGGGTTGTTTGACGTCCTGCAATTGGCCGAGACCGACATGACGCTGTTCTATCGACGGCTGGCCGATGTGCCGAGCGACAGTGATGCCGAATCGGTGTGTGACCTGCTCCGCGATGCGTATTACAAGCCTGCAGAGATCAATGACGAAGTCCGCACGGCGACGGCGGACTGGTTCAGCCGCTACCAAACCCGACTGGCCGGCGCCGGCGTGTCGGATGAAAAGCGACGCGCGCGAATGAACCGCATCAACCCGCTGTATGTGCTCCGCAACTACTTGGCTCAATTGGCGATCGATCGCAGCGAGCAGGGAGACCATTCCGGGATCGCCGAATTGCTGGAGGTGCTTCGCCACCCCTACGATGAACAACCCGGTCGGGAAGCCTATGCCGAAAAACGCCCCGAGTGGGCACGGCACCGCGCGGGGTGTTCGATGTTGTCCTGCAGCTCATGATGGCCACACCCCAAAGTGGCGTAAGCTTCCAGCTTGCGATCCCCATACGCCACCGGCGTACCCGTGGAGTAAGCTTCCAGCTTGCGATTTACGACCCGTCTAGCGTGCCGGTGGTAAACCACTGGAGATGGCAAGCTGGAAGCTTACCCCACAGTGGTGCACATCGCGTCGCTAGGGCCGTTCGTGCGCGGCGAGCTTGACCACCAGGAGTTTCGCCCTCGCATCAAACTTGCTAAACCCGCTAAACTGCCGAAGCCCACTCCACTCGCCAGTCCTTCATCCACAAGAGACACGCTCGTGCCCCCGGAAGTTCGCCGCGGATTCGTGATCTTTGCGGGCCTGTTCACTGTTGTCGCAGTGATCTGGGCCGCGCGAATGGACCATATTCCTCCGGCCGACTTTTCGCTTCAAAACGGTACCGACCCGAGTACGTTGGACCCCCACCGGGCGACCGGCCAGCCGGAGAGCCGAATCATCTTCGAGCTGTTTGAAGGCTTGTTGAGGATGTTGCCCGAGGGCGATCCCGATCCGGAAACGGGATTGCAGCCGCTGACGCCCCAGCCGGCGATGGCGGAGCGTTATGAGGTTTCCGAAGACGGCAAGACCTACACGTTCACGCTTCGCGAAGGCATCCGTTGGACCGACGGAAGCCCGGTGACCGCCCACGATTTCGCCTGGTCGTGGCAGCGGATGCTGCACCCGGCGACGGCTTGCGAATACGCTTATCTGATCACCGAAGTCCGCTTGGCGACGGAGTACAACAGCTCGGTCGTCAACATCGGTGATCGCGTCGAAGTCGAACTCTGGGATCGGCCCGGTGAGACGCCGACCAGCGAAGCCAACATCCAGCACTTTCCGCGCGGCACGATGAAGTACGGAACGCTGCGGGCGATCGTCAAACCCGAAGGTCCGGAGTCGAGTGCCGACGCGACGGAAGAAGAACGCGAGCAGGCACAGCTCGATTGGGAAGACCGATGGATCTATGAAGTCGACGTGACCGATCCGGACGCAGCTGGCGAGCGTGAAGGCGAGACGACGTTGCAGCGTTTCGCCGTCTCGGCGGAGGTGGCCGCCGGCGACGAATCCGTCGAGCGGATGCACGGGGTGCTGGTCGACTTCAAGCACTTCGGCGGCGCCCAAGCGATCGACGACCGAACCTTCGTCGTTCACCTGAACAATTCGGTGCCGTATTTCTTGAATCTGGCCGCGTACTACCCGCTGTTCCCGGTCAACCGGGAGTGCGTGAAAACCCATGGCAGCCCGCTGTGGACCAAGGCGGAAAACATCGTTTCCAACGGCCCCTACCAATTGAAGTTTCGTCGCCTGCGCGATCGTGTTCGCGTGGAGAAAAACCCGTACTATTGGCGAGCCGACAGCGTCTCCTTTGAAACGATCGACTTCGTGTCGCTGGAAAGCCAAAACACGGCGATGAACATGTACGAGACGGGGCAACTGCAATGGGTCTATGATCTGCCCGCTTCGGTGTTAGAAGAACTGAGGGACCGCGATGATTTCCACAGTGCGCCCAAGCTGTCGATCTATTTCTACAAACTCAACAACGACGTCCCGCCGCTCGATGACGTCCGTGTCCGGCAAGCGCTCAGCATGGCGATCGATCGGCGTCAAATTGTCGAGCAGGTGACCAAGGCGGGAGAGCAACCGGCCTACGCCGTCGTGCCTCCGGGGATCGCCGGTTACAAGGGCCCCGAAGGGCTAAAGGAAAACGTCGAGAAGGCTCAAGCGTTGCTGGCCGAAGCCGGTTTTCCCGGTGGACGCGGTTTCCCCAAGATGTCGCTGATGTACAACACCAGCGAACGCCATCGGCCGATCGCCGAAGTGATCCAACAACAACTGCAGAACAACTTGAACATCAAGTTGGAACTGAAGAACATGGAATGGGGCAGTTTCATTGAGACGGTCCAACAAGGGAAGTACGAAATCGCTCGTTACGGTTGGGTCGGTGACTATCCCGATCCCAACACGTTCTTGGACCTTTGGGTGACCGGCAATCCGCAGAGCAACACCAATTGGAGCAACCCGGAATACGATCGTTTGATCAGTGCCGCCAGCAGCGAGTTGGATCCGAAACGCAGGATGGAATTGCTGCGACAAGCGGAAACGATTTTGGCGACCGAGATTCCGATCATTCCGATCTTCTTTTACACGTCTGCCGAGATGGCCAAAACGAACATCGAAGGGTTCGCGCCGTCTGCCCAGGATTTGCATCCGCTGTCGATTCTGCGTTATCGATCCGACGACCCTTCAACGGCGCCATCGAAGGACTGACTTCCCAGCATGCGAAATCTGATTGGCTATCTGCTCAAGCGAGCGGCATGGATGATACTGACGCTGTGGGCCGTCTACACGGTTTCATTCATTTTGATGCGCAGCGTGCCCGGCAACCCGTTCAGCGGCGAGCGGAGTCTGCCCCCGGCGA
Organism: Stieleria neptunia; assembly: GCF_007754155.1. NCBI lineage: Bacteria > Pseudomonadati > Planctomycetota > Planctomycetia > Pirellulales > Pirellulaceae > Stieleria > Stieleria neptunia. The sequence goes on along the minus strand of NZ_CP037423.1, from coordinate 9,645,292 downwards.
TCGAACGCCAGTTGAAGGCGCGTTACAACTTGGACGCACCGCCGCTACAGCAGTACGTTGATTATCTGGTCGGGATTGTCACGCGATTCGATCTGGGCTGGTGCATGGGGCTGGAAGATTACAGTGTCAATCAGGTTCTGGCCGAAGGGTTTCCGGTGTCGGCAACGCTGGCGATTTTTGCACTCGTGTTTGCGATCGTCCTGGGCGTCACCGCCGGCGTGATCTCGGCGGTCTATCGTCGCACCAAAGCGGATGTGGCGTTGATGTTTGCCGCGGTCTTGGGGATCGCGATTCCGAATTTTGTGTTGGCCAGTCTGGCGATTCTGTTGTTCGTGTTCATGATCCAGATTTTTCCCGCCGGTGGCTGGGGAACGTTGCAGCAGATCGCGTTGCCGGCGTTCTGTTTGGGGCTGCCGGTCGCGGCCTACATCGCCCGGCTCAGCCGTACGGGGATGTTGGAAATGCTGACGAAGGATCATGTGCGAACGGCGATCGCCAAGGGATTGCCGCACCGCACCGTGATCCTGCGACACGTGTTGCCGGGCGCCTTGTTGCCGGTCGTGTCCTATCTCGGCCCCGCCGTCGCTCGGGTGCTGACGGGATCGCTGGTGCTGGAAAAAATCTTTGCCCTGCCGGGGATGGGAAGCCACTTTATCAACGCCGCCACGCAGCGTGATTACACGCTCGCGATGGGCATGGTGCTGACCTACACCGTGATCCTGTTTGTGATGAACACCCTGGTCGACCTCGCCTACGCCATCATCGATCCGAGGGTCAAATTACAGTGAAATCGGAAGCGGATCGCGAAACTTTGGAACGTATTCTCGCCGAATCGCGCGAGATCCGTGGCGTGTCGCTTTGGCAGGACGCCTGGAAACGATTGCGACGCAACCGGACCGCGATGATCTCGCTCTGGTGCCTGCTGACGCTCTCGGTGCTGGCGTTTTTGACACCGGTGTTGCCGCTGCAAAGTCCGATCGACAAGGATTTGGACAACCGCAAATTCCTGCCGCCGGGTTTCAGTTCGGTCGTGATGGGCAGTCGTCCCGGATTAAAATTCGCCGGCGGAACACTGACCGGCGAGCTGGCGGAGTTCAATCAATCGATCGAACAGTTGCGTGCCCAGCTTGCTTCGGCGGGTCCCAAAAAACGTCACCTGATCGAAGCGACGATCGCCGATCGCATCGACGTGGAGCATCCCTTCAATCAGATGTGGAACGAACTCGGTCCGGTGGCCTGGTGGATGACGGAGATCCGCATCGCGATTTTTGGCGACTATGCGATCCCCAGCCTGTTCGGCACCGACAAACTCGGACGGGACCTGCTGGCGCGTGTCTTTTGGGGCGCACGGGTTTCCTTGATCGTGGGCATCGTGGCGACGCTGGTCAGTCTGATCATCGGGGTCAGCTATGGTGCGATCGCGGGCTACTTCGGCGGCAACGTCGACGCGGCGATGATGCGATTGGTCGACATGCTGTACTCGATTCCGTTCATCTTCGTCGTCATCTTCCTGGTCACGTTTCTGGGTGAAGACTCGGTCAAGAAAAAACTGGATTCGGTCGGCATCGACCAGATCACGATTTTCTACATCGTGATCGGTGCGATTTATTGGTTAACGATGTCGCGTGTCGTCCGCGGCCAAGTGATGTCGCTGCGTCACGAACAGTTTATCGAAGCGGCGCGGACCGTCGGCGCGTCGTCGTGGCGGATCGTGTTTCGACATCTGGTGCCGAACGTGCTGGGCGTCGTGATCGTTTACCTGACGCTGACGATCCCCAGCGTGATGCTGTTCGAAGCGTTTCTGTCGTTCTTGGGGCTGGGCGTTTCGCCGCCCGACGTGTCCTGGGGACTGCTGCTCAACGACGGCGTGGAAGCGTTGTCGATCATCAAGGTGTTTTGGTGGGTCGTGGTCTTCCCGGGCGGAGCCTTGGCCGCAACCCTCTTTGCACTCAACTTTCTCGGCGACGGCATTCGTGATGCGCTCGATCCGAGGATGAAGAACCGAGATTGACAACATGGTTGAATCAGAGCCGCTGCTGAAAGTCGAAGACTTGCAAGTCAGTTTCAAGACGGATGAATCCCAGGTCCGCGCCGTCCGCGGCGTGTCGTTCGACGTCTATCCCGGCGAAACCGTCGGGCTGGTCGGCGAAAGCGGCAGCGGAAAGAGCGTGACGAATCTGGCGTTGATGGGGTTGGTCCCCAAACCGCCGGGCCGCATCGATGGCGGACGCGTCCACTATCAGGGACAAGATCTGCTGAAATTGAGCGATCGACAAATGCAGTCGATCCGTGGTCGTCGCATCGCGATGATCTTTCAAGATCCGATGACGGCGCTCAATCCGTTGATGACCGTCGGGCAGCAATTGACCGAGATGACGCGTTTGCATCTGGGCCTCGGTCGCAAGGAGGCGAATCGTCAAGCGGCCGAGATGTTGGAATTGGTCGGGATCAGCGGCGCCGAAAAGCGGCTTCGCGATTACCCCCACCAATTCAGCGGCGGGATGCGGCAACGTGTGATGATCGCGATGGCCCTGTCCTGCGAACCGGACTTGTTGATCGCCGACGAACCGACGACCGCGCTGGACGTGACGATCCAGGCGCAGATCTTAGATTTGCTCCGCGACCTGCAACAGCGCCGCGGCACCAGCATCATCATGATCACGCATGACCTGGGCGTGGTGGCAGAGATCTGTCATCGGGTGCTGGTGATGTACGCCGGACGTGTCGTCGAAAAAGCTGAGGCCAATGCCTTGTTCGCCGACCCGAAACACCCCTACACGCAGGGCTTGCTGCGCTCGCTGCCACGGTTTGATCAATCGGCTGACACGTTGGAAGCGATACCGGGACAACCGCCCGATTTGGGCAACCTGCCCGGCGGTTGTTCGTTTCGGCCGCGCTGTCCCCTGGCCATTGATGCCTGCCAATCGCGGGATCCCGCATTGATGAACTTGGACGGTCGACATGAAGTTGCGTGCCTGGTCGCGCAGGAGGCTGTTGATGTCTGAATCCAACCCACCGTCGTCCGCACGAGCGGGCACACCGCCGACGGCACCGTTGCTGTCCGTCCAAGACCTGCGCGTGCATTTTCCCTTCAGCCGCGGTACGTTCCTCAGTCCCCAACGGGGCGTGATTCGTGCCGTCGACGGATTATCGTTTGACATCAACAAGGGCGAAACGCTGGCGCTGGTGGGCGAATCGGGGTGCGGTAAATCGACCACCGCTCGCGCGATCATCAATCTGGTGCATCCCACCAGCGGCTCGGTGCGACTGGACGGTGTGGACATCACGCGGCTGGGCGACCGCGAAATGATGCCGTATCGGCGCGTGGTGCAAATGGTTTTCCAGGACCCCTTCGCGTCGCTCAATCCACGCATGACCGTCGGCAGCATCATCGGTGAACCGCTGGCGGTGCACGGATTGGCATCGGGCAAAGACCGCAAACTGGAAGTGTTGCGGTTGATGGATTTGGTCGGGCTGAATCCGAGGTTTTTGAATCGTTATCCGCACGAATTTAGCGGCGGCCAGCGACAGCGGATCGGCATCGCCAGGGCCTTGGCAGTTCAGCCGAAGTTGATTTTGTGCGATGAACCGGTCAGTGCGCTCGATGTGTCGATCCAGGCGCAAATCATCAATCTGTTGATGGATCTGCAGCAGCGACTGGGGCTGTCGTACTTGTTCATCGCGCACGATTTGAGCGTGGTCCGGCACATCGCCACGCGCGTCGGCGTGATGTACTTGGGCCGGCTGGTCGAATTGGGTGAGGCCGAATCGGTGTATTCGCATCCGACGCACCCGTACACCGAAGCGTTGTTGTCGGCGGTGCCGGTCCCGGATCCGTCCAAAGCGGCGTCGCGTCAGCGGATTCGTTTGGAAGGCGAGGTCCCGACGCCGGATCGAGAGCACGTGGGGTGTTCCTTTGCCGATCGCTGCCCCCTGGTCGTCGACAAATGCCGATTCGACCGCCCGGTTCATCGGCAGATTGACCAGGCGACCGAAGTCCACACGGTGGCCTGTTGGGAGCGGGGGTAGGGAGGAAGCGGAGCGGGAAGTGGCAGAAAAAGGGGGGGCAGAAAAATCTCAAATCTCAAATCTGAAATCTGAAATCTGAAATCTGAAACCTGAAACCTAGATCCTCCGCTGCTTTCGCCGCCAGTATTGGTAACCGGGGACGAAGAAACAGAGTGCCGAGACGATCCCAAAGATCAGGTGCGCCCAGCGCGGGGCGATCGCCATCAGCAGCGACGCGGCGAACAGGGCGATGGCTTGGAAGTAGAACGCACCGGTCAGCATGCCCGCTTTGACCACAAACACGATGGCGCTGATCACGCCCAGCAGCGGCGAGAGCACGAGCACGTCCAAGCCGAGCAGCCACTCGATTGGAAACAGCATGCCGATCGCGATCATGCTGCTGCCCCAGACGTGTGCGATCTGGCGTTCAATAAACGTCACCGGCCCCATTCGCTGTCGCAGTTTCCAAAACACCGCCGCCCAGGTGCCCAGTCCGACGGTCCAAACGCCCATGTAGATGAAGCGATTTTCGCAGCCGAGAAACTCGAGTTGCCAGGTCAAGTAGCAGGCCACCAGCAGCACCAGGGAATGCCACATCCAGAGCGTGCCCCAGTTTTCCAGCACGGCGGCGTGGTGGGTTTCGCGAAAGATCCTGGCGATCACTTGTGCGAACCGACCGCTGCGGGCGGCCACGATTTCATCGGCCAGAAAGGCATCCAGATCCTTCGCCAGGTCGCCGGCCGTGGCATAACGCAGATCGATCGGTTTTTGCAAACAGCGAATCACGATCATTTCCAGGTCGCGATCGAGACCCGGGCGGAGTGCCCGTGGGGGACTGGGGTCTTGTTCGATCACCAGCATCACCATCTCGACAGGCGTTTCCGCGACGAATGGCGGTCGGCCGGTCAAGGTGAAATACAGCATGGACCCCAGGCTGTAGATGTCGGTTGCCGGTCCGAGCAACTCGCGTCGACCGCCGGCCTGCTCGGGCGACATGTAGGCGGGCGTTCCGACCAGCATGCCGCTGCGGGTCAGATTGACGTTGGTGCCCGATTCTTTGGCCAACCCAAAATCGGTGATCAGCGCTTGGCCTTGTTTGGTGAGCAGAATATTGCTGGGTTTTAAATCGCGATGAACGAATCCTTGGTCATGGGCGAATTGCACGGCACGGGCGACGTCCGCGATGATTCGGGCCGCTTCACGCTGCGGAAGCGGTCCCCGCGCGGTCCGATCGGCGAGCGTTTCGCCTTTGATGTATTGCATGCTGAAGAACGGACGGCCGTCGATGTCGCCGACTTCGTAGACGGGGACGATTCCCGGATGGACCAATCGCGCCGTCGCGGCCGCTTCGGCCAGAAAGCGTTCCAGGTCGACGTCACTGGCCAACCGGCCGCGCAGGATCATCTTGACCGCGACTTCGCGGTCCAGACTGATCTGACGGGAGCGGAAGACGACCCCCATGCCGCCACGACCGACTTCTTCGATCAGTTCGTAGTCACCGATCGTGGTGGGCAGCTTCAGGCGACGCCAGCGGCCGTCATCACCGGACGGTGTCGCCGGCCGCTGGTCGGATGCAACGCCCGCCGTGTCGGTCACCAACACGGCGCCCCACAGTTTGCGCAGTTCGTCGGCCAAGTCGGGGTTCTCGCGACAGACGCGATCAAAATCGATCGGTTGGTCGCGGCAGATCGCGTCGGTCAACTCGGCCAACAGGTCCGCCAACCGCTGCTCGTCGCCGGCCGACAGGTCGCTCACTGGAGAGTCTCATCGCCGGTCGGTGACGTCTGGTCGTCCTCTTGAAGCACTTCGCGCAAACGACGGACGGCGCGGAGGTAGCGCATGCTTGCCGCGGGCGGGTTCAGCCCCAGCACCTCGGCGATTTCCAGATTGGAAAGATGCTCGTAGTGCCGCATCAGAATGATTTCGCGATCCTGATCGTTCAGCGTCTCGATCGCCGCTTCGACCTTGGCGGCAATCTCGCGCTGCGTGGCGGCCGCCGCGGGTGTCAACCCGGGGTCACACAGTTGGACGGCCAGCTCCATCGTCGACTGGTCGGGACCGCCCGGCGAGGTCATCGGTTGCTCGCGGTCCATGTTCCGCTTGGCGCTGACCCGATGCCGTCGATAGGTGTCGATGATCCGATCCCAAGCGATTTGACGCAACCAAAGGTGGAACGCCATGGCCGGGTCGGACAGGTATTTGTCGAGCCGACCGCTGGCTTCGATCATTACGTCTTGAACGACATCGCTGACGTCGACACGTCGCTGCACCTTGCGGTCCAGACGCAATTCGACCAGCCGCCGGATCGGTGCCCGGTGCTTTTCCAGCAAACGATTGACCGCGTCGTCATCGCCCGACCGCGCAGCGGCGAGCAGTGTTTCCGTTTGATCGTCACCGGCCCAGATCGACTTTGTCATCAGATACTCCTACGGAAACCATAGTCGATCGGGAAGCCTATCCCACGAGCCGCGCCGCTTTACTCGGCCGGGTGCAGCACGATGTTTTTGAAACGCACCACCATCGGGTCGCCGCGGTGCAATTGAAACGCGATCACGCCAGAGGAAGCGGATTTGCCGGGCTGGTTGTCAAACACTTCGGCCGTCATCGTTTCGTTGATGAAGTGTTGCAGGTGGTTTCCTTTGGCGACGATCCGATAGTCGTTCCACTGACCGGGGTGAATGCCGTTGCCGAGTTTGGCACCATCGGCAAAGGTCTTGTGCGACTTCTCACCGTTCTCGTCGATCGTGACCGACTGACCGCGTTGGGCCAAGATACCGCGGCCTTTTTCTTCATACAGAATCCCGGCAAAGCGATTTGTAAAATCGATGTCGGCCTGGTAACCGCCGACGACAAATTTTTCCTTGTCCAGAATCTTGCTGCGATATTGCACGCCCGAGTTCGTGTTTTCGATCTTGAATTGGAACGTCAACTCAAAGTCACTCGGTTCGCTGCCGGTGTAGATCAGAAACGTGTTTTGCTGCAGCGGTTTTTCCGCGACGGTGCGGCCAACAATCTGGCCGTCTTCGACGGACCACAAATCGGCACGCCCGATCCACCCGGAAAGATCTCTACCGTTGAACAAGGAGACGGATTCGGTGGGCGTGGTCGAATCGTCTTGGCAAAAACCGGCGGAGGCCAGCAGGACGAGCGCGGCGAGCGCGGTAGCGAAGCGGGGCATATCAGCTCTGGGGGTCTGGGAGGAACGCCGGACGCCCGTTTCTGGTGAGGTGACGTCGGCTGTGAATCCAGGGATTGTAATCAATCCTGCCGCCCGTCGAGACGGTCCACCCACGGAAGTCCTCCCTGGGCGACGATCGCTGCCCATGGAAGGACCAATCGCGTTACCGGGGTTGCGCTGAGACACGGAGACGCTGAGACGGCCGTGGTTACTTGCGAGGTCGGTAGAGGTGCAAGTATTCGACATTCGTCAGCCAGACTTCTTCGGGCCCGCTGCTGTGAATCATCGAGCTGTGGCAGATGCGACAGACGATTCCCGGCGCGATGCCCTCGTTGAGCGACACGACCGCTTTTTCAAAGTCTGATTTCTGCGAGCTCAAAAACGCCAGGCCGCCTTGGCTGATGTCGCGCGTGATGGCGAAGAACGACCTCCCGCTCTCCTTCATCTGCAGATCCATGGGTTGGACCGAGATTTCGAGCGTACGCGGGACGCGGCGGCTGGCACGGCGTTCGGGCCCCACGTATCCGCTCGCCGAAGGAATCAGGCCATGGATTTCCTCACCGCTGATGGTTTCACCCACATCCACAGGCTGTGCGACGTGTGGCGTTGCCGAAGTTTCCATCGCGGTGTTTGGCGCTGAGTTCATGATTGACAGGGGGGCGTTTCGTTTCGGATGTCCGGCCCAGAGCGGCTGGTCTAGGGCGGATCGAGCGGCCGGCTCGGAGCGGCTGCTTCGGGCGGGCGGTCCTTCGATGAACCAATGACGGACCACACAAAATCTATGTCGAAAAACGCCCGTGTGTTGCACACTCTTGCATTTGTCCGATTGCCCTCAGGTCGTGTCCCGTCGCGCTTCGGCGCTGGCGATCATTTGTGAGACGATCTCTCGCAGCGAAACACGGATCTTCCAGTCGGGATAGTCGCGGCGCAACTTGCTCAGATCGCTGATGTAGCAGATGTGATCGCCTTTGCGGTTTTCATCGCCGAGTGTGTACTCGACTCGATGTCCGCTGATCTCTTCGATCAGCGCGATGCATTCCAGCACACTGGCTGCGTTTTCCCGTCCGCCCCCGATGTTGTAGACCTCGCCGGGGCGAGGGTTTTTGGCAAACGCTTCGAAGGCGCGGACGACATCGGAGCACTCGATTTGGTCGCGGACTTGTTTCCCCTTGTAGCCAAAGATCGTGTACGGTTTACCCGTCACGGCGACATGGACCAGGTAGCTGAGAAAACCGTGCAATTCCACTCCGCTATGGCTGGCTCCGGTCAGACAACCGCCGCGAAAGATCCCGGTCTTCAATCCGAAGTACTTTCCGTACTCCTGGGCCAGTACGTCGGCGGCCGTTTTACTGGCGCCGAACAGCGAATGCATGGTCTGGTCGATGCGACAGGTTTCGTCGATTCCGTGGTAGTCTTCCTGACGCGCGTAGTCCCAGCGGGTCGGGTGTTCGTTCAGCGGCAGTTCATTGGGGGCGTCGCCGTAGACTTTGTTCGTGCTCATGTGACAGAACACGGCGTCGGGCGCGTGGCTGCGTGTTGCTTCCAACAAATTCAGTGTTCCGACCGCGTTGACTTCGAAATCCAGAAACGGGATCGAGGCCGCTTTGTCGTGCGAGGGCTGGGCCGCGCAATGAATGATCAGATCGGGCGTTTCGTTCTTGAACAAGTCCAGGATTGAGTCGCGGTCACGAATGTCGATGGACTCGGTGCGGAAATTTTGGGTCTCCGACTCCAGTTGCGTTTGGTTCCACCGGGTGCTGCCGTCGGGCCCGAAAAAGGTCGAGCGCATGTCGTTGTCGATGCCGATGACTTGATCGCCCGCTGCGTCCCAATGACGCACCGCAGCTGACCCGATCAATCCGCTGGATCCGGTGACGATGACACGCATGAATCGATGGCCAAAAAGAATGAAGGTCGAAGAGAAGGGAAAGGATCGCTAGAATCCGACGTCGGCTACGGAACCTCGAATGAATCGACAGGCCGTGGGCTGCATGCTATTTAAGACAAAAATGGAGTGCTGTCCACCTGGACGGTCGTCGATGGAACGAAATCGCCTGCCGCCGCCATGTCCCCGTCATCAGGTGTCCCTGGTGTCCCACTCGCCGATTTTCAATCTATCGGAATATCCGTGAACGCAATCCAATCTGACAGCGGAACGAGTTCGAATCCCGCCGGTTCGCCCGCCAACACGGTGATCATCGGCGGGGGGCTGGCGGGGCTGTCCTGTGCCAAGCGGCTTGCCGGACGCGGTCATCCGATCACGTTGCTGGAGGCCAGTGATCGCGTGGGAGGGCGTGTCAGGACCGACATCGTCGACGGGTTGAAATTGGATCACGGTTTTCAGGTCTTGCTGACCGCTTACCCGGCTTGTCGCGAGTTGCTCGATTACGAAGGTCTGCGTCTGCGGGCATTTGAGCCGGGGGCGTTGGTGCGCAAGAACGGTCGGTTCGCCCGACTCGGCGATCCCTGGCGTCGACCGGGACAGGCTTTGGCAACCGCGACCAGTCCGGTCGGGTCGCTGTTGGACAAACTGCGGATCGCCAAGGCCAGGTTTTTGGCCGGCCGGGGAACGCTTCAGGACGTGTATCACCGCGGCGGCGAGTCGACGGAGCAGCGACTGGATCAGCTCGGTTTTTCCAAGCCGATGATCGATGAGTTTTTTCGGCCATTTCTCGGCGGCGTTTTCCTGGACGAATCGCTTTCGACTTCCAGCCGGATGTTCGAGTTTGTGTTTCGCATGTTTGCCGCCGGCGACATCGCCATCCCCGCCGACGGCATGGCCGCCATCCCACGCCAGTTGGCGGAAAGCCTTCCGCGCGGAACGTTGCGGTTGAACACCACCGTCGCATCGATCGAGCCCGTCGGTCGATCCCATCGGGTTCATCTGACCGATGGCAGCCACATCGATGCCGACGCGGTCGTCGTCGCAACCGAAAGCAACGCCGCGGCAAGATTGCTCGATGCGCCCGGTCTGGCCACCGAGTGGAACGACGCCACCACGCTGTACTTCGTCGCCGACCAGTCTCCCCGATCCGGCAAGCTGTTGATGTTGCGGGGGGATGAAACGGGGCCGATCCAGACCGCCGTCGTGCTCAGCGATGTCGCGCCCGAGTATGCCTCCGGCGGCCGATCGCTGATTTCCGTCAGCATCTCGGACGCCCAGACCGAGCAACCGGCCGACGCCTTGGAGCATGCGGTCCGCGACCAGGCACGGCGTTGGTTCGGCAACGGTGTCGACCGATGGGAACTGGTTCAAACCATCCGCGTCCCGTACGGCTTGCCCGCGTTGAGCCTGGATCCCGTCGTCCAACCCGTTCGCGGTGATCAAATCGATGGGCTCGATGCTCCGGCGAATCTTTACGTCTGCGGCGACTACCGGGAAACCCCCAGCATTCAAGGCGCGATGAACAGCGGATTGAGAGTGGCAGCGGAGATTCTCGGCGTGAAACCGGGTTAGGCGGTACCCCATGACGTGGCAATCCGATCGTCGGAGTGTTTTGGCACCGCTTCATGATGGGGTAGCGGATTTCGTCAACGGCCTGTTGATTTATCGGGATCCGCTGAAGCAATGGTGAGCCGCTGGCCGTAAGGCCTCGGGCAACACCAGCATGCCCGGCCGCTTACGCGTCACGGCTCACTATGTCGACAGACCGTGACGCTTCCCGCTGACGTGTGGTGTGACGGGGGCTGGGGCCCGCGGGGTACCAACATCGCCCCGGCCCACGGTTTGATCGGAATCGCCGGAGTGGCTATTCTGGGGCTCCCCCCCTTCGAGTTCGTCGCCGGCAGGTTGGCGGCCCGTTCTCACCGTTCTCGTCACCCTTCTGATCAGCCATGGATCACTCGATGCACATGCATCCGCAGCGAGCTCATTCGTCTCCGAATTCGTTCTCGGTGAGCTAGACATGGCCGACCCTGAAACTGCCGGTTCTGAAACTGCCGGTTCTGGCGCCTCCCACCCTGAGGCTTGGATCGAAGCGATCAACCACGCCGCGAAGGAACTCGGGGAGGGCTGGATCGCGCTGCGTCGCTATCTGCATCAGCACCCGGAACTTTCCGGCCGCGAAACGCTGACGACTCAGTACCTGAAAACGTTGCTCGCCAAATTGGATTTGCCGATACGCGTCGCCGGTGACGGTCGTGGATTGGTCGCCGACTTGGTGACCGACAAAGCGTTGGCGAATCACCCCCGGATTGCGATCCGCGGCGACATCGATGCGTTGCCGATTCAAGACGAAAAATCGGTCCCTTACCACAGCACGGTCGACGGGGTGATGCACGCCTGCGGACACGACGTCCACGCGACCGTGATCATCGCCGCCATGCAACTGCTCTCGCACCTGCAACACAGCGGCGGGTTGCCCTGGCCGATCGCGGCGCGGGCGATCTTGCAACCGGCCGAGGAAACCGCCGAAGGTGCCCGGCACATGATTCATCATCATGCCCTGGCCGACGTCGGAGCCATTTTGGCGTTGCACGTCGATCCCACCCGCCAAGTCGGCTGTGTGGGGTTGCGCGAACACGCTTTGACCGCGGCCTGTGACATGTTGGAGGTCCAATTTATCGGTTCGGGCGGCCACGCGGCGCGGCCGCATTTGACCAACGACCCGATCGACGCCTGCACCCGTTGGGTTCAATCCGCTTATCGGCGTGTCCATCGCGCCATCAACGCGCACGAGATCGTCGTGCTGTCGATCGGAATGATCGACGCCGGTCACAGCCCCAACGTCATCCCCGATACCGCGACGATCAAGGGGACGCTCCGATCACTCAGTGTGGAAGCACGCCGCAGGACACTGGAGGTGCTCGAAGACATCGGCGAAGCCACGGCGCGGGAAACGGGATGCGAGGTCCGGTTGCGACTCGGTTCCTCCGCCCCGGGTGTGATGAACGATCCGGCGCTGGTTCGATTGCTGCACGAATCGGCGATCCAAGTCCTGAACCCGGCGGCGGTCGATTGGATCAACGAACCGAGTATGGGCAGCGAAGATTTTTCGTTCTATTTGGAGCACGTCCCCGGCGCGATGTTCCGCTTGGGCGTCGCGGGCGATCAGGTCGGCGGGGCGCCCCTGCACACCGGAAATTTTGACGTCGACGAGCACGCCATTGCTCATGCCGCTAAACTATTCGCAGCGTCGATCATCAACTATTTTGCCCCGGGCCGGTGATGAGCAAGTTTCAGTTTCATTCGAACGCGTCGCAAACCGTCGGGGTCGAATTGGAACTCGGAATCGTCGACACCGATTCGTTCGCGCTGTCCAGCCGCAGCAGTGAATTGCTGTTGACCCTGCCCGGTGACATCTCTGAATCGTGCAAGCACGAATTGATGCAGTCCTGTGTCGAAGTGATCAGCGGCGTCTGCACCACGGTGTCCGAGGCCCGCGAGGATCTGTCCGGAAAACTCAGGTCCCTGCAACATTCCGCCGACAATCTCGGGCTCGGGCTCTGGTGGGGCGCCACACATCCCTTCAGCCACTGGCAAGACCAGGTCGTCACCGATGACGAACGCTATCGAGGGCTGGTCCGATTGCTGCAGGAGATGGCGCGGCGACTGATCACGTTCGGGTTGCATGTTCACGTCGGCGTCGATTCGGGCGACAAAGCCGTGATGATTTGCGATCGAATCATGCAGCACTTGCCCTTGTTGTTGGCATTGTCGGCCAGCAGCCCCTATTGGGAAGACCGTGACACGGGGCTGCACTCCCACCGCAGCAAAGTCATGGAAGGGCTGCCGACGGCCGGCTTGCCCACGCTGATGCGCAACTGGAGCGAATACGTGTGGCTGGTCAATCACATGGAAGAGACCGGTTTCATCAACACGATTCGTGAGATCTGGTGGGACGTGCGGCCACACCACAACTTCGGCACCGTCGAAGTCCGGATGTGTGACATGCCGGGGAACATCGATCACGTCTGTGCGTTGGCGGCGTTGATCCAGTGCCTGGTCAAGTACCTCAGTGATCGGATCGACGAGGGAACGTACCAGTTCGACTGTCACCCGATGATGGTCCGTCAAAACAAATGGCGGGCGGCGCGCTACGGAGTCGCCGCAACGCTGGTCGACACCTTCGACTACTCCGAACGAACGGTTGCGGAGATCGTCGAACGGTTGTTGAACAAACTGCGCGGCGTCGCGCAAGACTTGAATTGCGAAACCGAGTTGATGATGGTCCGAGAGATCGCCGGCCGACTCGACTGCGCCGATCGCCAACGCCAGATCTTTCAGAAGACCGGAAAACGCGAAGAGATTGTCAAACAGCTGATCCAGCAGTCGAGGGTTCAGTAGTGACGCCGGCAGAGCCTGGCCTGCGCAAAATTGATTGTTGCACCCGGTCCCAATCTTTGGCGGAAATCGTTCCGCAGCATTTGCCCAAAGGGCATCCACAACATAGCCTGGGGTCAGGGAACGAGCGCAGCGGAGTGACCGCCACCCCAGGGAAAGAAAGCCAAACCCGCTCTCTCCCCCTTTCGATCGGCCGGCGGCTCTGCCGCCGGCCGATCGAAAGGGGGAGGGTTTTCGTTGGATCGTGGACCTGGGGTTACGCCCGGATTCGCTGGGGCTCATCCGGTCTCACCCCAGGCTATGTTGTTGATCGCCTTTGGCGAACCGAGCCGAGTGATCCTTGATCCACGACGGAACAAGTGCGTCCTCAAAACGAGCCGCCGCCTCCCATGGCTCCTCCCATGCCTCCGCCGAAGCCGCCTCCCATTCCGCCGCCGCCGGAGCGATTGAACCGGAGGTCGTTGCGCATCTGCTGTTCGACGTCGTTGCTGACGATCGATTGTGTCCGGTCCATTTCGATCGTGTAGTCGTAGTGATGGTCATAGGCGGTGCTGCCGAAGCGTTTGGCGGGGATCGTCAAATCCCAACGCAAGATGCCCGTCGGACGCTGCATCCTCAGGTACTTGGCGTCCGTGGACAAGTTTCCCAGTGAAGTGGAATCGGTGACGACGTTAACCGTTCCCGAATCGCTGGTGATCGGAATCCGATCATACAACTGAATTTCGATCGCTTCGGGGTGGTAGTTGGAGATGACGAGCCGATAGTCGAGTTTCGACAACCGGTTTCCGCCCTGGATGGACTCGTTGCGGGCGAGTAATTCGCGACGTGTGCGGACTTGACGATCGGCCCCCAAGCCGACGGCAAACTCGCCTCCTGCGGCGGTCGGAGGCAGCGTGGTTCGTCCGACGAATCGCCCGTCGAGAAAGACGGTGGCGTCACCGCCGACCAGACTTTGGCCGGTTTCGTTTTCCAACGCCGCCTCGCGGTAGGCGAAACTGCTTAGCAGCGGTGTGACGACGCGATAGATCGGGCTTTCGATATTCCAACGCAGGATCGTGATCGCCTGGTCGGCGGTCTGGTCGGCCACGTCGATCCGTCCGGCGACGCGATAGGTTTCGTCGGTCAAGTTATTGTTCGCGTCATCGGCCATCTCCCGCTGCACGCTCTGCCGCCGGTTGATCTCGTAAACCTGTCGGCCCGCCGCTTCGGTGTTCAAGGCAAGGTTGCGTTGCCACAATGCCGGATCTTCCCAGGCCGGTGCGGTGCCCGCCGACTGCCGCGATTTGGCATAGCCGGCCATCGGATCGGTGCCTTTGCCGGACGCCTGATTGACCGAAACGCGGAGCGGAACCAGCAGCGGCGTGGCGGCTTGCAGGTTGGGCACACCGGTGCAGAAAGCCAGTCGGACGCCGCGCCAGTCTTCGCCACTGTGCTGCGTCACGGTCCCGTCCAGTTGAACGACAAACGCATCGGCGTCTTCTTGCCGGGCGGTTGCGTGGATGGTGTATTGCGGTTCCCAAGAAACCTCGTCCACCCAGTAGCTCAACCGCAGCAACCCGCCGCGTGGTGCGTCGACCATCAACGTTGCATCAAACGTTGATGCGGGTTTTGAATCGGTCTTCTGTTGCGTTTGACGCATCGATTCTTCCATCTGATTCTGCAACGTCTGTAACTCCCGTCGCGCGACATGCAGTTCTTTGGCGAGCGCTCGTCGACGCTGCATGACGAAATCCGCGATCGCCGTGACCGAATCCACTTTCAGTTCAGATTGCCTGAGATCGTCGTTGGTCTGGGCGGACGAAAACGTGACCAAATCCTCAATCGTTTCCAGGTCTTGCTCGATGACGGCGACTTCATGGGCCGCGTCTTGCAGGGCTTGGTTTTGTCTGCCCCGTTCTTCCTCCCGCGCCCGTCGCTTTGCATCGTCCGGGGGGATTTGGTGCGGCGTGACACGCAACGAACGGACCGTGATTTCGGCGTCGGATTCCCAGCGAACCGATTGATCGCGGATGGTTTCCGGCAGTCCCGTGATGCGTATCAATTGACCTTCCGCCGCGGGTCGCACGTTGATCTCGCGCACGACATTGGCTTGGCGACGAAAGACGGTGACCGCGGTGATGGGACTGTCTACGTCGAGCACGGTGTTCGGCTCTTGCGCGGAAACACAACCACCGGCCAGTAGCAACGCCGCACTCGATGTGAACATGATCCTGCGAAAGGAGAAGGCGTCGTTTAAGATTCCAATGATCGCTCGCATGTTCCAACCTCGTTGAGTGGCCTGCTGTAGCAAAACGCTACAGTCGCATGATTGACTGCGACGCAAAATCAGACGCTTGTCTCCCGATCTTGCGTGCACCGGGGCAATGATGCATTCGGCATGCCAAGTGCAGTGGCATAAGCTTCCAGCTTGCGATCCCCAATGGGTACGATCTTGGCAAGCAAGATGCTTACCCCACAAGCGGAGCACCCTGTTCATGAGATTCATCGCCGTGTCGTTTCTGCTGCTTATGTCGGCAAGTCTGCTGTCCGCCCAGACGTCAGGCAAGTCACATCATTGGCTCAGCCCCGGGGTGAGCGATGAGATTTCTCGCTCGGCCGTCACCAAGTCTGGCGGGCCGGTGGTTTCGTTTCCATGTGATCCGTTGATGACCGCAAAGCAGGAACGGGCGCTGGCCGTCGCGTTGATGAAGGAGTCACCGTTTCATTGGGTACCCGGCATGTCGCTTAGCAACATGGCTGCGGAGCTCAGTGAGCAGGTTCCCGTGTTGCTTGACCGAAGGGCATTGGAAGAGATCGGCATCGATCCGGATTCCCCAATCGGCGCAGGAGTGATGACTCACCAGCACGCCGATTCACAATCACGGCGCGGCGAGCGGGAGCGATGGTGGCAGCGCGATGAAGCTGCGGTGATCGATGGCCGTCCCAGTTTGGTCGTCGATGTGTTGAGCCGTCTGAAAGACTTGTATTTAACGCTGATGATCGTTCGCGGCCAGGTGGTGATCACCACGGTTGAGGCCGCCGAAGACGACTTGGCGACGAGGATCTATGATGTGACGCCACTGATCAGCATGAGGGCTCATGCGTCTTGGGGCGCCAGCCATGCAACTCATGGTGTTAGTGAAGCTTATGCCGACTTCGACTCACTGATCAATATTCTCGAAACCAGCGTCGCCCCCGATACCTGGGAAGCACTCGGCGGAAACTCCACGACTGTCGGCGTGACCATTCGCGACCGTCATTGGATCGTGGTTTCAACGACGACGATGACGCACTGGAAAATCCAACGACTGCTCGATCGGCTCAACCAGTGAATTAGCATTCGGTCCATACCTTGCGAATCATCGATCGCTAGATGGACCAGTAGGGCATGCTGTGCATGCGGGCGGCCGTCAGGCACAGCCTGGGCTACACCTCGATCGGCTGAATCAGCGATCGAGACCATGCTACTGATTCAGTTGCTCTTCGATCACGTCGCCTTGAGCACGCGTTCCCAGTGCCCCCCACAGGCCGTACGGGCTGTGGCTGCCGGGGGCGCGCGGACCGGTTCCGCCGCGGACGACGGTACCGATGTTCGAATCTCCGCTGTCGACCGAATCGGTCATAAAGATCACCGCTCCGTCGGCCATCAACACGTGCGTTCCGCCCTGGTGACGACTCGACGGGGGCAGCATGCCGATGCCGGATTCACCTCCGGCCAGACAGACCTCTCGGTTCGGGGGCAGGATCGTATTGAACCCGGTGTACAACGCCGCGCCGTCGGCCCAGCGAAAGCCGCGTTTCTGGTCCTCGCTGCCCAGGCTTTGGGGGCTGTCGTCGGCCTGTGACCAGAACATCGGTCGCTGCGAATCAATTTGGTGGTTGCAAAGCGTGGGGATGTCGTGAATCTTGGTCCAATCATTCAGCAACGATCCTGAGGTTCGAATGTCACCGTCATCAAGATCGGTGGAAATCTCCCCGGCCAGGATCGTATTGCTCAACCCGTCGTGGATGTCACGCCAACGCGTCACCTGTCTGGGAACGAACGCCCCGCGACCGGACGCGGCCACTTCGTCGCTGCGATCGGTGACCCAGGCTTGCGCGTCTTGGCTCCAGCGGACCGGTCCGGTGTTCATTGCCGCGGTCGCGTCACCCAAGCAGACGGCCAGATTGGCGCGGCCGTGAGCGGGCATGCCCAGGCCCGGATCGGAGGGGCAGCGAAAGACCGGAAACTCCGTTTGCCATGGATGGAAACCACGCGTCCAAGGCGCCGGCCCCATCGGCGCGTACGTCGTGTTGTTGGACGCCGATTCTCCATCGACAATCGCTTGCCAAATGTTTTGCTGTTCCAGGAACGGCAGCAATCCGACCAACGCGCTCAAACGGTAGCGGTTATTGCCGGGGGCGGACGTGCCGCCGGAATCGGAGGACGGGTCGAAGGTTCCGCCCATCTGCAGGGGCAGTTGATCGTTGGCCGAATGGTAGTTGTGAAACGCCAGGCCGACTTGTTTGATGTTGTTGGAACAACTCATCCGCCGCGCCGCTTCACGCGAGCTTCGCACATTGGGCAACATCAATCCGACCAAGACGCCCAGGACCACGATCACGACCAGCAATTCGATCAGCGTCAATCCGAATGGTCTTGTTTGTTGGTTCATGCTGGGCTCCTGTTTTCGGCCTGCGTTGGGATTTTCGTGCGTGCGAAGAGAAAGCGGGGGGCTGCAGGGCGCGATCGCATGTCGGCCTTGGAGGACATCAAAACCCATTCATACACCGCCAGCGGGACGAGCCAGCTGAGCCAGGCGTTCAAGCGGTACGTCCATTCCGATTCCAGGTTTGAAACGATCATCAATCCCGCGACGACGCGCAACAACAGCGGTGACCAAAGTAGCAGGTAACAACGGTTTGCCCAGCGACGGTGGGCCACGAGGTTGCCGGCGCGGGCGAACGAGACCGCCACAAGGATCGTCACGCCGGTCAGGATCGACTGGACGACAAAGCCGAGTTGGGCGATCGGTCCGGCGTACGCTTGCAGCGACATCACCAAACCGCTCGGGACGACCATCAATCCGATCAGGGCGCATTGTGTCTTGCCGACCTTGCGATGGATGCGCTGCCAACGTGGCTTTCCGCCGCTGAAAAGCAAGAACGTGCCAAGGATCAATGCGACCGGTCCGGCGAAGACGTGCAAATAGAAGGCCCAGCGATAGAGGCCGGCGAAGCTGAATCGGCGGCCGGCGAGAAACGGCGAGGCATCGAAATCCGGTGGAAAGTACCAGCGGTATTGGTACAGAATCGACAGGAACACCTTTGCCGAAACGATCACACCGCCCCAAAACAGGACCCTGATCAGTCGCCCAGATCGGTTGGGGTGTGCGTTCGGTTCCACGTGATCCTCGGGGCTGCCGATTGATGTGGATGCGAGAAGAGACTTTGGTTCTACGCGGCCGGGCGAATCTGGTTCAGATTCTGCTGTTTTCGTATTTTAGCGGTTGCGTTATGTTTTGGGGAAACCGAAGCATGAGTGCTTCATCATTGATCCACTGCGGCGACGAAAGGATCGTTTTCGCGGTGTCAACATGAATGGAGAAATCCATGCTTGTGCTCTCTCGTCGTGAAAATGAACGGATCGATCTTCTTGGGTTGGGAGTTTCGGTCGAGGTGGTCCGGCTGACGCGTTCGCGCGCGACCCTTGCCATCGACGCACCCCAACACATTCGTGTCGTCAGGCATGAGATGCGACCTCGCGGGAATGAGGCGGCGGCCCGCGAAGCGTTTTGGGCCGTGGTACGCCGCGAAGTGATGTCGATGATCCAAGCCGAGATCAACGCGACAACGACGAAGCTAAAGCTTGCTCAAGAAATGTTGTTGGCCGGTGATCACGACGACGCGCTGACGGCCCTGGGAGAGGCGATGGCGGAGCTCGAGGTGCTGCGCCGCGAGGCTTCGAATCTGGAGTCGGCTCGTTTCGAAGCATGCGGTGAATCAGAGGCAGCCGATGATTGGACGGTTGCCGGCGGTGTCGCCGAGTCGTCGGTCGGATATGCCAATTCCGCTGCCGGGGAGATGGCGGATCAAACCGACACGGTGTGGGTCGTGGGATCGCCCGATGATTCGCTGCAGTCGGGATACGAATTCATGCCGGATCCGGATGCCGTGACGGTGGTCGTCCTCGCGCTTGGCTAGCGCTCCGGTGTCCGGCGCGATCCGGAGCTCCTGACGTGATTGGCTGCGACCCCGTCCGGGTCGTGGTTGGTGGGGTGGGGATTTCCGGAGGTGTCGCTGCGCTCACCTCCGGCTACGCGCTTCGACCCCATTCGGGGTCCAGCCCCCGCGGCCGTGCCGCGTCTGGAACGCCCGATTGATCCCGACGGGAGCATGGCCAGTAGCCAGAGGTCAGCGCAGCGCCACCTCCGGTGCCGACGCGCCCTCACGCGTCCAACCGATCCCGACGGGATCACAGCCAGTAGCCGGAGGTCAGCGCAGCGCCACCTCCGGTGCCGACGCGCCCTCACGCGTCCAACCGATCCCGACGGGATCACAGCCAGTAGCCGGAGGTCAGCGTAGCGCCACCTCCGGTGCCGACGCGCCCTCACGCGTCCAACCGATCCCGACGGGATCACAGCCAGTAGCCGGAGGTCAGCGTAGCGCCACCTCCGGTGCCGACGCGCCCTCACGCGTCCAACCGATCCCGACGGGATCGCAGCCAGTAGCCGGAGGTCAGCGCAGCGCCACCTCCGGTGCCGACGCGCCCTCGCGCGTCCAATCGATCCCGGAGGGATCGCAGCATTTCCACCTCCAATCCTAACTCCCTCGAAGGAGCAACCATGTCCACGTTCCATAGCATTCACCTTCACGTCACCTTTAGCACCAAGTACCGCATGAAATGGATTCACCGTTCCTGGGAAGAACGCCTTTACGAATACCTGGGAGGAACCCTTCGCGGGTTGAATTTGGCACCCCAAGGGATCGGCGGTGTCGAAGACCACGTGCATTTGCTGATCGGTTTCAAACCCTCTCGCGCAATCAGCGATACGATGCGGGAACTCAAAAAAGCGTCGTCGGCGTGGGTTCACTCGGACGTCGGCATGAAGGACTTTGCCTGGCAAGAAGGTTACGCGGTGTTTTCGGTCAGCGTGACCGAGCGATCCAAGGTGAAGGGATATATTGCGCGGCAGCGTGAACACCATCGCAAACGCACGTTTCAAGAGGAGTTAATGGAGATGTTGGATCGCGCGGGTGTTCAGTACGATCCGAAGTACCTGACGTGATTGGCTGCGACCCCGTCCGGGTCGTGGTTGGTGGGGTGGGGATTTCCGGAGGTGTCGCTGCGCTCACCTCCGGCTACGCGCTTCGACCCCATTCGGGGTCCAGCCCCCGCGGCCGTGCCGCGTCTGGAACGCCCGATTGATCCCGCCGGGAGCATGGCCAGTAGCCAGAGGTCAGCGCAGCGTCGGCCCTCTCTGGCGTTTGCTTGCTGCGCAAACGCCGTCTCTCCCAGAGGGAGAGAAACTAAATCAGTTGCCAAATCCTGCGATAAAGAATCGACGTCCCGGAGGGATCGCAGCGGGTCGCCGCGAAAAACCTACGCGGTTCCTTCGGCTTCCGATTCCGCTTCGACTTCGGATTCTTGGATGTACTGCTTTCCGCGATAGGTCACTGCGACGGCGATAAAGATCACGGCGGCGACGAGCATCAATCCGGTGAAGAACCAGTAGTAGGACGCGCCGGGCAACTTGGACGTTCCGTCGGCGTTGCTGATGATGGCATTGACGCCGGCGGTGATGAAATTACCCAGCGACACCGACAACATATAAAAGCTCATCACGATACTTTTCATGCTGTTGGGCGCTTGGGTGTAGCTGAATTCCAGGCACGTGATGGAGACCATGACTTCGGCAGCGGTCAACAGGACGTACGCCAACACTTGCCAGGAAATACTCGGCGTCCCACCGTTCTGAATCGAGGTTTCGATCAAGGCGCTGATCGAGAATGCAAACACGGTGACAAACATCCCGATCGTGATTTTACGGAGCGGGGTGAGCGGAAAGACCTTGCTGATCGCGGGATAGACGGCATAGCTGAACAGCGGCACCAGAATCAGAATCAGGAACGGGTTGGCGGCTTGGATTTGGCTGGACAACAGTTCGACGCCCATCACCGTTCGGTCCATGTTTTCGGCCTGCAAAACCCAGGCGCTGGCCGTCTGGTCAAACAGGCTCCAAAACACCGCGACCAGCACGTAGATCGGGGCCAGGCGAAGCAGCGCCCGACCGCCTTCGCCGGTGAATGCGTCGCGAAAGACTTGGGGACCCCGCGGCGGAATATGAACGAACTTGTTGCGTCCCATCCAAAACAACAACGTCGCGATCGCCATCAAAACGCCCGGCACGCCGAACGCGATTTGCGGTCCGAAGCGGTCCAACAACCAGGGCGTCAAAACGGTGGAGGCGAACGCGCCCAGATTGATCGCGACGTAGAACCAGCCGAACACCTTGCTCAGCAGGTGAGAATTCTTGGTTCCGAATTGATCACCGACGTGGGCGGAAACACAGGGCTTGATGGCACCGGTGCCCAGCGCGATCAGGCTCAGTCCGATGGCCAGCCCCATGCGGGTTTCGTCCAGGGCCAACGCCAGGTGCCCGAAACAGTACAGCACCGAGAGATAGAGAATGGTTTTGTATTTTCCGAACAGCCAGTCGGCCAGGAAGGCACCCAGCAGCGGCGTGAAGTAGGCGGCCATCACAAAGGTGTGGACCCAGAACTTGGCATCGTTGTCGCTCATCGGATCGACGCTGCCGCCGCTGCCGATCAGATATTGGGTCATGAAGACGGTCAGGATCGCCTTCATGCCGTAGAAGCTGAACCGCTCGGCCGCTTCGTTGCCGACGATGTAGGGGATCCCCGGGGGCATCGTCGTGATCGGGTACGGCGTGGTTTGCCAACCCTGTTGATCGTCCAAGGGCGTGTTCGAATCCGGCGTTTCGCTGGGCGGTGTATAGGGCACGATGCTTCGCCATGGTTGCGTGAAAGGAATCGTTCGCTTTGACGCACATCATGGCCGACGGGCCCCATTGCGACAACGGAGGTTTGTAAACCTCCCCCGCCTTTTCAACCGCCGGCTTGTCCCACCGCCGCCGGTTCGGCCGGGCAATGGGGTGTGATCAGCTCGCCTCGGCTGATCACGACCAAGCCGCTTTCGGTGACCTTGAATCCCCGCTCGGCATCGGCGACCGGGTCGAATCCGATCTCGGTTTCCGGCGGGATCGAAACCCCCTTGTCGACGATCACGCGACGCAGACGACTGCGGCGGCCGACGTTCACTTCGTCAAACAAGATGCTGTCTTCGACCGAGGAGTAACTGTTGATGCGCACGCCCGGGCCGATCACGCTGCGGGCGACGCTGCCGCCGCTGATGATCGCGCCCTGGCAGACCAACGAGTCCATCGCCGTCCCTCGGCGCGTCGAGATGCCTTCGCTGCCGAAGACAAACTTGGGCGGAGGCAACATCGGCTGGAACGCACGCACCGGCCAATGCTTGTCGTACAAGTTCAACTGTGGATCGATGCTGATCAAATCCATCGTCGCTTCGTAATACGCGTCGATCGTCCCGACGTCGCGCCAGTACGCGTCGGACTTGCGGTTTTCGTCCAGGAATGGAAACGCGCACACCAGGTGTGAATCGATCGCCCGGGGGATGATGTTCTTGCCGAAATCGTGATCGCTGTCCATTCGCGTCGCGTCGGCGCACAACTGCTCGTACAGGAACCGGGCGTTGAAGACATAGATCCCCATCGACGCCAGGCAGAACTCGGGGTCCTCGGGGGTCGGGATCGGGTTCTCGGGCTTCTCTTGAAATCCGATGACGCGGCCATCCAGATCGGTTTGCATGACGCCGAATTGCCGCGCCTCGTCGACCCCCACACGCAACGCGCCGATCGTGATGTCGGCGTCCAGCTTGCGGTGGTGATCGACCATCGGCCCGTAGTTCATCTTGTAGATGTGGTCGCCCGCCAAGATGACGATGTGCTCGGGCTGCTCCCGCTCGATCGCGTAGATGTTTTGGTAGACCGCATCGGCGGTCCCGGAATACCAATTGCCCGCGATCCGCTGTTGGGGCGGAACGACGTCGATGAACTCGCCGAGTTCGCGGCAGAAGTAATTCCGCCAAGCCAGGTTGATGTGTCGGTCCAGCGATTGTGCTTTGTACTGAGTCAGCAACAACAGCCGCCGCATGTCGCTGTTGAGACAATTGCTGAGCACAAAATCGATGATCCGGTAGAGACCACCAAAGGGGACCGCGGGTTTCGCGCGGTCGCGTGTCAGGGGTTCCAGTCGCGAACCCCGACCGCCTGCCAAAATCACCGTCAATGTGTCACGCATTCGAGCCACCCGTTCCATGGTCAGATGCTTCGCCCTATCCCGGACGAACCACCCAGTAAATCGTTGCGAATCAATTCCAGGCCGAATCGATGTTGGTCGGAATCGATCGTCCCGTGGGGGCCACCGTACTTGCCGCCGCCGCCCCAGTCTGTAAACAGCAATACGGAATAGCGTAACAGAATTCCAAGACCAGCCGCACGCGGAAACGGCTTGCAATCTACCCGAAAACACGAATATCGACGGAATATCTGCCGTGGTTGGTGATTGGCCTGCTGTTTGCTCCCGCCTGACTGGCCCTGCCAAGTTGTCAGCCGGTGATGCGATCGGTCGACGCGCGCGCTACGATAACGGCGTCCCGCGGCAGGCGAATTTTGGCGGTTTCTCCGTCGGCCCGGACATGTTCTATCGCTTGCGGCGATCGGATCGATCGCCGGCTGCGGCGTGTAAAACTGTCAGCAGAGATCGAAATTTTTACAATCAATGCACAAGGGAGTCTCAACGATGCCCAATACGGTAATGCCCCAATCCTGGAAACCGATCCGTGGTGCCCTCGGCGCGATGATCTTGGGATCGCTCGTCACCGGCGCGGTGATGACCGTACCGGGGTTCATGCGGAATGACCCGGGTGCCCAAGAGGTGGTCGCGGCGCAATCCGGTGCCGCGGCGAGTCCGTTCGGCCAAGCGTCGCCGCTGCAAGGACAGAACCTTGGTGCCGCACAAGACTTGTCGACGGCGTTTCGCAACGTTGCCAATTTGATGCGGCCGAGCGTCGTCAGCATCAACACCAAGGCGACTCAGATCATTCGTGGACAACGCGTTCCGCCGGGGCTGCCGCCGGGGTTTGAGCAATTTTTCAATCTCCCCGAAGGCCAGCCGCAACGTCGCGAAGAGAGCGGCATGGGAAGCGGCGTGATCGTTCGCAGCGACGGCTACATCCTGACCAACAATCACGTGGTCGAAGGCGCCGACGAGCTGGAGGTCGAATTCTCCGACGGGAAAAAAGCCGCCGGCCGCATCATCGGCACCGACCCCCAGACCGACCTGGCCGTCGTCAAGGTTGACCGCAACGATCTCAAAGCCGCTCCGTTGGGCAACTCCGACGCGATCCAAGTCGGCGATTGGGTCGTCGCGATCGGCAGCCCCTTTGGGCTCGACCAAACCGTCACGGCGGGAATCATCAGCGGGAAAAACCGGATCCGTGGCATCATCGGCGACGGGGCCGGGTTTGAAGACTTCTTGCAGACCGACGCGGCGATCAACCCCGGAAACTCCGGCGGCCCGCTGGTGAACTTGCGCGGCGAGCTGGTCGGGATCAACACCGCCATCATGTCCCGCAGCGGATCGAGCGCGGGGATCGGATTCGCCATCCCGGTCTCACTGGCCGCCCCCGTTTTGAATTCGATCATCGAAAACGGAACCGTGCGGCGCGGGTTCTTGGGCGCCAGCTTGGGACCGGTCAACGAGGAGACGATCGAAGGCTACCAGTTGAAGGCCAAACGCGGTGTGCTGATCGAATCGGTGCTCGAAGGGATGCCGGCTGATCAGGCAGGGGTTCAACCCGGCGACGTTGTGGTGGCCATCGACGGGCGTCCGATGAAGACCCACGCGCAGATGCGAAACTACGTCGCCAGCCGCCCGCCGGGAGCACAAATGCAGCTGGAACTCAATCGCGACGGCAAGCCCTTGCAGGTCCGTGTCGATTTGAAGGAACGCACCGAAGAGGTGATGGCCCAATTCGGATCGGGTGAAGTGATGGGCGCCGAGTTGGTGCCGGTCACCCCGGCGACGGCCCAGAAATATGGCTACCGCAACCTGGAGTCGGGGCTGATCATCACCGGCATCAAGGACAACAGCATCGCCGAACGCGACGGGCTGGAAGTCGGCGATGTGATCCAGACGGCGGGAGGTTTGCCGCTGGCATCGGCCCGCCAATTGGAGGCGGTCCTGGACGAGTACAAACGCCAGAATCAGCCCTGTCGCGTGACCATCCGTCGCGGCAATCAAATGCTGTTGATGGTCGTGCGGGAATAGGTTGACGCCTTGCAAGACTTTCCTGCCGGGTTAGTGTTAAGCTGATCGGCCCGAATCCCCTGACTTTCCAAATCGCGAGATTTTCCATGGCTTTGACCATCATGCGTCGCATCAAGTTCTGCGCCGGACATCGATTGTTCGGCCACGGCGGAAAATGCGAGCACTTCCACGGCCACAACTACGTCGCGGATTTTTTCGTCCAGGGTGAGACGCAGGACGACGTCGGCCGGATTCTCGATTTTTCCGTGCTCAAGCAGCGTGTCAAAGGCTGGATCGATGAGCATTGGGATCACAGCTTTCTGATCCACCAGGACGACGCCAACGCCCGGCAGGCACTCGAACTGGTCAAGCCCTGCCGATTCTTCGTGATGCCGTACAACCCGACGGCAGAAAACATGGCCAAGTACTTGCTCGAAGAGATGTGCCCAGAAGTGCTGGAAGGAACCGGGGCGCGGGCTTGTCAGGTCCGGATCTGGGAAACCGACGAGTCCTACGCCGAAGCATCGCTGGACCCCACCGGCGGAGAAGCGGTGACCTATTCCGCGATGGCCGTCGGCGAATGAGCGGAATGCGGTCAATAAGTGGGATAGGCTTCCAGCCTGTCGACGCTGCAATGACAGGCTGGAAGCCTATCCCACGCTCAACATCCGCCACGTTTTTTCTGCCTGCTGCTCAGGCGAACCAGTCGTCGACGACACGGCCGTGAACGTCGGTCAGTCGAAAATCGCGTCCGGAGTAGCGGTAGGTCAATCGGGTGTGATCGATCCCCATCAGGTGCAGCACGGTGGCGTGCAGGTCGTGGACGTGGACCCGTTTCTCGACGGCGTGCATCCCGAAATCGTCGGTCGCCCCGTGCGTGTATCCGCCGCGCACCCCGCCTCCGGCCAGCCACATCGAAAACCCGGTGTGATGATGGTCGCGTCCCGCTTTCTTGGGGTCTTTGTCTTTATCGACTTGGGCGTACGGCGTGCGGCCGAATTCACCGCCCCAGATCACCAGCGTGTCGTCCAACATCCCGCGGCGTTTCAAATCCGACAGCAACGCCGCGGTGACTTGATCGGCGTCGGCACAGAGTTTTTCGTGACCGGAGTTGTTGTTGCGGTGGGTGTCCCACGGCTGCTTGCTGTTCTTTTTGACATAAAACACTTGGACCACGCGGACGCCGCGCTCCAGCAGCCGTCTGCCCAGTAAGCAGCTGCGGCCGAACTCCGAATCGCCGTAGGCTTGGCGCGTCCGTTGGCTTTCGCGATCCAGGTCAAACGCCTCGGACGCTTCACGCTGCATCTCAAAGGCCAACTCCATCGATCGAATGTGTGTTTCCAGCGATGCTTCGCCGGGGCGTTGCTGTCGATGAATCTGGTTGAATTTCTGCAGCAGGTCCAACTGCTCGCGTTGATCCGACCGCGACAGGTGCGGGTTCCGAATGTTGTGGATCAGTTTTTCGACATCGGAATGGTTCGTGTCGATCTCGATGCCCTGGTGTTGACCGGGCAGGAACGCGTTGGACCATAGTTGTGGGCCGACGACGGGCAACCCCGGGGAGAGCGCGATGAACGACGGCAGGTTCGCGTTTTCGCTGCCCAAGCCGTAGGACAACCAAGACCCCATGCTGGGACGCGTCGGTTGTTGGTGGCCCGATTGCATCAGCAACAAACCGGGTTCGTGATTGGGGACATCGGTGTGCATCGAACGCACGACGCACAAATCGTCGGCATGATCGGCCAGCTTGGGAAACAGCTCGCTCATCACGACGCCACTTTCGCCATGGGCGCTAAACTGAAACGGTGAGGGCATGTACCCGCCGGCGCGGTTCTTTTTGTCGACCGAATGATCGTTCGGCGATTCCCCCGCGTGTTTGGCCAGCATCGGTTTGGGGTCAAACGTGTCGACGTGTGACGGTGCACCGTTCATGAACAAGAAAATCACCCGCTTGGCGCGGGCTCGATGGTGCAACCCATCGCTGACCGATGCATCGCCGGCAAGGATCTGATCGGATGCCAGGGCGGACATCAATCCGACCGAACCAAAGCCGGCGCCGCTGCGGCGAAATAAATGACGGCGGGAAAAGGAATCGTGCATGATCAATCCAACATGAACATTTCGTTGCTGATCAACAGCGTCTGCGCAAGGCCGTTCCAACGCTCCTGGCTGCCATCGGCGACGTAGCGTTTGGCAAGCTCGCGTTCGTCGTCGCTGGGCGCTCTTCCGTAGAGCAACCGCCAGGCGAACGCGATCCGCTGGGAATCGGTCGTTCCGGCCAGTTGGATTCGGTCGGCCAACATCGACGCCTGGTGGATCAGGAACGGGCTGTTGAGCAGAAACAGTTTCTGTAAGGGAGTGGTGGTTTCGTGGCGGCCGGGGCTGTGCGCATTGGGGTCGGGAAAATCAAACCGCGCCAGCATGGGGCTCAGGTCCAATCGACTGACTTCGCTGTAAACGGTCCGGCGACCGGACGACGTCTGTTGGGGATCGATCGATCGGCCGCCCAGGGTGGCGTCCAGTCGGCCGGAAGCCGACAGGATGGCGTCGCGATACGCTTCCAGAGTCAACCGCCGTCGCGGCATCCGCCAACGCCAGGTGTTGTCCGGGTCGGTCTCGAATTTGGCCGGGTCGATTTCGCTGCTTTGCCCGTAGGCGGCCGACAGAACGATTTCCCGCTGCAACCACTTCAGCGACCATCCGGCATTCATGAATCGAACCGCCAGGTCGTCCAGCAGCAACGGGTGGGAGGGACGTCCGCCGAGCGAACCGAAGTTGCTCGGTGTGGCGACGATCGGCGCGCCCATCAATTGGTGCCAAACCCGATTGACGATCACGCGGGCGGTCAGCGGATTGGACGGATCAGCGATCGCGTCGGCCAGCGCCGCCCGGCCGCTGCCGTTGTCAAATCCGCCGGCTGTCGAAGGATCAGTCTCGGGGGGCTGCAGCACGGTCAAGAAACCGCGTGGGACGGTTTCACCCAGACGCTTGGCGTCCCCGCGGATCATCACCTTCAAATCTTGTGGTTTTCCTTCGCGGACAATGTGCACGGCGTCTTGTGGTTTTTTCGCTTGAGCGCCGTTGGTTTCGACGGACTCATCGAGCGGCCGATTGAACATCTCGGTGCTGGCAAAGACACCGGCCAGGGCGTAGTAATCCGCGGTCGGCACGGGATCATATTTGTGGTCATGGCAGCGTGCACAGGCGACCGTCAGCCCCAGCAAGCCACGCGAGACGGTGTCGATGCGATCTTCCCATTCATCGGCCATCACTTCCGGGGCGTTGCGACGGTAGTACTTGGGGCCGAGTCCGAGGAAACCGAGTGCGACGTGGCGTTCCGGGGCATCGGGGTGGAGCAGATCGGCCGCCAATTGATCCCTGACAAAAGCGTCATAGGGCATGTCGCTGGCCAAGGCGTGGATGACCCAATCGCGGTACAGGTAGGCGTTGGGGTAGGTCAGCGAATCATTGTTGCCAACGATGTGGGCCTGGTCTTCGGCAAAACGTGCGACGTCCAGCCAGATTCGAGCCCATCGTTCACCGTGTTGGGGTGAAGCCAACAAGCGATCGACGACACGGAATTTGGCATGGGGGCTGGTATCGGCTTGGAAGGCTTTCACGTCTTCGATCGTCGGCGGCAACCCGGTCAGGTCGAAACTGACACGCCGCAACCAGATCCGTTTGGATGCCGGTGGATTGGGGGAAAGACCGTGTTGCGAAAGCCTGGCGAAGACGAACCGATCCAATTTGTTCGCCGCCCAGGACGATCCGGCGTCATCGTGACCGGCGATCTCATGGGGGTGATGCAGGGCGGGCGGTTGGAACGCCCAAAACTGCCTGGCCCGTTCCCAATCGACTTCCGACTCGTCCACCGTTTCCGTCTGCGGGGCGTCCGTCGGAAGTGGATCCGGCATCGCGGCGCCGGAGGCGATCCATCGTTCGAAATCGCGGATCACGTCATCCGGCAACGGTTCATCCGGCGGCATTTCCATCCCGTCGTAACGCAACGCGGCGAGCAACAAACTGGCGGCCGGCTGGCCGGGCGCGATCGCTGATCCCGAATCGCCGCCGCGGAGCATCGCCTGGGGATCATCGACGCGGAGCCCGCCTTGGACCAAGTCGGCGTCGGAGGAGTGGCATTCGTAGCAGCGTTCGACCAGAACCGGACGAATCTTGCGTTCAAAGAACTCGATCGATTCGGCGTCTTGCTCTGCCGCCGGACTGATGCCGTTGTTGAAACAGGCCAAGGTCACGGCGGCGCTCGTCAAGACGAATGCACGGCTGAGGCTGGAGCAAGGCACGGTGGTTGCACCAAGTCTTCGGGGGGCGGGGTGAAGCGGAGGCGGGGCGTCTATTGTAACGCATCCGCAACCGGTTCGCTCCGACGTTTTGATTTCCCCAAGTTCATCGGATTTTCGATTGAGATCAGCCGGTTCGCGCCAGCGTCCGGGCTGTGATCGGGGCGATGCGCGGCCCCCGCAGGTAACGCTGTGAAGCATTTGTTAGCGGTAGGGCGCGAGCCCTCCGGTTTTTCACGGTGTTTCTGAAGCGCAACCGGACGGCTCGCGCCGTTCCGCTAACACCTCTAGTGTCAAAGTCGATGGCATTGGGCTGGCGTCAAGCGGCTGATGATTGAGATCAGCTGTCGGCGAACGTGACGTCCACGTACGGCAGAGGGATTTCGGGCGTCTGTCCGGCGGTCGTGGGGGGGGCGTTTTCGACCTCGTCCGGTTCGCTTCGCACGATGACCTTGAGCGGTCCGCTGAGGATTTTTTTCTTGTAGTAGTTCTCCAGCAAACGGATCGCCGAGCCGGTCAAGCGATGGCCCTTGCTCATCAGCAGAGTCCCGCTCTGGTTGCGAATGTCTTCGGCCAACACCATGCCCTGGACGACTTCATGGACGCTCAGTTTGACATGTTTGAAATTCCGTTCGCGTTTGACGTAGTCCTCCAACGCCGCGAAGAACTCGGGCTCGTAGGCGCGTCGGTTTTCTCTGAGTTCGTTGAGTGCGTGGAGCGGGCTTTCGCAAAAGCGTTCTTTCAGGTCAAAGTCGATCGCCAGTTTCAAGACCCGGCTTTCGATCGGGACCGGGACGCCGTCGACCGAGGGCATGCCGTGGTCGGCATTTTGCAGCTGGATGATTTTGGAGACGTATTCCATCCGCGGAATCGTCTTGATCAGGTCGGCGGCCAGTTTGGGGTGTTTGGCAAACTGTTTCTCTTCGTCCGCCGAAACGGTCGCGCCGTCAAAGATCGCTTCCAGCACATCGGTCGGGACGGTGACACAACCGAGTGACGACAGCATCGCGGCGATTTCCAGTTGCCATTGGTCTTCGATCGGCACCCGTTTCAAGATCCCGTCGACGATCGCGCGAACGCGAGTGGATTGGCCGAACGCCAGCGGGCTGACCAACGCCAGCACTTCACTGAGAACCTTGACGCTTCCGTGCAGCGTGCCTTCGACCAATTCGCGTTCGGCCTCGATCAGGGCGTGTTGCCGGAGCCCGGCTTTGAGGGCTGCGGCCAGATCCTTCTCACTGCAGGGTTTGGCGAGAAAACGAAAGATGTGCCCTTCGTTGATCGCCTCGATGGTCGAATCGAGTTCGGCGAATCCGGTGAACATGATTCGGACGGTGTCGGGTGAACGTTCGCGGATACGTTTGAGCAATTCGATGCCGTTCATCGCCGGCATTCGCATGTCCGAGACGACGACGGCGAAGGGGCCTTGTCGTTCGATCAATTGAAGCGCTTCTTCGCCACCGAGCGCGGTGGTCAGATCAAATTCATCACCCTGTTGGCGCATGATGCCGCCGAGCAGTTTTTCATCGTCGTCAACGAACAGGATCTTTTGGTTGCTCATCGGTGATTCCTTGTTGGTGATGCCATGTCGGCGTGTTCAAGTGCGTCGCCCTTCCAGCTCAACAAGTGCTGTGCAAACAGAGTGGCTTGTTCGTTGTGATTTGCGGATTCCAGTTCACGCTCGATCAGGTCTTCGTCGCCGCCGTGGCACAGCCAATTGGCGGCGTAGACGACTTGGCAGGGGAGGTTGCGTCGCGAACAGACCTCGAAACTATGGTGGGACGCAACGATTTCGACGATCGCGGCCGGCACGCCCCAGAGCGCCAGCAGGTACGCACCGACACCTTGGTGCGACGCACCGAGTTGGTCGAGTTCCAGTTGCCACAACGGGCGGTGTTCTGTGGCGGCGATCGACAGGAGTTTGGAGTATTGGTCGGGGAACGCATCCATGAGGATCAGTTTTCCGATGTCGTGCAGCAAGGCACCGCTGAACACCGAGGCGCAGGTGTCGTCGCCCTGGAGGACGTGTCGGGAAAAGGTCTTCGCCAGGACGGCAACCTGAAACGAATGATCAAACAGGGCGTTGGTCGACAGCAGCGCGGAGTCTTTGACGTTGCGTAACTGAATCGCTTGGGACAAGGCAAGACCCTGGATCACTTCGGCACCGACCAGCGACACGCCTTGCACCACGTCCAACACTGGGTGTGGCAGTGCGAAGATCGCCGAATTGGCGACCTGCAGAATCCGGGCGCTCAGCAGCGGATCTTTCTTGATGATGTTGGCGATCGATTGCGTGTTCCAATTTTCGCTCGCCAGGGCGTCATTGATCTCGCTGACGATTCCCGGAACCGATGGCAATCCGTTCGCTTGGCCGATCGCATCCAAGACCGCCGCCGAGGCGATGGTCGCTTGAAAGGTCTCCGCTCGCTTGATGACATCGATCAAGACGTTCAGATCGCAGGGTTTGGACAGAAACTGGTGCATCGGCTGGACGGCACTGAGCACGGTGTTGCGGTCCGCCTGGCCCGACAAGACGACTCGGAACACATCGGGGTGACGTTGTTCGACCAGGCTGAGCAATTCGGCGCCGTCCATGCCTGTCATTCGCATCTCGCTGACGATCACGTTGAAATCGCCCGATTCCAACAGTCGCAGTGCATCGGCGCCGGAGGCCGCAGTGACGACCTCCCATTGCCCGATCTCGCCCGCGATCCACCGCGAAACGCCACGGACGGCACGTTCTTCGTCATCAACCAACAGGATTTTCATGGCATCGCTCCGATCGATTCGCTCACGGCGGCCGCTTGTGGGCAGCGGGGGATCTGGATCGTGAACGTCGTGCCGACCTCGTCGTCGACGTCGAACCAAAGTTTGCCGCGGTGTTTTTGGACGATGACCGAATGGGCGATCGCCAAGCCTTGGCCGGTTCCCTTGCCGACGTCCTTGGTCGTGAAGAACGGTTCGAAGACTCGTTTGCGGATCGCGGCCGGGATGCCTCCGCCGTTGTCCGAAATCGTGACCTGGACGGCGTCGCCGAGATCGCGGGTGCAAATCGAGATCACGCCCTTGTCCAGTTCGTGGCGTTCGGCACGCTCGCCGATGGCGTGCGACGCGTTGATGATGATGTTCAGAAAGGCCTGATTCAATTCACTCGGTAAGCCGTCGATGGGAAGCAGCTGATCGTCGAGATCGGTCTGGATCTCCGCGACGTACTTCCACTCGTTCCGGGCGACCGCGATCGTCGACTGCAACACGTGGTTGATGCAAAGCTGGCTTTTCTTGCCGGTCCCCGGGTGCGACAACTCTTTCATCGCCGCAACGATCTTGGAAACCGCTTCGACACCATCGATCGAATCGACCAGGGCATCGGGAACCTGCTCAAGCGCCGTGCGGACTTTGCGGGCGTTGTCGCATCCATCGATCGCATGGCGGAGTTCGATCAACTCCGCGTCGGAGACGGATTGATCGACAAAGGCCGGCAGACAATCGAGCAATTGGGACAGTCGATCGATGGTTTTGGCGACGTAGCGGACGTTGTCGCCGATGTACTGCATCGGCGTATTGATTTCGTGCGCGACGCCGGCGGCCAGTTGCCCGACCGACTCCAATCGCCGTGACTGGTCCAGTTGTGCCTGGATGAATCGCTGTCGGGTGACATCGGTTGCGACGACCAACATCGCGGCCGATGCGGCATCGCACAGCGGAGAGATGCGAATGTCCAGCGTGCGTTTTCCACCGCAGCGGTCAACGAATTGGATCTCGTCGTGCTGGGGGGCCTGTGATGAATCCGCTCGCAACAGGCTTTCCAGCTTGGCGGCGTCGGACCAGGCAATGGACAGCTCCGGCAGCGCGCGTCCGATCGCGTCGTCGGCCTTGATGTCGAATGTGTTTTCGGCATGCGGATTCCACCGCGTGACACAACGGTCGCGGTCCAGACAAATCAGGATGCTGGAGATCGAGTCGATCAGCACTTCGGCGTTCTGGTGGGCCGACTCGAGTTTTGACTGTTGTGACGCGACCGTCTTGGTCAACTCGCTCAACGACCGGCGATGGTCATCCAACAGCCGACGTTTTTCGCAAAGCGACGTCGCCAGTTGAACCGCTTCGATTTCATCAAAGGGTTTTTTTAGGACCAACAGTTTGTCGGTGCGACCGAGGCGTCGGGCAATTTCGTTCCAACTGTGGTCCGAAAAAGCGGTGCAGATCACGACTTGCAAGTCGGGGTCGACTTCCCAGAGTCGTTGAATGGTTTGAACGCCGTCCCATCCCGGCGGCATGCGCATGTCGACGAAGGCGGCACCAAAATGGACGCCCCGTTGTTTGGCCTGTTGGACGATCTGGAGTCCCTGCCGGCCTTGGCTGGCAAAACTCAACGCATAGCTTGGTGAGGGGGCCTGGGGCTCCGATTCCTCGCCGAATAGCTCCGCGTCCAACGCCATCAAGTCGTCGTGGGCAGGCGACGCGGCAAAGATCTTTTGGAAGTCGTTGTGGATCGCTTCGTTGTCGTCGATCACCAACAGATGTTCGACCTTTGTGTCGGATACGCTCATGTGGTTTCTCCGGATTCGGAAGGAATCCATTTCGTCGGATGATCATCACGTTCTTCGTGATGATCGCGTTTGTCGCAAGCTGCTCGCCCGTCGAGGGGGACCCGCAGGACAAATTGCGCGCCCGTCCCGATCCCCGCACTGGTTGCCGAAAGCCGTCCGCCGACTTCGGTTGCCGCGTTGGCGCTGCTGTGCAGACCGAATCCGTGGCCGTGGATCTTCGTCGTGAACCCGTGCTGGAAGATCTTGTTGAGGTTGTCGGCTTGGATTCCGACGCCGTTGTCGGCCACTTCAAAGCAGACGTGATCGTGCTCGGTCCACGTTCGCAGCAGCATGGTCGGATCGGGGACGCCCGCCTCCAGCAAGGAATCTTTGGCGTTGCACACCAGGTTGATCAGGATTTGCAGGATCCGATGTTTGTCCGAGACCATCGTCGGATCGGGGGCCGCGAGTTCTTCGATGACTTTGATCGCGTGCTTGTTCAATGATTCCTTGTTGGCCGTCAAAACGTCGCGAATCAGGTCACTGGCGTGCAGTTCTTGTTGCAGTCCGGAGGTTTTTGCCATGGTTTGTTGCACGGCGATGATTTCTTTGATGTGTTCAATGTTTTTGGTCAGGTCGCTGAGTTCTCGATCGACGGATGCCTGCTCGTGACGCAGGGATTGAGAGACGACGACCAGGTATTTGGGAAGCTTTTGGCCACGGGAATCGTTTTGAATGAAATCCGCGAACGAGGATTCGTACTCGGAGATCAGGTGGGTCGCCTTTTCCAGATTCTGCAGCGCGCTGTTGGAGAACTGTTTTTGGATGATCGACGCGGAAACGTTGACGCTGTTGAGGATGTTGCCGACGTTGTGAAGGACCCCCGTGGCGACCTCGGCCATGCCGGCCTGGCGGGAGGCGTCGACGATTTCTTGTTGCAGGACTTTGTTTTGCCGTTCCGCTTCGACGCGATCGGTGATGTCACTCTGGATGCTGATGAAACGCTGCGCGGTGCCGTCGGTGCCGGGGATCGGACGCAGTTCGATCGCCAACCAGAAGGGGGTTCCGTTTTTCCGGTAGCTGATGATTTCTGTGTTGAATGCCTGTTTGTCCTCGATGGCACGACGCATGGACGACAATGTCTGGGGGCAGGTTTGTTCGCCGGACCGAAATCCCGACTCCGGAGCACCGATGATCTCATCGGATTCGAAGCCCGTGATCCGTGTGTAGCCTTCGTTGACCCATTCGACGTTGGCATCGCCGTCGGTGATCGCAACGGCGTTGTCGGTGTACTTGGCGACCAACGCCAGTTTTTCCGCTTCAGCCGTCTTGATGGCCAACAGCAGGTTTGCCTTGACCAAATCCTTGGTGCGTTCTTCGACCTTCAGATCGACCGACCGCTTGGCTTCCTCGATTTCCGTCTGCCGCGCGCAAAGCTCGCGGATTTCCTTTCGCAGTCGCCGGCACCCGGGCGCCAAAAACGCGACTTCAAACAGCACCCACAGTGCGTGTTCGATCCAGCGGTAGGGGCTTTCGGTCACGATCCCGAAGGCCGAAAGTGGATAGAAAACGCCACGAACAAAGTGATCCACCGCGATGACGGCGGTTGCGGTGATCAAGATCGTCCAGTCGCGATAGATGCTCAGGATGGCCAGCGAAGCAAACACGTGGAAATGGGTTTCGATGCGTCCGCCGGACAGATGGATCAGCAACGCCGACCAAAGCATTTGAGTCGTCGCCACGACGTGTCGCGAGTGGGCGGCGGTGGGGTAGGTGCGCAGCCACAAGATCGCGAACCCCGAGAGCGAGCCGCCGATCAGGATGGAGGCCCAAACGTGCACGTGCAATTCGAAATGATTGCCGATCCAGGTCAGCGGGGAATAGAACGCGGCGAACGCGATGCCGGCCAGCCACTGGGCGACCATCAACCATTGAATGAATCCGTTGACGCGTAAACATTCCTTCTGGTAACGCGCTTTAAACAGCGTGTCGGTGCTTTCGGTCGTCCGCCGGGTCTCGCTCACCGTTGCGTCTCCGAATCGGAGGCGATCGAGCATCCGAAGACGGCCCATTGTCCGCAGTCGTCTGGGGGGGCATTGATTCGACGCAGCAAGTCCAACGACGAGGGGCTATCGCCTTCGTGCCCACGGTAGGGGGTGATTCCGCCGCTGAAGGTCAGCCGGCCGTCGGCGCCGTAGAGCAGCAGGTGTCCGGAGACGAGGGCACCGAATTGTTCACTCAGCTTGCCGCCCCTGTCGATCACGGTCTGCGTCCCGGTCAGATTGGAAAGTGCCGTCGTGGTTCGAGACTCGATCCAAGCGTCGTCCTGGTCCGGCGGGCAATACGCAACCGCGATGATCCGCAGCGTCGGTTTGAAACGCGGCTGCAGTCGTTCCAGAACCCGCACCGTGGCCGCCGTGCAGGGGCATTTGGGGTGGTAAAAAACCAGCAGCGTCGGCATCTCGCCCAAAGGGATGCCGGGCACGTCGCCCGTCCAGGACGCCTCCAAGAGTGCCAGGTCGGTCAGTTGACGCGGTGCCTGTCCTGCCCGGCCGGGACGACTGGAGTAGTCCGTCAACTGAATGAAGCCGATCGCCGACATCGAAAACAATGCGACAAACGTCATCAGTAGAATCGGCCGTGAATTCATCCCGCTGTCCCCTCGGTGTTGCCCCGCGTCAATAGAAGCTGTTGGTCGTCGGTTGGCTGATGGCAACCGATTGACGCCGGGTTGAGGGGAATCCCGAACGATCGGACCGGCGGGACGGGACGTCATGAGGGAGTTAGCGGAACGGCGCGAGCGGGCTGTCGTCTTATTGGGATTTGTCGAGTCAATGGTGAGCCGCTGGCCGTCAGGCCTCGGGCAGCGTCGCAGTGCCCGGCCGCTTACGCGCCCGCGGCTCACCGAATCGCCGGCCCGCGCCGTCCGGTTTCCGGTTGAGGAAACTTGAAAGACCGGAGGGCTCGCGCCCTGCCGCTAACAAACAGCGACGAGTTTCGTTATCCTTGCTGGCTGTTTGCGATCCCTTTTCTGCACCCATGCAAGCTGAGACCGATGGATCACGAGCCGGATGCCGTTTCGCTGTTTGCCGCACAGACGCGGCCACTTTGTGATTTGTCGGATTCGTCGTTCCCGGCGGTGCTGTACGGCTGGAAGGATGAAGGGTTGACGCTGCAATCAGACGCGACGCATTACGGGTTTGTGCAACGCGGTCGTGCGGTGTTGAAATTGGGGGGACACGACTTTCAATTGACCCCCGGAATGTATTTCAGTGCGGCGGGGGAATGCCGGTTGGAGGGATCTGGCAGCGGGTTCGTCGCCTCGCGAATCGGTTATCGCGGGCTGTTTCAACTGGGCGGCCCGATCGAAGCGACGGGCCGCTTGCGATACATCGACGGCTGCAGCGATACCTTGTTGATCAGTCCGGCCGTCAAGGGCGACCCCTGTTTGAATCTGTTGCACATTCCACCACACACGCGTCAGACCGCCCACACCCACCCGACGGTTCGTTTCGGAATCATCGTGGGCGGCCAAGGTGTCTGTCGGTCGCCGAATCAAGACTTGGCACTCCAACCCGGCGACATTTTTTCGATTCGCCCCGAGGGCATTCACAGCTTCAACACCACGCATGATTCGTTGCTCGTCATCGCTTGGCATCCGGACAGCGATTGCGGTCCGACCCATGGTGATCATCCGATGATCAACCGCACCGTGATCGATGGTGTTTCGGCGGCCCAGCGGCAGCGGAATCAAGACGCATCCTGCACACCGGCGGAATCACGATCATGAAATGTCCAAAGTGCCCGCACAACCAACCGGTCAAATCGGGGATGAAGTGCGCTTCCTGCGGTTATCGATTCAGCTTCAATCCCCAGGATGTGCAATCCCAGGGATTGACGGACGGACGTTTTCTCGCCGCGGTTCGCGCGGCCAGCCAGAATGACACGGCGTTCTTCACCCGCAACCAGCTCTATGGGACCTATTGTCGGCGGCAAAAGGTGTCAAAGGTACCGGGCATCCTGGTGGGAACGTTGTTCTTTATTTTCGGAGCGGTCGCGATTGCTTCCAATAACATCCCCGCCGGTGCGTTGACATGGTTCATCTCGGCGATCATCTTTTTGGCGACGCTGCTGAGCCGTCCGTCGATTTTACCGCGAGACCGCTTCATGCGATTGATCGAGCGATGGATGAACGACGGCAAACCACTCGACAAGTTGATCGTGTCACCGTCGCTGCGGTCGCCGCCGCCGCAGTCGCCCGAGTCGGATTTGTACGACTATGGGATTCAGCGATTGTTGATCGTGCAGCGCGACGAACTCGTGGATCTGTTTGTTCTCAACAATCTCCACGCCGAACAGTCGATGCTGGTGTTGTCCATCAACGGCTATCCCAATTACCTGCTCGGACATGCCAAACGCGTGTTGGAAGAGCAGCCTGATTTGCCGGTGCATCTGCTTCACGATGCGGACGCCCTGGGACAGACCATGCAATCGCAGCTTCCAAAGCTTGGTTTGCCGCTGCAGGGGCGCAAGATCATCGACTTGGGATTTTCCCCCGACGATTTCAACCGTCTCAAACGGGCCAAGCAGATTGATCCCACGAATCGCAAGCGTACTCTGCCTGCCGACGTGTTGGCGCTGCCGTTCCTGTCCACCGGATTGGCCGCCTGTTTTGCGAGCGAAATGACGATGAGTGCGTTGCTGGAAGAACACGCTCGGGAACAGGCGGTCGCATCCTCCAATTCCAGTTTTGGGTAGTCCGTGATGAAAACGAATACAGCTGTCCTCGCCGCGTTGCTGATGCTGATGGCGGTCTGCACGACCGGATGCGACAACCAACCCTCTGGCGAAGCCTTTCACCGCGGAAGAGAGTTGTTGATCAAGGGGCAATTCGACGCGGCCGAATCCGTGTTGGCGGAATTTGAAACACAGCATCCCGGTCATGCGCTCTCCAGTCGGACGCGGTTCCTGCGCGCCAAAGCCAAGCTGGGGGCGGGGGATCTTCCGCAAGCGCGGCAACTGTTTCAACAAACCATCGATCGGTTTCCCAAGTCGGACGAGGCCGACAAGGCACGCTACAAACTGGCGTTTATTGAGTTGCTCGATGGGAACACGCAGCAGGCGGAGCAACAATTTCAAGACATCGTGAACCAGTCGCGCAGCATCTACATCGCCGAAGCCCATGCGGTGCGAGCCATGCTCGATCGGCAACGGGCCGAGTGAATCCATGGATGCATTGGTCGGATTCACGGGGCCGCCGTCGGAGACGCTGTTGCGATCGATGATCGCGACGCTGATGCACCGTGGGAAAGCACCCGGCGAGGTGTTCCTGCAATCAAACCATGCGTCGTTGGCAAGATTGCAACTGAGTGACGACCACGCCGTCGGTCTGCGACTGGACCGCCGCGGGTTGATCGATGGCGACGTGACGTTGCTGGTTTGTGGGTTCCTGACCCGAGACGGAACGGAGTCGCCCGGGGGATCGGTCGCGCTGTCCGGCTTGATCGCGGAGTATCGGGCACGCGGGGTTGCCGCGCTGGCGCGTCTGCAGGGAGCGGCGATCGTGGCGATTGCTGACGAGACCGCCGGCGCGCTGCACGTGGCGAGAATCGGCGCCGGGGTGCGGACGGTTTTTTACGGGCGGTACACCGACCCGTCGGCCGCAACGTCGCGCTGGTTGGTCGCATCGGAGCCCAAGGCGATCACATCCGCACCGGCGTTTCAGGCAGCGATTCGTCCGGCGGCGATCGCACAATACTTGGCGTTCAGTTTTGTACCCGGTAGCGGGACGATGTTGCAGGATGTCTTCGAATTGCCGGCCGGTCACGCAGTGACGCTCTCCGCTGATGGTTCCAGCAACCTGACGAATCTGTTTCCGTTTGAGGACGGTGAATGGGACGGCCGGGGTGACGGGGATGACCATTCGCACTGGGTGGCTGAGTCACGGCGGGTGATCGCCGATGCCGTCGCGCGACGGTTGCCTGTGGGCGAGCCCGTCGGGATCTTCTTGTCCGGCGGTTTGGATTCCAGCATCGTCGCCGCCGAGGTCGCCCGTCAGCACAACCATCGGGTGCTGACCTATGCGATTCACTTCGGCAAACACTATCCCAACGAGTTACAGTTCGCACGCAGCGTCGCAGACCGTCTGGGCACCGAGCACCATGAAGTCATGGTCAATCCCAGGCAGTTTGCGCCGCGGCTGCGTCAGATGATCTGGCATCTGGACGACCCGATCGGTGATCCGATCACGCAGCCGAATTTTGAACTCGCCCGACGCGTCAGCCAAGATGTGCGGTATGTGTTCAACGGCGAAGGGGGCGACCCGCTGTTCGGCGGTCCCAAAAATTTGCCGATGATGATGCAGCACTGGTACGGCGTCCCACGCGAACCCGGGTTCCGTGAAAAGGCGTACCTGGCGTCCTATCGACGGGCTTACGAAGAATGGTCCCGCGTGCTGCACCCGCGGATTCGAGACCAGATTGATCCCGAACGTGATTTGGAATCGATTTTGGCGCCGTTCTTTCAACAGACCTCGGTCCGTTCGTTCTTGAACAAACTGATGGCCATCAATATTCGTCTCAAGGGGGCCCATTTGATTCTTCCCAAAGTCGAACGGATGTTGGCCGCGTCGGGACTGACCCCGCTGGCGCCGTTGTTCGACGAGGAATTGATTCGGTTGAGTTTTCAGATGCCTCCGCGCATGAAGCTCCGCAGCGGTGACGAAAAATGGGTGCTCAAGCGTGCCTACGAAGACGACTTGCCACGTGAAGTGATCGAGCGGCCCAAGAGCGGGATGCGGGTCCCGGTCCATTTTTGGTTCCGCGGTGAAATGCGGCGGTTGGCCAAAAAAACGCTGGCGTCGCGACACGTCCGCGAGGCCGAGTTGTTTGATCCCGATCGAATCCGACAACTGTTGCGTTACGACATCGAAGAAGGCGCCGGACGCTACGGCATGCGGTTGTGGATGCTGATGACGTTCGAGCTTTGGCGCCGCGTCGTGGTCGATCGCGACAGGACGGGGGTGAGTGGCGGTCGGTAGGCTGGCTTTACCCCATGCCATCTAGGTTGACGCCAAGCGGGGTGTTTGGGTTAGCGGCAGGGCGCGAGCCCTCCGGTCTGTTGGCAAAAACGCGCAAGCCGGAGAGTTCGCGGGCTGTCGATTGAGTGGGATTGGTCGAGGCAATGGTGAGCCGCTGGCCGTAAGGCCTCGGGCGGGCGCCTGGATGCCCGGCCGCTTACGCGTCGCGGCTCACAAAACCGACAGCCCGCTTGCGCCCTGCCGCTAATAAATCGTTCACGGCGTAAGGCAGAGCCTGGGAACGAGTCTCCATGAAGTTGTTATTGAATGAAAGTGACGCTGCCCAACTAATCCTCGACGTCGCTGGCCGATTCGGCTTGTTCCAGCATGTCCTTCATGCCTTTGTCATTGGGATTGTGCTTGAGGTATCTCCGGCTCCACTGCTTGGCTTGCTCGTAGTTTTGCTGTTGCAGGTACGTGCGGACCAGACCGTGCCAGGCGGCCAATCCCATCTTGGCGGCGCGAACTTCGCCAACCTTGGCGATCGTCTGCTCGGTCGTGTCGAGCAACACCTGGATGGCTTCATCTAATTTGCCCAGCGCGAGTAGACTTTGGCCGATCCCGTTGAGCGCCGCGCCGTGAACCGGCGTGTCTGGATCGATCTTTTTGAATTCCGTGATCGCTTTTTCGTATTCCCCCAGATGCACGTAGGTCCAGCCCAAGCCGTTTCGTGCCGATTGGTTCTCCGGTTCGAGATCGACCGCCGAGAGAAAGCTGGTCAGAGCCTTGCGAGTATCGTGGGTTCGCCAGGCCTTCCAACCTTCGTCGACGAGCACGGATGCCGGTACCTGTTCCTTCGTCTCGGGTTTGGCCACATCGCTGTGGATCAATTCCTGCACGCGGGCGGCGATGATTTCTTCGGCCGAATCAAGCCGTTGCTGCAATTGCAGTTTGACGCGTTGCAGGTCGGCTTCGGCTTTTTCCACGCGTGCCAATTGCAGTTCCATCTGCAACTGGAATGACTGTCGCACCAACGCTTCGATCACTTTGTTCGGGTCGGTTTCCGGCGGGGTTTTGGCAGTCGACGGTTTGGCAGTCGACGGTTGTTTGGCGGCAGGTCCGAGCGGGGCGGCGCCCAATCGTTTGAGTTGGTTGTTGATCAGTTCAATGTTCTCTTCGAGTTGCTTGACCGTGGGGTGACCCTGACCGAATTGACTGGCCAGTTCTTGCAATTTGAGCTTTGCGGCCGATCCGGTTTCTCGCAGTTTCTTTTCAAGAGAATTGGTATTCCGCGCCGGCGCGGATGGCGGCGGTTCAGCGGTTAGAAACTGTGCGACGTCACCGTTTATTCCGTCCACGACAAACCGCTTTGCGGCATACTCGCCCTGAAAGGTCGTGACCTCCAGTCCGGTGAGCTCTTTGAGACGTGATTTGAGGTCGCGACCATTCTTGGTATGCCATGAATAGGCCCAGAAGAAATCTTTGCGAGTTTTGTCCGCGTTTGGATAGTACGTGATCATTTCTGTCGGAACGCGATCCGGTACGCCGCGGACGGAGTGTTCAAAGTAACCCGCAATGATGATTTGGCGGACGTCGGCTTCGGGGGCAATGTTCAAATTCCACTGGGCGCCGTAGTAGCCCGAGAGCACCAACACGACGGGTTTGCCGGTGGGTTGCACGTCGACGAACACGCGGTCATCGGCACTGCTCTCAGGCGAATAGATCCCGATGACGTGCAACTGGCAGGAGGCGAGTTTGTCCGCGGGCAACAGTTCGGCGCGGGCTTGTTTCGAAACGCTGACTTGCATCAGCAGGATACCCAGCAGGGCAGACGCGACGGTTGGCAAATTAAAGCGTCTCATTGGACGGCTCCAAGGTTGGTGAGGGATCGGCGAACGGATCGTCGGCCGTTTCTTGCAGAAGAAGATGGAGTTCGGTTTCCAATTGATCCAACGCTGTTGCATCGAACTCCCAGCCGACCTGTGGCGGCAGCAAATCCGACGGTGGTGGATCGGGATCGGTGACTTGGGGTGGCGGTGTTCCGGAATCGTTGGTCTCGAATCGCTTCATCGCCCAACCGTCCCCGACCATGACCAGAGCCACCACGACCAGGGCAACCAGGGCAAGGGCGACCATCACCACGGCGAGCGGCAACACGCTTGGCCGGCGTTTGGACGAAGGCTGCAGCTTTGGCAACAGCGTCGTCGTCGGTTGACGGACGTGCGCGAGGCATTCTTCGAGATGTGCGGCCAACTGATGGGCGTCATCAAATCGCTTGGCGGGATCTTTTTGCAGCAGTCGATCGACGATGGATTCCAACCAGGTGGGAAGATCGTCGCGAAGCTGGGAAAGCGGGCGATGCGGCTGGTCGGTGATTTTGCGGAGCACGCCGTAGGGTGTTTCGGCGCGGAACGGCGGGCGGCCGCAGGCCATGGCGTAGATGACGCTGCCGAGACTGAATAGGTCGGTGCGACCGTCGATGGCTTCACCCTGGGCCTGTTCGGGCGACATGTATTGGGGCGTCCCGGCCAGCACGCCGCTGCGGGTCAGGCTGGCATCGTCGGCGGTGCGTGCC
Organism: Stieleria neptunia; assembly: GCF_007754155.1. NCBI lineage: Bacteria > Pseudomonadati > Planctomycetota > Planctomycetia > Pirellulales > Pirellulaceae > Stieleria > Stieleria neptunia. Next base: position 9,601,034 of record NZ_CP037423.1, on the reverse strand, counting down.
AAACCAAAGTCGGTGATGATCACTCGCGAAACGCTGGCGGGCATCAAGATGTTGGCCGGTTTGATGTCGCGGTGAACCAGGCCCTGGTCGTGTGCCGCAGCCAGCCCTCGCGCGATCTGTAGCGAAATCTCGAGAACGTTTTCCAGCGCAAGCGGCGCGGCACGGTCGATGCGTTGCTGCAACGATTCGCCCTTGATGTAGGGCATGACCAGGTAGGGCATGTCCTTCCAATGGTCGACGCCGTAGATGGCGATCACATTGTCGTGAAGAATCGCCGCGGCGGCTTGTGCTTCCCGGGCAAAGCGTTGCCGCGCCGCGGAGTGGCCGGCGTAGGCGGGGCTCAGAACCTTGATCGCGACGAAACGATCCAACGAGACATCCCAGCCCTTCATCACCACGCCCATGCCGCCTTGGCCGATGATGCCCGAGATCTCGTAGCCGCCGAAACGCCCCAACATGCGTGGGTCGTCGGTGGGATCCAAAAAGCTCAGTTGTCCGAGGTGGAGGGATTGGCCCGGCCTGTTCAACGTGTGCGGATCCGATGTCGTGGGCAGCGGGCGATCATCGGTGTCGTGATCCGATGGCAGATCGTCGGCCGCGCTCAGAAAGGTTTGGGCATCGTCCCAGAACGATTCGTCAGCGGTCCGCCGCGTCAGTTCCTCGTCACAGTGTGGGCACGCATCGAGATGCTGTTCGAGTTGTTCCACTTGCGCGGCGGAGAGTTCACCGGCCAAGAACGCGTCAAGTTGATCGAAGCGGCACGGAGTGCTTGGTGCTTTCATGATTCGTCGTGCTCCTGCCGCAGATCGAGTTCCTGGACTTTGTCCTTCAGGCGTTTCATGACACGGCTGCGGGCGGTGTAGACACTTCCGCGGGAGCGATTCAACGTCTCGGCAACCCGTTGAACATCTTGTCCGAGCACCACGCTGCACCAAAACGCTTGCCAGGTCTCGCCATGGAACTCCTCACGGATTTGTGAGGCGGCGACGAGAAAGATTTCTCGCCGGTACTGCATCATCAAGGTTGACGTTTGATCATCGGCGGCGGGCTGTTGATGCAGGAAATCGATGACGTCGCTGCCTCCGATCGCCCGATCGGGCGCGCCGCGGGTGAGGGCATTGATGATCGCGCGTCGAGCGATCGTTTTCAGCCAGGTTCGAAATTTTGCTTGCCCGTTGTCGGGGTCAAATCCTTCGATCGCTCGCGAAATTGCCAGCAAAACTTGCTGAGCCAAATCGTCCGCGTCGGCCGGTTGCATGCCCCGATGGCGTGCCATTCGGCAGACGACGGGACGATACAGGTCCGAAAACTCGTGCCACGCCTGGCGATCACGGGGATCGCGGATTCGCATCAGCAGGCTCGGTCGTGTTTCGGGAACAGACATTCGGCGGGACAATGAATCGGGAGTTCGGCACGATGCGTCGGGCAAAGCGGAGCGTCATCAGACGTCCTACACACGCCAGGTGAGCAAATCTGTCAGCAGGTCAGGTCATTTTTGCAGTTTATTATTTTCTAGCTGTTGGATCGGGTGCGGGAGGGAAAGGCTGAACGATTGGAGGGCCGAAACATTCCAGACTGGCCGTCCGATTTGACAACGCCACTCGGATTCGCCACGCTAACGCTCGTAGGCGGGCGTGGGTCATCTCTTCATCATCTTATCACTCGTCTGCCGATGGACGTGTCACGGCGCTGCCACTTGCGCTGTTGACGGATGGTTGGATTGGATGCGCGCACGTTGCTGATTGTTCAAAGGACCGGATCGAGGCACCCGAAATGGCATCAGCTCGGAAACGATGGCTGACCGACGGACTTGATCTCGGCTTGGAAGACCGTGAATCCTTGCCGATCAATTTTCCGCCGCCGATTCCCGGTGAACGACGCGCCGCGGCCGATTCGGTGATCTACCGCGATGCTCCGCCGGTCGCCTGCTGCGACTTGCCTGCCGGCGATGATGCCAGCGATGATGCCAGCGATGATGCCAGCGATGATGCCAGCGATGATGCCAGCGATGATGCCAGCGATGATGCCAGCGATGATGCCAGCGATGATGCCAGCGATGATGCCAGCGATGATGCCAGCGATGATGCCAGCGTACGCCGCTTCCCGACGCTGGCTCAGATTCACACGGTGCGGCGTGCCGCGGAGACCGGGGGCCGCCAAAAGTCGGCCGGCTGGTTCGGCTCGATTCTCGTCCACGTCGCGATCGTGCTGCTGATTGCGTTTCTGGTGGTTCCGGCGGACTTCGGGGGCAACGGGATGCAAACCTTGGTGATGACGCTCAGCGAGGATCAGCCGGAGATTCCGATCCCGATGATGTTGGTCGACGAAACGGCGGCCGAGGACTCCTCGTTACTGAACGAAATGGAACCGGAAGCGGAGATGCTCGAGCCGGTTGATGTTTCGCTGAACGTGGCTCGCCCGGTCATCAAACCCTCCGGTTTAAAATCCAAGCCCGGTCAATCCGCCGGCAATGTCAGTGGCGGATCACGCGGTTCATTCTTCGGCATCGAAGCGGTCGGACAGGAGTTTGTTTACATCGTCGATCGTTCGGGAAGCATGAACGGCGTTCGCTATCGACGCGCGATCGAAGAATTGAAGCGATCGGTTCGTGAACTGCGGGAGGACCAGAAGTTTTTTGTGGTGCTGTTTAGCAATTCCAGCACGCCGATGTTTCAGGGGACTCGATTGATGAAGATGATGGAGGCGACGGCGGAGAATAAAGACAAGCTGGACGCTTGGTTGGCGACGATCCGCGCCGGTGGCGGGACCAATCCCAATTCCTCGCTGCGGACGGCGCTGAGAATGAAACCGAGTGCGGTGTTCATGTTGTCCGACGGTGAATTTTCGGAGACGAAGGCCAACAAGCGGGGCGGTTTGTTGAGTGCCGGCGGTGATGCCTATTCGATCGTCCAAGCCTCCGGCGGGGCGATCCCGATCCACGCGATCGCGTTTGAAGATCCCCGCAGCTGCAAAAACATGAAACGACTCGCGGAGCTGAGCGGCGGTGAATACCGGTTTGTCAACGCGTCCGGAAGAACGCAGGCCGAGTTGATCGCCGACGCCAAGACGATGGTCGGCCAGCCGCCGGGCAGAGCCAGGGCGAGTCGTCAGCGGCAATTGAGCCACCAATTCGGATCGTCTCAGGTGTCCGGCAACGCGAAACAGACCTATGGGACGTTGTTGGTCGACGAATTCGAGAACACCTATGGTGACATCGGTCAACCGGATTCGCTGGTCAGTGTTCCTCCCTTGGATGAATTATTCGGGTTGCTAGAAGCGTTGGTCCATACCGATTCCCGACGGTCCGTGATCGCGTCGTTGCAAGACAAGGTCGCCGGAGAGCTCTCGCGACGATTGCACGAGGCCGATGCGTCCGACGTCGAATCCACCTGCGACGCCATCTTGCGTTGGCGGGGATCGGTTGCGGCGACAAGCGTTTTGGACCGGATTGCCGATCATCTGGGAACGTTGAACCGGGACTCCGCCGAAAAAGCCTTTGCGCGATTGCAAATGGTCAAGCGATTCCATCCGCGATCCAAAGCCGTTGCGGTCTGCCAGACGATGTGCGATCAGATTCGTGATCAAATTCTCCGTCAGTCCAATGAGATGGTTGAACGGGGAGACATGGCGGCGGCGATTCGGAACTTACGCGAGGCGAGGACGGGGCAATCGGATCAGATCCTGCGATCCCTGGCCGATACGGCGCTGCGTGATTTAACGATGAAACAACTGGTCGCCGCACGAGACGCATCGATGCAACGCGATTTTGATCTCAAAGACGAGATCAATGAGCAATTGGAGATGGGGTTCGCGGATGATCCCTTGCTCGCTCAATTGCGCAGGGATCGCATCAATTGCGAACTGAACGCCCGACGAATGTTGTTGCAAGTCGGCAGCGAGAACGCCTACGCGGGTCTAAAGCAAAAGCGACAGCAACTCGAAGCGATCATCAGCCGCTATCCCGATGCGTTGGCCACCCGCCAGGCGAAGACCCAATTGGATCAGCTGCCCAAATGGAAAGCCGCGGAGGAGAAACAGGAAGCCGAGCTGATTCGACTGATGGATGACACACGCCGCCGATGACCGAATCTCCGCAGCGCAGACGTCGGGTCCGGCGAATCGTTCTCGGCAGCGCCCTGTTGATTCACGTCATTGTCTACTGGTCGTTGGGGTTCGTATTGCGGCCGTCCGATGACGTTCACCGGGTGATCGCGGTCGGCGTGATGCTCGGTCAGTGTTCGTTAGCGGCGATCCTGGCAACGATGTTTGCGCCAGGCAAGCTCGCCCGAATCGCGATCACGTGGAGTGCCGCTCTGACGTGTTGGTACGGGCTTTCGACCGTCTTTTACTGGGGACTCGGTGAACCCGGCGCCGCATGGTGGGCGATCGCCATCACCGTGCAGACGATCGTGTGTTCGCTGGGGACCCAGGTGATGGAGCAAAAAAGAAGGCATGCCTCAGCTTCGTCGGCCGTCGCCTTGGAGTCGGGAAACACTCCGTTTCAGTTTCCCATCCGATCTCTGATCGTGTTGACGACCATGGCGGCGATCGGGTTCGCGGTGGTCGAAGTTGGTCAGCGGCGGGGTTGGTGGTCGATCGATTCTTTGAACGTCCACGAAGGCATCATGATGGTGGTGGTCGGGTTGATGGTGGGCGTCACCGCTTTGCTGTGCGTGATCGCTTTGGCGGCGCGGAAGAGGTCGGTGGTTGCCACACGTCTGTTCGCGTTTGCCGGACCGGTGTTTCTGCTGGCAGTCGTCTTGCAATGGGGGGCCGTCCAAGCGGGAATGGACCAGTCTTCCGATCCCACCTTGGCCGTCGTGCTGCTGGGGACCCAGGCGGGGTGCGTCGTGATCACGCTGGGCATTGTCAACCGCGTGTCAGGGGCGCCGTGATCGCGGGATCATCCGGCCAGTTTTTCGACAAACGGAACGACGTCGGCTTCATACGAAAAACCGACCGTGTCACCGGCATCGACGAACTGTTTGACCTGTTTTCCATCGGCGTCAAAAATCAGCACGGCGGGGATCGAAGGAATTCCGACGGTTGCAAAGACGTCATCGCTCGGCGTGTTGCACAGGTAGTTTTCGAAGTCCGCGCCCATTGCACCCAGGAAGGCGGTGACCTTGTCCGAATAGTATTCCGGCGGACGCGATTTTCGTCCGTCGTAGTCCACCGCCACGCCGATGCAGACCACGTCGTCGGACATGGATTTGCTGAGCCGGACGAGTCCGGGGAATTCCTTGACGCAGGGTTCACAAACGGTGGACCAGAGGTCGACGACGGTGATCTTGCCGGTCGATTTGGCGTGGGATTCGATCGCCGACCAGCTCGCGAATTGCAAGTCCACGCCGCTGTTGCTTTGCCCTGCATCCGCCGCTGAATCATCGGACGAATCATCGGACGGGGGGGCGGGATCGAGATCGGGCATTTCAATGCCGCCGGCCCCCGGTTGGGTCGGTCCGCCGGATTCGGGCTGGGCTTGGCCCGAGGGGGCGCCGGCTTCATCGCCGATTTCGACCGCTTGATCGGGAAGCTGGATGCCGCTGCCGCCGGCCGGCACCGCCGGCGTTGCTGACATCGCCGGTGTCGCGGGGGAGGTCGATTCGCCGGCGTTTTCGCTGCCGGTCGAGTCGCCGGCTTCGACGGACGCCGGCTCGGGCGACGGGCTGTCGCTTGATGCGTCGTTTGGTGCGTCGCTGCCGCCACAGCCGACCAAGAGGGCGGCTGCGAAGACGACGAGAACACGGGACAGCTTGCGAGTCCGGTGTCGGAAAGGCCTTGGATCGGTGTGACGCATGGACATCGTGGAAGTCTGCCGAAGTTTGGTAGGGAAGGACGGTGAAGAGGCGAAAAATCAGCGACGAACAGGCTCCGTTGGCTTTGGGACCCCCATTCTTCAGATAAACTGTGTCGCATCCGCCGCGCACCAACATTGTCCAGAATTTGATTGATGACCGCAACTGATGGAGACATGTCGACGACCGAATTAGTGGTCGCATCCAAAGCCGGCGACAATTCGGCGTTGGGGCAATTGCTGGAACAGTATCGCGGGTACTTGTTGATGCTCGCGCATCGCAATTTGTCCGAACAGCTTCGCCGCCGCGTCGATCCGGGGGACATCGTTCAAGTCACGTTTTTGGAAGCAAAACGCGACCTGCATTCCTTTCGTGGCGATTCGCCGGGAGAGTTTGCCGCGTGGTTGCGTGGCATGTTGAAAAACAACGTCGCCACGGCCGTGACGCGTCACGTCATGACGCAAAAGCGGAGTATTCGTCGAGAAGTCAATGCCGATGCCAAGCAGGGAAACGATTCGGGCGGTGCACCCTGGATCGCCCAATTGCCCGGCAGCACCACCAGCCCTTCCGGTGTGGTGATCAAGGAGGAAACAGCCGTCGCCCTGTTGGAAGCATTGCATCAATTGCCCGAAACGCAGGCCGAAGCGATCCGATTGCGTTACATGGAAGGTTTGCCGCTGGCAATCATCGTCGAGCGGATGGGAAAATCCGACACCGCCGTCGCTGGCTTGCTAAAACGAGGGTTGCAGAAACTGCGGACCATCATTGATCCCAAGAACAATCCGTACATGTAGGTCCCCATGCGGCCCGCTCCGTGCCGACCGCGGAGGGCGCGCCCCCCGCCACGGTGATTGCGGCCTCTGATGCTGGTCGATGTGAAGACGCCACCCCTTCCCCTGATCCTTCGTCCGACTATTCCATGCCCGTTCCTTCCGAAGCCGATGATCCGATCGACGAAGCGTTCGCAGCCTACCTGCGTTCGTGTGATGAAGGATCCGTCGGATCGCGCGAAGAGTTTTTGGCACAGTTTCCCGAGATGGCCGAGGAACTGAAAAGTTTGATGGACGCGGCCGATGCGATCCATCGTTTCACCGGGGCAAGCGTTGCGGACTCGGGCGAGATCGGGCAAGCCGCCGCGGCCGCGGACACCGTCGACTTGAAGGTCGCCGGGCCCGACGATTCCGGGGACGATCCCGCCGCGACACTGCCCGAGGCGCATCGTGCGAAAGGCGATCCGGGGCCCACGCTGCCCTACACGCTCGGCGATTATGAACTGTTGGAGGTGATCGGCCGCGGTGGGATGGGCGTGGTCTATCGTGCGACCCAACGCATGCTCAATCGAACCGTGGCGGTCAAAATGATTCGCGGCGGAATGCTGGCCTGTGAGAACGATGTGCGGCGGTTTTATACCGAAGCCCAGGCCGCCGCCCGGCTGCATCATCCGGGAATCGTTCCCGTGTATCAATTCGGGCACGAAGCCGGCCACCACTTTTTTTCGATGGCGTTGATCGAAGGGACGGATCTGCAACGCAAGATCAACGACGGCGAGCTGAGAATCGAAGACGCCGCCCGATACGTTCGCGATGTCGCGCGGGCATTGGAGCACGCCCATCAGAACGATCTGCTGCATCGCGACATGAAGCCCGCCAATATTCTGATCGATCAAAAGGATCGTGTTCACATCACCGATTTTGGCTTGGCCAAGAATCTGAGCACCGACAGCAGCGTGACCGGCAGCGGTGCGGCCGTGGGGACGCCCAATTACATGGCGCCCGAGCAGGCGGGGGGGCACAGCGATCGGGCCACGCGGCAAAGCGACGTGTATTCACTCGGTGCGATCCTGTTTGCCTGTGTCACCGGGCGACCACCCCTGGTCGGCGACACGGTCGTGGAGACGTTGATGCAGGTCGTGCACGAGCCGCCGCCGGCGATGCGTGCGTTTCGCAGCAACGTGCCGACGGATTTGGAGACGATTGTTGCCAAATGTTTGGAAAAGGAACCTCGCAAACGCTTTCAATCGGCCGGAGACCTCGCCGAAGACCTGGACGCGTTCATGGAAGGCCGACCGATTCTGGCGCGGCCCCGCGGGCGGTTGCTGAAAACGTGGCATTGGGTTTCCGGCGTCCCCTTGGTCGGCGCCTTGATCGGTCGCAAGATCGTGCGCACCTCACCCGGACACCGCCGTTTCCAGGCCGCGATGCTGTTGCTGTTGGCCCTCTCGCCGTTCCTGTTTGTCATCGGGGCGATGCTCTGGAGCCGTCACATTGAAGCGATGCCGCAATCGGTGGCGTTGGCCGGTGGGCTGGAACAAGGCTCCTACAACCGTGTCTCGCAAGCGATCGCCGATCGGTTGGAACGCTCGGCCGCAGTGGCGACGCGTGTCATCGCCAGCGAAGGGTCGCTGGCCAACCGCCAACTGTTGATCACCCGAGAGGTCCAGCTTGCGCCGATGCAGGCCTCGGCGATCAGCGGTGACGATTTGTGTGTCATTGCACCATTGTTTTATGAAGTGGCGCATCTGCTAGTCCGTGCGCCCGAACTCTTGGCCCCACCTGAATCCGTCGGCTTGCAGTTTCTGGCCGGACAACGCATCGCGGTCGGTCCGATCGGCAGCGGTTCGCGCCGCGCCGCGGACATGATCCTGGATTCGCTGCAACTTCCCGCCGACGTCGCGCCGCGTGAAGTCATCGCCTGGGAACAGTTGCAATCGCCGGACGCACCCGATGTCGCGCTGATCTGTGTCGGCCGTGGCAGTGGCCTGGTTTCGGAATTGCTGCGGCGCGATTGGCGTCTGGTCGCGATCCCGCAAGGCATCACGATCTCCATGCAACACCCGACGCTGCGGACGATCACGATCGACGCAAAGGATTACCGGACCGCAGGCATTCCCGATGGGGGGCTGGCGACGGTCGGCACCACCGCCTTTTTGGTCGCCCGTCGAGACGCGCCCTCGGCTCTGGTGCAAACCACGCTGGAACTGCTGTACCAACCCCCGCGGCTGTTCGTCGACCTGATCCCCAGGGAACGTGCCGCCGAATGGCAGGGATTGGATCTTCATCACGCCGCACGACGCTACTTCGAATCGCTCGACATCGGAACGCGATGAGGGCGTTACACGCCCCCCGCCTTGTCTGATCCTGTCACAGTCGAATCAAGGCAAATCGCCCGGCAGCACCGCGTCATGATCGGTCCAGTCGATAGGATCGGTCCCCGCCATTCCCCTCGGGTCGGGTTCATCGAATCGTGCGGGTCCCGTTTCAAATTGCGAAACCTAGGGTTGCCTGAGTCTTCGGTCCCCAGGAACCCACCGCATGTCGACGCGTCCACCTCTCTCACACGATCCACCCAACGCCGACGAGCCCCCGGGCGCGCCGTCGGATGGGCACGGTGAGACAATCGGTGAGACCATTCCTGAAGCGACCAGCGGTGCAACCGCCGGGCGTACGGATGCCGGCGCGAGATCGGACGAGACGGCGCCGACGAAAACAGCGGCGACGAACAAAAACGAACGCCCACCACGGGATTCGCCGGACCGAGACGGCACGTCGGGCGACCGAGACGATTCGATCCCGACGCTCTCGGCGAGTCAATTCGAAAGCGAACATTCACAATCGCTGCGGAGCAAGTTGGTCTTGGCGCTGGCGTTGATGTTGGGCGTGGTGGTCGGCATCGATGAAATCGTCCGGCAAAAAGTGATCGCGCCCGAATTCGCCAACCTGGAACGCGTCGCCGCACTCAAGGACACCAATCGAGTGCTCTCGGCGATCAACACCGAAGTCGAATTCCTCTCCGAAACCGCGGCCCAGGATGCGATCCGCATCGACATCCATCTGCGGGCCCAGGACGGTGGCGATCCTGCCGAACAGCTTGCCAGCGCGATGCCGCTGGGGATGCTCGGTCAGGGGAAACGCGTCGAGTGGGCTGCGATCACCCGTCAAGACGGAAATTGGACTTGGCTGACGACGACCGCGCCCGCTACAGAAGACGATTCAGAAGACGAAGCGTCCTCGACGCGACCCGACTTGGCCGACCTCGAATTTCCCGGCATCGCCAAGCGGATCGCGGCTCAGCGAGACGTAGCGAGCGGTTCGGACGACGCGAACACCGTTCGCGGGATGACGCGTGGCAGTGACGGCCAGTTGTACTTGTTCGCCGCCGTTCCGCTGTACCAACGCACCCACGGCGTGCCGCATCGCAACCACCACGGTGCCGTGGGGCGTCAGACGCCGGCATCCTTCTACGTCGTCGGTCGCCAGTTCGGTGATGCGGTGATGACGGATCTTCAGCAACGGACCAGCGTTCTGTTTTCCGTTCGCCCGCTGACGCATGACGTGACATTGAAACAGTCCATTGAGGTGGAACCGACCGACAGTTCGCTGCTGTGTGTCCGCTGGCCGCTGTTGAGTCCGTCCGGCAGCCCGTTGGCGGAACTGAGCGTCCATCTGCCACGGGAAGTCACCAGTCGCAGCAACCGGACCACCGCCTTTGCCCGCTATCTTTCATTGTGTGGGGCCTGTGCTTCGTTGTTGCTGTTGTTGCTGTTATTGCAGCGGATCGTGATCGGGCGGATCGAGAGGATTCGTGAGCATACCGAACAGATTGCACGCACCGGGATCATTTCCGAGGAGACCGGCGCACCGGTCTTGCGGGTCGCCGGGCACGACGAGATCGGCCAGTTGGCCCAGTCCTTCGATCGGATGCGGACACGTTTGGGCGACGCCCAGCGACGGCTCTCCGACGCCTCGCACGCGGCCGGAATGAGTTTGGTGGCCGACACCGTGATTCACAACGTCGGGAATGTGCTGACGAACGTCAACAGCCTGATCGAAACCGCGACGCGACGCGTGGAAAGCTTGCGGATCGAACCGCTCGAAAAGCTCGCCTCTCGGTTGCGGCAAGACGACGTCGACATCGCCCTGCAACGCGCGACGCCGGATTATCTGCAGCGTTTGAGCGCGACCTTGGAGGACGACAAAGACGATTTGGCCGCCCTGCTGCAAACGCTCAATGACAACATCCAGCACATTCACCAGGTGATTCGTGACCAGCGGCGGCATGCCAACCAGCCGATCAAATGGGCGCACCTGGACGTCAACGGTGTGATCGCCGAAGCGGTCCGTTGCAGCCAGGCTCGGCTGGAAAAGGACAACGTCTCGGTCGACTTCAAGCGAGAGAATGATGTTCTCATTTGGACCGATCGGTCGCTGTTGCTGCAAATCCTGATCAATATCATCACCAATGCCGGCAACGCCACGCAGGACATCTGTCACCGACAGCCGACACTCACGATTGATCTGATCCGCACCAAAACGACCGTCCGGCTTCGATTCCGTGACAACGGTTGCGGGATGGATGAAGCCACCCTGGCGCGCGTTTTTGATGCCCACTTCACGACCCGCCAGTCGGGAAGCGGATTGGGGCTGCATTTCTGCGCGATCGCCATGAAACGAATCGGCGGGGCCATTCACGCCGAAAGCGACGGTCCCGATCGGGGCGCCACCTTCATCCTCGAGGTGCCGGTCGTCAAACCGTCCGACGAAAGCGACCCCGGACATTCCAGCGAAGCTCCCGATCTGGTCGGTACCGCCAGCGGATCTTCCGGCAGCCATCGATGAAGGGAAATCACGGAGAGAATAAATGACAGACTTTGAAACGGAACGCCGCGTTCTGATCATTGATGACCAATCACAGATTCACGAAACGTTTGCGCGCATCTTTCAATGCGATCAACGCAGTGAACATGAATTGGATGATTTCGAGGCGCGTTTCCTGTTGGATGACTCCGAGCCGCAAGCGAGCCAGCGGTCCAGTGCACCGGTCTTCGCCCTGACGCATGCCTACGGCGGCGAAGAAGGCGTCTATGAAGTCCAAAAATCGGTCGAAGCGGGAGAGCGGTTTTCCGTCGCCTTTGTCGACATGCGAATGCCCAGGGGAATGGACGGATTGGCGACCATCCGCCGGTTGTGGCGGATCGATGCCGATTTGCAAGTCGTCATCTGCACCGCCTACAGCGATCACACCTGGGACGATATCGTTCGCAGCCTCGGCTACAGCGACAAGTTGTTGCTGCTCCGCAAACCCTTTGAACATGACGAAGCACGTCAATTGGCGTTGGCGCTCAGCGAGAAATATCGTCTCTCGATCCGACAGGAAGAGAAGCTCCAACTGCTCAAGAGCGAAGTGAATCGGCGGCGTAAAGCGGAATCGGAACTGAGAGACATGGCGCATCGGGACGCGCTCACCGCGCTTCCCAATCGTCCGTTTTTGATCGAAAAACTGGAACAAGTCCTCGCCAACCAGGGGCCGCGGCGGCGATCCCATGACGCGCTGCTGTTTCTCGATCTGGACAATTTCAAAATCATCAACGACAGCCTCGGCCACGAGGCCGGTGATGACCTGCTCAATCAGGTCGCCGTCCGGCTTCAAGAATGCGTTCGCGATCACGACACCGCTTCCCGCTGCAGCGATTCGGTCGAAACCAGCAACGATGCGGCCGGCGATGAAACGATCCGCTTGGGCGGCGATGAGTTCGTCGTGCTGCTGGAACGGTTGGCCCATCGCGACGACGCCCTGCTGGTCGCCCGGCGGATCGTCCAGCGGATCTGTGAACCCTTTTCGCTCGGTGATCGACTGGTCACCGTCGGGACCAGCGTCGGAGTCGCATTCATCGATGACTCGCTGGCCGACGGCCACGAAGCCCTTCGCAACGCCGACACGGCGATGTATCAGGCCAAAAATTCGGGCAAAGGCCAGATCGCGGTGTTTGACCAAACCATGCACGATGCGGTCGTCGCCCGGCATGAGCTGGAAGCACAGCTTCGCGTCGCGTTGCGGGAGGAAAAATTTGAACTGCGCTACCAACCGATCGTGAATCTGAAGAGCTGCGAGATTCAAGGCGTCGAAGTCCTGTCGCGATGGCGAGGTGACGACGGAGAATACGTGCCCCCGAGCGAATTTGTGCCCGTTGCCGAAGAGATCGGATTGATCAACCATTTCGGCGAATGGGTGCTCGAACGATCGATGCGTGAATTCAGCGCCATGATGGCGTCGTTTGAGGACGCACAGCGACCGCAAGTCTATCTGGGCGTCAACATTTCGCGGCGCCAGCTCGCCGATCCCTTCTTCATCGATCGGCTGCAAGCGATCATCGATCGCACGCGGTTCAAGTGGTCGCTGAAACTGGAAATGTCCGAAAACGGAGACACCCGTCACAACGAACGCTCCCTGCAAACGATGTTGGATCTGCACCAAAGCGGTGTCGGGATTCACATCGACGATTTTGGCAAAGGCAATTCGTCGCTGACCTGCTTTCACGACTATCCGATCGAGACCGTGAAGATCGATCGCACGTTCACCGCCTCGATCACGATCGACCATGGGCATGCGATCATCACCCAAGCCATCGTTCAACTCGCGCACCACCTGATGGCAAACATCGTCTGCCAAGGCGTCGAGTCGGCTCAGCAATTGAATCTGCTGCAACAGTGGGGATGCGACCTCGCCCAAGGCTACATCTTTGCGCCGCCGCTGGATATCGTCCAACTGGAACGATTGCTGATCACCCCCGGTGAAAGCGACGGGATCAAAATCCTGAAGTCCACCGTTCCGGCCCCGGTGACGATGCCCGGTGGCACGACCGGCGGGATTCAACTGCCCAGCCGCTGAGTCTGCCCGGTCGCTGAGCCTGCCCGGTCGCTGAGCCTGCCCGGTCGCTGAGCCTGCCCGACACGTCTTGGGTTACAATCGCGGCATGATCGATCTGTCTCGTTCCACCCCGCAACAACCACGACGATGATTCCACGATTGCTCGCCGCCTGCCTTGCCGTCTCCCTTACCTCCGCGACGGCCGCGGCCGTCCAGCCGCCGCGTGAAATCAAAAACGTCGTGATGATCGTCGCCGACGATCTCAAGGCGAGTGTGCTGGGGTGTTATGGCGACAAGGTCTGTGCGACACCCAACCTGGACCGCCTTGCCCGCAACGGGATGGTTTTCCGACGAGCCTATTGCCAGGGGACCTGGTGTTTGCCCTCGCGGATCTCCTTCATGTTCGGCCGCTATCGGGACAAACAGAATGTTTCCCTGGGACAGCACTTGCAAACCCACGGACTCAGCAGCACCCGTGTCGGCAAAATCTTTCACATGCGTGTCCCGGGCGACATCATCGCCGGGACCGACGGCCAGGACCATCCGGCGTGTTGGTCGGCGCGGTTCAATTCGCCCGGACCGGAGGCGCATACGCCGGGCGAGTACGCGTGTTTGAATCTGAATATCGTGACGCGTGATTTGCAGAATCGACAATCCACCCGAATGCCCCATCGCATGTTCGTGTCGGTCAAGGGCGATGCCGATGGGACCGAGCAACCGGATTACAAATCGGCCAGCAAGGCGATTGAACTTTTAAAGCAGTCGCCAGAACGCCCGTTCTTTCTCGCCGTCGGGCTGGTGCGACCGCATTACCCGATGGTTGCCCCCGGCAAGTACTTTGAGCCGTACGGCATTGAACGCATTGAAATGCCGGCCAACTGGCACGACGACACCGACGACATTCCGAAACTGGGGATCGCCAAGACCAACAACCGGAAGAACGCGATCGGAAACTACCCCGAGAACCAGAAACGCATGTGGGCCGCCTACTACGCCAGCGTGACGTTCATGGATCATCAGGTCGGGCGAATCCTGGACGCCCTGGAGGATTCACCCCACCGCGATCAGACGGCGGTGATCTTCACCAGCGATCACGGTTACCATCTCGGGGAGCATGGGTTCTGGCAGAAGAGCAACCTGCACGAGGAAGTGATCCGCGTCCCGTTGCTGATCGACGCCCCCGGCATGCCATCCGGTCAATCCGATTCGCTCGCCGAGTTGGTTGATCTGTACCCGACGATCTGTGACTTAGTCGGTGTGCCGGTCGCGGCGGCCGCCGAGGGGACCAGCCTGATGCCGGTGCTTGCCGACTCGACCGCCGGCGTGAAATCCGAAGCGCTCTCGTTTCAAAATGGAACGTCGATTCGCACCGACCGCTGGCACATGATGCGTTATGACGACGACAGCGAAGAGCTCTACGACATGCACAACGACCCCGGTGAAACGACCAATCTGGCGAACCGATCTCAATACGCCGAGGTGCTCCAGCGGCTGCGGGAACGACTACGCGAGCGAACCGATCACTTCACCGAGCGGAAGACCCAGCGGTAATTCAGCGGTTCGGGCATGTTGTACTTGTCCAGAATATACGCTTGCTCTTCGGAGTCTTCGAACGAAGGCATGCCGAAGCGAATGAAGTCTTCGGTTTGACTCATCGCGTCGCCGGGCCGAAAGAAATTCAATTGCAACGCTTTGCGACGGTACGGTGCGTCATCGCCTTCACCGTCCTGTTGGAACGCGTTGGTCAGTCCCGAAACGTACAGCGAGACGTAATCGACGTTCGGATTGACATCCATCCAGGTCAACACGCCCCAGACTCCGGGGGCGCTTTCATCGGAGGAAAGCGGAATCCGCTGGCGGGTGATTTCGACGCTGTTGTACAGCGGTGCGGTGATCTGTTCGCGGGCCGCGATCATTTCTTTGGCGCTGGGGATGATCCGGTCCAGGTACTCTTGGCCGCTGACGTGATCTTTCAGGGTGACCAGGGGAAAGAACCGTCGCGAGTCGTAGGAGACCGATTCGAGCCGTTGATACAGTTTTGAACCGCCCACTTCGTCGGCCGCCGGTCGCAAGTCGCCGCCCCGATAACGCACGCGATAGACCATGTACCAAACCAGTTTGCGTTGCAGTTTGCCGCTGCCGACCGGCACATCGACATACATTTGACGCAGGGGTTTAAAGGAAAATTCCAGGCAGTAAATCTCGCGCCGCAAGACGACCTGTTTGGCCATCTCGACCAACGTCCGCGAACGGGGATCGAAATGCGGTGAGCCGTTTTCGAAGGTCGGCGCTTTCCATTCCAGTTCGGGATGGGCACTGAGAAACGTCTTCAGCGTCAGCGGGCCGTCAAAGGTTTCGTCGGGGCTGGCATCACCGGGGACGATGGTCACCACGCCCGGGGCGAACTGGGTCGCCTGCTCCGTCGTGGCGTCTTGGGGTTGACCGGATGCTTGGGCGCTTGCCTGGGGGCAGCGAACGGCTGCCAGGCAAACCAACATCGATCCCAACAGCACCGTAGCACGGCGCGGGGTCAGTCGCGCGGGCGTGATTTGATTTTCAGCAAGGCTCATGTCAGGAACTCGGTCAGAGATTTTGGATTAGCGGACGGATCTTCGGCGGCCGGCGTGGGCCTACCTCCGATCACTGGAACTGAGGGTTTCGGTGTCATCGGTCGGGGGGCGGCTGGCGATCTCCGGATCGGCCTCGGGCTCTCCGGCGATCGCTTCCTCGTCACCCGGCTTGCCGTCGTGGATTTCCGTGGGGTCGAGAAATCGCAGGGAATCGGCGAGCTGGGCGTCGTTGCCGGCAAAGGCTTCGAGCTTGTCGGCGGACAGCGTGAAGGTCGCTTGAACTCGACGTCCCTCGTCATCGGAGAAGTGCATCATAATCCATCGAATCGGTACGCCTTGGGTTTCTCCGTCGGCGACGACGCGCAAAACCCGTAATCCTTGTGCACTGACCCGCTGATCCCCCTCGACCAGCTGTGTCAGCTTTTCGCCGAGTGTCTGTCGGACGGCCGCCTCAAACGCCTCCAGCGTCCACTGCTTGCCTTCGGGCAGCTGGACCAATGGGCGTAGATTGCACTGGGCGATGCTCCGGTCATGGTCGATCATTCGCATCACCGCCGAACCGGGGGCGTCGCTGATCATCCGCCACTTGCGGTCCATCATCGTCCCGACCTCCAGCTGACGACTTTGCAGCTCGACGTACATCCGCTCCCGTGGGATCTCGCGGTCAAACTCAATCACCGCCCGCTCAGCCGGCAAGGCCACCGCTTGGGCCATCGGGCGACGGACCATTCGGATGGTGGCCGAGACATCAAATCCGGGTTCGGCGCGGCTGATTTCACGGGTCTCGTGGATCGCCAACGCCAGCCAGGTGCAGGTCTTGGCGTTGCGGTCGAATGTCATTTTGCCGATCAGCCGAATTCGCGTGCCGACGCCATCGATCGACCCTTCGATGTCGCCTTCCAATTTGAAACGCACCGCGTCCTCGGAAATCCCGGCGACGGTGCTTTCCACCCGTCCGCTGTCGACCGACGTCAGATTCAAAACGGAGCACAGGGCGTCCGAATCGATCTCATAGCGGTCTCCCTCGATCACACGTTCGCCCGGTAGGAATCGGTCGACCGAGACGCTGGAGACGGGGGATTTGAGCAGCGAAAGCTCGCCGTGGGTGAAAAAATGATCCGGCGAGTAGATCGATTCGGGCAGCGATTCGCGGCGGACGATCGCCTGTCGCATCGATTTTCGCAAATCCTGCTCGCTCGACGTCTTGTTCAGAACGCTTTTGTTGGATGCGGTGTGGTAATACCGCTCGGCGGCCACCACCTCGGACGAAGCGGCCGCGTCGGCAGGCCGCCGGTATCGCTCCTCATAGTCCAGGACCGCTTGGGACGTGATCGGAAACGTCTGCCGCGTCTCTTTGGACGCAATCGCGTTGTCGGAAACCCTGACGTTTCCTTTCACATCCATCTCGATCCGCACCCGCATCAATTGTTGGGGCCCGGCGACGATGTTGGCCGATCCGGTCGCCGCCCGACTGGGGGCAGCGAGCGACGCCGAAGCGATCGCGAGAGAGCCGGCGAGAAAGGAGCGACGATTGGCGGTGACGTCGTGGCTGGGCATCTGAAAGTCCATTTCGGTGGGCAGTCCGGAAGTGGCCGATCGACCCCCGCCGCGCGCAGCACGGCGGCTTGGGAGATCGCCTGTCTCGCAATGATCGACCGTCGGCATTGGGGCGGTTCAGCCGAAATACCCCGCTCGGGGCGATTCAGGGGGCAGTTCCCGGGCCCGAAAGGTGTGCAGCCGTCGTGTTCCGCAAAGTCGATTCTTGGACAGCGGTCGCATTGCGAGACTGCCTTTTGTGCAGCCTGTCTGAAATTTTTACACACAATGCAGGCAGCGCCGCAAAAATGCGCGACACCCCGAAAAGGTTTTCGGGTTTCTAAAGTGTTGCCAGTAAAGGGTTTGCGGCGAAAATTGAGGGAAATCGTGACAAATCGCTGCAGAATTGGCCCCAAATTTCCTACAAGGTGTCCCGGACGCAGGCAACCGCTGCCAAGCTCATCGAGTTGGAATAGTGGAAAAAAAATCGACTCAAAGTGTCGGGTTTCATCCCCAAGCAACGAGTGGTTTTCTAGAAACTCATTCAATCGAGGTGAACCGAGCGGCGGAGGCTCTCGTCCTACAGGCATCCGCATTTGTGGACAGCAACGTTTTTAACGGCTGTTGTCCTGCGACTGTCATTTCGGTCGACATGGAGTCGGCTAGGGAACTTGTTCTGGGGGTCAGGCCATCCGGTTTGACCAGAGGTGTCGAGCCAAGGCTCGACATTGAAACCTAGGCCAAGCGACCGATATCACCTGGAGGAGACAGGTGACCCCGGGCAACCGAGGCGATTGGACTGGGCGATCCGCCGGGATTGCAAGGACGTTTGGCCAGTCTACGCCAATAGCGCTGGGAGACCACAGTGATGCACGACAATTACCGCGACATAAAAATCAAAGACCTGCGCGATCAGCTCCGCTTCAATCAAAAAACAAAATTGATTGAGCAGGCTGCCGCTGCGGAAACCCTACTGAGCGAAATCGAAGAGGATCGAGATTACGCCTACGACTTTTTGTGCTATCGAATCACCAATTATCGCTCCGACCGACCCGGTCGACACAACATCGCCTCGGCCGATCTGGCTCATGACTTGCGCCTGTTGATCGAAGATCTCAGCGAGTTGGCGGATCTGTCGGTCGAGGAAATCGCCGAACAGGTTCACACCGTTCAAGACCTCAGTCGCCAGTTCAATGTTTCGACCAAGACGATCAGTCGCTGGCGCGAAGCCGGTTTGGTCAGTCGACGGTTGCTCTTCGGCGGCCGCAAACGCGTCGGGTTCCTCAACAGCAGCGTGGAGCAGTTTGTGGCTCGCAACAAGGCCAAGATCCAGCGTGGCGAACGCTTCAGCCAGCTGACCGAAGATGAAAAAAGTGAAATCATCGAACGGGCCAGACAGTTGGTCGAAGGCGGGGCGGCCCTGGCCGATGTGACTCGTCTGTTGTCCGAGCAGATGGGGCGGAGTGCGGAAACCATCCGATACACGCTCAAGAACTTTGACGCCGACAACAAGTCGATCGCGATTTTCCCCAACCATCGCGGCATCCTGTCCGATGACGACAAACGCTCGATCTTTAACCAGTACCTCGGCGGCGTCTCCGTCCCGCAGTTGTGCCGACGGTTCAAACGGACTCGCAACAGCATCCAACGAATCCTGGTCGAAATGAGACGGCAACGGATCATGGAGCTGCCGTTGGACTACATCTACAACGAAGACTTTGAAGCGGTCTCGCGCGAAGCGGAATACCTGGGTGTGGAGCCGGAACCGGCCAGCGCACCTCGGAAAGTCCGCGTGCCGAGCGATCTGCCCAGCTATCTCGCGTCGCTGTACGACGTCCCACTGCTGACCCGCGAACAGGAGTACCATCTGTTCCGAAAGATGAACTACCTCAAGCACAAAGCCAGTCGCTTGCGGGAGACGATCGGGACCGAGGCTGCCGGGAAAGCCGCGGTGATGAACGACATCGAGGCGTTGTACGAACAGGCGGTCAAGGTCAAAAACCGAATCGTCCAAGCCAACTTGCGTTTGGTCGTGTCGATCGCCAAACGCCACTTGGCCGGCACCGACGATTTCTTCTCGTTGGTCAGCGACGGAAACATGTCGCTGATCCGCGCGGTGGAGAAATTCGACTATTCGCGCGGCAACAAATTCAGCACGTATGCGTCGTGGGCGATCATGAAAAATTTCGCCCGCACGATCCCGAACGAATTCAAGCACCGCGATCGGTTCCGAACGACGACCGAAGAATTGTTCCTGGCGCGACAAGACGAACGGGTCGATCCCTACGTGGAAGAATCCGCCCAACGCACCCGCAAACGCGAGCTGTCCCGAATCCTCAATCGATTGGACGAACGCGAGCAGAAAATCATTTCGGCACGCTTCGGACTCGAACGCGGCAGCGAGCCGCTGACGCTCAAGGAGGTCGGCGAGGAAATGGGCGTGACCAAAGAACGCGTTCGGCAACTCGAAGCGCGGGCGCTGGCGAAACTGCGAACCGCCGCCAGCGAAAACAACATCGAAATCGATTTCGAACAATAAGTGGGGGAAGCTTCCAGCTTGCCATACGTCACGCACCGCGTGACGTACCGGCCGTGTTCCCAGGCTCTAAAGGTCGTGCGGTTTTTAGGCGTTGATAAGAAAAGGGTTTGGTCACTCTCCCCCTGGGAGAGTCGAGCGTAGCGAGGAGAGGGTTTGCCTTGGTGCGCCGTCGGAGATGGAGGTGACTGAAGCGAAAGTGGCGATTCACCGTTCGACCTCCCTTCGCTTCGCTCGACCCTCCTGCCAGGAGGGTGGCCTTCAGACTGCGCGACCTCCTCGCCTCTGACAGGCTGGAAGCCTATCCCACTGTCCAGCCTATCCCACTGTCCAGCCTATCCCACCAGATCATCTGACTGCTTGACGAATTGGTCTCCGTCCCAGTTTTCGTCGGTCGTGATCCCGGCACCCCGCTTTGCCTTGGCCTCTGCCTTTTCGGCTTTCGCCTCCGCCTGGCGCCGGACCAGGTCCGCGTGGGTTGTGAAATAGGGGAGTGCTTTGCCTTTGAAATCATCGATCGTT
The DNA here is from genome assembly GCF_007754155.1 of Stieleria neptunia. Lineage (NCBI taxonomy): Bacteria > Pseudomonadati > Planctomycetota > Planctomycetia > Pirellulales > Pirellulaceae > Stieleria > Stieleria neptunia. The sequence continues at coordinate 9,580,428 of NZ_CP037423.1, read as the reverse complement.
TCAAAGCCGTGCTTGTCCATGAACGCGAGCAATTGTTCTTTCATGGTTTCCACCAGTTTGTACCCGTGCTTCATCACGCCGGTGCAAACTTGAACGGTGTCGGCGCCTAGCAGGAAGAACTCCGCGGCGTCTTCCCCGGTCTCGATCCCTCCCAGTCCCGAAAGGGTGCGTCCGGGAAATTCGTCACGGATCAATGTGGCGATTTCCATGTTCATCCGCAACGCGATCGGCTTGACCGCCTTGCAGGAGTAGCCGCCCGGCGTGGTGTAGCCCTCGACCGTGGGCATCGGTCGCAGCGTTTCCAAGTCGACGCCGATGACACTCCGGATCGTGTTGATCGCAGTGATGCCGTCCAGGTCTGCTGCCAGACAAGCCCGTGAAGGATCTTCGATGTGCGTCACATTGGGCGTCATCTTGGCCCACACGGGCTTGGTCGTCGCGGCCCGCACCCAACCACACACCTCGCTCAAGATGTCCGGGTTTTCGCCCATCGCCGCGCCCATCTTGCGTTCGGGCAATCCGTGGGGGCACGAGAAATTGCATTCGAACATGTCCACGCCGGCGGCTTCGCAACGTTCGATGATCTCGAACCAGGCGTCTTTGTTGAACTCTTCCATGATCGATGCGATCAAGACGTTGTCGGGATAAGCGTCTTTGACCCGTTTGTATTCGTCGATCCACTGGTCGAACGACATCGTGGAAATCAACTCGATGTTCTCCCAGCCGTAGGGTTCGCCGGAATGGTCCTTCAATCGTCCATAGCGCGGGGCAACGTTGATGACTTTGGACGCATCCAAGCTGACCGTTTTTGCGCACGACGCGCCCCAGCCGTCGGCGAACGATCGGCAGATCACCCGCGCGTTGGTTCCCGGCGGCCCCGATCCGATCACAAACGGATTGGGAAACTTGATTCCATTGACGGTTGTTTCAAGGGTCGGCATCTCAGTCGTCTTTCAGTGTGGGGTAAGCTTCCAGCTTGCCATTGCAGTCGTGGGATAGGCTTCCAGCCTGTCACTCGTTCCCAGGCTCCCGCCTGGAATTCTCTCGTTCCCAGGCTCCCGCCTGAAATTCTCTCGTTCCCAGGCTCCCGCCTGAAATTCTCTCGTTCCCAGGCTCCCGCCTGGGAACGCATTTCGTGGAGGCTCTGCCTCCGTTCCATCATGCCGGAGGCGGAGCCTCGGGCAATCCCCGTTCCATGGCAGAGCCTTGGAACGAGTGGTACGTGGGATAGGCTTCCAGCCTGTCGTGTCCTGGATTTGACAGGTTGGAAGCCTCTCTCACTTTTCTGTCTAACCGCCCATTTCTGCGAGGCATTCATCGATCGTCGCGAGCAGGAATTGGGCGTCATCCTTGGTGATGCACATCGGCGGTTTGATCCGCATGGTGTTGCCAAACAACCCGCCTTTACCGAGGATCAGTCCGCGCTGTTTCGTCTTTTCCATCAGTTCCGCGGCCTCGGCCGATGCCGGTTCTTTGGACGTCGGATCTTTGACCAATTCGACGCCCAGCATCAGTCCCATGCCGCGAACATCTCCGATCAAGGGATGTTTTTCTTTCAGCTGCATCAGGCCATCGATCAGGAAGTCGCCGATCAGGGCGGCGTTCTCCTGAATTCCCTCGGCGTCGATCACTTCCATTGTCGCCAATCCCGACGCCATTGAAACGGGGTTTCCGCCAAAGGTGTTGAAGTGGACTCGATGGGTCATTGTCGACGCCACGGGCTCGGTCGCGGTCACGGCGGCCAGTGGCGCGCCGTTGCCGATCCCTTTCGCCATCGTGATGACGTCGGGCTTGACGCCCCAGTTCTGGTGTGACCAGTAGTGTTTTCCGGTCCGCCCGAATCCGCCTTGAACTTCATCGGCGATGCACAGCCCACCGTGCTGACGGACGATGTCGTACACAATCGAAAAGAACTCCGGCGGCGGCACGACCGTCCCGCCGACCCCTTGGATCGGTTCACCAATGAAGCAAGCGATCTGGCCCGGCGTCTGGTACTCGATCACGTTCTTGATGTCGTGGGCGCACTTCACATCGCAACTGGGGTACTCGAGCCCCAGCGGGCATCGATAGCAGTAGCCGGGCACGCTGTGCGTGATGTTGGGTTGCGGGTTGCTGGGGAATTTCCAGGTCCCGTGCGCCGTCATGCCCATCGCGGTCGTGGTCCCGCCGTGATAACCGTTGCGGAGGGCGACGACGTCTTGGTTTCCCGTGAACTCGCGCGACATCAGCACCGCGATCTCATTGGCTTCGCTGCCCGAGTTGGTGAAATAGGTACGATCCAGCGGAACACCGGCCGGGTCGGACGGCATTTTAGAGGCCAGCTTGGCCGCAAACTTGGCGATCGTCGGGTGCAGATAGATCGTTGTGGTGTGCTGCAACCGACCCGCTTGCGCTTGGACCGCTTGGGCGACGTGCGGATGACAGTGCCCGACACTGACCGTGACGATCCCCGCGAACGCGTCCAGGTAGCGTTTGCCGGTTTCGTCCCACAGGTACTGCATGTTGCCTTCGACGATCATCAGCGGATCGCGATAATACGTCAGCACGCCCGGATTGACGTACTGGTGACGCAGCGCCAGGACTTCATCACGCGACGGGCCGTCGTAGGGCTCTGGCGTATGGTGACAAGGCGGCAGTTGGGCTTGCGGCAGATCGACAGGTGGCATCACGATGGCTCCGTGAAAGGTTCCTGCGGCTCCAGGCCGCGTTCTCGACGTGTTCCTGGAATCAGATTGTCCAGCGCGATCCCCAGGATTGCAGCGACCGCCATTCCCGTCTGTCCGATCGCGTTGATCACATCGTCCAGTCCATCGATGAAGGTCGCTTGGACCGCTTCGGAACCGCCGTTGGCAAAATAGTACGGCACACTGATTCCCATGAACAATGCAAATCCACCGATGAACAGGTTGCGGTCGCTGGACAATTCGGCCCTGGCAAACTGTCGAATTCCGACGGCGGAGATCAAACCGAACATCACACAATACAACCCGCCGACGACCGGTTGCGGGATCGCGGCGGCCAAGGCTCCGAATTTCCCGAATAATCCCAGCAGGATCAGGATCACCGACCCGAGCTGAACCACATAACGCGATCCGACTTTGGTCAATCCGATCAGTCCGACGTTTTCCGAATAAGACGTCGAACTGAAACCGCCAAGGATCCCCGTCAGCGCGCAGCCGATTCCTTCGCATCCGATGCCCCTGGAGATCTCTTCCGGCGTCGGATCACCGCCGCCCGCCATCTGCTTGCAGGCGTGGTAGTCGCCGAAACTTTCGATCATCGACGCCAGGTACCCCGCGATGACCGCGACGATGAATCCCAATTGAAACTTGGGCATGCCCCAGGGCAAGACGACGTCGCGGACGCGAAACCAAGATGCCTGCTCGAAGGCGTCCAAATTCGGCCGTGCCGGATGCCCGGGGCCGAAGATGCCCAGCAAAGAACAAAACGCACAAACCGCGACCGCACCCACGATCGCCAACAGCATCGGGAACATCTGGAAAATCAAATGGTGACGCGACCAGATAAAGGAGAACGTGGTGATCAGCACCATCGTCAAAATCGAGATCGGCCAGTGGGACGCGGCGATCGGGGCGCCGGCAGAGTACAGCGCCAATCCGATCAACATGATCACCGGACCGACGACGACCGGCGAAAGCACCTTTCGAATCTGGCCCATCAGCCCGCTGAAACCGACCGCGATTTCGAAAACGGCGCCGACGAGGATCGCACCGGCGATGTAGGGCATCGCGGCGCCCGGCGTGACCGATTCGCCTTCGGGGTGGATCGTCGCGATGATCATGAAGAACGCCGCGAGAAACGAAAAACTGACTCCTTGAATGATCGGCAATCGTGATCCGAACGTCGCTTGAATCAGCGTCGCGATCCCCGAGCAGAGCATCACGCTGGAAATCAACAACGCGATCGCGGCGGTGTCCATGCCCATCGCCGGACCGAGCAACAACGGAACGGCCACGGTCGAACCGAACATGGTCAAGACATGCTGCATCGCCAGCACCACCGCTTTGCCAAGCGGCGGCCGATCGTCCAGGCCGTATATGATTTTGTTTTGCATGATTAATTGTGGGATAGGCTTCCAGCCTGTCATCCCCTGCTGTGGGATAGGCATCTTGCCTGTCATTCCCTGAATCGACAGGCTGGAAGCCTATCCCACTCTCGCTACAGCTCCGTGATTGCACCGTAGGTTTCCGGACGGCGGTCGCGGAAGAATTGCCAGGTGTTGCGGACTTCGCGGATCATCTCGAAGTCCATCTCCCCGATCACGATGTCGGTCTCGTCGCGTTTTTTACTTTGCGCGAACAGCTGGCCGCGTGGATCACAGAAATAACTTTGGCCGTAAAACTGGCCGATGTTCCAGGGGCCCTCGGTGCCGGGACGATTGATCGCGCCGACGAAATATTGATTGGCGACCGCGTGGGCCGGTTGTTCCAGTGTCCACAAGTATTCGCTCAAACCGGCGACCGTCGCGCTGGGGTTGAACACGATCTCCGCCCCGCCCAGCCCCAGGCAACGCGCCCCGTCGGGGAAGTGGCGGTCATAGCAAATGTAGACGCCGACTTTGCCGATCCGCGTGTCGAAGACCGGATAGCCGAGGTTGCCGGGGCGAAAGTAAAATTTCTCCCAAAACCCTGGGCTGCAGTGGGGGATGTGCATCTTGCGAAACTTGCCAAGATACGACCCATCGGCATCGATCACTGCCGCGGCGTTGTAATAAACACCCGTCAGGTCTTCTTCATAGACCGGCACGATCATCACCATTTCGTGCTTCTTGGCCAGTTCCATCATCAACTTCGTCGTCGGGCCGTCGGGCACCCGCTCGGTCATCTCGTACCACTTCGCGTCTTGTTCGGCGCAGAAATACGGGCCATAAAACAGTTCTTGCAAACAGCAGACCTGTGCACCTTGGTCGGCGGCCTGGGCGATCAGGTCGACGTGCAAGTCGATCATCGATGCCTTGATCTTTTCCACCGGCGAAGTCGCAGGTTCACAAAGCTTTGCCTGGATCAAAGCTCCTCGGACGATTCGTGCCATCGGTCAAATTTCCTCGTTGTCGAAAGTGGGATAGGCTTCCAGCCTGTCATTCCCTGGATTTGACAGGCTGGAAGCCTATCCCACTGGAAGCCATACCCACGTCAACCACGTGAACGCTAAGCTTAACAGCATCGGGTGATTTTCGTGATACGACTTTGCCGACGCGCCCGCGTTCCCCGATTTCACTCCCAGTTCAACGGAATGACAGTTCAACGGAATCCGCGATGAGTACAGAAACACCGACGGCGAAACTGCGGATCGGATCGAAATGGATCGACGGCGGAGGTGCAACCGGTTCCACACCGGTGTTCAATCCGTCGACCGGGGAGATCATCGCGAAAACTCCGGTCGGCTCGGCCTCCGATGTCGATGCCGCCGTCGCCGCCGCCCTGGATGCCCAGCCCGAGTGGGCTGAAACCCCGGTCGTCGAGCGGGCTCGGGTGATGTTCGCCTATCGCGAGTTGATCGCCCGTCACTTTGAGGAATTGGCGCGTCTGGTGACACGGGAGCATGGAAAGACCTACGGCGAAGCCCGTGCGGAGGTCCAACGCGGCCTGGAAATGGTCGAGTTCGCTTGCAGCGTTCCCGTGATGCTCTCCGGCGACACGTTTCCGCAAATCGCCGAAAGCGTCGACGGAGAAACGAATCGGCATCCCGTCGGGGTTTGCGTGGGGATCACGCCTTACAACTTTCCCAACATGGTTCCGCTGTGGATGTTTCCGATCGCGATCACCTGCGGAAACACGTTCGTGCTCAAGCCCAGCGAGAAGGTACCGCTGAGTGCGATCCGTTTGGTGGAACTGCTCGTCGAAGCGGGACTTCCCGACGGTGTGATCAATCTGGTCCATGGCGGGAAAGAAGTGGTCGACGCGCTGCTGCAGCATCGCGACGTCGCGGCGGTGTCATTTGTCGGTTCGACATCCGTCGCCAAACACGTCTACCAACTCGGCACCGCGCACGGGAAACGGGTGCAAGCGGCCGGCGGAGCCAAGAATCATTTGATCATCATGCCGGACGCGGATGTGGATCAATCGTCCAAGGCGCTCGCCGCATCGGCATTCGGCTGCGCCGGTCAACGCTGCATGGCCGGTTCGGTCGCGATTGCCGTCGGTTCGGCCGGCGATCCGTTGTTGGAACAACTGGTCGGGTTCGCCGGAAAACTGAAGGTCGCGCCCACCGACAACAACGACGCGTCGGAGATGGGGCCGGTGATCAGCGGCGATCATCGCAGTCGTGTGGCCGGTTACCTGGAGACCGCCGAGCGGGTCGGTGCAAAGGTGGTTCTGGACGGACGCGATGTGGACGCCGGTGACGCCTTTCTGTTGGGCCCCAGCATCGTCGATCAAGTCACCACGGACATGCCGCTGTGGAAGGAAGAGATCTTTGGACCGCTGTTGTCGGTCGTTCGCGTGGATTCGTTGCAGGAGGCGCTGGCGATCGGAAGGGCGTGTCCGTTCGGAAACGGCGCCTCGATCTTCACCAGTGACGGATATGCGGCACGCGAATTCAAACGTCACTTCAACGCCGGCATGATCGGCATCAACGTCGGCGTGCCCGCGCCGATGGCGTGGTTGCCGTTTACCGGTTGGAACCAATCGTTCTTCGGCGACCTGCACATTCAGGGCACCGAAGGCGTCCAGTTTTACACCCGCCAAAAGATGACACTGACCCGCTGGTTCGAATCGGCCAGCGAATCCCATCACGACCCGGTCTGGAAATCGAAGTAGCCCGCGGACCTGCGCAGTGAACACCGCCTGTGACGACTTGTTTCACCTGCGATACAGCAGGGGCTTTTCGTCCTGGTCGATCAGCACCATCTGTCGATCCCCTGTCAACGCAATGTCCTTCAACTGGCCGCGCACTTTCATCAGGGGATTCAGGTTCTCGCCGCGCTGCTTTCGCTCGTACGCGGGGACGAATTCGGTCGCCGGTGACCAGCGTGACAGTTGGCCGCCACGATCGCTGACCAACCAATCATCACCAACTCTGCCGTGCACCCAGTGTGATCTCAATTCGTCAATGACGCGTCCGGAGTCGACGTCGTAGACCACCACGCGGGAGAAATGGCCGGCGACGATGCGTTTTCCGTCTGCGGAGAAGAACACACCCGGGTGTTCCGAATCGAGCGAACCTCGGGTTTGCACTGTTTTTAATGCACGTTCGTCTTCAGGGTCCCAGATCACGATGCGGTTCGTTTGTGCCAGCGCGATGCGTCCGCTTCGCTCGTCGATGTCGATGGCTTGGATCATCGAGATCCGGACGGTGCCGGTTCGTGGTGCGACTTCGGCCAATTCGACCACACGCTCTCGCGAACGAACATCGTAGATCCGAAGTGCGTCCTGTTCGGCCACCAAAAGTTGTCGGCCATCCTCCGAAAAACGAACACATCGGGATCGACGATCAATATTGGTGGGCCATCGAGATTTCCCCGCGGGATCGGCATAGTGGGCAAGCGGACGGCCGTCGTTCACCGACCAGACCTCCGTCGTCAATCCCTGACCGACCAGCGCGATCAACGATCCATCGGGCGACAAGTGAACGTCATGAATCGAACGCGTCCCAGGCTCGAACGCCGTGATGCATTTCCCGTCGCTGACATTCCAGACGTGAACGTATTGACCGACGGCCGCGATCCTTGAACCGTCTGACGAAGCGGTGACCAGTGACCAAGCCAAAACCGAATCGGCAGAAGACTCGGGACCGGGCCGCGAAGCAATCGCGTCCTGGCTGGGGAGGTGCCAAAGGCGTGTTCCGTTGTTGAATCCGACCGTGACGACGCCCTTCTGCCCATCAAGGGCGCTGATCCCATGCGCGGTCTCGTGGTGCCCGATGACACGAGTCGACCCTGTGTCGCGGTCCCAGATCAGTATTTCTTCCTCGCCCGTCAAGACACAGAATCGATTGCTGTCGTCGAATCGGTCCAAGGCGATCACGCGTCGAGGACCGGTTTGAAGATTCCTATTTTCCACAAACTGACCGGTTTGGGCGGACCAGGTTCGCACGGTTCCGTCGGTCAATCCGAGGATCCAATCTCCGTCTGGGCTGGGGGCGACGAGCGTCGGTTGCTCGGTAAGCGGAAATCGCACTCGCTGTTGCAGTGACGAGGTTTCGTAAATCGAAATCGCTTGCGTCTCCGCGATGGCGATGAATGCTCCGTCGTCACTGACGTTTGCATCGACCACTTTGACGTCATCGGACACCAATGGATGCGACTGTTCGCTGCGTAAATCGATCCAATGAGCATTGGGAATGTTGCGTCCCTCCGGGGTCCGCTCGCCGACCGCCACGAATCGCTGGCCGTCGGGATGGAATGCGATCCGATCCGCGTTGATGCTGCGATCGGTGGGAATCGGTACCAGAGAGTCGTCGGCAATCCGCAACAACTTCATCGGGCCGTAGGGAGAACCGAATGCGAGGAGCTGACCATCGGGAGAATAGGTTGCGCTGGTGAAAAACGTGTCGTCGGCCGATGGATCGATACGCCGTGTTTCCATCAGCGTGGCGGTTTCCATGTCCCACAACTGAACGTTCCGTCCACGAGGGCTGGCGAGAATCGGCTTGTTCGGATGTACGGACGACCGGCCTCTGGCAGCTAAGAGCAATCGAAATGCTTTCAGCTCTGCCCCCGGCGCTTGCAAATTCAGTCGCCAGTTCTGTTGCCCACCCGATTGAGAAACCTCCATCGACGGAACAACCAGATCGGGTTTCGGTCGATCTGGCAGGGGCACGGCCAATGGCGAGTCGGCGACTGGAGGATTCCCCCTGGCCGGCCCAGCCGGAGTCACGCGATTCGTCGCAACGGCATCCGGTCGCATTGTTGCGACATCACCGCGGAAGTACGAACGGCACAGCGGATACGCAAAAGGAAACGCCACGAGCAAACTCACCAACACGATTAAGAGTTTCGCGGTGCGCGACATGTGGTGGTTTCCGTCGATTGTCTTTCGATGTCGAGGAATTGCGGCGCTGGTTGTCGATTGGTTCTGTCGCGACTTCCGTTACAGCCGTTTCGCTTTGAGCAACACGATGGTGTTCATCGTAACCGCTTTCGGTTCGGCCTGCTTGAATGTCTTTTGCAGGTAGGGAAGGTTCGACAGGATCGGTGTCCCCGCGACGGCGTCGGGGCGATCGGTGGACTGAAAATACGGATCGAGCAGTAGCGTTTGCTTGGGCAACAATCTTGCCGTCGCGGTCGCCTGGCGCACTTCATGGCTGGGCACCTGGATCGTCTTTTGTCCTTCGCCGACACCGTAGACGTGGTGTTGTTGAACATCGGCAACGCGTGAATGTTGGATCTTGGTCCGCACCTTCAACGCTTCGCCGTCGACCTCGCCCAAGACTGTCACGTCGGTGCCTTCGCTGAGCACTTGGATGCCGGTTTGCACTGCGACCTGGCCTTCGTGCTCGACCTCCTGCAGGTCCGACAGAAACGGACGTTGCACCTGCTGCTGCAGCGAGGCCGCTTGTCCATCGCCGGCGATGATGTTCGGTCGCGCGAGCACCTTGCTGTTCCCGCTCTCGTTTGCCAACGCGTACAACCGTTCGACTTGGTCAGGGCTGATCACGGCGGTGGAGACAATGCTGCTGGTCGTCAAGGTGTGACGGCTGCCGAGGGTCAGTTCATCATCGGCGATCATCTCGACGGACGGATCGGTCACCTGCGTGATCCGCGTCTGCACTTTCTCGTCACCCAACTCGGCGTAAATCTTGTCGCGTGTCTCGGAGTCAACCGACAGGATTTGAACCTCAAACTTGATCTGTCCCTTGGGGGCGATAAAAGACGTCTTCTGCAGCACACGCGAAGCGGCCGTCCCGCTGCCGACCGCGTGAATCACCTTGCCATCGGCGAACGGTCCTGAGCTGGTGACCGGCGGATCCGCACCCTCCGCGGTGCAAACCCCGAGGACGACGACACACGCAAAGCTAGCAATTCGGGTGAGAGACATCATTCCTTCCATGGCGAGGCGGTTGGTGGCGAAGCGACGGTAAACGAGCCCATACCAAATCGAGCGTCGATAGCGGAAGACCCGTTCCGCTTGAACGTGGGGGACGCATCCTGGTCGACATGTCCGTGGGAGCGGTCAGGTGGGTGCGTCACCGACCAAGGGTTGTTCTGAAATCGACCATGCCGCACATCAAACGTGACGGCTTCGACGCAATCCCTGCGACGAGGCGTTTGCGTTGCGCTCTCGTATCCGAGTGCGACGTCGGATCGGCATTTGACTTGCAACACATCCGGACGGAATGCTTGAGAGGACAACACGCATGAGCAACTGGATTCACGATATTCTTGATCAATTTGGTCTTGTCGGCGTCGGTCTGATGATGCTGGTCGAGAACATTTTTCCACCCATCCCGTCTGAAGTGGTCATGCCGTGGGCCGGCTACGCCGTCAGCCAAGGTGACCTGTCGTTTATGGGCGTGGTCACAGTGGGTAGCGTCGGTTCCTTTCTCGGTGCCCTGTTGTGGTACCTCTTCGCCAACTGGTTGGGGCAGGAACGATTGACCGCGTGGGTGCAGCGGCACGGCTGGTGGCTGACTCTCTCCTGTTCCGACATCGAGCGAATGGACAAGTGGTTCGAGCGATGGGGGCATTGGGCGGTGTTCAGTTGTCGAATGATCCCGGGGTTGCGAACCCTGATCAGCGTGCCGGCGGGATTTGCCGCCATGCCGATCGGGAAATTCTGTCTGTACACCGCGCTGGGAACGGTGCTCTGGACCGCGCTGCTGGCCGCATTGGGGTGGTGGTTGGCTGATCATTACGAGCAATTGGTGGCACCGTTGAGCTGGGTGAGCACTGTCGTTGTTGCCGGTCTGTTTGTTTGGTGGCTGGCCCGGTTCGTCAAAGACGGGTGGGGCCGACACGTGGCCAAGCCGTGATGAAACGCTTTGTCTGCAACCTCGCCGATCCAAAACTTTGCATCTGAAACGATTTAACCATAGGAGCTAACGAGCATGTCAAACTTAGACACGGCCAAATCAATCGAAATCATCTCCCTCGATTCTCCGCAGGTCGAGCGTATCGCTGACTTTGTCCGCGATGGCATCGACCTGGATTCGCCACCGCACACGGTCCAGTCGAGTTCGTTCTGGCAACGAATCAACGGTGCTGAAACATCGCTTTGGATCGATAGCGGAGACATCGAGTCGATCGATCGGCTCTGGAACGAACAGTTCAGTGGGCTCACGACCAACAACACGTTGTTGAACCGCGAGATTCAAAACGGAATCTATGACGACCTGATTCCGTCGGCTCAAGACGTGGTTGGCAACCTGTCCGAACAAGCGTTGGTGCGCGAGATCGCATTCATCCTGAATGTCCGTCACGCGTTGCGGTTGGTCGAGCGGTTTCGCTGCGACGTGAGTGTCGAACTTCATACCGATGTCGCCAACGACAGCGAAGCGACCTTGGCTTATGCGAGACGCTGTCATCAGATCTGTCCCGAGTTTTTTGTCGTCAAGGTGCCGCTCACACCCGCGGGCCTGATTGCGATCAAGCAACTCCGTGACGAAGACATTCGTGTCAATTGTACGCTCGGGTTCAGCGCCCGGCAGAACTACGTTGCCACCGCACTCTCGCGGCCGTCGTTCGTGAATGTGTTTCTGGGGCGATTGAACTCCTATGTCGCTGAGAATCAATTGGGCGACGGAAATCTGGTCGGAGAGAAAACGACGTTGGCCAGTCAAGGCGAAGTCGCGACGTTCACCCGCGGCTTGCCAACGACCGACACGCGACAGATCGCCGCCAGCCTCCGCGACGCTTCGCAGTTGCCGCGTCTGGCCGGTGTCGATGTGATCACGATGCCTACCAAAGTCGCTCGCCAGGCGGAGGAGGCACTGCAGGATCCGTGGCAATCTCAACTCCACGACACGTACGATGTCTATCTCGATGACAAGGTTGATCCTGAAACGGTGCAATTGGAAAAGTTGTGGGCGGTGCGAAAGATCGAGCGGTCGTTCGTGCAGAAGGCGATCCTCTCCCCTCCGACGGATGCTGCGGAGTTGAGGTTGATGGCCGCTGATTACGATCTGGAAGACTTGTTCCCGGTGATGGCGGACGAGGAGTTGAGCACGATTGCCGAAGACGGAAAGATTCCCAACCACCAACGCTGGCAAGAGCGGATCGTCCGCGGCGACATCGCGATTGACAGTCTGATGACCTTGGCGGGGCTGGCGTCGTTTGCGGACGCTCAAGCTAAACTGGATCAGCGGATTTCAGAGCACCTGCGTTGATTTGACGCACGCGTTGCCGTGTAAAACCGACCGAGCCAAGTTGCGGGAACAATTTCCATCGTCCCTTGCAATCGCTGGACATGATTTGTCCAGAGCGATCATAATAGGGGAAGCGTTCCATCGATTAGCCATCCCCAGCGAAGGAGACCCATCCATGCCAGGCCACGTCTACAAAAAGATCGAGATCACCGGGACGTCCAAAACATCCATCGAAGACGCCGTGGCAAATGCAATCGCTCAGGCGTCCAAGACCGTGCGTGAGATGCGTTGGTTTGAAGTCACCGAAACTCGCGGCGACATCATTGAAGGCAAAATCGGTCATTGGCAAGTCACCATCAAGATCGGCTTCACGCTCGAGCAGTGAACGGGGGTCCAAAAAATAGATAGCCTGTCGAGTGCGGCGCCTTCTAAAATGCTCTCCGTTTCGGGTCAGCAAGAAAGTGGCGTAAGCGTCCAGCTTGCGTTTCACGAGTGAAACGAGACGGCAAGCTGGAAGCTTACCCCACCGCTAGCCTGTCATCTCAGCATCGACCGACAATCGAGCTACAATAGGCCGCAGCCTACCAACCTCGACCCGCCGACTGTGTGACCACGATGCTGCGCCAAAGCAATTGCCTACTCGGCTGTTTTCTGTTCTTGATCGCGATTTCAACCGCTGTGGCGCAAGATCACGGTGACGCCCGCCCCGTCGTGGGACTCCGTGAAAATCCCCCGGACCGTGTGTTTTTGAAGGACGCCCGGGTTGTTGTTCAACCCGGTCAGGTCTTGGAATCCGCGTCGGTCTCGATTCAGGGTACGACGATCGTTGCGGTGGGCACCGGTCTCACCCCTCCGGACGGAGCCCACGTCATCGACTGCACCGGAAAGTCGATCTACGCCGGTCTGATCGATGGCTATGGGGAAGTGGACACGCCGGAGCCGCCGACCGGCGGTACCGGACACTGGAACGGAAACGTGCTGCCACGGCGTGCGGCCGCAACGGCGATCCAGTCGGTCTCGGATGTCGCGGCATCGCGGACGCAAGGCGTGACCATGCGGTTGATCGCGCCGCGGGGGGCGATCGTCAAGGGCTCGAGTTGTTTGGTGTTGCTCGATGGGAACAGTCGCGTCAGCCTGGTCGATGATGACGTCGCGCAGCATCTACAGCTGACCGTGCCGCGCGACAAACGCCGCGACAGCTATCCGAATTCGCCGATGGGGGCGATCGCACTGCTGCGTCAAACGCTGGCCGATGCGGATTGGTACACGCGGGCGTGGCAAGCCTACACCGCCAAACCCGAATTGCCGCGACCAACCCGCAACGACGACCTGGCCCGTCTGGCCGATGACCGAACCGATGGCCTGTTTGTCATCGATGCGCCCAATGAACGGATGGCATTGCGGGCCGAGCAGATCGCCGGCGAGTTTTCGCTGGATCTGTTGATCCGTGGTTCGGGGCGGGAGTATCGCGACTTGAACGCGATCGCCGACACCGGCCGTCCGCTGTTGATCCCCGTCGATTTCCCCGACGCACCCGATGTCAGCTCCGAAGCGGCGGCCGACGATGTGACGACGCTGGAATTGATGCACTGGCATTTCGCACCTGAAAACCCCGCCTTGCTGGCGTCGGCCGGTGTGACGTTTTGCTTGACTTCGGATGGGCTGGACGATCCCAAGTCGTTTCTGAAAAACATTCGCGCCGCCGTTGAACGTGGCTTGTCGGCCGATACCGCCTTGGCCGCGGTCACGACCACACCGGCGCGCCTTTTCGGTGTCGACGAAATCGCCGGTCGAGTCCGTGCCGGTTCGCTGGCCAACTTGATCGTGACCGAGGGAGACCTGTTCGACAAAGAGGGCAAGGTCTTGGAGACCTGGGTGGCGGGAAAACGATTCGAACACGACGCTGCGTCCAGTCCGCAGCCCGACGCGTTGGAGGGAACTTGGAAAACAAAGGTCAGGGTCGATGGAAAACGTATTCCGGTCCGATTGGAATTGAAACGGGAAAAGAAGAAGTGGTCCGGCAACGTGATCAGCGAGAACCCGCCCAAAACACAGCCCGACAAGAAGAAGGACGATTCGGACAACAAGGACAGCGACCAGGCCTCGGCCAGACTGAACAAGGTCACCCGTGCCGTCGATCGCTTGACCGCCTGGGTGGATCTGAGCGGTGCCGACAGCCGAATGCCCGCCGGACCGACGCGGATCACGATCGTCAGTGTCGCCGAAGCGGACGCGTTGAACGTGTTCTCGACTCTAACGATGCCCGATGGGACGCCGCAAACGCTGGACTGGCAACGTGCCGAGGTCGCCGAGAAAGATTCTGTGGAATCGGACGCGGACGATCAGGAAGGCGACGAAGACGAAGATTCCGACGATGAGAAATCCGACTCGGAGCAAGCCGACGATTCGCTCTTGGATGAAATCGCCATCACGTACCCGCTCGGCGGACTCGGCGTGACCGAACCCGTACCCGTTGCACCCGCCGTTCTGTTTCGCGGCGCGACCGTTTGGACGTGCAGCGATCGCGGCGTGCTTGAAAACACCGATGTGTTGGTCGTCGCGGGCAAGATCAACGCCATCGGTGTTTCGCTGAAGCCGCCCAAGGACTGCGTGATCGTCGATGCAAGCGGCAAACACCTTTCACCCGGGTTGATCGATTGCCACTCACACATGGGCACCGACGGCGGTGTCAACGAATCGGGGCAAGCGGTGACGGCGGAAGTTCGCGTCGGCGACTTCATCGACAACAGCGACATCAATGTCTACCGTCAACTCGCCGGAGGATTGACGACGTCTAACATCTTGCACGGATCGGCCAATCCGATCGGCGGGCAAAACCAAGTCATCAAGTTGCGCTGGGGCGATGGCATGCAGGCGATGAAGTTTGCCGAGGCCCCGGCGGGCATCAAGTTCGCGCTCGGGGAAAACGTCAAACGCAGCAACCGATCCGAGTCACCGACTCGCTACCCGGCCAGCCGCATGGGCGTCGAACAGTTGTTCCGCGACAGGTTTCTGGCTGCGAAAGAATACGACGAACAGCATCGGCGTTGGCGTAGCGGCCGCCGCGACGGATTGCCACCGCGGGTGGACTACGAACTCGACGTGGTGGCAGAGATCCTCCGCGGCGAACGTTGGATTCACTGCCACAGTTATCGCCAAGACGAGATCGTGGCGCTGTTGGATTTGCTGGACACATTCGACGTCACCATCGGGACGCTGCAACACATCTTGGAAGGTTACAAGGTCGCCGACCGTATGAAACAGCACGGTGCGATGGCGTCGGCGTTCTCGGACTGGTGGGCGTACAAGTTCGAAGTCTACGACGCGATTCCTTACAACGGGGCGATCATGCATGACGTCGGCATCGTCGTTTCCTTCAACAGCGACGATCGCGAACTGGCACGGCATTTAAACACCGAAGCCGCCAAGGCGGTTAAATACGGCGGCGTGCCGGCGGAGGAGGCATTGAAGTTCGTGACGCTCAATCCGGCTATGCAACTGCGGATCGACGACCATGTGGGTTCCATCGAAATCGGCAAAGACGCCGACGTTGTTTTATGGAGCGGGCCGCCATTGTCGACGCTGTCGCGCTGCGAGCAGACGTGGGTTGACGGCCGGAGGATGTTTTCACTGGAACAGGATCGCGAGCGTCATCAGCGTGATGCGCGTTGGCGCTCGTTGCTGATCGGGAAAATACTCGACAAGGGTTTTGGACGCTCCAAAGGAGGAGATGAAGAGATCGAAGAAGAAGATCGCTGGTTCAGGTACGACGAGTTTTGTCACGGGCACGACCACGACGACGAACAAGACCAACACGCCGGACACAACCACGGGGGAGTGCAACGATGAATCAACGCAACTCAACGCGCGGCGACGCCTCGCAAGACACTTTTACCTTGTTCCCAGGCTCCGCCTTGGAACACACTGTCATGGAGGCTCCCGCCTCCAGGCCGCCATCGGTGCGTGGCGGGAGCCACAACGGGCTAACGTTGCCAGGCGAATCCTGGGGACGAGTTGAAGACGATGGTTGGGAGGCGGAGCCTCCGGTGCATTGCGTTGCCAGGCGGAGCCTGGCAACGAGGACGCACGTCACGCTCTTGCCCGGAAGGGCGAGCGAAGCGAATGGAGGTCGAACCGTGAATCGCCACTCACCGATCCACCGTCTGGCGACGGTCGCTGCGATGATCCTTTGCTTCGCCGGCACCGCCGCCGCCCACGACCAGATCCCCGGCGCTCCGCAAACCAAACCGATCGCGCTGGTCGGCGGGACGATCCATCCCGTCGACGGCAAACCCATCGACAACGGCACCGTCGTCTTTGACCAAGGCAAGGTCACCGCGGTGGGGAAAAAAGTGACGTTGCCGAAGGGATGCAAGACGGTCGACGTCGCCGGCAAACACGTCTATCCCGGGTTGATGGAATCGCTGTCCAACATCGGACTGGCGGAAGTCAACGCGGTGCGTTCCACCATCGATACCGACGAGGTCGGAGACGAAAACGGAAACCTGCGGCCTTGGGTCGCGGTCAATGCCGACAGCGAATGGATCCCGGTCGCCAGGGCCGGAGGCGTGCTGCTGGCGTCGATCGCGCCCAAACGCGGGGACATCCGCGGCCAGTCGGGCGTGATTCAATTGGACGGCTGGACGTACAAGGACATGCTGATCAAGGGCGATACCGGGCTGGTGGTCGACTGGCGCGGCTACGATTCGCGCAAAAGCAACGAAGCGGATCGGGCCAAGGATCGTGATGAACGATTGAAAAGACTTTCGGATCGATTGGAGACCGCGGCTCGCTATGCGATCGCCCGGCAGGCACGCCCGGACGCGACGCCGACGGATTTGCGTCTGGAAGCGTTGGTGCCGGTGCTGGAAGGCACGACGCCGATGATCATCGACGCCGATTCGCGACGTGAAATCGAAGCGGCGGTTTCGTTTTGCGTTTCGCGCGGGATCCGACCGATCATCTATGGCGGCTATGACGCACCGCTGTGTGCCGCGATGCTGAAGCAATACGACGTGCCGGTGATCGTCCACGCGACGTATCGATTGCCACTGCGACGGTATGATCCCTATGACCACCCCTACACGCTGCCGCGTCGGTTGATGGATGCGGGGATTCGTTTCGCGATCGGTGGTGCGGGGTCGGGCAGTCCCGGTGGCGGGGCGGCGGCCAGGAATTTGCCGTACCATGCCGCCGTCGCGGTGGCGTACGGGTTGCCGGCCGATCAAGCGATTCGGGCGATCACGCTCGCGCCGGCGGAGATCATGGGCGTGGGCGATCGCGTCGGTTCGATCACGGTCGGCAAAGACGCCACGTTGATCGTCGTTGACGGCGATGTCTTGCAGACCGAGTCCCATGTCACCGCGGCCTACGTCGCCGGCGCGGAAGTCGACCTGGGCAGCAAGCACAAGACGCTGGCGGAGAAGTATCGCCGCAAGTATGAGCAGCCGTGACAAACGTGGGAGTGAACGGTAGGGCATGCTGTGCATGCCAATTGTCACGCACAGCGTGACCTACCCAGCAACTCGTTCCAAGGCTCCGCCTTGGAGCGCAATGTCGGTGTGGCTTCCGCCACACGCGGTTGGGGTTAGGAGGCAGGAGCCTCCGTTGCAGTGTGTTCCCAGGCGGAGCCCGGGAACAAGTGGAAACTCGTTCCAAGGCTCCGCCTTGGAGCGCAATGTCGGTGTGGCTTCCGCCACACGCGGTTGGGGTTAGGAGGCAGGAGCCTCCGTTGCAGTGTGTTCCCAGGCGGAGCCCGGGAACAAGTGGAATGACAGGCTGGAAGCCTATCCCACTACTTGCGCCAGGGTTCTCTTGCGTTGGCGGTGACTTCGGCGTCCAGCTCTTCCATTCGGGAACGCATCGACGCGACGAGTTCTGGTTTTTCCGCAGCCAGATTCGTTTGCTCGCCGATGTCTTGTGACAAATCGAACAACAAAATCTCCGGCGGGGGCACTTTGGCGTTGGGCCGATTGCGTGGTGGGGTTTTCTTCTTGACCAGCAGTTTCCATTTGCCTTTCCGCAGCCCTTCGATGGCGCCTCGCGAGGTGTAGTACAGGTACTCCTCACGCGGCGTTTGGTCCCAGGTTCCGGTCAACAGTCCCGAGACATCCATGCCGTCGATCTTGCGGTCTTTGGCAAGTGGCGATTCGGTGATCGCGGCGATGGTGGGCAGCAAGTCGATGGTGCCGACAAGTTCGTCGCATTCGGTTCCGGCGGGAATGCGGCCGGGCCCCCACATCACGCAGGGCACCCGTTGGCCGCCTTCGAACGTCGTGCCTTTGCCGGCCCGCAACGGTCCGGCCGAACCGCCGTGGTTTTTAAATTGCAACCAGGGGCCGTTGTCGGACGTGTAGATCACGTAGGTGTTGTCGGCCAAGTCCAGTTCGCGAATCGTGTCCATCACCCGTCCGACTTCGGCGTCGATGTGCTCGATCACGCAGGTGTACGCGTTTTGCGGATCGGGGTCATAAACATCTGCGGGGACATACAGCGGAATGTGCGGCATCGAATGCGGCAGGTACAGGAAAAACGGGGCGTCTTGATTGGTTTTGATGAAATCGACGGCTCGGTCGGTGTAGCGCCGCGTGACGGTGCGTTGATCGACCGGCAACTCGACGATCTTTTCATTTTCCATCAGCGGCGTGTTCCACAACGTGATCGCACTTTCCTGATTCTTCCACAATTCGTCCGACGGCACCCGGGGCTTGCCCTGGTTGTCCGGATGGTTCATGTCGTTGGAGTAGGGGATCCCCAAGTAGGTGTCAAACCCGTTTTGCTGGGGCAGCGTTTCGGGATGATGTCCCAGGTGCCACTTGCCGAAGCATGCCGTTGCGTAGCCTTGGGCTTTCAGGTGGTCGGCGATGGTGTGTTCGGTCGGATTGAGTCCCTTGGTCGACGCGGGAAACAAGACGTGTTGGTGCATCCCGACGCGTTTGGGGTAGCATCCGGTCAGCAGGGCGGCCCGAGACGGGGTGCAGACCGGGGAGGCGACCATGAAATTGGTGAACCGTCGGCCTTCGGCGGCCATCCGATCGATGTTCGGCGTTTTGATCTTGGTCGAGCCGAAGCAGCCCAAGTCGCCGTAGCCCTGGTCGTCGGCGAAGATGATCACAAAGTTCGGTTTGGTGTCCGCCGCATCGAGATAGCGCGGCAGGAGCAAGGCAAAGCAAATCAGCGCAAAGCGGATCGCGGAGACACGGGGCATGGTTCGTTCTTGGTGGGCGGGAGGTTCATTTTCAGCACCTGGACTTCACGGTGCGAGTGAAAGAACCCAACAGGATAGACGAAATCGCGGGCATGAGTGGGCGGTCCAGGTGCCGCCACGGGGCCTCAGCGGGCTGTTGATTGATTCGGGATCTGCTGAGTCAATGGTGAGCCGCTGGCCGTAAGGCCTCGGGCGGCCCCCAGAATGCCCGGCCGCTTACGCGTCACGGCTCACTCAATCAACA
This sequence comes from Stieleria neptunia, assembly GCF_007754155.1. Taxonomy (NCBI): domain Bacteria; kingdom Pseudomonadati; phylum Planctomycetota; class Planctomycetia; order Pirellulales; family Pirellulaceae; genus Stieleria; species Stieleria neptunia. The sequence continues at coordinate 9,560,713 of NZ_CP037423.1, read as the reverse complement.
GACCGTCAACCAGTGGCGGGCGGTTGTGTTTGCTCCCCGTCACGCGCCGCTCGCTAACGCTTCCCGCTGGGATGTGCCGCTCGCTAACGCTTCCCGCTGGGATGGGGGGCTCGTCCATGACGGATCGCGTCACCAGATCTCGCTCATCGGGACCCGCACCTGGGGATCGATCGTCGGGCAGAGCGGATCCGAAACCGGCTGCATTTGGTAACCGCCTGATTGCAGGACCCACTGTTCAATCAAGTGCTCAAACGGGTCGGCGATCCAGTATTCCGTCACCCCGACTCGCTCGTAGAGTTCCTTCTTTAGCTTTCGATCGTTGTCCGAGCTCGATGGCGAAATAATCTCGACGATCAGATCCGGTATGCCCTTGATCTTGGTCGGAGTGATCATCTGGGTTTTGGCGTTAAGAATGACGACCAGATCCGGCTGGACGATGTCGTGTGCCGTCAATTGAACATCAACAGGAGCATCAAAAACGAGCCCCTTACCTGCCAGTTCGAATTGGGTGTAAAGCTGATACTGCAGTCGCTTGGAGACGGTTTGATGATACGTGCTCGGAGCAGGATTCACGTAGTGGTCTCCATCGATGATTTCATGACGGCGGCCATCATCGGGGAAACCCACGTAATGTGCATAGCCCAATTTGCCGGGTGTTTCCGTTTGAAACGACATCGAAAATTCCAGTTGTTTCGTGCTGATGATCGGAATACCGATGATCTTACTCTCGCCGAGTTGGCGTCGCAAACCAATCGGAATCCGTTGTCGCTTGGAATCTGTCGACGGTTTCGGGGCGACCCTCCCCTCGCTTCGCTCGACCCTCCCTGCCTGGGAGGGTGACTTTAAGTGGGAGCATGAGCGTAGGCTGTCAGGTATCGTTGATCCTGGATCGACAGGCTGGAAGCCTATCCCACGGTTGACAGGCTGGAAGCCTATCCCACGAACGACAGGCTGGAAGCCTATCCCACGAACGACAGGCTGGAAGCCCAGGGCTGTAAGGGTATCGCGTGACCGCGATTTTTGTGTATTCCCGTGTTTTACGCTACACGGAGGTTCGCGATGTCATCGAAAGTTTTTGATCGGTTTGTAACCAAGGCACCATTTGCTGTCATGACCAGGGCGCTCACGCAGGACTTTATCGGGAGCGATTTGCAACTGGTTTTCGATAACAATCGAGAAAAGCAGTATGAGTACCTCGCCACATTCCAGGCAGTGGCGATGACGGTCGCTGACGTGGCCTTGGATTTCAGCGAGAATTTCAATCAAGCCTACAAGGAGCACAAAGAGAATCTCGACGTTTCTCGACAGTCATTCTATGCCAAAACCAGAGGCATAGAACCAGCGGTAAGTGAGTCGCTCGTTTCGCACGCGGCAAAGCGGACTATCCAAATGCAAGACGCGATGGGGTTCACACCCTGGGAATTGCTTCCAGGTTATCGTTGCTTGAGTATTGATGGGAATGTCTTGGCGAAGTCTGACAAAAGATTGAAAGACCTTCGAGACGTCAAGGGTGCACCGTTGCCGGGTAAACTAGTCGCGAGGTTTGACCTACAGCGACAGGTGTTTGACCGCGCGTACGTGCTGCTTGACGGCCACGCGCAAGAGTCGACGTGTTGCGATCGGATCGTGGATGATATCCAGCCGAATGATGTCGTAATTGCGGACCGGCATTATTGCATCGTCCCATTCCTCAACAAACTCGCTCAATCCAAAAGCTTCTTCGTGATCCGCCAGCACGGGCGTTTGAAAGGCGTTTTACTGGGAAAACGCAAACGCATTGGCCGCAGCAGCACAGGCGTAGTCTACGAACAAGCGTTGAAACTATCTGCTGCCGAAGATGCCATGGTGGTTCGCCGAATCACTGTCATATTGGACTCGCCAACGCGAGATGGCGACGAAGAGATTCACGTGTTGACGAATCTTCCCGCCACAGTTTCGGCTAAGGACGTGGCAGAGGTTTACCGGCATCGCTGGGAAGAAGAAACCGCGTTCAATATTTTACAGATGACGCTCACTTGCGAGAAATCAGGTGTCGGTCATCCCAAAGCAGCAACGTTCCTGTTTTGTATGTCGCTGCTCGCGTTCAATCTTCGACAAACCATCTTTGCGGCTTTGTTTGCGACCCATGACGAATCAGAGGTGGAAGCGATCAGCCACTTTCACGTCTCAAAAAATGTCTCCGATAAAACCGAAGGGATGTTGATTGCGATCACCGAGGACGAGTGGGCAGAATTGATTCCGACGACAATCAAAGGCCTCGTCGCGATGCTGAAGAAGATCGCTCGGACGATCGACCTAAAGGAGTACAGAAAATCGGTCCGCGGCCCGAAGAAGAAAAAGCCGCACCGATCAAGGAATGTAGCCTCGTCTCATGTTTCGACCGCGAAACTGCTAGGATTGACCTAGCAGGATACCCTTACAGCCCTGGGCTGGAAGCCTATCCCACGAACGACAGGCTGGAAGCCTATCCCACTGTTAGTGCTTGGCGTCCGGGGACTCGACGGTCACGGCCATCACGATCGGTGCGGTGTTGTCGGGGCCTTTGACCAGTTCGATCGTTTCGATCACGTCGTGCTTCTTCGGCATGACGGCCAGATAACGAATTTGTTGTCCGCCGAGGGCAAACGCGAATTCACTCTCGGGGACATCGACGCGATGAATGTAATCGGCGAAGTGGACGCCGTTGACGAGTTCGTGGTCTTCGGTTTCACCGCCCGCATAGTGCAATCGCACGATCATCGACACCGTCTTGCGGCGATCGTAGGGGAAGCTCCAACCGCCGACTCCGCTCAGCAAATGAATCGCTTTGGCGGGGCTGTTGCACGGCAGCGAAACCGACTTGGGCATCTTCGGCGGCAAGGGGCCATTGGGGCCGTGCAGCAAGATCAGGTTCGGCTTGGTCTTACCGAGCGGATCGGTCAACAGGAAAGGAACATCTTTGAACGTCTTCGGTTTCCAGTCATCAAACACCATCCGATCCGGGCCGTTGTCCGTCATGCTGAACAGGCCCTTGGTGCTGACTGCGGTGGCGAATTTGTCCAGCGGCAGTGGAACGAATTTGCCCCGTTGGGTGAGGAATTCCAACAAATCAGTCATCGATTCGGGGGAGATCGATTTCTCGAATCCTTCGGGCATGATCGATTTGGTCGACATTCGCAACTGTTCGATGTCTTCGCGCAACACGCTCTTTTTCTTGCCTTCGGTGTCGATCAACTCGACGGCCGTCCGCGATTCGGAGGCCAGCATCCCCGTCAGCACGATTCCATCAACGCTCAGCAGGCTGTATGCCCTGAAGTTGCCTTCGACGTTGCGGCTGGGATCGAGGATGTGCGTGAGCAATTCCTTTTTGGGGTGAACCGCCATCCCGGTCAGGTTGGGGCCGATCGCGACGCCGAGGTCACCGTGGACATGGCACTTGGAACAATGTTCTTTGAAGACCGCCAGCCCCTTGTCCGCGTCACCTTGTCGCTCGGTCGTCACGAGGTATTTGTCGAGAACTTGCTGTCGATCGGCGTTGGGCAGCGAGCCGCCTTGTTCAAACAGTTTCTGGGCGCGGCGTCGAAGTTGACGGTCCGGGTGCGCCGCGAGCGATTGTTTTTGATCGAGCGCCAGTTCATCCAATGACACATCGCCCGACTCGGCGGCGTCCAACAGGGCGGCCGTCGACGACGGGCGTTTAAGCAATTGAGAGAACGTCGCTTTTTTGAGCGCCGGCGTCATGGTTGCCAAACGGTCGACCAGTTCGGCACCGATCTCATCCCAACGACTCTTTTCCAAAGCGGCGATGATTCCCAACGAGACTGATGGCGGTGTCTGGGGCGTGACTTCATCGAGCAAGTCCATCACGACGTCGCCGTCATCCTGCAAGAATTCGACCAACTGGGCTGCGGCAGCCATGCGGTCCGCTTCGGCAGCCTTCGAATCACGAACCACGTCCAACAATCCGTCAGCGATCTCTTTACCGTAGCGTGAAAAACGTTTGCTGCCCCAGCGGGTTGCCAGTCGAACCAGCAAGCCCTTGGATCCCGGCGAGACTCGATCGACCAGTTTCTCCAAGTCGGCTTCGATGGTTTCGTCGAGCGCGACCGATTGCCCGGGTTTCCAACCTTGACTGAATCCTTGCAACACCGCTTCGACGATGGCGGGATTGGCGGCGTTCAACGCGGCCAGCAATGCGGCCGCGTCCTCGTTGTCACCACCGCGGGCGTGGTGTTCGCCGACGATCGTGATCAGTTCGATGGTTTGATCGGACACCTCGGCGACGGACGCCAATGATTTCAGAAACGGACCGCTGCTGTTGGCCGCGGCGCTGGTCAGCGCATCGCGTGTCCAGCGGTCTGCCATCGAGACCGGATCGGTGGTCACCGCCGTCAGCGCCGTTGCGGCGTTGGATCGGGTCGGTAAATCAGACAGGGCCAGCAACGCGGCGACCCGCACATGGGCGTCTCGATCGGCGAGCAGGTTGGCGTCCAGGATCGCTTGGGTCGAGTCGACCGACGGGGGCAGCACGGCGACGGCGTTGCGACGAACACCGGCCGAAGGATGCCGGAGCGCGGAGACAACGGCTTGATGGGACGCTGCGTGGTCACCGTCCAGCAAGCCCAGACCGTGCATCGTCCAGAGGGCATGGATGGCGCCGACGTTCAAGCCGATCTCATCGACCTGCTGGTCACGCACCAGTCCGATCAACGCGTCGGCAACATCGCGCTGGCCGCGTTCGACCAACAACCGCTGGGCGTGTTTGCGAACCAGCATGGTCGGGTGGGTGAGCGCGGCAACGAGTCCGGCCGCATCGGCTTTAGACAGATCGGGTACGGGGGCGCCCGCAGACCCATCCGGGACGACGCGGTAAATCCGACCGTGCTTTTTGTCTCGCAGTTCGGTCTCGTACGCACGGCCCTTGCCGGTTTTAAAACCTTCCGGCGTCGGGTTGTGCTGCACGATGTAGTTGTACCAGTCGATCACCCAGACCTGGCCATCGGGGCCGACTTCGGCCATGATCGGAGCGGTCCATTCGTCGTCGCTGGCCAGCAAATTGAAGGGGCTGGTGGATTGGAAACCACTGCCCTCGCTACGGAGTACAAAGCTGCCGACCAGGTGTCCGGTCGGACCGTTGACGAAGGCGACACGGTTCCAGTATTCGCGGGGGTATTCGCGGGCGGTGTAGAGGGCGTGACCGGCCCCGGCGGTGTATCCGCCGTGATGATCGACCTGCCGCACCTTGTCGGTGATCGGTTCGAAATCATTGGTGTCGGCGATCGACTGCAGCGTCAACGACGGCGTCCAACCGCGGACGCGTTCGTAGTAGCGGTTGGGGATCGGCATGAACACGCTCGGGCAACCGTTGGCCGTCGAACCGAAAATCAATCCCTCTTCGCTGATTCCCAGCCCCCAGGTGTTGTTGTTGGTCGAACGGATGAATTCGATTTCGCTGCCGTCGGGACGCATGCGAAAGAATCCCATTCGAAACCGCTCGGTTTGGCCACCCGCGACGGGCTGGGAATTGTTGTACCCCTGCATGGCCCAAATCCAGTTGTCCAGACCGTATTGAAAGTTACTGACTCCGCCATGGGTGTCGCCGAGATCCCATCCGGAAACCAACACACGATGTTCGTCCGCCCGATCGTCACCGTCGGTGTCTTTCAGGTAAAGCGTCTCGACCGCGTTCTGGACGATCACGCCACCGCGAGAAAATGCGATGCTGGTCGGGATGCTGAGGTTTTCGGCGAACACCGTGAACGTGTCGGCCCGGCCGTCGCCGTCGCTGTCTTCGCAAATGCGGATACGATCGCGTCCCGTGCCGGGCGGTTGCAGTTCGTTGGGATAGTCCATGGTCTCAGCGACCCACAACCGTCCACGCTCATCCCAGGCCATGCAGATCGGCTTGCCACCGAGTTGCGGTTCGGCAACGAACAGTTCGACGTGAAAGCCTTCCGGGACCACCAGGTGTTGCATCGACGCTTCGGGCGTGAGCGGTTTTTGCATCAGGTTCAATGGTTTTCCCTGAACGCCCCACTGCTTCGACGGCGTGTAGTTGGGGATCTGGCCACCGACGTCGACGTATTCAAATTCTGCCGCGTCGCTGGGAATCTTCGTCATCGCGGGGACGGGAAAGGCTTGATCGGCCAGGTAGGTGCCGGCCGCCGAGGGGTCCCGTTTCGCCGCCCAGCGGATCCCGCGTTCGACCAGGTTCTGGAATCCCGGGTTCGTCCAGGTCCGCGAGTCATGTCCCCAAGCGGTATAGAAAACGCGGCCTTGTCCCTCGGTCCGAATCCAAGTCCATGGTTCGCGACCTTCGGCGTCGGTGCGGTATTCCAAGACGGTGCGGTTTTTGTCGTTGTGCAAATGATGCACGTAGGTCTCGTCCCAACTCTGGAATCCGCCGTAGCCCTTCATCAGTTCGTGGTTGGGCGCGGCGACTTGGGAGCGAAAGACGCCGGTGCCGTGACGCTGGAACTGGGCGCCCATCAAGGCGACGATTTCGGGGGCGTTGCGAAAGCAGTACGTCGCACAGTGCAGCGGCACAAATCCGCCGCCGCCGCGGACGTAATCCAAAATGGCGTCGGCCTGGTCGGCAGCGATTTCGTCGATGTTGGCGTACACCGCCAGGACGTCGTACTGATCCAACTTGGCAGGCGTCAAATCCGACATCTGGTCGGTGTATGTCATCGCGATGCCGCGCGTCCGCAAGACCGGTTCGAGTTCGCGGAATCGGACGCCGGGTTGATGGTGTCCGTTGTCACCGAGAAACAGCACCTGGATGTCGTCGCCGCAGGACGACTGTCCGGGCAAGAGCATCGCGCTGGCGATCAGGAGACTGAAAAAAGACGTCAGGGTTTTCATGGGCGGATGAGTCAACCTGCTTGGACAATTCGCAGTGACTGGATGGGGAGACGGGGAGAGAGAGGACCGTGAGGTGCCTACAGTGTACGCGTCGCCGCCGCGGAGGGTATGTATTATTGCGCACTGGCCCTGTGGTATTTTACGTTAAGAGAGAGGCCTGGAGCGAGCGCCGGACCGTCAAAAATGTTGCAGCGAGCCAGAGTGTTGGGGGAGAGGGGGATTCCAATCCATCGTGACACGTACGGGCAGAGAAGACCCGACAGCAATCACGCCTCAAAATGATCGGCGATTTAGCACGTCAATCGATGTGAAGCGTCTCAGTGCTGAGCCCCTCACCCCCAGCCCCTCTCCCCAAAACAGATCGCGGTCAACGTCACTCTGCGAACAAATGTCTTTCGCACGATCTGTTTTGGGGAGAGGGGAGCCATGTTCCAAATGATGCGTCTTCGTACATGCAAAACGGTCGATGGCGCGGGCAGCGTCGGTGAGCCGAGCGCCATCGATCGAGTTTCACGCGCGAGCGATAGTCGGGTTGCGAGTTGATTCATAGAGCTCCCAAACTCGCGCCGTGGACTCTTCTTCAATAGGCCAGGCTGGAAGGCTATCCCACGTAGTTTCCGCTGGTTGCTAACTTGTGCGTCAGGAACCTGTCTCTTCGGGATCGACCGTCAGGGCTTCGTGGGCGACGGGCAGGTCGGGCAGGTCCAGGACCTTGGGCTTGCGAATCCGCCGCGTCTTTTTGGGGATCAGGCCGCGCATCAGTTCCAATTTTCCGAAGCACAGCAGCCGATCGCCGGCCATCAGTTCGCGGTCGGAGCGTGGGTTGGGGATGACGGTCGAACCGCGGTAGAGTGTCAGCGCGTTGATGTCTTTTTCACGCAGTCCCGAGGACTGGACGGTCTTGTTGACGAACTCGGATCCTTCGGGGATATGGATTTCGGCCACACCGTAACCGCGGCTGACGGTCAGTCGTTGCCGCAAATCGATTTCGGGGAAATCGACTTGGGCGGCGATGTAGTCGATAATCGAACCGGCGATGTCCAGTTGGGTGCAGTGCTCGATCCCCTCCAGTCCCGGGGAGGAATTGACTTCCATGATCTGGGGACCGTCTTTGCCTTCGAGCATGTCGACGCCGGCGACTCTCAGGCCCATGATTTGGGTGGTTCGGATGGCGGCCTCGCGGTAGTCGTCGGCCAGATCGACCGGTTCGGTCACGCCACCCCGGTGCACATTGCTGCGAAACTCTTGGCCTTGGGCGACACGCCGCATGGCGCCGACGACTTGGTCCCCGACGACGAACGCGCGGATGTCTTTGCCCTTGCTTTCGGCAACGAACTTCTGGATCAGCACGTTTTGCTTTTGGCTTTGCAGCAGTTCCACAATCGCCTCGGCGGCCTTGACCGATTCGGCCAACAGCACCCCGATGCCCTGGGTGCCTTCCAACAGTTTGATGATGACCGGGGATCCGCCGACGCGTTCGATGGCCGGCAGGACGTCCCGTTTGTCGCGAACGAAGGTCGTTTCGGGGATCCCGATCTGGTGTCGACTGAGGATTTGGAGGCTGCGGAGTTTATCGCGGGAATTGGAGATGCCGGCGGAGGAGTTGGTGGTGAAGATGTCCATCTGTTCGAACTGCCGCACCACGGCGGTTCCGAACTGGGTGATCGAGGCACCGATGCGTGGCAGCACGGCGTCGTAATGGGACAGCTGCTTGCCGCGAAAGAACAGATCGGGTTCGGCGGGTTTCAGGTCGATCGCGAACTTCAATGTGTCCAGGACTTTCACCTGGTGACCGCGTTGGATGGCGGCCTCACGCAGTCGGCGGGTGCTGTAGCAGCGGATGCTTCGCGAGAGGATTCCGAGTTTCATGGCGATGCGGTCGGGGGTTGGGAGTCAGGGTCAGTTCGGATCGACGATTTGGATGTTGGTCGAGAGATGTTCTTGGGCGGTCCGTTGCACGTCGTCGGCTTGGGAGTGTTTTTCGACACGGCGGGCGCTTTTGGCACCGGCGAGTCGTCCGAGGTGAACGACGGGCTCGCCGGGCTGGACCGCGGGCAGGGTCGACATCCCGATCACGATCCCGTCAAAGGGCGCGATCAGTTGGTTCTGGTCTTGGTGCACCAGCGTGCTGTTGGTCGCGATCGGCTGTCCGGCGGTGACGGTGCTGCCGGGGGAGACATGCAAGTCCATGAATCCGCCGCGTTCGGCGCGAATCCACTTGGTTTGTTTGATCTTGACCTGCCCGATCGGCAGTTCGGGCTCACCCTCCATCATCTCCAGGTGTTTCAGCACGTTCAGGACGCCGCGTTTCATGCAATCGACGATCGACGGTTCGACTTTCCAGACTTCGCCACCCTCGACCACGATCGTCGGACAGTCCGCCAGGGTCGCTTCGCGGCGCAACGACCCTTTGGGGCCCTTGCCATCGAGAATCACGCCGGCGCCAAAGGCTTCGGCCAATCGCATGCAGTCGGGGTTGCGAAAGTCGGCTCGAACGTTCGGGTAGTTCGTTCGCCGCACCGCGGCGGTGTGCAGGTCGACTCCGTAGTCACAGCGGCGTACGATGGCATCAAAGATCACCTTGGCCATCCGTGTCGCCATGCTTCCGCTGGCGTTGCCGGGAAAACAACGGTTCAGATCCCGGCGGTCGGGCAAATAGCGTGAGTGTCGCTCGAACCCCAGCACGTTCAAGACCGGAATCAGGACGACCGTGCCCGCGGTGAGTTTCAGATCGTCGTCGGCGATCAGGGACCGGATGGCACCGGTGCCGTTGATTTCGTCGCCGTGGAGGGCGCCGGAGACAAACACGGTCGGGCCGTCGCCAAGGCCCCGAATCACGCGCAGGGAAATCCCAACATCGCGACTGCTGTAGCTTTCGGTGATCAACAATTCCGAGTTGACTGATTCGCCTGGGGCGACGGACTTGCCGAACCAAGATTGGCTGGAAGAATGAGATGAACCTGAGACCATTGGGGTGACGATCGCAAAGCGCGCGGCTTTCAGTGAGTAGGGGGCAAATCATCTTCTATTATAGGGCAGCGGGTGCATACTTTGCAGCGGGCGTTTCTTTCCGTCGCGGGCGGTCCACCGCTCGCCGTTGCCGCCGGATGCACGCTACAGTGATGCGAAGCTGAAACGACGAGCGACGACAAAGGCATGGCAAAACGAACTGACTACCCCATCTCCAGCGATGCCCCGCGACTTCGAGTCGGAAGCCGTTTGGGAAAATATCGGCTCAACCGACGGATCGGACAGGGAGGATTCGCCGACGTCTACGCCGCCACCGATACCCTGCTGTCGACCAAGGTGGCGCTGAAAATCCCGAATTCACGCTGGGTCACGCCCGAACTGATCGACGAGTTTCGCCGTGAGGTCAAGTTGACGATCGAGCTGGATCATCCCAACATCCTGCCGATCCGTGACGCCCGGTTCATCGAGGGGCATTTTGTCATCGTGTCGCCGCTGGCCAAACGAACGCTCAATGATCGATTGGCCAAGCGAATGCGGTTCGAGCTGGGCTTCGAATTGATGTCGCAATTGCTCGAAGCGGTCTCCTACGCCCATTCGATGGGCGTGATTCATTGCGACATCAAACCCGAAAACATCCTGCTGTTCGATGACGACTGGTTGCGGCTGGCGGATTTCGGCATCGCCAAGGTCGCCCAGCAAACGATCAACGGTTCGGGCACCGGGACGCTCGGCTACATGCCGCCGGAGCAGGCGATGGGAAAACCGTCGACCCGCAGCGATGTGTTCTCGCTCGGCTTGATCGCCTACCGCCTGTTCTCCAGCAAGTGGCCGGAGTACCCCTTCGACTGGCCGTTTCCCGGTGCGGCGACGATTCGCAAACGCGTCCATCCGGACCTGATCGGCATCATCCGCAAATCCGTGGCCGTCAAGCCGCGCGATCGGTACGCCGATGCCGGTAAAATGGCGTCGGAGTGGGAGAAATCGCGGATGAAAGCGATTCGCCACGTTCTTCGTAAACGAAAATCGAGTTAAATCGTTTCCGGACGCCTTGTTTCCACACCGCCGCCCAAGGGCTCCCGTTTGCTCCCCGACCATTCACCATCACCGACTCGGCTCTATCTCGAAAGCGAGATGGGCGAACCAGAGGTCTTCGACCACGGCCAAGGCCATGTGTTGGCGTTTGCCCGCACCTGCCCCGGCAAACAAGACCCCAATGACGACAGCGCCGCGATCATCCGCACCTTGGATGACGGATTGGTGTTGGCCGTCGCCGACGGCGTGGGCGGTTCCCCGGTGGGGCACAAGGCGTCGGCGATTGCCATGCAATGTCTGCTCGAGAGCGTCTCGTCCCAATCCGTCAGCGGTGACCTCAGACCGTTGATTCTTGACGGCATCGAGCGGGCCAATGCCGCCATTCTGGAACTCGCGATCGGGGCCGCGACCACTCTGACGGTGATCGAAGTTCAGGATCGCGTCGCCCGCGGGTACCAGGTCGGTGATTCCATGGCCCTGGTCGTCGGACAGCGTGGTTTGGTCAAGTGGAAATCGACGTCCCATTCACCGGTCGGCTATGCCGTCGAATCCGGGCTGATGGGCGAAGACGAAGCGATGCATCACGACGATCGACACTATGTCTCCAATCTGGTCGGTTCCAAGAGCATGCACATCGAAATCGGTCCGACCGTTCGTCTGGCCGCGCGCGATACCGTCTTGCTGGCAAGCGATGGGCTGTTCGATAACTTGCATCTGGATGAGGTTTGCGCGCTCGCCCGGGTCGGCCCGCCGATCAAGCGCATGCGATCGCTGGTCGATCAGGCGACCGATCGGATGCACTCCGAGCACGGCAAGCCGGATGATCTGAGTCTCGTGATGCTGACGCCCTAGCGTGGGCGATAACGACAGGCTGGAAGCCTATCCCACAATCAATCCCCGCCACTTATTCTTCCGGCGGTCCTAAATGGTGGTGATCAGCGAGAAGGATCGGGAAACAGCCGTTTGAACTGGACCTGAAATCCGATTGTTTTTTCTTGTAACAATTGACGTCGAGACGTGGGTAACTGGTGGAGACAAATTGTGCAGGACCCCAAAACACGACCGTCGTTGATCGGCCAGCTCCATGATCCGGCGTCACACGATGCCTGGGCGGAGTTTGTCGGTTTGTACCAGCCGGTCGTCTATCGGGTCGCCCGCGCGAGAGGGCTGCAACATGCCGATGCCGAAGATTTAGCGCAGGAAGTTTTCGCAACCGTCGGCCGCAAGGTTGGCGAGTTTGATTTTGGACGAGGCGGTTCGTTTCGTGGCTGGTTGTTGAAGATCACTCGCGACCAGGTCGTCAACAAACTGACTCGCGGCCCTCGTGATGTCGGCAGCGGCGATTCGGAAGTGCAAGCGATGATCGGCGAGCAACCGGCACGCAGCGAAACACTGACCCTGCTGCGGGTGGAGCACCAGCGAGCCCTCTTGGCGAGGGCCGCCGAACGGTTGCGTGGTTCGATCAGCCCACCGATTTGGGATGCGTTCTGGATGACAGCCGTCGAGGGAATCTCGATCGCGGAAGCCGCCGAGAGATTGGGGAAGACCGAAGGAGGCGTTCGCGTGGCCCGCTGCCGCGTGTTGGCAAGACTACGAAAAGAGGTACAGGATGATGATTGCCCGTTTTCATTATGACCGCAAAACGCTGACTCGCTTTTTGGACGAAGAAGCTGTCTCCGAAACGGCTGAGATCGCGTCGCACGTCGAACAGTGCGACGAGTGTCAGTCGGCGTTGGAATCGCTGATGGAAGATGGATTGACGATGGACAAGGCGGGTGAGTTGCTGCGTGGTGGCGCAAGTTTTCAGCTTGCGGAATTGGAAGACGGCAAGCCGGAAGCTTGCCCCACCTTCCTTCAATCGTCCGACGATCCCGACACCCTCGGCCGTTTCGCCCGCTACGAAATCAAACGGATTCTCGGTCGCGGTGGCATGGGCATCGTGATGCAGGCGTTCGACACTTCACTCGGGCGACACTGTGCCGTGAAAGTCCTCGCACCTGAACTGGCCAGCAGCGCGGCTGCCCGCCGGCGATTTTCACGCGAAGCAAAAAGTGCCGCCGCCGTCGTTCATCCGCACGTCGTCCCGATTCAAACGGTCGATGAATACAATGGGCTGCCGTACTTGGTGATGCCTGTCGTCGAAGGCCAAAGTCTGCAACAACGCGTCGACGCGGACGGCCCGTTGTCGATCCTCGAAACCGTCCGCATCGCTTCGCAGGTCGCCGAAGGTCTCGCCGCCGCCCATGACCAGGGCCTCGTTCACCGCGACATCAAACCCGCCAACGTGTTGCTGGAAAATGGCGTCGAACGCGTGCAAATCACCGACTTTGGTCTCGCCCGCGCCGTCGACGACGCCAGCATGACGCGGTCGGGCGTGATCGCCGGCACACCGCAATACATGTCCCCTGAACAAGCCCACGGCGACACGATCGACCACCGCAGCGATCTGTTTTCACTCGGTAGTCTTGTTTACTTCATGCTTGTCGGCCGCAGCCCCTTCCGCGCCGAGACGACGATGGGTGTGCTCAATCGGATTGGCAATGACGAACCACGCAGTATTCGGTCCATCAACGCCGACGTCCCCCAATGGTTGGAACAAACCGTGTTGCGGCTGCTTTCCAAATCGCCCGATGATCGCTTTCAAACGGCCGCCGAAGTAGCCGAGTTGCTGCAAAACTGGCACGCCCACCTGCAACAACCGAACATCATGGTCCGTCCGCCTGAGCCGACGGCGCTAGCCGCGGGCCTTTCAACTCACCCGTCGACTTTCAAAGGTAGCGCCAACGGTTCACGGGGCCGATTCACCCATTGGCTGATCGCCACCGCCGCATTCGCCTTCTTTGCAGTCCTCGCAACCGTGATCGTGCTTGAAACGAACAAAGGCACCCTTCGTATCGAAAGTAATTCGCAGGCAGACGTTCCGATTCGGATCATTCAAGGCGAAAAAATCGTCGACCAACTCAGCGTTTCTCTCGATGGTGCCACAACACGTTTAAGTGCAGGCAACTACCGCATCGAAGTCGATGGCCAAGCAACCGACGTTCATCTCTCAGGCGGTCGCGTGACGCTGAAACGCGGCGAGACTTGGTTGGCGAAGATTGATGTCCGCTTGGCACCGGACAAGGTGCGTGAATTGGATGTGTATGGCTTCGACGATCGAAATGGCCCGAATCCAAATGCCGGACCAGCACCGGTTTACCAGAGAGCAAACGCAATTGCGACCCAGCAGCATCCCCTCGCCAACTTCGTGCCAATCCCCGGCCCAACAACGCAAGGCGGCAACGCGATTGCCCTTGATCCTCCCAGCGATCAGGAAATCCTCCGCGTTCTAGAGTCGCAACGTTTTGCAAAAGGCAACATTGCATCGATCTGGAAAACGCGGCGAGAGAATGTGCGAATAACGAAAGAGAAAATCGCAGACTACATCGATCCTCCTCGCGTGTATCCTCTGATTGGTCCAGCACAACTCCACCACGCGCACTATAAATGCACGGTCTATTCCGACGAGAAACAAGAAGTCGATTATCCAATCCCCCATTCCATTGACGAACGCGATGCAATCAAAGTGGTCTACATCGACCACCATCATTTTCATTTGATCGGCGACGCAGCATCAAGACTTCATGGTGACGGCAAATTCCAAGCATTAGGTGCGCCCGCGGACCCCAGCACATTGGCTGGCAAAGTCGAAGCGTTCAATCGCAGAATGATCGCAGCCGGTGGCGACGATCACCAGCCTCCGCTCACCGTCGACGAATTGCTTTCGCTAAGCCAATGGAAACTGCAAACCGATGGCGAGCTATCCGTTGAAGTCAAGGGTTTCCTAACCAACCTCGGAATCGGACGCTATTTACCGGAGCAATGGGCAATCGCAGGGGGCGAATCGGAAGTCGTGACGGATGATGGAGAGATCAAGATTTACAGCATCGAACTGGTGAATCGCTACTCTCAATCAAGGGTTCTCGTTCGCAAACGTTACCTTGCTCCACCCGTGAACTTCCGGGCCCCCAGACTGCCCGCCGCGATTGAACGGGCAACGCCGCTGGCCGCTGCGATCACCGAATTCAATGCGATGCATCATTCGGTCGATGGCAAACGTCAGCCGCCATTGACAGTCGACGAAGTACTGGCGGCAATCGTTAATTGGAAGTCTCGCCGCCATGAAGCTTCGGTCGACAACAAAACTTTCGCAAACTTTCAAGAGATCAAAAACACTCATCAACTGCCAGTAGACTGCAAGTTGGATGTGATCGCACGTTTCGGGAGCCTAGGCGGTGACACCTTCAAGATTTGGTCGGTACGAATGGTGATGCCGCAAGTCGCGAGGCCTGGCAGCACTTATGCATTCCAAATACGTCAGCAGTACATTTCGGTCGACTCGGCGACGGACGGTGTGATTCATTCCGCTGAGGCAAACCCCGGTTTCGCAACTCCCGAATCGCTGATGACGTATTACGCCGACTGTCAGTTTCGCGACGACGTGGCGGGTTGTTTAGAATGCTATTCGGACAAGGTGATCGATCAGTTCGCGGCAAACTATCTTGTCATCGCGACGGCCATGTTGGAAATGTACCGAAAAATTCCAGATGACGAGTTGCAAGATAAGCAGCGCAGGAAGGCTGACGAACTCGAAGCGTTACTCGCTCGGTCGATGATCGACAACGTGCCGTCGATCGCCAAGGCAGGGCTGTACCAAGCTGCCGCCAGTGTTCGCGAGCGACTTCAAGGCGATGCATCTCGCGTGCCGACGCAAAAGGAGCTGATGCTGACAGCGACCACGCCTTCGATGTTGAAGAACCCTCGGCAGTTTGTCCTTGAATTCGACGCGGCGGACGAAGCCGTCCCTGACGAAGCCGAAAGGCCAAAGCGACGTAAGAAGTTCGAGATCGAAACCAACCCGAAGGGCGTTTGGGCAATTGATGCCAATGAACGCAGTCGCATGGAACTGAAAAAGATCGATGGTCGCTGGTGGATCGACGACCCCTGGGCGGAAGGCGAGGGGACAGGGTTCTGAAACTAGAAACAAGTGCTTCACTGCGTTGCCACGTCAAAGGTGTGGTTTCAGGGAATGACGCTGTGACTGATGTGCGTGGGTGTTATTCCCCGGATCCATTATCGCATAGCCTTTCCAGGTCCGTGTTGAATCAACGCTCCAACAGTTCCGCGGTTACGGCTTCAGCTTTCTTTTGTTGTCGCGCGTCCGCTGACTCAGCAGGATCATCTGCAGCTTCTGGGGATTCTTCTTGCGACGACGACGTGGCGGGGCGACTTGAGCATCGTGATGCGTAAGCGTTCTATCTGCCCGGGTGCCGCTTCGTGGCTCGGCCGGCCGGCGACTGCTTTTCACCAATCCGAAGATTCATCGGAACGGTGTGGCGAATTGGGCGCAGTGGCGGTGTCGGCGTATCAACATTTGGGGCCTGTGACCAACGCAACGACGCCGGAGACATTGATCGCCACCGCGGTCCAAAATCACGCTTTGTGTTTGTAGCCTAACCGATGCGCCGGCAGCAGCTTCAAATGTCTTCAGCACGCAGTTCATCGGCGCTGCCCCGGATACTGCGTTTTGATCTCACTGGGGTGTCCCTGAGTTCTTTTTCCGCTCGACTCCCAAGCGAACGCGCGAAGTGCGGTCAACAGATTCAGTCTTTTGCTAAAAGGAAGAACCGCTGGATCACACCTCGCATGTCACGTTGGTCAAGCGCCCTTCGATCCGCCATGTGCCACAAGAGTTCAAGACGCTGCCGCTTTTGGATCGCTGATCAACTACGGCCAGTGGATTCTCGAAGCTGGCGATAGCTTTGCTCGTCGTAGCGTCTGCCACTTGGGCTGCTCAAATGGCAGAGATCCGATCTGACGTCACCATAGAATGTCGAGATCACCATCCCCGGTTTGCTGGGCGTATTCGAGGTGGTCGCACAGGTCAGCAACCGCTTCGACATCGGAACCCGCTTTGCCTTTGACGCATACGTGACTCAGGTCGCCGATTAGCCACTGCAGCTCGACCCGAGTCATTCCCACTCGGCGAATCACTTGATCCTTCGGCCAGCGACGCAGCGACGTCTCCAAACGGCCTGAGACGTAGCCGTACTTCAGGATCAAGTCACGATGTTCGCGCGTCAGTTGGATTCGCTCGGTCAGGTTCGCCATCACGCCACCCTCGCCTCGCGGCGACGCGTTCGACGTTGTTGTGTGGTCAAGCGTCGCGCCTTCTGCTCGGCGTCGCGGTACGGACGGATCGACTCTGGGTGTTCCTTTCGCCACACGTCTGGAAGCAGGCGTTCGTAATCTGTGCTGCCACTTGCCAACTGGCGAAGACAGTCGTCCACATAGGCCCACACATCCAAGTGATGCCGTGCCGCCGAAGACACCAGGCTATACATCGTCGCCGCCACGTGCCCTCCTCGGTTCGAGCCGACAAACAGCCAGTTCTTTCGACCGATCGTCAAACGGCGAAGTTCGTTTTCAGTCGCATTGTTGTCAATCGGGATTGCACCGTCGCCGAGGAACACCGACAACTCGTCCCACTGGTTCAATGCATAACGCACCGCCTTGCCGATCGAGCTCTTCGGAAGCACACGGCGATCATCATTCATCTGCAGCAACCAGTCGTGAAGGCCGTTCATGATCGGCACGGAGTCGCTCTGGCGCAGTTCCAGGCGTTCAGCCACCGATGCTTCCCGCGCGCGATCTTCAACATTGTACAAGCCACGGTAAAACGCCAGTGCCTGCGCAGCGGCGACCGGGTCGTTCGGTCTGGCTTCGACGAACTTTCGACGTGCGTGCGCATTGCAGCACGCGGCAAAGATCTGATTCTGTGCTCCCAGATAGACTCCGTCGTTGACTCCATAAGCATCGACCACCGCGTGGCCGCGAAAATCACGAAGGAATTTGCCGGGGCCGTCGCGCCCGCGGCTTTCTGTGAAATCGAACACGTTATACGGATGATCCTCACGGCCTCGGTACAGCCAGAATCGTGCAGTCCGCATCTTGCCCGGCAAACTGTGATCCTGCAGACGAACCGACGTATCATCCACACCCAGCACATCGCCTGAGACGATTTGCGACTTCATCAGTTCCACCACCACGCCGGCCAATGCCGCGATGTTCGCAAGCATCCCAAATTGTGTGTTGCGAGGGATCAGCATCCCGGCGCGGGCGAAGATGTCTTCTCCGCGATAGAGCGGTAGATGATCGGCGAATTTATTGACGATCAGCTGCGTGTAAACACCGAAGCCATAATCGCTGCCGGGGATCGGCGTTGTCAGGCCGCAGGGTTCCTCGCCGGCAGGCACCTGAGCGATCGATTCTTTGCAATTGCAGCATGCACGTTTATGGCGATGGATCTCCCAAACGAAAAACTCTGCGGGGATAAAATCCAATCGATTGCTGATGTCGGTGCCCACAATCGGCATCTCTTCATCACAGCAAGGACAGATTCGCTGTTCGACCGGAACGTCCGCTTCGATGACCTTGCGTTTGAGATGGTCTGGCAGCTTCTCAGACTTCTTCTTGCGACGACGTCGGCGTGGCTGGTTTGCTTCATCGTCTTCGGCATCGTCGTTCTCGGCTTGCTGCTCACCTAAGTCGAACAGATGCAATTGCGAGTCATCTTCGACGTGCCTTTCGGAAGACCTGCCGAAGAACTTTCGACGATAGAGTTCCAGTTCTTCGCGGAGTTGTTGGTTGGCTTTCTGCAATCGTTCAACCGTTTCAATCAGCTCAGCGTTGACCCTCAACACGCTTTGCAAGTCGTCTTTGTTTTCCGAAGTAGCCATGCCGCTGTTATCGCCATCAAAACAAAAAACGCAAGGCTTCGATCAGCCTTGCGTTGACGCTTTTAAGAAAGATTTGCTTGACGTGGTCAGGCCGCCTGCGGCTGATCGATCGAGTAACGTTTGCGTCGTTGCGATCCTTCAATCTGCACACCGCGGAGCATCATGACCAGGCCGGCGGAATCGATTTCGAAGCTGCCTTGTTCCTCGGAGACAACCTTCTCGAAGCTTCCACTTTCGAGTCGCTTGGACCAGAGAGCCAGGCCATCACAGTCCCACATCAGAATCTTGACATAGTCGCGCCGGCGGTTGAAAAAGACGAACAGATGACCAGAGAACAAGTCGACCTGGAAATGTTCTTTGACGAGTCCGGACAAGCCATTGAAACTCTTCCTCATATCGGTCGCCTCGGTGTAGACAAAGATCCGAGTGGTGGGTGCAAGTGCGATCACGATGCCACCTCGCTGAGTGCCTCGACGACGTTCTTGATCAGTCTGCGTTGCTGCTCGTCGGTGGCGTTCTGGTCGAGGCGAGCAACGGCCCCACCAGGCAATTCAATTTCCAGGCCATTCAGTTGGGCCGCTTCCATCGCGACGGGCTGAAGCTCAACAGCGACGAACGAGGCCGGTCGATCGCTGGGGGCTGACGGATCAACGAGAACAGAGGAACGCAGCTTACGCCGCCACTGATAGAATGAGGCAACCGAATAGCCTTCCCGATCACAGAAATCGGCGACCGTTAGGTCGGATTGGGCGAACCGTTCAATACGGTCACGCCACTGCTGTGCGAGCTGCGGGTTGGGAAACTGCGGCATGGGTTTCTCCTGAGAGTGGAAAGAAACCCATCACGCTAACCAGTCGGTCAACATGGGCAGATAGAACGCTTACCTCTCGCGTGACGGAAGCATCCTGCCCGCCATGCGGTGTTGATGGGGAACCGCAAGCTGGAAGCTTACGCCACTTGGAAGCTTACGCCACGGTTCAGGCCACCAGCCGCGAGAGCAGCAGCGTGGCCAAGCCCAACACGAGGAAGAAGCCGCACATGTCCGTCACCGTGGTCAGTAACGGCCCGCTGGCGACGGCGGGGTCGAACCCGAATCGTTTCAGCACCAGCGGTACCACGCCGCCGATCGAGACCGCGACGATTGTGTTGGCGAACAACGCGACGCCGACGACCAGGCCCAGGTAGCCGTTGCCGTCAAAGATCACGGCGCAGATGGCGACCAACAACCCCAAAACCGCTCCGTTGATCAATCCCACCGAAACCTCTTTCCACCAAACGCGAAAGACTTCGGAGGGGCGTACCAAACCGAGCGACAGTTCACGCATGCTGACCGCGACCGCTTGATTGCCGCTGCAACCGCTCATGTCGCTGATGATCGGCAGAAACACGGCCAGCGCGATCACCGCTTGCAGGGTTTCTTGAAAGTAGGCGATCACCGCGGCGGCACCGATGTTCAGCAAGATGTTGATGCTCAACCAACTCAGTCGCCGGCGGGCACGAAGCCACAGCGGCATTGAACGCAGCTCCTCGCCGCCGACGATCCCCTGGCTCTTGAGATAGTCGCTTTCGGCCGCGCGGGTTTCTTCGTAATTGACCGCTTCACGGTGCAGGACGCCCTTCAGCCGTCCGTCGTGATCGACCACCGGAACGCCCAGAAAGTGATGGGCATCGAATAGTTCGATCAATTCATCCAGCGGCGTCGTGTCGGGCACCGAAATCGGTTCGGTGATCATCAGATCGCGCAGTTTGGATCCACGCCGGACGAACAACAGGTTTTGCATCGGCAGCACACCGACCAGCGAACCATCCTGTTCGCACACGTAGGCGTAACGGACATCAAAATCGCTGTAGATCTCGGCGTTGGAATTCAGCTCGGCGATGACGTCCGCGACGGTCATGTCGGGGGTAAAGCGAAGCATCTCCAGCACCATCATTCCGCCGGCGACGTCATCTTCATAGGACGCCAGTTGGCGGGCGGCGTCGGCTTCGATGACGGGCAAGACGTCCAAAATGGCCGCCGCCTGTTGGTCGTTCAAATCGCCCAGCACGTCCGCTTGTTCGTCACTGGGTAACTCGTGGACGATCGCCGCGGCGGTGTCCGGTTCCAGGGACGCGATCGCCTCGGCGGCCTGGACCTCGGGCAACGCCGCGATCAAATCCGCCGCGTCCTCGGCATCCAACCCCTCGAGCACCTGCACGCGATGGACTTCGTCCAAGCGACTCAGCGCCAGCGCCTGGTCGGTCGTCGAGAGTTCCGAGAGGAATTCTTCCAGACGCTCGGCGTCACCCTGTTCGGCCAAACGGGAGAGTTCTTCCCAAGGGCGGTCGGAAACGGCAACCTCGTCGGCAGCAGAATCGGAGGGGGCGATCGTGTCGAGAACGTCCGGTTCGTTTGGAGTGGTCAAAGTGGCAGCCTTTCATCTAAAACGGTCGAGTGGCACTCCAGTCTGACGCCGATTCGCGCCTTGGCAAGCCGCGTTGACCGCGGAGCAGAAATAGATGGCAGTTGCGTAGGGCATGCTGTGCATGCCACCCGTCACGCACAGCGTGACCTACACCGCATGAGGTTTTAGCGGCAGGGCGCAAGCCCTCCGGTTCTTCATTTCTGCCAAAACACCGGAGGGCTCGCGCCCTGCCGCTAAAAAATGCTTCATCGGGTCAGCCCACCAGGGGTTACGCATGGCCATGCACGTCAACCCCGTCCGATCCAACCCTTGCGCCAGAAGAAGATGAGCATGCCGACGGTGGTGACGGTCATCACCGCCCACAGCAGGGGGTACGAGTAGCGGTAGTGCAACTCGGGCATGTGTTCGAAATTCATGCCGTAGATTCCGGCCATGAACGTCAACGGAATGAACAAGCTGGCCATCACGGTCAGCACCTTCATGACGTCGTTGGTCCGGTTGGCGACCGATGACAAGTACGTGTTCATCAAGCCCGTCGCCATCTCGCGATACATCTCGGCGACCTCCGACGTCTGGATGCAGTGATCGTGGGTGTCACGCAGGAAGACGCGAACGTCTTCGCCGATCAGGGCGTAGTCCCCCCGGACCAAGGAGTTGACCGCTTCGCGTTGCGGCCAGACCGCGCGGCGAAGATTGATCAGTTGATTTTTCAACGTGTTCAGCTCACCCAGAACCTCCGGCGAAGGGTTGCGAATCACTTCGTCTTCCATCGCCTCCAAATCATTGCCGACTCCTTCCAGCACCGGGTAATAGCCGTCCACGATCGTGTCCGCGATCGCATAGGCAAGGTAGTCCGTCCCGCGGTGTCGAATGATGCCCTTGCCGCCCTTGATCCGTTTGCGGACCGGGTCCAGGATGTCGCCGTAGCGTTCTTGGAACGTGATCACGTAGTTCTCCGCCAGAACGATGCTGACCTGTTCCATGTCGACACGATAGCGAGACTGGTCCTCGGGGTCTTTCAAGCGGACCATGCGGACGACGATCAAAAGCTGGTCGTCGTACAATTCGGTCTTGGGCCGCTGCGGGACGTTGACGACATCTTCCAGAAGCAGCGGGTGTAATCCGAACACCGACCCGACTTTATTCATCACCGATCGGTCGCCGAATCCCTGCACGTCGATCCAGGCGATCGTCTCCTTTTTGAACGCTTCTGTTAACCGATCCAGATCCTCGATGGGCTGGTCTTCGAAACTCTCTGGATTATAGAAGATGCCGCGAACGACTGGCCGCGGTGACTGTTTCGAGATCACCAGGGTGCCGGGACGGGCGCCAATTCGGGTGTGTCGCTTCTTGAAGATCTTTTGACTCACTGACCCATTCCTGGCGTTGGATGCCGACCGCAAACGTGGTCGTTAAAAACTCTCGAGGTGCCCGCGATCAAACCGTCGTCATCTCATTCCACATCGTCCCCGAGATAGCTTTGCAATGTGTCTTCCCAGCTGGATGAGGAGGTCCAGTGAAGTAGACTTTGATTGATCGGTTCACGCAATGGACTGCCGCTGGGAAGGGCAAACGCATAGCTTTGGCGTTCGAAGGTGACCGGCAGAACGAACTGGTCGCCGGCTTCGGCTTGGAACACCAGGTGCCGAAGAATCGGGGCGTCATAGACGACCGCATCGCAGCGTCCTTCTGCGAGAGATTGCAACGCCAGTTCAACGCTCTCGTGGGACCGAAAGCGGATGTGACGCGAGCGCAAATAGCCGGCCGATGTCGAACCGGCCACCGTCGCGACCTTGACCCGCGACAGGTCCCCCGGTCCGGCGACCCGCGAACGAAGTTGGTTGACGGTCAATGCCGACGTCACCGCCGCGGTGAAACTGGCGATGATGAACAGCCCCGAAAACATCCAAATCAATCCGATCATCCGGCCCGGCAACGTCTTGGGAACCTTGTCGCCATAACCGACGGTGGTCAGTGTCACCGCCGCCCACCACAATCCCGCTCCGATTCCCCGCACGATGCCGTATTCAAAATCGCCGTCGTGATGCTTTCGTTCGAAAAAGTACACCGCGATCGCGCTGATCAACATCGCGAACATCAAACCCGCCAGGATTCGCAAAAACGTCGGTGAGAGGACCGCCTCGATGATCCCTTGCCATGCCGCGCGCCGCTGCGAGCTGCCGACGGCGATGCCGAGCCCGGATTGGAAGAACGCATGCGTGAAATCCATCCGCCGTTCACGTTCTGCGTTGACGGTGATCGCGGCGACGGCAACGTCCACCCGTCCGGCCGCGACCGCATCGAGCATCTCGTCGAGCGGATAGGATTCAAAGCGAAGCTGAATCTTATGCTTCGACGCCTCTTCCAAATCCGATTTGATCTGACGCATCAGGTCGATGCTGATGCCCTCCCAATCGCCGTCCCCGTTTTGCATCGCGAACGGCGGAACGTCCCGCGTCGCGACGACGATTTCATCGGGAACCTCCAAGCTCTCCGGCGGATCATCGGGTTGAGCCCAGCAGTGGCCACCGCCCAGGGGCAAGCAGATCAACAGCACGATCAAGGGAACGGCGCGTCGGTGGATCACTGCACGTCTCCCAAATAGCGGTACAAGAGATCGCTCCAGGCATCGGTCGCTCGATAACGCAGCAATCCCTCGTTCAGCGGTCGTCTCAAGTCGCTGCCCCGTTTCAACGCGATCGCGTACTCCTGCAGGTTGAACGAGACGGGTAAGACGTCGATCTGATCATGAAATTTTTGCATCGCCAGATGCCTCAGCAGCGCCCGGTCGTACACCGCCGCGTCCGCTTTGCCGGTTTCGACCGCACGGACCGCGTCCTCGGGTGTCGGGTAGGCGCGAAACGCAATCCGTCGATTTCGCAGATACTCGGTGCTGGTGCTCGATGCCACCGTCGCGACCTGGACATGACGCAGATCACTCGGTTGGGCGATCCCGATGTCCAATTCCCGGACCGTCAACGCCGACGCAACGACGCCCGTGATCAGGCTGATCACGGCAATGCTGGCCAACATCGAAATCGTCGCCAAGACCCTGCCCCAAATGCTGACCGGTACGACCCCCTTGTGCCCCAACAGCACCACGATCGACCACCAGACGCCCATCGAGACCCCCTGGCGCCGTCCGCTGCCGAACACCGTTTCGTTGCGTTTGCGTTCAAACAACCAGAACAACCAGCCGCACAACGCGACCACGCACGCCATGCAGACGACAAACAACACCATTCGAAAGCTGAAGATCTGTCGAATCGATGCCCAGACACTGGACCGATGGTGTCGGGCGACGGCGATCCCCAGGCCGGTGGAATAGTGTGGGTGGCAGAACTCCATCTGTTGGTGGCGTTCCGCCGTGACGCTGATCGCCGCCACGCCGGCATCGATGTCACCACGCTCCAGCCCCTGCAAGATTTGCTCGAGCGTCATCTCCCGGAATTCATATTCCAGATCCAATTCGGTGCACAGGTTCTTCCACAGTTCGATGCTGATGCCGCTCCAGGTCCCGTCGTCGTTCTTGATCGCAAACGGTGGGCTGTGCTTGGTCCCGACCACGATCGACGGCCCTGATCCCTGTGCTTCGGCTGCAGGTTGCGCGGCTGCCGGTTGCGCGGTTGCGATGTCGCCGAGGCAGCACAGTGTGCCCAGGACCAACAGTTGGATCATGCAGACGCGGCCGATGTGATTCATTCCAGTGGCCCCGTGTCATCCAGGTTCAGCGTTCGGGTTTGTTGCTTGATGATTTGTTTGGCGAGCCGCTTTCCCAGATTGCGGAGCATCACGTTGCCCAATCGTGGCAGCCGCCGCGTCAGTTTGCCGAATTCCTTGCGGCTGATCACGAGCACGCGGGACGGTTCGATGGCGACAAGCGATGCCGATGATTGAACCTCGGTCAGCAAGGACGCTTCACCAAAACAGTCCCCCGGACCGAGTTCTCCCTCGATCACATCGTCGTCGATCACGCGAAACCGACCGTCCAGGACGACAGACAGACCGGGCAGTCCGTCATCGATAGAAATCAGCTCTTTGCCGGCGGCACATTGGATAATCGTGGTGATCGAAACCAAGTGCATCAGACGACGAACCGACAGCTTTTCGCACAGGAACACACCCTGCAGGCATTCGATTTTCTTTTGGACGTCCGCGGCCGGTTGATCGGTCACCTCACCCTGCACTTCGACCACGATCGCGGTGATGTTGTCGGCACCGCCGGATTCCTTGGCGAACTCCACCAGCCTGTCGGGTTGTTCGATCAGGTCCGGTTCAGACAGGAAACCGGCGACGCACGACGTGCTTTCGAAATAGTTGCTCAGTCCGTCGGAGCACAGCAGCAGTCGGTCGCCGGGAATCAAATCGAACAGCAAGGTGTCGACGTCGACGTACTCGTGCGGGCCGATGCTGCGCGTCAGGACGTGTCGGTAGCGGCTGTTGCTGGCTTCTTCTCGGGTCAGGTCCCCGGATAGAAAGAGCTCGTTGGCCAACGTGTGATCGCTGCTGAGCTGATGGACTTCGGTTTGGCGCAGTAAATACAAACGCGAATCACCGACGTGGGCCATCACCCCTTTGTCCTCCACGACGACCAATAACGTCAACGTGGTCCCCATCCCGGCATAGTCCGGCGTGGTTCTGGCCAGCAGATTCAGCCCCTGGCTCGCCTGCTGGACGGCTTCTTCGACGACCTTCAGCACCCGAAACACCCCGTCGGGCGACTCGCCGGCCGAGTGGATCAGGTCGCGGTTCTTGGATAGGTGCTCCGACGCGAACTCGATCGCCCGCTCGGCTGCCACTTCGCCGGCCGCATGGCCGCCCATGCCGTCGCAAACGACGTACAACCCCAGGCTCTCGTCGATCAGATACTGATCTTCGTTTCCGTCGCGTTTCAATCCCTTGTCACTGATTGCCGTTGCGACGATCACCATGAGAACAGACTTGTGGTCAGCAGCTTGGGGCGGATCGGCCACGACGTGGTGAGGGCGTTGGCTCGGAAAACACCTCGCAGCGAACTTCACTATAACCGCTACCTAAGCCGTCTAACACCACCGCGCGGGCTTGTGGATCCCGAAAGGGACGTAGTCACGTAGCCGGCGGTCGAGCGCAGTGAACACGCCGGAGTCGAAACGAAGCGACAGCACAACCCGAGGACCGTCGATTGTAAATCGCGACGGATTTGATCGTAGCGGAAGCCGTCAACAGCCTGTCAAGGCTTTCGGTTTCTGGGGCGGCGGCGACTTTTGCAGCGTGGGCCCTCTCTGGCGTTTGCTTGCTGCGCAAACGCCGTCTCTCCCAGAGGGAGAGAGAATCTAAATGGGTTGCGAAAAGCTGCAGTCATACACCGCAAGCTGGAAGCTTACGCCACTCACTCTTCCGAACCCCCTACGCCGCTTCGCTGATCGACTTGGTCTGCTGCCGATCCCCCTCCAGCCCCAACGCCACCGCGGCCGGCATCGTGCGAATGTGCAGATCCCGTTGCGGGAACGCGACCTCGATTCCGGCCCGGCGAAACGCTTGATCGATCTCGGTATGCAGCTGATGAATCACTTCCAGCCGATTGTCCAGGGTCGGAAGATAGGTCCGCAACGAGAGGTTCAGTGCGTTGTCGCCGAACCCTTCAAAGGTGGCCAGCGACGGCGGGTCGTCCAGAATCAGCGGGTGGTCGTTGGCCGCTTTGAGCAGGATCTCGCGGGCCCGTTCGGTGTCGGATCCATACGCCAGTCCGACCTCGATCACGATCCGATTGACCTTGTCCGAGAGCGTCCAGTTGAGCAACCGGCCGGTGATGAATTCCTTATTGGGAACGACGTATTCCTTGCGGTCCCAGTTGGTGATCGAGGTCGCTCGGATGCGGATCCTGGAGACGACTCCGGTGACATCATCGACCGTCACCACGTCGCCGACGCGGATCGGACGCTCCAGCAAGATGATCAGACCGGCCACGAAGTTCGCAAACATCTCTTGCAAACCGAACGCCAAACCGAAGGTCAACGCCGTCGCCAGCCATTGGATTTGGGACCACTGCAGCCCGATCGTCGAACAGGTCGCGATCGTCCCGGCCAGCACGATCGCATAGCTGACCAGGGTGGTGATCGCATACCGGACCGATTGATCGACCGGCAACTGCTGCAGCACCGAGATTTCCAACAAGCCCGGTCCGTTTCTGGCCAACACAAACGTGACGAAAGCGAGCAGGATGGCCAGCGCCAAGTCCGACGCCGTGACGACATCGGTGGACTCGTCGGTCGCGTCGCCGGTCGCCGCGGAGCGATCCAAGGCTTCTTGCCCCGGGACCAATCCGACCGCCGGGGCTGCCGCCGCGGCGACGGTGGGTGTCTTCGATCCGCCCCACAGTTCGTATTTGTCCAACATCCCCAGCGCGGGCAAGACTTGCACCCAGATGCACCATAGCCCGATCACCGATGCGGCGATCAACGCGCTGTTGACCAGGCGTTGGGATTGCAGACTGTGTGTCGAAATGTCGCTTTCCGGTGTCGAGGTCACGATGCCGGCGACCGATTGACGCCCCTCGTCATCGCTGCCCGACGAAGCGGCCGCCGCGGCACGCTGACGCGATTGGGCGATGCTCAGCGAACGTCGACGCAGCATCAACATCCTCAGGAACATCGAACGCAACACGAACAAAGCGGAACCGAACAGCGCGGTCGCAAACACACGCCAAAACAGCACCTCGGCTGTGTAGTAATAACCGAACGTCGCCAACAGCCCCAGTGTCAACGGCACGCTCGCCGCCGAAATTCCCCAGACGTGACGGAGCCGGCTGGCCCATTCGGATTTGTGGGTCGCCAAGTAATCGCGCAGCACCCCGCCGGGGCTGAGGATCCGATACAGAAACACCGCCAAGACGAGCATGCCGGCGATGTAGGCCACCCGCTCGACCGAATTGCGACCGTGCGACGAATCGGTCACCGACAACATGCCGGTGACGAACATGATCGGCAACGCGAAACCCATCAGTTGACGGAGTTCACGACGCACCGTGGTCGTCACACTGCGGCTCCAGCGAAAGTGGTTTTCCGCCAACCCCAACGGCCGACAGACCTGACGCAGACTCTCCAACGCCAACCAGATCGCGGCGACGCCGATCAGCCCGCGCGAGACGCCCTTGATGAACAGGTCGTCGGCGTGGGAGACACTCAATCGCCAGCCCAGAAACAGGCACAACAGTGGCCCGGTCGCGGAAATGACGATCGTCAAGGCCAACGTCAGCACCGTCGGGACCATCGATCGGCAGTTCGCTTTGAACGCAATCTCGCCCGCATCCTTGATCCGCCCACGCATCCGTTTGCGCCGCAACATCAACACTCCGATCACCGCGGCGGCCAACAGGTACAGCGGAAACCTGTCACGTGCATCCTTGGCCAGATGAGTTCCCAGACCCAGCCAGGCTTTCGCGTCCAGCAGCCGTTTGTCGGTCGATTCGATCGCGAAATCATCGGACAGGAATCGTGCGCTGCGGATCCACAGGACACGCTCGTCAATGTAGTTTTCGTACTCGGCGGTCAACGTGATGATCTGGCGGTCTTCGAAATCGAGTTCCACCAACGCATCGAAGTACTGGTTGCTGGTTCGAATCAACGCGTCCAGGTATTCCTGTTTTCGGGCCAGCAATTCTTGGGCAGCCGACTTGAGCACGGCGGTATCGCGGCCTGTGGTTTCGCGGCCGCTGGTCGGGGGCTGGATCATCTCGGCGATGCAGGATTCGGTGTCCGCGATCGCTTGACGTTCATCATCGAATTCAAACAGTTCGTACTGGGCGTCATTGATCAACGTCTGGCGGTTGGCGACCTCGATCTTTCGCTGTCGAACGTCGGGCAAGGTGGAGCGTTGTTTGCGCAGCAAGGCGCCCACCGAGCTGGTCAAACCCACCAACTCCACTTTGGTTTTCGTCGTTTTGAATTGCTTGGCCAGTCGTTCGTGGACGTCGGTGGCGGCTTTCAAGTCTTGTTCGGCCGTCGCCAGCGAATCGGCGACCCGCTTGGCACTTTCGGCCAACTCCTGATTCTGTTGGGCGAACGCCCGCAGCGAGGGCGCCGCTTCGATCGCTTCAAGCTTTGCTTTGCGGACCGATTCGGCCGCGGCCAGTTCTCTCGCCGCCTTGATGCGAACCCCCAACGCCTCCAGGCTCTTTTCGGTAAACATCACCTGCTTGGCTGCCAAATCCGATCGCAGCTGGACGATGCCGAGCGCTTCTTCGGCGTCATACTTGGCCAGTTCCGCCTCGAGCGTCGGGATCTCGATCTCCAGAACATGCTGGCTGGTTTCGGCGCGGGCTTGCCGGGCCGTGGTCAATGGCGTGGGCTCGGCGGCGGCGTCGGGCACGCGGCTGCGTCGCGTCTCCTCGAGTTTCTGCTGCAACAGGACCAAATGTGATCGAATCTCTTTGCGACGTTGCGAACGGGTCTGCGATTCCGATTCGGCCGTCAGTCGGTTTTGTTTCTGCGTCGCCAGTTGCAGCTCGAGCTGTGCCAGTTGCTGTTCCAATTCGACCAATTTCAATTCGGAATCGATCACCGGTTGTTTGGTTTTGAGTTCCTCCAGTTTTCCGCGAATCCGTTCGGCTTTGGCACCGGCCGCTTCCGCTTCCGCGGCGAACTCTTCTCGTCGACGGGTCAAGTCTTGGGCCGTTTTCAAGTCCGCCAACGCGGCTCGATAGGATTCCGAGACGGAGTTCCGGACCTCGGGCGGGAGTGATGCGTCCTGGTCAACCGTTTGCAGCCGCTGGTTGATCTGTTCCACCGTCAGCGTGGGAGACTGCAGGCTTGGTTCGGCCTGCGCTGGACCCGCCGGGAGGGGCTCGTCGACCGCCGACACACCGACCGATGTGGCCAATCCACAGCTGAGCGTCAACGCGAAGAAGATCCGGCACTTGATCGAATGAGACAACAAAGCAGGCCTCCTGCCTGAATCGTGATGGGGAACGTGCGGCGGTCCGCCAGTACCGCAGCGTCGACACTACGACAGAAGGGCAGATCGCGGCAAGTCGTTTCAGCGATCCGACAGGGCTTTGGCGTTGTTGTTGGCATCGGTGGCTGCGGGGCCGCGGAAACCCTCCCCTCGCTGCGCTCGACCCTCCCGCACACGGGAGGGTGACTTCTGAACCTCGTTCCAAGGCTCCGCCTGGGAACGCCAGGCCGCGGTGGCTCCTGCCACGCGTTGGTGGCAGCTAGGAGGCGGGAGCCTCCATGACAGTGTGTTCCCAGGCGGGAGCCCGGGAACAAGGCAATCTCCGACCCCATCGACCTGCCCGCGTCAATGACGCACTTCGAATCCTGGACGGTCCCGCTATGATGCTCCGACCGGTCGCACGAACCGGACAAAGAATGCTGTTTTGACTCCAAGATCCCGCCATGACACCCGCCCAAATGCCGCTCGCCCGACCGATCCGTCGTCCGCATTGCTTGCAATGTTTGACCCTGCTGTGGGTGCTGGTCGCTTCAGTGGCTTGCACGGGTCAGGATGCGCCCCCTGCGCCCCCTGCGCCCCCTGCGACACCGGTTGTCGCGTCCAACGGCCCCACCGCGGATTCGATTGATGCCGATTTGGCGGCACTGGAATTGAAGACGGACCTGGACGAGGCGACCAAGGCTCGGCTGGTGGCGATGTTGCAACAAGCGAAAAAAACGTTGCAACAAGGGCAGTCGCAGCAGGAATTGGCCAAACAGTATTCGCAGATGATCGGCAGCGTGGCGGCGCGTCAGGCCGAGCTGCGGGCAAAACTGGATGCGTTGGCGGGCCAAGAACCGAAACTCGCTGCCGATCTGACGCTCGCCGATGCGACACAGAATTTGGCAACGCTGAACGCCGAGCTCGCCGCGGCCTCCAAACAGGTGACGGACCTGACGGCCGAATCGGCGCGGCGGCGGACTCGGCTGACCGAAATTCCCGGATTGCTGACCGCTGCCGAAAACGAACGCGCCGAGGTCGTCAAGCAGCAGTCTCAAGCGGCACCGGTCAATGAGTCTGCGATCGAGTCCCAGACCCGCAAGACGTTGCTGGCCACCCGCGCCGAAGAATTGTCCACCCGGATCGAGTCCCTACAAAACGAGCAATCGGCCTACACCGCGACGGTGGATTTATTGCCGCTGGAGCGAAAATTGGCCGAGGCGAACGTCGCACAATTGCGTCGCCAAACCGATCTGCTGCAGGCGGCGGTTTTGGAAATGCAAAAAGACCAGGTACGGGCGACCGCGGCGAATTTGGAACAAACGGTCAACGCCGTGCCAGTGAATCTGCGCGGATTGGCGAAGAAAAACGTCGAACTCGCCGAGCTCCAAAAGAAATTGATCGAGCAAGCGGCCGAAACGCAGCAGAACCTGTTGGGGGTGAAAGCCGCGATCGAGGACGTGAAGGCCGATCAACAATCATCCAAAGAACGGATCGACGCGGTCGGGCTGACCGACGCGTTGGGCGTAATCCTCCGTCAGCAACGCGACGAAGCCAAAGCGTTGAAAAACAAGTTTCGTCCCCGCGACGATCTGAATGCAAAGGTCGAAGAATACCAAATCAGCACGTTTCGTTTGGAAGACGAACTGTCGGATATCAACCAGGGGCTCGCTCAACGCGAAGTCCCGCAGCTCGATTCGGATGCGACGGAGTTTGCTTGGAAGGATTTGAGCCAAGACGAGGCGGAATGGGTGTTGTATCGCAAACGGCAAGAGTTGATTGAGGAAACACTGCAATCACAAAATGCGGTCTTGCAGTCGATGTTGAATAGCGACACGCAGCGGCGCGAATTGGTCCTGTTGATCGACCAATTCATCGATGCCATCGATGTGCATTTGTTTTGGACCAAGGATGCGCCGACGATCTCCCTGGGCGAATTGGCTGTCGCGCCCGAGTTGGTCCAATGGGTCAGTTCGCCGACGTCCTGGTCCAAGGCGGTCGAGCAAATGGTGTTGACGGTCACGCTCAAACCGTTGCGATCGCTGGGGCTGATCGTGGTCGCGTTTGCCGTGTTGTTCGGACGTGCTTGGGCGCGGAAACGGATCAAGCATGAGGGCGAGGAGGCGACGAAGATCAACGTCGGATTTGATTCGACCCTGCGGGCCTTGGCGGCCACCTTTGTCGTGGCGATGGTCTGGCCCGTTTGCCTGGGCACGTTTGCCTACCTGATTCTAAAAACGACTCCGGCGGATCCCTTCGTCCACGGATTCGGGGACGCCCTCGCGATGGTCGCACTGTACGTCGCATCGCGAGAACTGCTCGGCAAAGTGTGTCGTGACCAGGGCGTGGCGGAGTGCCACTTTGGATGGACCGACGGATTGCGGCGGCACCTGCGACGACACCTGCGTTGGTACACGTGGGTGGGCGGATTGATCGTCTTTCCGATGGGCCTGTTCTTTGAGCATCCCGATACCGACGTTCGGATCTTCGCGATTCGGGTTTTGTCGACGGCACTGTTCCTGGTCACCGCGGTCTTTCATCACGTGATGCTTCGCCAACGAAGTCCGCTGTATGTGCAACTCATTCTCGATCATCCCAGTTCATTGCTGTATCGCATGCGGAAGGTGCTGTGGGGCCTGGCCGTCTTACTGCCGGTCCTGTGCGCGCTGATGGCGTTGGCCGGTTATTTGGAAACGACCTTTCGGCTGGGCCACTCGCTTCAAATGACGTTCCTGTTACTCGTGGCGACGGTCCTGATGCACGGACTGCTGACCCGCTGGTTGATGCTCCGGCGGCGGGATTTGGCACGGCGGAAAGCGATGGAGTTGCGGCAGCGAAGACTCAAGGAAATGGAGGGGACCGAAGGGCAAGCGATTGCAAGTCAAGCCGGCATCGTTCTTGAGGAAGAAAACGCGGCGGATCTCGATAAACTCGACGAACAAGGCCGTCAAACGGCCGTTGTCTTTGCGTCGCTGTTGGTCCTGGTCGGGATCGGCTGGATCTGGAGTGATCTGGTTCCCGCGTTGACCTATTTCGACGACGTTTCGCTTTGGAATGTGGGGACCGGCGAAAACATCGAAACGGTCAGCTTGCTCGATGTGATGTACAGTTTGCTCGGCTTGACGTTGATGATCTATGCGACGGGAGTGGTGCCGCGCGTGTTCGAATTGATGGTCCGCGGCAGAACGTCGCTCGATGGCGGAGCACGCTATGCGATCGCCACCCTGATGCGCTACGTGATCGTTGTCGTGGGCAGCTTCATCATCTTGAGCCTATTGAGCGTTCCCTACAACCAACTCGGTTGGCTGTTGGCCGCGGCATCGGTCGGGCTCGGTTTCGGATTGCAGGAAATCGTGGCGAACTTCGTCTCCGGGATCATTCTGCTGCTCGAACGCCCCGTGCGAGTCGGCGATGTGGTCACGATCGACGGCACCACCGGGATCGTTTCGCGCATTCAAATGCGGGCCACCACGGTCACCAACTGGGACCGCAAAGAACTGGTGATTCCGAACAAGGATCTGATCACCCAAAAACTGCTCAACTGGTCGCTCACCAACGTCATCAATCGGCTGACCATCGAAATCGGCGTGGAGTATGGAAGCGATCCCGATCAGGTCCGCGAACTGCTTTACAAAGTCGTGCGGTCTCACCCGCTGGTGCTCACCGACCCCGCTCCCTTGATCAATTTCGACACCTTCGGAGACAGTTCGCTGAACTTTGCCGTTCGCTTCTTTCTGGAAAAGCTGGACAACCGAATCGAAGTGACGCACCAAATCAATACCGCGATCGCCGAGGCGCTCGAGCAGGCCGGCATCACGATCCCGTTCCCCCAACGCGATTTGCACCTGGACGTCAACGGAGACGGCACGTCGTTGCCGCTGTCGATCCGACGCGACGAGGACCGCTAGGCCGCCCGGTATCGCACACGAGGCCGGGTGGGGTGGCGTCATTGCGTCTGTCAGCCAAACGGTTTGCCAGGGACGGCCAAGACAATGGGCGAGTCGACCCGGCGGCTATTCGAAACTTTTCGAAGGCAATTGGTGATGGCCTCAGGTATGATCGGTATTCCAAACCGCCGGAATTCAGCCTCCAACTGTGAGAGTGACACGATGACCATTTGCTTCAGGGGAGTCATCGCATGTGTCTTTGCTGCGACGATCGCTGCCGTTTCGGTGAACGCGGCAGTCGTCACCAACGGGTCGTTTGAGACTCCGGATATCCCGGACGGATCGAGTTTTGCGTTTTTTAATCCGGGCGATCCCATCGGGGCGGGCTGGGTGGTCGATCCGGCGTCTGGCTCCGCCGTCTTGATCCTTAAAGAAGCGGCGGGGGTTCACCCGGCCGTGCTCGACGGGGACCAGTACGCGTTGATTGGATTGGCGCCGGACTTTGCAACGATTCGCCAGGACGTCGCGCTCGATGCTGCCATCTACCGGCTTTCGTTTCAACTGGCCGCCGCCGATACCATTTCCGATGCAGGCATCAGCGTCGATATTCTGCGAGGCGGTACCTCGGTCGTTGGCGGCCCTGCCGGCTTCTTTGTTCCAACGGGAAGTGGATTCATGGACCAGTCACTCGACTTCACGACGTCCACGGCAGACAACTACCGGATCGTCCTGACAGCAACCGCTGGCGCTGCGGCCATCGATGCCTTTCAAATCACCGCCATCCCGGAACCCTCGTCGGTGGCAGTGTTAGCCGCCATCGCGCTGCCGCTGGTGATTCGCCGTCGGCGTTGACCAGAGCACGCGACAACTGCTCGTGTCTCGGGTACGCCGTTCATCGACGACGGGTTAGAGAATCCGCTTCGGCGGAATGACCACGTTGGAAACGAGTAACCCGCCGACCAGGCTTGCGCCGACCAGCATCATTTCAAATCCGAACTGAACGCCTTCGAGCGTCTGGTGTTGCCACAGCGCCGACAGGGATCGGTAACCGAACGAACCGGGAACCAGGATCAGCATGCCCGGCGTCAGCGAAACCAGCGCCGGGATGTCGCGGATCCGGGCGTACAGATTGCTGACACATCCGACCGACAAGGCTCCGAAGAACGAACCGACTTCGATGCCGAATCGCGGTCCGATTCCCCAGCTGGCCAGCACTCCCAGGGTCGACACCAGGGAGATGATCGGCCATTGCCGCCAGCGGGCACGAAACACGATCGCAAACGCGATCGGCGCGAGCGCCAGGGCGATCCATTGCCAATAGGGCTCCGGCAACGGCCGTGGCCCCAGTTGCGGATGAAGCCGATCCAGCAGACGCCAGACCAGGAACACCCCCACGACCAACGTCGCCAACGAAACCAACGCCCCGGAAAGTCTGGCCACCCCGGCCGACAAATGCCCGACCGCCAACTCCGTCAGCGCCACCGTCAGACGCAGACCCGGGATCAAGATGATCAGACCGGCCAACGTGACCAGGCGATCATCGATCGGCACCAGGTAGGCCGCGACCAACAGGGAACAGGTTGCCGCCGCCACACCGGCCAGCGGTTCCAAGAGCCCCGATTCCCAACGCCAATGTTCGTGCAGTAATTCGATCCCCGCGACGAGCGCCCCGATCAGACCGGCCACGGCGATTTCCCAGGGCGTGCCGCCGAAGAAAACGGCGACGGCGGCACAGGCGATCGCGCAGGCGGAGATGTAAACCGGGCGGCGGTACAACGGCGTCGCTTCGTCGATCTGTTTCAGTTCCGCCATCGCCACGTCGGTGCCGATCTCCAGGCGGTCCACACGGCTGAGCAATTGGTCAAAGCGAATCAATTTGTCGACGTTCACCGGTCCACTGTCGACACGCCGGACGACGGTCATTTCGTTGCCTGATCGATCACGCAATGAAATCACCAGCGCCGTCGGGGTGTACAAGAATTCGCCGTGGATCGCCAACGCCTCGGCCACCCGACCCATCACACGTTCCAGGCGGTGCGACGGAGTGCCGTAGCGATGCAGCATGATCGCCGCTTCGATCAAAAACGCTTGTGTCGGGGGAGTTTTGGGGGAGTTTTCCATCCGCGGGGTTGTAATCCGCCGCACCCGTCGGTGTCTAGGCTCCACCGCGTACCACAGCCCTTCCGGGCGGTCGCGTGAATCACCATTGCTCCACCGCGTACGACGGCCCTTCCGGGCCGTCGCGTGAATTGCTTCGACGACCTGGAAAGGTTGTCGTCACGATCTGCTGAGTGACTTGCACTGCAATGCTGATATGTTGCGTACAATCCACCGCATGAGCAATACAACGAAACGACTTATCTGGATTCCGACGGTGTTGCTTACGAACGCCGCGGTTTGGTACGCCTTGCAAGGCTTCGCTCCGCTGGCGGTGCTCATTGCTTCGTTGTTTGCGTCGTTCGTTGCTCGTGAGATCGTTGGTACCTTCTTTCAGTTGCACCAGATCTATCACGAGACCTACTCGGATGAATACGCAAGGCTTCTGGCTCAAATTGACGATCTGAACGACGATTCTCTTGATGGAGATTCCAATCCATCGTGACGCAGACGAGCAGAGAAGACCCGAAGACGAGACTTGATACCCAGGCGGTGAAACCCGACAACAATTACGCCTCAAAATGATCGGCGATTTAGCACGTCAATCGATGTGAAGCGTCTCAATGCTGAGCCCCTCACCCCCAGCCCCTCTCCCCAAAACAGATCGCGGTCAACGTCACTCTGAGAACAACTGTCTCTCGCGCGATCTGTTTTGGGGAGAGGGGAGCCAGAATCATTAGGTGACTGTGAAACTGTCGCTCCAATTCGGGTCGCTTACGGTGGTCGCTGCAGCGTTTTTGACGGTCCAGGCTGAGGGTGAGGGGCAACACATCAGGGCCGCAATTGTATCCAGTGCAACCTCCCCGGTCGTCGGGGCGAGCCCGACGGGCGACGGCCCGGAAGGGCCGTCGTACATGCGGAAAGCAGAACGCCTGAAGGCTGGAGATTAATGGTGGCTGGATTCCCTGCGGGCACCGTGCCTGTTAGTTGGCCGACAGGAACGCCAGGAGCAACAGTCCGACGAGCAGGATTCCCAGGCCGAGCAGGACGAGGGAGAGCAGGGGCGGTTTGCCGGTGGCGGTGGACACGTTGATCGGAATCGGGGCCGACGCAGGTGACGAGGAAGCCGTCGCCGGCAGTTCGGCTGTTTCGGTCAGGCTTTGCCGCCTCGCGTTTTCCTGGTACTCGGCTTCGAGTTGCTGCTCGATTTCCGCCAGCGTCATCGCGACTTCGCGGGCCGTTTGCGGGCGTTTGGCGGGATGTTTCGCCAGCAGCCGATTGATGATTCGACCGAGCGCCGGATTCAAGTGCGGACAGACTTTCTCCACCGGCGCGAATTCGGCTTGGGTGACGTTGATCAAGGTGGACGCAGAGTCTTTGCCGCCGAAGGGCTCGTGGCCGCTGAGCAAATGGTACAGCACGCTCCCCAGGCTGAAGAGGTCGCTGCGATGGTCAACGGTTTTCGCCGTCGCTTGTTCGGGTGACATGTACTTGGGCGTCCCCAGCACCATGCCCGACTGCGTCAGCCGCATGTCTGATTCTTGAGTCCGGGCGAGCCCGAAATCCAGGATCTTGACCCGCCCCGTCTCCGCTTCCAGCCAAAGGTTTTCCGGTTTGATGTCGCGATGAATCAAACCGAGTTGATGGGCGGCGGCCAGTCCGGTCGCGACTTGACGGCCGATGTTTGCGACGATGCGTGGCTCGATTCGACCTTCGCGTTTCAGTTTCTGTCGTAGCGATTCCCCGACCAGATAACCCATCGCGATGAACGGCACGCCATCGTGCTCCCCGACCTGGTAGATCGTCACGATATTCTCGTGATCGATTCGGGCGGCGGATTCGGCTTCGCGGAGGAACCGTTTGCGGGCCATCGCGTTGGCCGCCACTTCGGGTTTCATGACCTTCAGCGCGACCGTTCGGCGCAGTCGTGCGTCTTCGGCCCGATAGACGATCCCCATCCCACCGACGCCGATCACGTCGATCAAGCGATATTCTGCCACGTGCCCCGATCCCAGCCCGTGCTGTGGGCCATTGGGTGACCTGGCAGACGCGTCCGACAAGGTTCGCGACGCATCCCCCACCGTTTCGTTCGAGGCGATCGTCAGTTCATCGTCGGGTGATGGGCCCTGACGCCCGCGGGGATCATTTTGTGTCATCCCCCCGTCCCCGACCCGATGCTATTTTGGGGCGGGCGGACAAACGGTGATTCGCAGTGATGACAGTCTGACATTTGCATCGTTCATCACTCCGCGGGCGACGGTCCCGATTCGCTTCCTGTTCGGCGGATCGCCCCGCGATGATGGCGGGGTAGAGTTCACAGCCGACGATCGACCGAATTCCTTGAATATAACATCTGCTGGGGATCATGGCCCAATGGTGCCGCAGAAGACCGAGCTTCTTCCGGGGAGGGGCATTTCGTCAGCGAATCAAGTCGTCGGTCGATCCCCATCGTGAAATGACGTTGCCGTTGGCATCCAGCGTGATTGCGGAATCGATCTGGTCCAAGACGATGGACCAATGGTGTTGACCGGCGCGGTAGAAGTGAACAGCCGAGAGCGACTCCCCGAACGCCAGCATGTCACCGTCGGCAGACCAGTCCACGCACGTGCCGCGCCGCAACTGCCGACGTTGGGAAAACTCTCCCGTAGCCCCGATGCCAAAGATCCCCAGCGGAGTGACGGCCAGTTCCTGTCCATCGCCCGCCCAACATAGCGATAGGGGTTTGACCCAGGGTGAATGCATCCCCGCCAGCTCGCTGCCACTGTCCACGTCCACGATTTTGATGTGGCGTTGTTCATCCACAACGGCGATTTGATTTTCGGTCGGGTGCCAACGGACCTTTCGGATCGCTCCGCCCCCGTCCGCGGACACGCCGTCCGCGGACACGCCGTCCGCGGACACGTCGCGCGGGGACACGACGGTAGCGAGCGTCGTGAGTGTCGGATCTGCGATCCGGAGAGTGCCGTCCTGCAGCCCCATAGCCACGTGATTTCGGTCGGGAGAGACGGCCAGGGTGCGAACAAAGCCGCCGACGTCGTGTGACGCGGAAATCGTCCCGGATCCGATGTCCCAGTGCCGGGCGACTCCCGCTTCGCCGACGGTGATCAACGTTTGCTCATTCAACCAAGCCAATGTGGTCACCGAGTTCGGGGCATCGATGGCATGCCGCAAATGCAGCGTGTCCGCGTCGGCCGAATCGAAGCTCCAAATAGAAAGACGTCGCCCTCCCCAGCCTGCGACGGCGGCCAGACGGTTGCCATCGGGAGACCATTGCAATTCTTGGAAACCACCTTTGTCGCCGCGCTGTCGGAATCGAATTTTTCCCTGCGTGTCGGCGACGGTGATGCCAACGGTTGAACAGAAGGCC
The DNA here is from genome assembly GCF_007754155.1 of Stieleria neptunia. Lineage (NCBI taxonomy): Bacteria > Pseudomonadati > Planctomycetota > Planctomycetia > Pirellulales > Pirellulaceae > Stieleria > Stieleria neptunia. Next base: position 9,521,424 of record NZ_CP037423.1, on the reverse strand, counting down.
AAGTGGTCCGATTGAGGGCTGATGTCGATGTCGGTCAGAATCTGCTCGGTACCGGTCAGCAACGTCGAGGGTTGGTCGGCAGAGAGGAACGGCGAAAACCGGACATCGCCACCGGCGAACAAGACTCCGGCACTGGATCGTTGTAAAAGAACGGGAGACCGGTGGTTGCGATTGTCTGGAATCGTGACGTAACGGCCTGTCTGCAGGTCGAGCCGTTTGACCTGGTCCGCCGAAACAACGATCTGCGTCGGTTGATCCCCCATCACGATGCTGTGTATCGGCCGATCGGCGATCGAGTGCACCGCAATCGTTTCAAAATCGCGATCGACGTGATGAACCTTGCCGTGTGGGTCGCCGAAGCACCATTGGCCTTGCGGAAGTGAAAGGATGCAGGTGGTTGATGTGGATCGGTCGATGATTCGTGTGTGCGACAGTTCGTCGGTGTAATGAACCAGCTTCGTCGCGGTGGTCGCAATCAAGAGGTCGGAGGTCTGGCCGGACCACGAGACGGACGTCGCCTTCAGGTCTTGCGGAAGCGACCATTCTTGCACGACCTGGCCGTCGGCATCGTAGACGCCGATCCTGCCGTCGGTATCACAGACGACCAGTCGGTCCCCCGAGGCGTTGACGTGACCGGCCAGTGCGTCCGTGAACGGGCGCGTTTCGGCCCGGAACTGTTGTTGATGCACGTCCCAAAAAAGGACGCGGTCGAACGCCGATCCTGTCACCGCGATCACACGGTCCTGGTCCATCCAATTGATCTGCGGATGATTCACGTTGGTCGACTCATAACATCGCACCAGTTGAACCAGGTTCGGTTCAGAACTGCGGACGTCATAGATGCGTAAGTTTCCGCCGGTTCCAAAACAGGCAAGGTACCGGCCGTCACGGGAAAGTTTTGCGTTGACCACCACGGGACGCGGCAGTCGGGTATCAAGCTTGGTCGAGGCACCCGTTGGCAGCAGACCGGAAGCCTGCAATCCAGGACGCTCAAACAGACGAGAGCGCGTGGGGGTATCTCGAGCGGTTTTGATCGAAGCCGCATCGGGTGATTCCCATCGCAGTGCGACGGTCGTCAGTACCACGGAAACGATCCCGATCGTCACAGCGAGCGGGATCTGCCACCGGTGTGATGATCGGGGTTTGATCATCGCCAGCCGCGCCGCGACCTGTTCGGCGGAATCGGGACGGTGCCCCGGATCCTCGTGAAGCATCTGTGACAACAGAGAACGCAATTCGTCGGGCAATGGCTTGCCGAGATGATCGCAGGTGATCATCGGAGCGTCCGGTTCAGGCGGAGCCCCGGAGAGCATGAAGACGATTGTCGCGGCGAGTCCGAAGAGATCGGTCCGGCGGTCGGTTTCTCTCGCCTGGCGTTGTTCGGGTGAAATGTAGTGGGGCGTTCCGACCGATTCTCCGGCAGCCGACAAGCCATTTTCACCGACATCGAGCGCGAGGCCGAGGTCCAACAATTTGATTTTTTGATCGCCGTCGATCATCACATTGCCCGGTTTGACGTCACGATGAATCAGTCCGGATCGATGCAAGACCGCCAGACCTTCGGCGATCGCTTGACCGATGCGGCAGGCATCACGCCAGGGGATCCCAGGCCGAATTGATTGGCCCTCGGCGGGTGCAGATTGATCTCGCACCCAGCGGGTCAGTGTGACGCCGGGAAGCTTCTCCATCACGATGAAAGGCAGGTCGCGGTCAACGCCGGCATCTAAAACGGCGACGATCGAGCGGTGGCGAAGACGTCCCATCAACTGCTGTTCGGCCAACATTCGCTGGCGGGCATCCAGCCGCATCCTTCGATCGGGCTTGATCGTCTTGATCACCACATCGCACATCAAATTCGGATGCCAAGCCTCATAGACGACGCCCATCCCCCCGACCGCTAGCTCGCGTTTGATCGGGTATTTTCCGATCCGCTCAGGCACCGCCGGCTTCCAGAAGTCGCGCGAAAGGAATTGCAATTCCGTTTCGGAAAGGGTGTCAGAGAAACAATCGGTGGTGACTTGGGCGATCGGCAGGCCCGCTTCGTTTTCCTGCAGAAGATCGACACAGCGTCGGCAGGATTCGAGATGCTCGGAAACGTCCGACAGCAGCGTCTCGTCCACCTCGCCTTGAAGGAAGCGAATGAGGATCTCGTGTGGCGGACAAATTCCTCGTTCATGAACAGCCACGTGACGTCCCTCGCACGGCATTGAAACAGACTCGGTACACCCTCTCTACGAATGCACCTTACATCGTCCACGTATGATCCGCTTGTTGCTTCCGTCTCTTCACTCACGAACTCGTATCGGATGGACTCCGCTCGGGTACGGGAAAAAACTCCAGTTCGTTGAGGGATTCACGCAACAATTTGAGGGCTCGTGATCGATTGGTGTAAACCGCTCCGAGTGAAACATTGAACTGTTGGGCGACTGCGGCGGCCGGTCGGCCATGGACCAAGACTTCGATCGCGATTTCCCTGGTCCGCCCTTCGTATCGGTCCATCAAGACTTCGATCGCACGCCGTGCAACGGCTTGGGGGATTCGGTTGCTGGTCGCCGAAGCCGGTTCGTCCATCGACCGGACGTCCATCGCGACCTCGCGGTGGAAGGCATCGTCGCGTTGACGCTTGCGAAACTGGTCGATCGCAAAGTTTTTTGTCATTCGCCACAACCAGTGACGGAACCGTCCCTGTTGCTGGTCATACGAGGCAATGTTTGAAAACAGTTTGATGAACACCTGCTGCACATTGTCGAGCGCGTCGTCGTGCCCCAGCCCCACACCTCGGCTCCACTGATAGACCAGCGGGCAATAAATTTCATAAATCTGCTCCTGCGCCAGCCGGTTTCCTTGCCGGGTTCGGTGGAGCAACGTGGAGGACGTCGATTCGTCGTGGTATAGCTGAGACATAGGGGGAAATCGACCAGGACTGTCGGGCCTCTCAGTGAGAATTGTAGTCAGTTGTTCAGTGTCTTTCCACGGTCTGTGGACACGTCCGGCAACCTCTGTCTGGGCTGTAAGGGTCGTTCGTAATCTCTGTGTGGTCCGCCCGATTCTCCCCAAGATGGTTCTCCAATGGCTCGTCGGTCTCCAGCACAGTTGCGCAAACCGTCCAAGCGGTCCCGTTTTCGCAGCCTGTTCTGCGATCCGTTGGAACCACGATTGCTGCTGGCGGCGAATTTGCACAACGAAGCATTACCGGCGGACGTCGATGGAAACGGGGCGGTGACGCCGTCGGATGCCGCAGCGGTGATCGAGTACCTGAGCGGCTCAACAGAGACGAAGGAGATTGTGGCTCATTTTGACGTCAGCGGCGATGGTTCGGTGACGCCCCGCGACGGTTTGCTGGTGGTCAATTATCTGGCGAATTCCGATCCTGAGAGCGATGGCGGGACGTTTGGCGCGGCGGCTGCCTCGGCCGGACCCGATCGGCCGGCCGTGGTCGTGCCCAACGGCCCTTCGGCGGATTGGTGGTTCGATTTGGATTCCGATCCAGACGTCGAAGCCGACCAAAGCTATGGGTTGAGCAACGATTTCGGCGCCGATTCGGTGTTTTTGGCGGCCGACTGGAACGGAGACGGCGAAGACGACTTGGTCGTGGTCCGCAAGGACTACGCCGCCGGCAAATGGCAGTGGTTCGTCAATACAAACGAAGATCCCTTTTACTTTGGATTGCTGGAAAATCCGTCGACGGGGCAGCCGGCCGACATTCCGGTCGCCGGCGACTGGGACGGTGCCGGCGGCGCCAACGCCGGCGTCGCACGACCCAACGGCGAGTTTTTGGACTGGTACATCACCACCGACGACAATGAGACCGCCGAGATCGGACCGGTGCTGTTCGGACTCAGCGGCGACATTCCCGTCACCGGCGACTGGGGCGTCCGCGACCCGGTGACGGGCGATTGGGAGGGCGACGGCCGTGATAAGATCGGCACCGCCAGGCGCGGTTCGGGGTTGCTGCAATGGTACCTGGACATCGACGGCAATGGAGGCTTCGAGGCGGCGACCGAAGGACCGTTCGAGTTCGGTCTGAGCGACCCCACCGACACGCCCGTTGTCGGCGACTGGGACAACGACGGCGCCGACGATTTAGGAGTCGCTCGCAACGTCCCGGTCGCCAATCGGATCGACTGGTACCGCAACACCGATCGCAACGATCCGTTTGCCCATCTGCCGGTCTATCAGTACGGATTGACGTCCCACACGACCGTCGTGGCCGGTCGCTGGGGAAGTAAACCCGAAATTTCGGTCACGGAGTCGGGGCATGAGATTGGGACGGGGCAGCGAGTCAATCTCGCCGAATCCGGACTCGATCCGACATCAACAACACTCTGGATCAACAACACCGGCAATCACCCACTGACGGTGACGCCCGGGCTAGTTCCAGCCGGATTTTTGATCGCGGATTTTCCGCCAAGCCCGATTGAACCCGGTCAGTCGGCTCCCTTCACCGTCGAGCTGGATGTGGCGGTTGTCGGATATCAGAGCGGTGACTTCACGATCTCAACGAACGATGAAAATGAATCGCAGTTTTTGTTGCGTTTGAATGAGTCTGCACCACGAATCAGCCTGCCGGAAGTCGTCGCCGACATGTATCCGTTTGGCACCTTCACGGTTGGCCAATCCCTTAGCCATACCTTCGAAGTCCACAACGATGGACGCGCCGATTTGGTCATTTCGAATCCCTTGATCGAAGGGGATTTCGATCTCCAACCCGACGCTTTCCCGACAACGGTTAAACCCCGCGGCAAGTATAAAACGTTCACGATCACGGCCGACACGTCATCCCCCGGCCCGAGAACGGGCACCCTGACGTTCGAAACAAACGATCCGGACGCGAATCCGTTTGTCATTGAATTCAGTGCCGACGTCGAGGTGCCCAAGCCGGATATCGAAGCGAGCGTTGCAAACGGGGAAGCGTTTCCCTTCGGAACGGTCACGCCGCTATCGGAGACACTGCTGACGCGCGTCATTCGAATCGACAATGTCGGGAACGCGCCGCTGGTGTTGAACTCGTTCACGCTTCCCGGAAATGTTTTTTCAATGGACGGATCACTGTTCCCCATCACGATCCAGCCGAAAGCCCACACCAACCTATCACCGGCATTCCATGTCGACCAGGCTGTTGAAGGTCTCAATACATCGCTGCTGACTCTGGACATCAACGACGCATCGGAAAATCCATACGTGATTCGACTGGAAGGAACATACCACTCCAACCCCGCATCCGGCGCCATGCTGGTTGTTGATCGAGCTTCCAACGGCGGAGCCTATCCGTTTCCAGACGGACAAGAATCCCAACCCAGTCGCGTGCCCTTTACGATCAGCAACTCCGGTGATGCCCCGCTAACGTTGACTGCAGCTTCGACCGCGACGGCAGACTTCAGCATTCCCGCGAGCGGGAACCCCGGCTTTCCACTTTCGATTCCCCCAGGCGATAGCGAGGTCATTTTCGTCGGAATGGACACGTCCAGTTCGGGCCCCAAGTCTGGACAGCTTCGGTTGCACCATGACGCGACCCCAGGCGTCTACACGATCAATTTAAGCGGCAACGTTTCCTCGGCACCGGTGTTCGTCAAATCAACGCACCTATTTTCTTTTGAAAAGTCCGGGGTTCGGCTCGTCAACACAACGGCCGATCGTTCGATCATCAATCCCGATCGGTCTGACATTGTTCAGTTGACGGAATTCAGCAACGGTGAGTACTCCTTCGAAATCGTGTTCACCGCTCAATCGCTGGGGCTAACCGATGTAAATGAAACCATCGATGCGTTTGCTTATCCCTACCCTGGCGGGCTGTTGTACTTATCGACTGAAGGACGGGCGACCGCCGGAAACGCTCAGAGCGGTGAAATCACCTTCGGCCCTGGCGACATCGTCAGTTACGATCCCGGCCGCGGTCGATGGTCCAACGTGTTTGACGCAGCGTCTGTTTCTTTGGACGGTAATATCGACGGAATCGACTACGTTGGAAGCAGTCAGTTCGTGGTTTCCCTTGAACAAGATGGTCAACTCGCACTAGGCGGCCAAAATCAATCGGTTTCAAGGAACGACCTTTTGACGTTGTACGTGCAGACGGGAGAGTTCAGCAAACGTCATTCGGCCAGCGACATCACGACCTCTCTGGCGAACGTCGACGCGGTTTCATCGACCGTCGGCAAACCGATCGTCTCGCTGGACAAGTTTGGGGTCGGTTTTGTTGACGGTTCGACAACCGCGGAACCTCAGGACACGGTTCGGTTATCGGAAGGTCGCTGGGAGATGTTTTTGGATGGAACTGATTTTGGGATTGAAGGGGGAAATGCAAATGTGAGTGGATACCAAGCGGTTTCGCAAGTTGGTCGGTCCAGTGCGGTGTATGGCGACTACAGCGACGCACCGCCGCGCTATCCGCAAACCTCTCACGCAACCGTTCCGGGAGCACCGTACTTCGGTGCGACCGTTGACGAGGAACCCGGTGCGCAGCCCGAAGCCAATGCCGATGGCGATGATCGAGACATTTTCTTTCTCGGCGAATCTTTCCAGGGCGGTGCCGAGAATGGTCTGATGATTCCGGCGTTGCCCGCGGGCCACGTCATGGAAATGGGGGGCCCTGTCGGTGCTGCCCCCGATGCCGAGGACGGTTTCACAATTCCGAAATTGGTCGCGGGTCAAACCATGGAAATGGGCGTCCATGTCGGCGGCGCCCCCGGAGTCGTCGACGGCTGGATCGACTTCAACGGCGACGGTGATTGGGATGACGATGGTGAACACATCCTCGATGCACTCAGCTTGCCCGTGGGAATTTCCACGGTCTCGTTCGTCGTGCCCAGCGACGCCCGGCCCCGAGACACCTTCGCGCGTTTTCGCATCGCCGAAACCGCCGTCCCCGATGCCGCCACCGATGTCGTCGGAGGCGAAGTGGAAGATTACAAGGTCAGCTTCGAACAGACCGATTTTCTGGTGACCCATACATCCGATAGCGGTGCCGGCTCGTTGCGACAAGCCATCCTGGATGCAAACGCTGCATCCGGCCCGGCGACGATTCGCTTTGAAATCCCCGATACGGACGAGGGATTGGTCGACGTTGATTCCCTGCTGCCGGGCGGCGATGCCACGCCGGATGTCTTTCGGATCGCGCCCGAAAGTGCCTTGCCGACCCTCAACAACGCATCGGGCCACCCGGTCTTCATCGACGGATCCACTCAACAAACCTTCGGCGGAGACACCAACGCATTCGGACCAGAAATCGAAATCAGCGGACTGTCAGCGGGCGGCGGAAGCCACGGGGTCGTGATCGAATCTGATTTCGCAACCCTGCACGCCTTGGTGGTCAACGATTTCGGCAATACGGGCGTCGTGATCCGAGGTGATCACGCCATTCTGACGGGCAGCTTTGTCGGCACCGATGCGATAGGAGCGACCGCCAAGCCGAATCGGGGAACGGCAGGCGTTTTCATCGACGGCGCCGAGGATGTCATCGTCGGAGGCCACAGCATCGCAGATCGAAATGTCATTTCAGGGAACACTCGAGACGGGATCGCCGTCGACTTGAGTCGCCGCGTGGACGTTTCGGGCAACTACATCGGCACGACGGCCGACGGCATGCAGCCGCTCGCCAACGATGAAAAGGGAATTGAGATCGGCCGCAGCCACCAGGTGCGCGTCGGCGGAGACCGGCGGATCGGATCGGGCAACGTCATCTCGGGCAACACGCGTCACGGGATCAGCGTCACCCTGGGAAGCTCAGAAATCGACATCAGCGGCAATTTCGTCGGCGTCGATTCACAAGGTTACAACCCACTCGGCAACGGAGAACGCGGCGTGTCGATCAGCAATTCGGTCGACGTGGCTGTCGGTGGAAACAAACTGGAAGGTCTGGGGAACGTCATCTCCGCCAACGGCAGCCACGGCGTGATCGCGGATGCGGGAAGTTCATTGATCACCATTTCGGGCAACCTGATCGGCACCGATTCGACCGGAGTGATTGATCTCGGCAACTCGGGGCGTGGCATCACTGTCACCGATGTGTCCGAAGTCTTGATCGGCGGCCCGATACCTGCCCACGGAAACGTGATCTCAGGCAACGTCACCAACGCAATCGGAAACAATTTTGGTCAGCTGATCCAAGACATCACCATCACCAGCAACATCATCGGGCTCAACGCGGCCGGCAATGCCGCGATCCCCAACGGTAGCCCCACGGGAGACTCGCAAGGGATTCGGATTAGAAACGCCTTCAATGTGACGATCGGAGCACCGGGGGCTGGCAACGTGATTTCGGGAAACGCGGGAAGTTTCGCACGCGGGATCGGGATGTCCCAAACTACCAATCTGACCATCCAGGCAAATCGGATCGGGACCGATGCGTCGGGAACCGCCATGATCGGGAACACTCGGGACGGCATTCATATTGATTCGTCGAGCGTCGTGTTGATCGGAGGAGCCGCGGAAGGCGAAGGAAATCTGATCTCTGGAAATGATCGAGATGGAGTGCTGATCGAAGACAGCATTGGAGTGGATCTGCTGGGAAACAAGATCGGAACGGATATCACCGGTATGCTGGATTTCGGCAACGGCGAAGACGGGATCAGCGTCTATGGGACCACCAACCTTCGCATCGGTGGGAATCTCGGCGCCGCATCCAACGTGGTTTCGGGCAACGATCGCACTGGAATCGATCTTTCTGGGTATGGACACAACGATGATTTTAACTCCGGCATCACCATCGCCGGCAATTTGATCGGCACCACGGCCGACGGGAACAGCCCGCTTGCCAATCGGCGTGAAGGGTTGTTGATCTCACGCACGTACCGCGCCATTGTTGAACAGAACGTGATCAGCGGAAACGGTGTCGAACCCAGCGGCGTACCCAACAGTGCCCCCGGCGTGTCGATCCAGGACGCCCGCCTGGATACGACCGTGTTTCAGTGGCCGGTCTCGGAAGGTGGAAACGACCACTATTACCTGATCGCGCCTCCGATGCTTTGGGCGGACGCCGAATCAACCGCCACGGCAGTTGGCGGACATCTGGCCAGCGTGACCTCTCAGGACGAAGCCGATTTTATCCAGGCGGCGTTTCGGTCCACCGATGCCTTTCACCGCTCCGAAGATCTCTACATCGGACTCAACGACCGCGATGTCGAGTCCGTGTTTCAATGGACGACCAACGAACCCTTCGATCCGGTCGGCTTCGCACCGTGGCGGTCAAACGAACCCCATGCCAACGGAAACAACGACGATGCGGTTTTGTTGAAGACAGACGGAACTTGGGACAACGTGCGCGACGATTCGGTGATGTTTTCTCTGTTCGAATTCGAATTCGAACCGATCTTCTCTCCGGGCACGGCAACGTTGCAGGATTCTGAAATTCGATTGATGGACAACACGATCGGTCTCGGTCTCGATCGCCTCACCCCGCTCGGCAATGGCGGATTCGGCGCATTCATTCGTCGCAGTGAAACGGTTTGGGTGCAAGGGAATTTCGTGGCGGACAATGGCGGAGCCGGGATCGAGTTTGATGACACGTCCGTCGCGATTGTGGGAGGACCGCTTTCGGACGCGAGGAACCAGATCTTTGGCAATGCTGCCGATGGGCTGAGCATCACAGGCAGCAGCGAGGGGGTTTTTGTGGGCCCCAACAGCATCTTCAACAACGGTGGTCTTGGAATCGATCTCGGCAACGACGGACCGACGCCGAACGATCCTGATGACGTCGATGCCGGGCCCAACGGGCTGCAAAACACGCCCACGATCCAGCGCGTCGCGATTTCAGAAACCAACACGGTAATCTTCGGCACGCTGCAAAGCGATCCAGATACAACGTTTTCGATCGAACTGTTTGCCAATGATGTCGCCGCTGCGGAAGAAGCCGAGGGTGAGATTTACTTGGGGACTGCGTACGCCAGCACCGGTCCAACGGGTCTGGGGACCTTTCAAATGACGGTGCCGGACGTCGTTGCCCCGGATCTGTACCTGACTGCCACCGCGGAACACCAGCTCAGGGGGACATCCGAGTTTTCTCCGGGGGTGCAGCTCAGCCAACTGGTCGTCCCGACCGTCGAGTCGATTGCCATCAATCGCGGCTCGGCCAGTCGTTCCCAAGTCACATCACTGGAGGTGATGTTCGACGATGAAGTCGATCATGCCGCGCTGGCGACGGCGTTTAGCCTTGAGAATCTCAGCACTCAAACCCAAGTGACGTCGCTGGTGGTCACGGCAGCGGTCAACGCCGATGGCAAAACATCCGTCGCGCTGACCTTCGGGGCGGGGCCGTCGGTCGATGGACGCCTCGGGGAGGGATCACTCGGGAACTCGCTTGCCGACGGGCATTACAAACTGACGATTGCTGCCGCGTCGGTGCAGTCGGCGAGCGGAGGTCCGGGCATGGTTGACGATCATGTCTTTGGTGCCGAGGAGGCCGACGGATTCTTCCGGCTCTACGGCGACACCGACGGTGATCGTGACGTCGATGGTCAGGATTACGGCCGATTCGGGCTCGCGTTCCTCAAGTCCAGCGGCCAGAGCGGCTTCGACCCCGACCTGGATCGCGATGGAGACGGTGACGTCGATGGACAGGATTATGGCAGTTTCGGGATCCGATTTCTCAAGAAACTGACATTCCCTTGATCGACGTCGAGCCGTCTGGATGGAAGGAACTTTGAAACGGGCGATCGGCTATTCTTCCGATTCCCCCGCGCCGTCCTTGTCTTCGGAGTCCTCGTCTTCGGCTTCCTTGTCTTCGGCTTCCTTGGAGGCTTCCTTGGAGGCTTCCTCCTCGTCGGCCGGATCCGGTTTGTCTTCCAGTTCGATGTCGAATTTCTGTTCCAGCTGAGCTTTGATGAAATCGCTCAAGCCGGGGCCTCGTAGTTGTCTTGCGGTGGCCAGGATTTCACCGCTGTCGCCGTCGACGAGCAGGACAAAGGGAATCCCGCTGACGTCGTGCATGTTGCCGAGCGTCGTGTCCCACATCTTCCCCTCGTAAATCTGTGGCCAGGGTTGCTCGTTTTTTTCCAGGAACGCCAGGATCTTTTCTTCCATGTCGGCGCGGTCAAAACTGATGCCGAGGATGTCGAATCCGTTTTCGTGCCAGTTCGCATAGGCTTTTTTCATGTGCGGGATTTCGCCGATACAGGGGCCGCACCAGGTGGCCCAAAAATCCAGCATCACGATCTTGCCCGCGTAGGAATCGGGGAAGTTGATCTCGTCGCCGTCCATCGTCGTCGCGGTGAACGTTAGGGCTTGCTTGCCGATTGTCAGATCCGGTGGCATCTGCATTTGCTCCAGTTCTTCGGCGGCCTCTTCCAGCGAGAGTGCTCCGTCCTTCAATTCGAAGACGTAGGTCGTGCCCGTGAAATTGAAAGGCTTGCCGACCGAAGCGGTTTCGAATCGACGGCTGATCTTTCCATTTCCGTCGCGATCGACTGGGAATCGAGTCGATTGCGAGGGCGACCCGCTGACGAACGTGCTGAACTCTTGTCCGTCCAATTCGAACGTGTATTCGTATCCGAAATCGGTGTAGAACAGGATCGTGTCTTTGAGAGATTGGCGGCGCTCGTCGTTCGGATCGAAGCGAAAGAAATTGATCGTGCCGATCTTGTCATCCCCCAAATCGATTTCTCCGCTTCCGCTGTACATCGTGTATTCACCTTGCTTGCTGGACTTCCATTCCGCTTCCGGATCATTGGTCAAGTCACCGTCGCCGTTGGTGTCGATGTAGAGTTTCGAATCGCCCTCTTCGGGCTCATCCAAAATGTAAGCCCACTTCTGGTCGCCAACTTCGAAGAATCCGTAGCGGGCGGCTTGCAGGTCTTCCGGTGCCGCCTCGACGATGTCCGCTTCCTGGTCCATCTGAGATCGTATCGGACGATAGCCGCCGATCTTTCGCGAGACGCCACTGGAAAGAAAATCTATTTTAAGCGTCTGAGCTTGGACGTCCGATTCGCCGCAGCAGAAAAGGACAGAGCAGCAAAGAAGGGCCGGCACAACAACCGCGAGACGCGGACCATGCGAAGAACTCATGAATGGGATTCCAAGAAGTCGGGATGACTGGTTTGATCAGACCGGTGCGAGTGGGGCACTCGCTTACGATCCTTGAACAATGGACTTGAACAATGGAATCGATCGCGAGTGTTTTCGTTCACCGGTCGATGAAATTGTATTCTAGCGATCTGCGGCGCCAGCGGGGCCTGCGTGGTTGGGCCGCAAACCTCGAATGTCACACACCGGCGACGTCGGACGGAGTGGGGTTGCGTCCACCACCGCAACACTCGCAAGCGGGAAGCTTACGCCACCGGGTTGATCGCCCGCCGCAGCAGATTGTGGGTGATTTGTTGGACACGATCGTCCGGCCCGTGGGGGCGACTCCAGTGCGACCAGGGGATCCAGTGCCCCGGCGGACTGGCCAGGTCTTGGCACCACCAGATCGTCGAGGCGTTGAAGACAAAGTTGCCTTTGGGGCCGGGATAGACCGTCGACGTCCACGCCTGAGGATTCACGCCGCCTTGCAGCGCCGTTCCTTTGCCGACGACCTGCAGACCGGGAATGTCCCTCGGCGGGTCGCCGTGATACTCCCAGCCGATCAAGCCGGGAATCGCTTCGCCTTGCTTCATGCCCGTGCCTTCGAAGATCCAATGGTCCGGCAGCGCACAAACCCAATCGCCGCCACCGTTGACGGGATCAACGTTTCGCGAGCCCATCAAGTAACCTTCGTCGGGGCCGCGATGCGGAAACGGCCCGTGCTGTTGCTCGCGAAGTTCCGCCCATTTGTACTCACCGCCGTACGGCCCCCCGCGAAACAGAATCCGGTTCGCACGGCCATCCATGCTGCCGCGAAAGGGGCTGACCCAGCACACCGAGTTGCCCGATAGGAACAACAAGCTGACACCTTCGTCACGCAGTTTGACGACGCTGTTGTATTGCCGGATGTCCCAGTATTCATCGTGTCCATTACTGATGAATGTCTTGCACGTTAAGCCTCGATCGGGCGTCAGCATGTCGCTGTTGGAGCAATAGGTCACATCGTAGCCATGCTTTTCCAACCAATAGGCCAACGGATACTCAAAGCACAACCACTCGCCCGATCCGATCGTTTGTGGATTCTCAAAGATCTGCGGATACATGCCGTAGGGGCGGTCAAAGCTGACGTCGGCCCAGGGACCCTGGTTGCCTTTGGGGTGCGTGTAGACGGAGTCGCGATCGGGCCATTGGTTGTACGCTTGCCAAGTGTTGTCGCTGCACTGCAGCAGGATGTCGGCGGGGCGGTCGTCCCGGACGATGAAGACGACGTAGTTTTGCCAGTAACCAAACCCGGTCGAATCGGTCAGCGTGGAAAGCCGACCCAAGTACACGCCGCTGGGCCAGTCATCGGGAATCGTCAGCGTTACCGATGGCGTCCATTGACATTCCCGAATCCGCTTGTCGCCGGCCTCCGGCACCGGTTGCACCGAACCGTCAAAGGGCCCGAGTTTGGTCATCAGCCGCGCCCCGCGACCGCCGTAATACCCGGTGCGAAAGATCTCGATCACATACGCTTGCGCCGGGTCGGTCGAGACCATGATGTCGATCGATTCGCCCGCCGCCACACTCTGCCGCGAACAATACCCCTCGATCTTCGACGCCCGAACCCCGTCGCGTGAATCCAGACGCACCCGCGTGAGTTGCCAGTCGCGCGAGCCCGGTTTGGCGTTCTCCTCGCGAATCAGTGACGAACCCGCTCGCGCAATGACGTCATCCCTGTCGTCTGCCATCGCGGTGGATGTCAACGCACCGATCGCGGGTGTCATTGACACGCTCTTGAGCAACTCGCGCCGACTGATTCTCGATCGATTAGGCTTGGTCATGGCATTTCCTTCTGGGCGGTCAAGCAGTGACTAAAGTCACCCTCCGCGACCTCCAAGGTGTGGAGTGAAAAGACCACGGATGGCAAAGCGTACCCACGGATCTTAACGCGGTTGCCAGTTCGGATGCGGCGTGTGGGCGTCGGCCATCATCGCTTCCATGCGTTCGACCATGTCGGGATGCTTGTCGGCCAGATTCTCGGTTTCGCCGATGTCTTGGCTGAGATCGAAAAGCTGTGTCTTTCCGGTTCGCATCGGGATTCGGATCGCTTTCCAGTTGCCGGCCCGCACGGCTTGTTTGCCGCCGCGTTCGTAGAATTCCCAGTACAGGTAATCATGCTTGGCCTGCTCGGTGGCGTTGCCGGTGATCGTGGGGACGAAGCTGACCGAATCGGTATTCTCGGGGCAGGGGACGCCGGCGAGTTCGGCGGCGCTGGCCATCAGGTCGCCGAAGTAGCCGATGTGGTCGGACGTGGTTCCGGCCGGCGTCGTTCCGGGCCAACGCACGATAAACGGCACGCGGATGCCGCCTTCATACAAATCGCGTTTCATGCCCCGCAGCGGTCCGGCGGGGTCAAAGCGTTCGGTGTCATGGCCGCCCTCGTCGTGCGGGCCGTTGTCGCTGGAGAACATCACCACGGTGTCTTTGGAAATCTGCAGTTCATCCAGCAGGTCCAACAGCCGGCCGACGTCACCGTCCATCCGTGTGATCATCGCCGCTTGGCCCTTGTCGTTGTCGCTCCAGTCCTTGTCCGCGTAGGGCCCGTCGTCCGGAACCTCTTGACCGTTTCCGGTGCCCCCGGTGCCTTCATTGTTGGCGTGGGGGATCGTCAGCGACAGGTACAGGAAAAAGGGTTTGTCTTTGTTTTCCGCACTCCGCTTGATGAATCCCAACGCCTCTTCGGCGATCAAGTCGTGGCTGTAGTCGACTTTCTTCGTCGCCCAGCCGCCGGTGAACCCGCCGTAGCTGCGATTGTTTCGCTGCACGACGTTGCGGAGCGGCGACTTGGTCTCGTTGCGCCACAGGAATTCGGGGTAGTAGTTGTGGGCGTGAACCTGATTCAGATAACCGTAAAAGAAATCGAAACCCTGCCGTCGCGGCAATCCCTCGCGTCCACCGAGGGCGTCATCGCCGAGTCCCCACTTGCCGCACAGTGCCGTCTGATAGCCCGCGTCTTTCAAGACCTCCGCCACCGTCACGTCCTCGCTGCGCAGCGACTGTTTCGACATGTCGGGGCCGCCGGCGTTGCCGCGGACGTGGGTGTGCCCCATGTGTTGCCCGGTCATCAAGACGCTGCGCGAGGGGGCGCAGACCGTGTTGCCGGCGTAGAAATCTGTGAACCGCATCCCTTCAGCAGCCATCTGATCCAAACGCGGCGTCTGGATCAGTTTCTGGCCATAACACCCCAGGTCGCCATAGCCCAAGTCGTCGACCAGGATGAAGACGATGTTGGGGCGAGTGGTCGGCTCGGCCCTCAAGCTCGGAGTCGCGACGGTTTGCCCGAGTAGCGTCGCAACCGCGGCAACGGCGAGTGTTGCGATGTTGCGCCATGAACGTCGTGATCGCGTCCGTTGACAATCAGGCCGCGTCGAAGCAAGTAGTTGAATCATGTTGAATTCCGCTGGAGGACGGTTTGGAACCGAATCCGGTTCCCGCCAACAGTCTCTTCGCCGACACCACGCAAGTCAAATCACGGCGTCCAGTGATCAATCAGCGACGCAAGGATAGAGATCGCCAGTCGCTTCGGTGAAATGCGAGCAATGTGAAGCGTTTCGAGAAATTTTACCAAATGAATCGACGTATCGACTTGGAGAAACCGAAAGATGTACCTGTGGTGCAGGTTTCGGCCGCTCGGCACGTCACCATCAAGTTTTTGGAGAGCATCACTCGAGACCGCTGGAGGAATGCCGATGAAGTACGATTGCTTCGATACCTACGCGACCGATCCAGACGGAACGGTGTTGCATTTTGATGCCATCGTTCCCGCAGGGACCAGCCAACGTGTTGTGCGGCGTCTGATTCACGATTACGTCGGTGGCGACGACCCCGAAATTGAAATCCAACGGAATCGCTGGAAGTCGTCGGGTCATGGGCGGATCGGCGTGGCCGCCCTCGCCGAGTTGCAGCAACATGGCTTCGCCGTCGTGCCACTGGTGAATCGTCTTTGCGACGCCGGTTGAACCGGAAGCGTCCGAGAAAGTACGACGGCCTTTCCAGGCCGTCGAAACCAGCGACAGCCTGGAAAGGCTGTCGTCCATGAGCCTGCAAAACCCCTGATGATGTGCTTGGATCTGCGGCGTTCCTGCATAGCGCCGTTCGCCAACCGCGGCCAGGGAAACTTCGAACCTCCCTCGGACACCTCTTGACGCGCCGGATTAATTCTATACCGTTTGGTGTAGATAAGGGTCGGCATGAAAATCCAACCACACTAGAAACCCACACCCATGAAAAAACTTTGGCTCGCGTTTGCGGCAGTGATGATCGTTTCCTTCCTGATCCTGGGTTGGATTGGGACGCGTATCTTCCAGGAGATGCCACCGATTCCCGACCGGTTCGTCACGACCGACGGCGTGACGCTGGTCGACAGCGGGGAGATCGGCGAAGGCCAAAATGTCTGGCAGTCGATGGGCGGCATGCAGGTCGGCAGCGTCTGGGGACACGGCAGCTATGTCGCGCCCGATTGGACGGCGGATTGGCTGCACCGCGAAGCCGTCTTCATTCTCGACAAATGGGGGACGGAGGAGTTTGGCAATCCCTTCGCGGAACTGAACGCCGAACAACAAGGGCAACTCACCGGTCGACTGGCCGAACAATTGCATGAGAACAATTACGACGCGTCCACGGGGATCGCGACCGTCTCCCCGATCCGCGCCGAGGCGTTCGCCAGCAACGTCGAACACTACAAAACGGTTTTTATCGACGGCAACGCGGACTACGCGATTCCCGCCGGTGCGATCTCCAGCGAAGAGCGATTGCGCAAGCTCTCGGCCTTTTATTTCTGGACGTCTTGGGCGGCGGTGACGACTCGGCCCGGTGACATCGCGAGCTACACAAACAATTGGCCGCACGAACCACTGGTCGGCAATCGACCCACGGGCGACAACATCGTTTGGACGGGTGTCAGCGTGATTGTGTTGTTGGCCGGAATTTCCGCGATGGCTTGGTGGTACGCTTCACGAAGAGAAGAAGAGGAAGAAGGTCACGCGCACACCTCCGATCCGCTCTCGCTATGGGAAGCGACTCCATCGCAGAAGGCAACGATCAAGTATTTCTGGGTCGTCGCTGCGTTGATCTTGGTGCAAATGACACTCGGCATTGTCGCGGCACACTACGGTGTGGAAGGGGACGGGTTCTATGGGTTCCCGCTCGCGGAGTACCTGCCGTACACGGTGGCGCGTACCTGGCACGTGCAGATCGGCTTGTTCTGGATCGCCACCGCTTGGCTGGCCGCCGGGTTGTTTATCGGGCCGCTGGTCAGTCATCACGAGCCCAAGTTTCAACGACTGGGCGTCAACGTGTTGTTCGCGGCGTTGTTGTTGGTCGTGGTCGGATCGCTGGCCGGGGAATGGTTGAGCGTGATGAACCGGATGACGGACGGACAATCGTTTTACTTTGGACATCAAGGCTACGAATACGTTGAACTGGGACGCTTTTGGCAGATCCTGCTGATG
The DNA here is from genome assembly GCF_007754155.1 of Stieleria neptunia. Classification (NCBI taxonomy): domain Bacteria; kingdom Pseudomonadati; phylum Planctomycetota; class Planctomycetia; order Pirellulales; family Pirellulaceae; genus Stieleria; species Stieleria neptunia. The sequence goes on along the minus strand of NZ_CP037423.1, from coordinate 9,503,941 downwards.
GTCGGATTGTTGCTTTGGTTGGCACTGATGATTTGCGTGCTGCTTCCGGCGCTGCGGAAGAACGGGGTTGGGAATTTGCCCGTCGCGAATCCGGATGTCGCCACGGCGGGGTCTGAATTCAGCACCAGCCATTCCCTGGCCGCTTTCAATGCCGACGGGGGCGACCGTCACGCGTTGGAAGCGAACAACCAGCGGCATCTGGTCATCCTCTTGGCGGTCGCCACCGCCGCGATCGCCCTGTTTTATGGAGCCGGTTTGACGTGGGGTCAGCATTCGCACCTGACGATGGTCGAGTACTGGCGTTGGTGGGTGGTCCATTTGTGGGTCGAAGGTTTCTTTGAAGTCTTCGCGACCACGGTGATCGCGTTTGTGTTCATGCGATTGAATCTGGTCAAACCCGGAATCGCCGCGGCGGCGGCACTGTTGGCCGCCACGATCTTCCTGTCCGGTGGCATCATCGGCACGTTGCACCACCTGTACTTCTCCGGCACGCCCACGGTCGCGCTGGCTTGGGGGTCGGTGTTCAGCGCCCTCGAGGTCGTCCCGCTGACCCTGATCGGATTTGACGCGATGGAAGATTTGCGACGCAGCAAGGCGACGCCGTGGGTGCAGCGATACAAGTGGCCGATCTATTTCTTTGTCGCCGTCGCGTTCTGGAACATGGTCGGCGCGGGATTGTTCGGGTTCATGATCAATCCGCCGATCGCGCTGTACTACATGCAGGGGCTGAACACGACGCCGCTGCACGGGCATGCGGCATTGTTCGGCGTCTACGGGATGCTGGGCATGGGATTGATGCTGATGTGCCTGCGGGTGCTGATCCCGGCGCGGCAGTGGAAGGACGGTTTGTTGCGGATCGGTTTTTGGGGCATGAACATCGGCTTGTTCGCGATGTGCGTGTTGAGCTTGCTGCCGGTCGGGTTGTTGCAAACCAAAGCGTCGGTGGAGACCGGTTACTGGTACGCCCGCAGCAGCGAGTTCATGCAGACCGATCTGATGCAAACGCTGCGTTGGATGCGAGTCCCCGGCGACACCATTTTCTTCTTCGGGGCATTGGCACTGGTCCTGTTTGTCGCAGGACTGAAAACCGGCCATTCGTTCAAGAAGACTGACGAAGCGATTTAGGAAATCGCCGAACCGCTCCGCCGGTTCGTCTTTTTTTGAATGCCGACCGGCGGAGTGGTCGGAGAACGATAGAGAAAATCGATGCAAACCGTTGATATACAAACCACCGTCGGTGAACTCGTCCGCGAACTTCCTGATCGCGCCCGCGTGTTCGAATCGCTCAAGATCGACTATTGCTGCGGCGGCAAGATTTCGCTGGCAACCGCCTGTGCCAAGCGAAAGGTCGACCCCGAGGACGTCGTTGCGCGACTGGGGCAATGCGACTCGCAGCGAGATTCAGTGCCCACCGTTGACGCCGACGCGATGACCTTGACCGAGTTGGCCGATCACATCGAATCGACCCATCACGCCTATCTGCGCGAGGAATTGCCGCGACTGGACTTCATGACCGAAAAGGTGTCGCGAGTCCACGGTGACAAGGAGCCTCGACTGGCGACGGTTCGCAAGGCGTTCGTGGCTCTCAAGAACGAACTCGAACCGCACATGATGAAGGAAGAGAAAATCCTGTTTCCCATCATTCGGCAATTGGAAGCGTCCACCGACCGACCCGAGTTCCATTGCGGCAGTGTCGCCAATCCGATCCGGCAAATGGAACACGAACACGACCAAGCCGGCGATGCATTGGCCATTTTGCGCGAGGCGACCGACGATTTTGTTCCGCCCCAGTGGGCCTGCAACACCTACCGCGCAATGCTCGACTCGCTGGAGAAGTTGGAAGCCGACATGCACCAGCACATCCACAAAGAAAATAACGTGCTTTTTGTCAAGGCGCTGGAAATCGAGTAATCTTTCATACAGACGATTCTTCGTGGATTTGAGTGGCTAATCGCTCAGGCCCCAGGTTTTTCGAGGCATTGCTGCGATGTCCGAATGGGGAGAGCGAGGACAAACGCTCGGTTCAAACGACCCTCCGCCGACACGGGGGCCGGCCGAGGGCACGAAGCACCTTCGGCGCATCGCAGACCAGGTGATTCCTTGGCGGGTTGCTCCTCAGCCGCCGCAGGCCACAAGTGACCAAATGATTCCGAGGAACTGGGTGTGAGGATTATCATGTCGGATACGCGGCGGGTCGTGGAGGCCGTTCTCTACGTGGTGCTTCGTGCCCGCTTCTCAGCCTGGTCCCGGGAGTTTGCTTGAAAATGACATTGGTGGCTCGCCTCACGGCGTTGACCCCGTTTGAGAGAATAACAGAGCCCTACTCCCGCGCCTGCCGCGTTTTTCCGTTGAAGTCACCTTTCGGAGTTCCGCCATGGCCAAGAAGAAATCCTCTGGGAAACCTAAGCGTCGATCACGTGGTGGGTTTCCGATTGACAACGCACCCGTTCCACAATCACTTGACACAATCAACTTGAACGCTGCCGGCATCGATATTGGTTCGACCCAGCACTATGTTGCCGTGCCCTCCGATCGCGACTCATCACACGTTCGCTGCTTCGGCACCTTTACATCCGATCTGGCGTCGCTCGCAGATTGGTTGGAAGAGTGCGGAATCAAAACGATTGCAATGGAGTCAACAGGGGTCTATTGGATTCCAGTTTTCGAGCTTCTCGAAGCCAGGGGGTTTGAAGTGAAGCTTGTTGAGCCTGGCAAGCTGAAGAGCGTTCCTGGCCGAAAAACGGATGTCTTGGATTGCCAGTGGATCCAGCAGCTTCACACATACGGTTTGCTGGCCGGATCGTTTCGACCGGATTCGGCAATTTGTGTTCTGCGTTCTTACATGCGGCAACGAGCCATGCTCGTCGCCAACGCGAGCGAGCATATCCAACGGATGCAGAAGGCGATGATGGAAATGAATGTCCAGCTCCATCACGTCATTTCGGACATCACCGGCACCACTGGCCTTGCCATTTTGGATGCCATTGTTGCGGGCAGTCGAGACCCTCACCTACTCGCAAAACTTCGCGATCCAAGGTGCAAAAATGACGAGTCGACGATCGCGAAAGCTCTGGAAGGCAATTGGCGTGAAGAACATGTATTTGCGTTAAAACAGGCTCTGGAACTGTACCGTTTTTACGGTTCCAAACTGTCGGAAGTCGATTCCAAGCTTGAAGAACATTTGGGTACATTTTCCGACCGAAGTGACGGTGAGATTCTGCCGAAGCTGAAGGCTCCTAAAGCTGGAAGCAATAGCCCCCGGTTCGATATGCGCAATCAGCTCTACCGGGTGCTGGGCGTCGACATGACGACCATTGATGGGATTAGCGGTCAATCCGCAATCACACTGATTTCTGAAATCGGTACCGACATGAGTAGGTGGGCAACAGAGAAGCATTTCACTTCTTGGCTTTGCCTATGTCCGGGCAGTAAGAAGACAGGTGGGAAATTGCTCAGTGGTAAAACACGTACAAGTGCGAACCGAGCCGCCGCCGCACTTCGAACAGCCGCCGCGTCCCTGGCACGATCAAACTGCGCCTTAGGAGCGTTCTTTCGCAGGATCCGTTCCCGTCTTGGTTCACCCAAAGCGATCACGGCGACGGCCCACAAGCTCGCGAAAATAGTTTATGGGATGCTGAAGTACGGGAGGGAATATGTCGATGTCGGCAACGACTATTACGAACAGCAATACAAGAAGCGAGCAATGGAAAACCTGGCGAAACGGGCAGCTGCACTCAACCTGCGAGTGGTCCCCAATGAACTAGCTGGGTAGGAAGTTCCTTGAGAGCAGAGCCCGCCTCCGCTTCACCTGGCTTCGCCGTCCTACCGAACAGAACCATCGGACATCGCAGTCATCCCTCAAAAAACCTTCCCCGAGTATTCGAGAGCACCCACTAAAATCCGCGAAGAACCCATACAGACAGGGTCGTCATCTCGGCCCATCCGCGATTGTGCCGGGTACAAAACGAAGAAAGCAATCATGATTTCAGAAGACTCAAGTGCGATTGTCGCCACCTATCGGCGCTGCATGAGCGGTGAAGGGTTCATTGACACGTTCTACCAACTGTTTCTGGCCAGTTCGGACGAAGTGAGAATCAAATTCCAGTTCACCGACATGGTGCATCAAAAACTGGTGCTTCGGGAATCGCTACTGGTGTTGATCCTGTTCAGTGAGAATCAGGATCGCAATCACGCCGAATTGCTGCAGCTTGCCGAGCGTCACGATCGCAATCATGCGGAGATCGCTCCGCATCTGTACGAACTTTGGCTCGACACACTCTGTAGCGCCGTCGCGCAACACGATCCAGAATTTACGCCCCACGTCGAACAATTATGGAGACGTGCGATGCAACCGGGGATCGACCTGATGATTTCAAAGTATTGAAGCGTGTGACACCCGATTGTGGTCGCGATGCTTGGAAAGATGGCCAAGCGTGCGTTGAGGACGAGGTTGGTGGAGGTGCGAGCGTTTTAGCGCGGCACCGGGAGTGCGGCGATGTCGAGGTGATAATCGGTGTAGGAATTCAGGGTTCCACGTGTCCACAAGATCACTCGCGTGTCTGATTCAGTCTTCGGAATGACCGGACGCAATTGATCCTGCGTCGAATCCTTCGTCAGGGCGGTCCACGTCCAGGTCTCGCCCCCGTCGCTGGTTGTTCCTGCGAACAGCTCCCAATGCCGTTGCCCGTCGGTGCGACTAACCAGCGGCATTCCGGAGACCGGATCTGCGTTGGTGGAGATGACGACGTAGTTGGGGTCTTGCGGATCCAGCGCGACCAACCCGGTGTAGTCGTCTTCGCCGGAATACAATTTGGTTCCCGCATGAGCCATTTCGTGCACGTGCCACCGCGATCCATCCCAACGGCCATAAAAATCGCGGTGATCCATCCCACCTGCACCGCGGCGGTTGCGCATCGCGGCGCCATCGACCTGGACGGAGAACGCGATGAATGGGTTGCCGAGCGCGTCGATTTCGATGTCACTGGCCCAGGCGACTCGAGCCGCCGTCCCGGTAAACACTTCGGTGAAGTCACGCGGTTTCAGCGGTTGGCCGGCTGCGGTGGGGGGTGCCAAGATCGTGCCGTCGGACGCCAGCAGGTTTCCGGCCTTGTAGTATCCATGATACAGGCTGTTGTCATACGCTCTGGGATGATCGTCGGTCGCGATGAAGTGGATTTCGTCGCGACCATTACTGGCATAACAAACATAGGGTCGCCGGCCGTCCATGCCCGTGTATCTGGGGTCATCGCTCAGGTCAGCAGACGTCCGCTGCATCAATCGCCAGCCGTACTTCCAGGTGGATCCGCCGTCATCGGAAAAGTTGCAGTTGGGATTAAAACCACGTCCGCGATGGAAATTATAAATGCGATCGTCTTCGCCGGGCAATCGGTAAACATTGGAGTACGTGTAGCCCGCCCCGGCATCAAACCGTTGTTCTTGGGTCCACTCGCTGATATCACCCGGACGAAGCGTGATCCGTGACCGTTGGAAATGATCGTTGCCATGTTTTCCATAAACGGCAAGCAATCGCCCATCAGCGAGCAGGCAGAGTCCCGCGACGGCATGGTCGTCCCGTTGAAGCGTCGCATGCAGACAGAAATGCGAGGTTTCACCGCTCGACAGATTCAGCTCGGTCACCACCAGGTCGCCGGCATTCCAGTCTCCATGGTCGTCGCCGGAAATGGACGTGAAAAAGACCTTGCCATCCGATCCGACCGCACGTTTCCCCTGGAACCAGCACCATCCGCCGTTCTCTTTCACCACGATCGGCTCTGCTGCGTGCAGGCAGCCGACCGAAAGCAACGTGAAGAGGACGGAATAGAAACCGGACGTTTTCAGACTAGAGGTCTGTTTAGTGTGCATCAAATCACTCAAAGAAAGTTTCGTCAAACAACAACGATCATCCAGACGGCAGTGACCACGGTGCCGACAACCAGCGTCCATCCGACCCGCTTGAGGTGTTTGGCTGGCGGCGGCCAGATTATCAACCATCCACTCATCGCCAACATCGGTAGAGTGACGATCGCGAGTGAACTGGATGAAGTATAACGTCCAATCACGAGCACACTAAGCGCACAGATGGCCAACCAGTGAATGGTCCGCGGGTGCCGTTTCTGGGCCGCGATCACGCCGCGAACGGCCATCGTGGTGGCGGCAAATCCGATCAGCCACGTCGTCCAGATTTCGATCGCGAGGTCGCTGGGGATCGCTCCGGCCAACAGAATTGGTACGCAGGGAACGGACAAGCCGACGATTCCCCATAATTGGCCGAGCAGCGAGCGGTGGTTCCCCGCGACGGCCAGTGCAAAGCTGGTCGTCGCGAGCCCAAGGCATCCCAGGAGCGAGATTCGTACCGGGTTGGATCCCGTCAGCAATGCGACACATCCGCAAAGGATCGTGAACCCGGTGAGAATCACCAAGCGTCGTGTTGCCGTCGGCGTCGAACGCTGCGCACGCGAACCCCGATGCCCCCAGGCAACCAGCAGCGGTTCGTGGGCCAAGAAACCGGTCACGCTGGCGATCGCCACGCAAACGCCCGGTAGGGAGATGCCCGCGATCAACAGCGAAGTCGCGATCGGAATTCCAAGGATCGCGTACGCGCCGTGCTCTTTCGGTTTCAGCTTTGCAGCAGAAGCGACGGTGTCTGGTTTTGCGTTCGACAACGTTGCAGTACTCATCGAAGCCCATCCTCGCGAGTTGTTCCAGTGGAGTTTTTTAGTTGCAGCCAAAGTGGCGTAAGCTTCCAGCTTGCGATTGCCCAGCCCTATGACATGGCAAGCAAGATGCTTACCCCACTTGCACGGGGACCGTCGAGGTTTTTCGTGTCGCGGCAACAATCCGCTCGGCGGCTTTCTGTCCGCTCTCGATGCAGCTCGGGACCCCAACGCCGCTGAGTGAGCCGCCGGCCAACGCGAGCGTCGGGAACCACTCCAGACGCTGATTGATCTTTGCGATTCGATTCCGATGGCCGACGTGATATTGTGGCATCGCATGCCGTTGTCGGGTGATGTGACGCATCAATGGTTCACCTTCAATGTCCAACAATTTTGCGACTTCCCAGTGAGCCAATTCCAGCAACTGTGTGTCGGGTAAACGCAGCAATCCGCTCTGGCAGGCACCGCCGATAAAGACTCGCATCAGCACTGTGCCATCGGGGGCGCGGCCACCGTACTTCACGCTCGAAAAGCTGCACGACAAAATGAAGTGACCTTCGATCGCCGGCACGACGAATCCAAACGAGTTCAAGTCATGGCCGATTTGTTCGCGGCGAAAGGCGAGCGACACGACCGCACAACTGGCAAATTGAATCTCGCCTAGCAGCGCCGATAATTCCCCATCGACGGTGGAGAGCATGCGTGAGGCGTGGCTGGCCGGCGCGGCAACGATCACGGCATCGGACTCTTCACGTTGCGGATCCTTTATTCCGCTGCTGATCGACCATCGCGAGCCGCTCGGGACGATGAAATTGGCTGGCGTATTGAGCCGCACGGACTCTTTTGGCAAGCTCCTTTCCAGTGCCTCGATCAATTGAGACATCCCGCCGCGCAGCGTCATGAATTGACTGTCTCGCGCTCCGCCACTTTTCTCGGTCGGTTGCCGGCTCGATCGACGTTGGTTCAACATGCCGCGGATCAGACTGCCGTATTTTTGTTCCATGTCCAGAAAACGTGGCATCGTTGCGGCAATACTCAGCCGATTGGGGTCGGCGCTGTAGATGCCGCCGACCAACGGTTGGACCAGACGTTCAAACATTTCGGTTCCGAATCGCCGGCACACGAACGATTTCAACGATTCATCGACTTGTTCTCGTTTGCGCGGCACAAAGACTTCGCATCCCGATCGCAATTTACCCTTCGGGCTCAGGATCTTGGTGGTCAGCAGCGGCCACAAACGCGAGGGGGCCATCACGTAAAAACCCTCGGGAATCTTTTCCAATTTTCCCCGGCTGAGCACCATCGCGCCGCGCTCGTTGGGATTGGTGCCGATCAATTCGTCACCCAGGCCGACGTCCTGGCAAAGCTGTATCGCGGTGGGCGACGTCGTGATGAAATTGTCCGCCGCTCCTTCGATCAAGAATCCGTCCTTGTGAGTTGTTTGGATCACGCCGCCGAGGCGCGGCCCGGATTCCAGTAAACGCACCTCGATTTCGGGCGCGATCCGGCGTAGATGGGTTGCCGCGGCGAGGCCCGAAATGCCACCGCCGATGACGGTCACGCGACGATTCATGGTGGGTTCCCTTTTACGTGGTGGCCATTGCGTCAGGAATGTAAAACACCAGCATCGGACTATGGTCAAACGACTTGCGAGACCGCAGATCGGACGGTCGAGTCGCGAACGGCTGGGAAGCAATCATGGTCGTAAAACCTGTGCACGGTCGGTCGGGGACGCTGCGATGAGACTGAGTCTAGCATATTGTGCACCTAAGTGTATAGAATTGGGCGACTAAAAACGCGACGTATTGTCGCTGAACGCCACCGCATCGCGACGAACAATGCCGATCGGTTGCAGCGGAAGACTCGATCCTGGTGGCGGTCGTGCTACTTCAGCCAGTGATCGAAGAATGAGTAGATCATTTCATTCGAGTCGGCGTTGGGGGAATGATCGGGGCGATTGGTCATCATCACACGATCGCTGTGGCCGAGGATTCGGTTGACCGCCACGGAGTGATTCAGGGCGTGCCAGCGACCGATCGGGTCTTCGCTGCCGCCGGAAACCAGAAACGGCCGGGGGGCCATCAAGGCGTGCAACTCGTGCAGGTCATGTCCTTCGGCGACCAATCGCGGATAGAGGCCGCGGGCCGGGTTGTCGTCCGTGATCAAGCCGCGCTTCCGCCAAGGTTTGACGTGATAGCCCAGGTACCAGGGTTCCCAGTAATTCACACTCGGTCGCGATTGGTCGAACACGATGCCGGGATCGGACCATGCGGCGCAGGCGAATTTGTCGAACAGACACGAGGCAAACATCGCCCACTTGCCGCCGAAGGAATGGCCGACGATGCCGATCCGCTTGGAATCCACTTCCGGACGATCGGCCAAGACATGCCAGGCGTTGGCCGCCGCGTAGCCGAGCATCGACAGCGGTTGGACCTCTGCATCGTCGATCGAGGGATGGTAGAGCGAATACGTCTTGGCCGCGGTGGCATCACTGGTGCCGATCGACAGGGTCACGAAGCCGCGCCGCGCGAGTTGCAACGCAAAGTCACGATACGGATTGCCCTCACCGATCGCGGTTTCCGGTTCGTAGTACACCGTGACCGCTGCGGGGAATGGGCCCTTGCCGTCGGGCACCAGCAGGTAGCCGGTTGTCTTTTCATTCGGCGTCCACTGAAAACGCACTTGATGCTCGGTGAAGTTCTCACGCTGCCGAGAGTCCAGCATTTCCACTTCGGGTTCGGTGATCAGCGGCGGCCACTTGCCGAGCAGGCCTTGCCAGGTCGAAAGGATTTCAGCCCGACGGCGCTGCCAATCTTCGGAGTTTCGGACCTGGGAACCGTCGGCGAACACCAGCGGCGATCGAAAGTCACCGAAGTCGTCTTGATAGGCTTTCGGAGGATCGGTGTAAGGGGGTAACTCATCGCTCGGTCGGCGATGTTCGGATGAGACGACTGCGCGATGATTGGGCTGACTCCATTTCAGCTTGGCAACAAAGATGCTGTTGTCGCTGCCGTGTTTTTCGACGCCCAACGGCTGCATCCACTCGGTCACCGTCACCCAGGTTTCATCGGCTGACACATCCACCACGCCAAAATTGCCCAGCCGCGCGCCACGCTCGGGCACCAAGATTTGTTCGCTGTCGCGAATCACGTGCAGCGTTTCCGGGTCGATACGGGCGATGAACAAGGGCGCTCGATGACGAAACACGTGGTCGTTGTCGGCACCACGTCGCGTGTAGACCAAAAACAAACCGTCGCTGTGCGTGACCCAGTGTTGCTGGGTGTTGTAGTTGCCCAGATCGCTGCCGTCGTCAAAGGTCCAAGCACGCGGCGGCCCGAAGTTCAACCCGTCATCGCTGACGCTGACGTAGCCCCGATCGTCGTTTCGCAGAGTCAGATAAAAACGACCGCCGAATCGTGTCAGCGAGGGTTCGTAGAGTCCCCGCTTGATGGGAACGGTCAGCGCGTTGCCGACTTCGATGAAGTGCAACGTTTCACCGTCGAAGCGGCAGCGGCAAACCGCGGTGGAATATTGTTTGGTCGTTGGTTCTTTGAAGTAGAACGGCACCAAGACGTCACCGCCGGGGAGATCGACACGCTGAACGCTGCCCGATCCGGCATCTTGAAACCGCGGTTCGTGGGGCAGATTGACGGTCTTCCATTTCGACCACTGTTTCGCCGGCGCGTCGTAGACGGCGTAGGCGATGCCTCGCGGGCGGACATGCATCACGCGGTTGTTGCGGTACCACACCGATTGACCGATGCCGAGCAACCGTTGGCTGGCCGCGTGCCACTGGGGTTGAAAGTCACAAACGGTGGTTTCATCGCCCGGCTGAAGTAGTTGCGGCGCGATCGAGGCGCCGGTCGGCAGCGCGTCTGACTCTCCGCCGACCCGCTCGCGGGCGAACGAGTCGATCGGCGCGAGATCTGTCCAAGTCGCGGCCGAGTCTTTCGAAGTGGTTTGATGCAGTCGATAAAAAATGTCTGAACCGGTCAGCAACAGCTTTTGCGTCGTCATCACGACCAGCGGCTGATCCGAATCGTTGCCTTTCACGCCCGCGGGAATCGCCCCGGCACGGGCATGGACCCAGCATGTCTGTCCGTCAAACCCACGCTGGGCCGTCGATCGCGCGATCGTGAAGGAGAGGTCGTTGGCGCTGGCAAGGGTGATCAGGAGCAGACTGGACAGGACGATCGATAGCGGGGATTGTGCAAGGCGGGTGAGCATGGAGTGGCAGAACGATGGGGGCAGAACGATGGGGGCAGAACGATGGGGGCAGAACGATGGGGGCAGAACGATGGGGGCAGAACGATGGGGGCAGAACGATGGGGGCAGAACGATGGGGGCAAAACGATGGGGGCAGAACGATGGGGGCAGAATGATGGGGGCAGAATGATGGGGGCAGAATGATGGGGGCAGAACGATGGGGGCAGAACGATGGGGGCAGAACGATGGGGGCAGAACGATGGGGTGGCAGAATGATGGGGTGGCAGAATGATGAGATGGCAGAATGATGGGGTGGCAGAATGATGGGGTGGCAGCCGAGGCGACACCGGTCAAGAACCCTCTCCTTGTCTCCTTGTCTCCCCACCTCGTCCCGAAGACGAGTGGCATGCCAGCTTGTCGCGCGCGGCCTGACCTGCGGTTCAGAGTTGTCCGGCCAACAGTTCGTCGGCTGCTTGTTCGGCGGCTTGCATCACCTCGGCGATCGTCACGGATTTGCCATCGCGTTTTCTGCTTTCGGCGGCGGCTTCCATGAACGCGTACAGTTCGATCGTTTCCTGCGGATCGATCGGCAGCTCGCGGGTGCGGAAGAACTTGGCGATCTGGACGACCAACGGTTTGTAACCGCCGTAGTCGCCGATCGGTGCGATGCCTTTCTCGCCGAACGCCGTTCCGCCGTAACCCGTCTTTCCCTCACGCAGGCCATGAAAAGTTCCGATGCGTCCGCCCGACCAGACGCCGACGACCAATTCGCGGCCTTCACCTGACGTCTGACTGACTGACTGGCAACCGGCTCCCATGCAGGTGTACAACGATTCGACGCCGTGAATGCCGTACCAGAACAGATCGGTATGGGACGGTTCGGTCGACGCCGGGCTGTAGGCGTTGCAGCCCAACACGGCCCCGACTTTGCCGTTGCGGATCGCCTGCGCACCGTCGCTATAGCGGAGTGATGAACTGGAAAACATCGGGACATCATAGTGTTCCGCCGCGCGATAGATCGCCACGACTTCGGCCAGATTCGATGCCACCGGTTTGTCGATGAACACGGGCTTGCCGGCTTTGAAAACTTCGAGCGCCTGTTTCAAGTGTGGTTTTCCGTCGTTGGTTTCCAACAACACACAGTCGACGCGGTCGAGAAGGGCGTCGATCGAATCGACGATCTCGATGCCCATCGACTGCATCTGCTCGGTGTACTTTGGAATCCGGCTGTAACTCGATTCGATTGTCCGGCTGCCGTAGGGATAGGCCGCGACGACACGACAGTTTTGCATTTCGGGATTCGCCGGTTCCTGGTTGAAGGATTTGGTGAATGCCGGGACGTGCGAGGTGTCCAGCCCGATCACGCCGATGCGGAGTGTTGTTTGCGCCGCTGCGGCGTCTTGGCTTGCGGCGTCTTGTGCCACGGCGGTGGACGCGATGCCCAGGCTGAATGCGAACAGGAACGCCAGGGCCTGGTGAGCGTGGCGACGGAGAGAGTTGTGATTGGTTTTCATCAGACCACCGGCTCCCATCCCTTGGCGTACTCTCGTGACCACAGTTGATTCGCGGCGTCGTTGTCTTGTGGACGGCCGTCGGTCGGGTCGGTGTGTAACACGCTGCCGGTCCGGTAGGCGATGTTGCCCAGGTGGCAGAGCAGGGTACTGCGATGGGCTTTTTCGATGTCCGCGTTGGTGCGGTGTCCGTCACGAACGGCGCTGATGAAATCGTCGAAGTGATCTTTATCGCCGCCGGCGCCGGTGCCGCTGGCGACTTCCTTGTTTCGTATGTCGTACTGGGTGTATCCCGAACCGCGGATCACGATCGATCCTTCGGTGCCGTGGAAACTGACGCCGAATCCCGAGTCGTGCGGTCCCAGTGGCGACCAACTGAGGCCTTCCCAGGTGATGGTTTTGCCGTCGGGAAAGTCATAGGTGACCATCATCGTGTCGGGGGTTTCCTGGTCATCGTCGTGGCGATACTTTCCACCGCCGGCGGTGACACGATTGGGGAATTCGACTTGCATGCCCCAGCGGGCGACATCCAAACCGTGGACGCCGTTGTTGCCCAGTTCGCCGTTGCCCCAGTGCCAATGCCAGTGCCAGTTGTAGTGGACGAGGTTGTCTTTGAAGGGACGATCCGGCGCCGGGCCTTGCCACAATCGCCAGTCCAACCAGGAGGGAACCTCGGCCGGTTTCCCGACGCCGATCGGACCGCGTCGGTTGTTGTACCAGGTCCTCGAATACAGCGTCTTTCCGATCGCCCCGCCGTGAATTTTTTCGACCGCTTCGGCGATCCCGGGCCAGCTGCGGCGCTGGGTGCCCATCTGCACGACGCGATCGTTTTTGCGCGCCGCCGCGACCGCCATCTCGCCTTCGGCCGGCGTGTAGCTGCAGGGTTTTTCGACGTACACGTGCTTGCCGGCGCCGCAGGCCATGATGGTCGCCGGGGCGTGCCAATGGTTCGGTGCGGCGCAGATCAGGGCGTCGACTGATTTGTCATCCAGGATGCGGCGAAAGTCTTTGACAGATTGAGTCTTCGTCGACTGTTTCTCGTTGACAATCTTGGTCACCCGTTCAGCCGCCCGCTCATCGACGTCACAGATATACGCGATGTCGACTTGTCCGCTGGCCATCATGCCCTTGACGATCGCGCCGCCGCGGCCGTTGACACCCATCACACCGATCGACAGCTTTTCCGACGGCGCCGCCGCGGCGGGTGTCTCTTGGGCACGCACGGTGTTCGTCAGGCCAAGGGCGGTCATCGAGGCGACGCCGGTCTTTAAAAACAGGCGACGGTCTCGTTCCAAGGTCTCGATGTCTTTCATTCAAATCGGTCCGGTGGGAGGGGAGGGAAGTGGACTGTGGGATAGGCTTCCAGCCTGTCGTTGCCGGTTTGACAGGCTGGAAGCCTATCCCACGGGGATGACAGGCTGGAAGCCTGGTGTGTGATTCTAGGCGATCAATTCGGGGATGGGTTTGCCGTGGTTGACGATCGGTGTTGGGCGTCCGTTAAAGTCTTTGATCATGACTTTGGACGCGTCGATTCCGAGGTGGTGGTAGATCGTGGACAAAAAGTCGCCGGGTCCACAGCGTCGATCGATAGCGTCTTCGCCCCGCTTGTCGGTCCCGCCGATGAAGCGACCGGTCTCGATGCCGCCGCCGGCCCAGAGGTTGGAAAAGGCGCGTGGCCAGTGATCGCGGCCGGGTTGTTTCGTCCCCGAGGGGGCGCTCGCATTTCCGGCGCCGGTGCTGGGTTGGTAGTTGATCTTGGGCGTGCGACCGAACTCGCCGGTGACCACGACCAGGACGCGTTGGTCCAATCCGCGCTCGTGGATGTCTTCGATCAATGCGGAAACCGCTTGGTCGTAAGCTTGGGCGCGAAAACGCAGCGCGTCGAAGACGTGATGGTTGACCGCGTGGTCGTCCCAGTTGTTGACGCGTCCGCACAACGGGCCTCGCAAGCTGGTCGTCAATACATCGACGCCGGCTTCGACCAGACGACGGGCGAGCAGCAATTGTTGCCCCCACGTGTTTCTGCCGTATCGGTCTCGGGTCTTGTCGTCTTCACGTGTCAGATCGAACGCTTCTTTGGTTTTCGGGTTGGTCAACAACGTCAGTGCTTGGGCTTCGAATTGATCGAGTGCCCCGAGTTCACCGTAGGTGTCAAAGGCTCGGTGCAACGTGTCGAGATTCTGCCGCAGCGTCGTGCGACGTTTCAGACGTTCGACTTCGCGTTTGTCGCTCAAGCCGATGTTGGGGACGACGAAGTTGGGCGCATTCGGATCGCCGGTCACCGAAAACGGCGAGTAAGCGTCGCCCAGGTAGGCCGGGCCGTTGTAAGTCGTCGGCGGGTTGATGCCGACATAGGCCGGCAACGGGTTGGTCCGCGGGCCTTCCAACGACCGCAGGTAGTTGGCGACCGACATCCAATCGGGCAACCGCGGTTTCGGTTTGTCACGGGTGTCGCTGTCACCGGACAGCAACTGCATCGATCCGGCGGGGTGTCCGCCGGCGCCTTGATACATGCTCCGCAACACCGTGAACTTGTCGGCGATCGCCGCTTGCCGCGGCAGCAATTCGGTGAACTGCATGCCGGGGACTTTGGTGGGGATCGTTCCGAATGGTCCGCGATACTCGCTGGTCGCTAGCGGTTTCGGATCGTAGGTATCGATGTGGGAACAACCGCCGGGCTTCCAGACCATGATCACGGCGGATCGCTGTTTCGGGTCCTGATCGACCGACTCGTTCGCGCTGGCGGCCCGCAGTCGCAGGATGCCGGGAAGGCTGATGCTGGCCATGCCGGCCAGCCCCATTCGCATGAAGCTACGTCGGCCTTGCGGTAAGCCAATCTCTTCAGACCCGCAATCGTCACAATCGTGATGGATCATTTTTTCGCCTCGGCGGGGACCACGTGAATCGAAATCGGTTCGGAAACGTAGATGTCAACGATGTCTTTGGGTTTGGCGTCACCGTAAGCGTACTTGGCAACCGCACCGCCGTAGAACGCGAGGGTGTAGTCGCCCGGCTGCGGCTTCAGCCTCGCCAGATCGAGAACCACTTCGGATTGATCTTCGGTCAGTGACAATTCAAACGCCGCGTTGCGTTCAAATCCGGCGCCGAAGGTTCGCAGCGACATCGTTTTGCCCGAGAACTCTCCGCGGCGAATCAATCGCAACGGAATCGTCAGTTTCTCTCCGGCGGTGACCTGCCAGACCTTGTCTTCGGCCGGTTCGAACGACAGTCCGGCCTGTTCGATCCCGCCGACAGAAACGGGGATCTGGTCGACCAACCTCGGGTCGGGGATTTCGCTTTTCGCGTTCGTCACGGGCCATTTCATCGAAGCCCAACGGCAGTGCCGGACGACGTCTTGTCCGTCGACGCTGGCCCGACCGAACAGGCTGGCCATCTGTAATCCGCGCGGTGCGTTGTCGGCGGCGGAGACCAGCATGATGCCACGCGTTGCTCCGGCGGCGATCTTCAGTCCCGTCGCGGTGACGCCTTCGGGAAGGTTTTCCATGAACAGGTCGATCTCGCCGTCAAAGCCGTCGCGTCGGACGACGACGATTTCGAGCGGCATCACGGCACCGCCACGCAGCGCGATCGGTTTGCTGAGCGCGTTGCGGTCGCCATTGCGGAGCCCCATGTGCAGCGCCCAGCCGACCAGTGCGAAATCCGGTGCCGCCTTGCGGACGATCATCCGATAGCGATTGGATGGATCGTTCCGTGTGCCCCCGAACAGATCGGTCACGCGGATTCGGTAGGTGCCGTCTTGCGGGACGTCGAATTTGCCCAACGCATCGGAGGAACCGGCGTTGTAGGGCGGTCCGTCATAGGAGTAGCCGTTGGAGGACCGTTTGACCGGGCTGGGCACGTCGGCCAGTTCCGCGACATCAACGACGTCACCCCCCTCGACCACACGTTGCACGACGACCGACGGATCGGTCGGGTGACCGAGACGCTCCGACGCGATCTCGACCCACCACGTTTCGCCTTTCTTGGCAGCGAACTGATAGGTGTCGACGTCCGCGGCGGGATAGAAGCTGCCGCCGATATCACAGGGCAGCGAAATTTCCATCGCGTCGTCATCGATCGCGGTTAGCGCTGTTTCTTCCGCGGCGGGGAACTCTTCCAGGCCGGTCGGCGGCCACGAGAAAGACGTGACGCTTTGGGTGGCAGGCAAACGTGACGCGATGACGTCCTCGGTCGCTTCGGTCAACGCCAGGCGAAAGAAATAATACGGTCCACCCTTGAACGTCAGATCGTGGACCTTGATCACATAGCGACCCTCGGCCGGCGCGGTGAAGTCGATGATGCCGCCGCGCCGCTCGACGATCAAATCACTGCCCGAAGCATCGGCGACGACCAACACCGGATTCATTTTCGAATCGATGCCCTTGGCGACACAATCGACAATGATCCGCTGGCCTTGTTTGGCATCGAAGGCATAGAAGTTCACCGAGCGGTCCACCAACGTGGCATTGACGATCGAGCCGACGGCGATCTCAAGTGCCGTGTCGAGCGACGTGCCGGGTTTGGTTTGCGTGACTTCGGGAACGTTGCTGACCGAAAACGCGCGTGCCGAGGAGATGCCCAGCCCCGCCATGATCCGCGCGTCATAAACGCCCGGTGCGCAGTCTGCGGCGATGCGAACGAGAAACTGATTGGCCACGACCGTGCCGTCGTCGTTCAACTTGGGCGTTGCGCTGATCGAAGGGTTCGAAAAGATCAACTGTTCGCTGCCTTCGAGTGATTGCCCGGTGATCGTGACTTCCAGTTCCGTTCCCGCTTGGCCTCCCATCGGCATCGTCGTCAGCAATCTTGGAGCCGGCAGACAAACCGATTGGGCGTGCAGGAAGGCGGGCAGCGCCGTCGAAGCGAGCAAGCACAAGCACGCGACCAGTCGGAAGGGCAGGGGAGGGGTCATGTGAAAATTCCAATCGATGGTCGTAGAAAGTGGGAGAGGCTTCCAGCCTGTCATGGGCTGGTGGGATAGGCTTCCAGCCTGTCATGGGCTGGATTTGACAGGCTGGAAGCCTATCCCACTGTTGTTCCCTAGTGGTTAAACAAAAACTCTTTGGTGTTCAGCAGAGCCCAGGTGAGATCTTGTAGGTTCTCGCGCAGCGTTTTCGTTGCATCAATCGGTTTGCCATTTCCGTCGGTGCGCGGTTCATTGATGTATTGCAACGCGGTTGCCAATTCGGCATCGCTTGGGGAGCGCGAAAAGGCGGCGAAATACAATTCGGTGACTTTTTCATCGGCGGGCGTTTTCTCGCCGACCAGTCGGTTGATGCGTCCACCGCCGGCGGCGAGCTTTGACTTGATGTCGCCGGCATTCATCAGGTGCAGGCTTTGGGCAAGGCTGCCCGATTGCACCCGCTCGCACTCGCACACGCTGGTCGCTTCGGGGCGGCCAAACACTCGCAGGAACGGCGACGCTTTGTTGTAGCTGTTGTCCGGCAGTGCCACCGCGCGGGTGCCGATCGGCAGATTGGCGAACGAGGTTTGGGTGCCGGCGACTTGATCGATCGCATCGAGCATGACTTCGGCTTGCAATCGCTTGGGATAGAAGCGTGAGTAGTTCTGTGAATCGACCAGATTATGATCGTTCGGAATCGCACTCAACTGATACGCTTTGGACGTCGTGATCACGCGAATGAGCGCTCGCAGGTCAAAGCCGCTTTCGACGAAGTGTTGTTCGAGCGCGGCGAGTAACTCGGGATTGGTCGGCGGATTGGTGTCGCGGATGTCGTCTTCCGGTTCGATCAAGCCTCGGCGAAAGAAGTGTTTCCAGTAGCGATTGACCAGCGACTTGGCAAAGAACGGATTGCCGGGACTGGCCATCCAATCGGCCAGACGCAACCGCGGGTCTTCGTCGGCCGGGATCTCGCCGACCGAATCGCCGAGCGCCGCCGGGGGCACATTTTCGCCGGTTTTCATGTTGACCGCTTGCGCGGCCCCGCGTCTGTGAAAGATCAAATCTTCGCCCGCGGTGTCGGTCGGCTTTCGTCCGATCCGACTGAAGAACGCGGCCAGCGAATAATAATCCGTTTGGCTCCAACGTTCGAAGGGATGATGGTGGCACTGGGCACACTGCAGACGGACGCCGAGGAACAATTGGGCGACGTCTTCGATTTGTTGTTTCGGTTCCTTGACACGCTTGTACCAGGCGACCGGAGGATTGGCGATCACGGTGCCGGTGGCGGCCAGTAATTCGCGCACCAATTGATCGTACGGTGTTCCGGCCAGCAGGTTGTCGCGGACCCAGGCGTGAAATGCAAAATTGGACGTGATGTCACTGGCGTCGTCACGACGGTTCTTCAACAACGCCGTCCACTTGTTGGCAAAATAATCGGCGTAATCAGGGCTTCGTAACAAGCGATCGACCGCCTTGGCACGCTTGTCGGGCGAATCGTCTGCCGCGAACGCTTGCGATTCACGTTCGGTCGGCACGCGTCCGCCGATGTCCAACGAGACGCGGCGCAGGAACGTGGCATCGTCACACAGATCCGACGGTGGGATCCCGAGCTGTTCTAAATTGGCAAAGACGAGTTCGTCGATAAAGTTGTTGGGTGTCGGAAGTGCGTCGACCGGTTGGCCCAGCGGAATCGACGCGTTGTAGACCGCGACACGATCTTGGTGACGCACCATCACGGAGACCTTTCCCGGTAAATCCATTGCCGTCACGTGACCCGATTCGCTGACCGTCGCCATGGCCGAGTCGTTGGATTCAAACAGCGATGTCGCCGTGACGTCGCGGGTTGAACCATCCGAAAACGTGGCGATCGATCGCAGCGTCAGACTCTCGCCCGGCTGGAGCGTTCCGGCCGGCGGCTCGACGCGAATCGAAACCAGTTCGGGATCGTCGTCCGATCGATAGGGTGATCCGGCTTGGATCCAGCGGAGCAGCGTGTTGTAGTTCGGGGAACCCTTTTCGATGCGAACACCGCCGCCGTGTGGCACTTCGCCGGCCGCTTTGGCAAGCAACAGGCTGCGCGCCGGATCGAGCGGAAACAGACGGCGGCCGCGGCCTTCATGGACCAGATGCTGGTAGTCCTCCAAGGGCTCGAATCCAAGCAGTGACAATTGAAATCCGTTCTGTCCGCCGCCGGCTTTGGCGTGGCAGACACCGGCATTGCAACCGGCTTTGGTCAGCACTGGCACCACATCATTGACGAAGCTGATGCCTTCGCGTGGCGTATCCGCGTCACAGGGCGTGGCGGGAGGAAGGACGCACCAGCCGAGTAGGAAGCAAAACGGCAGCAGCCATCGGTGGATTCGTTCGTGAGTGGACACGTTTGTCATGGGCCGAGCAGATGGGCCGAGCAGCGGCAGGGTGGGACAACGGCGCGTTGTCGAAGTGGGAGGGGACATCAGTTTACCGTATTCGGATCGCCGCGTCCAATTTTGATCCACGACGAGCAACGCTATGAAGCATTTTTAGCGGCAGGGCGCGAGCCCTCCGGTGTTTTGGCAAAGATGAAGAACCGAAGGGCTCGCGCCCTGCCGCTAATACCTCAAGAAACACATGGGGAAAATGCTTCACAGCGTTGCCCAACGGGGTTGCAGCCAGCAGCCGGTGGTGAGAGAAAGCGACACCTCGCGGTGCTCGCTGCAATCCCACGTCGCCATCAAGTGAAGAAGTCACCCTCCTGGCAGGAGGGTCGAGCGAAGCGAGGGGAGGTCCAATGGTGAATCGCGGCGTTCACGTCACGCTTGATGGGCCACCCCAAGCAACAACGCAAACCCTCTCCTCGCGACGCTCGACTCTCCCAGGGGATGTCAACTGAATAAATGACGGATTGGATCGTCGCGCAAGGTCGCTAAGGCTTTTGCGGCGCGAGCCCTCTCTGGCGTTTGCTTGCTGCGCAAACGCCGTCTCTCCCAGAGGGAGAGAAACTAAATGGGTTGCCAAAAGCCGCAGCAAAAGAATCGACGTCCTCCGGGATCGCGAGACGCTCGCGATCCCGCCTGTTGTCACTCACCAGCGACGAGTTCTTGCAACTGCTTTCCGGATTTGTCGACTCTTGTTGCGACGCCGTCGGCGCCGCCGACGATGAACTGCGTCCCGTCGCGGTTGGCGCCGAGAGCGTAGAGGTAACCGCCGGGAAGTTTGGCGTTGGTTTCTCGGCCGCCGTTATCGGTGCGATAGACTCGGAAGTAGCCGTCGCCAGAGGTGATGCCGATGCGGTCGTCTCGCCCCACGTAGACCAGACGCGTGATTTCCGATTTCAGTCCGCTGATCGTCCGCGTCGATTTCCCGGAATCGATGTTCCAGATCTTGACGGTCTCATCGGCTGAACCACTGGCCAGTTCACGCTGGTTGACGTTCCAGGCGAGCGCGCTGACGTGATGGGTGTGGCCTTCGAGTGACTTGATCAACGTTCCCGTCGCGACGTCCCACAATTTGATCATTCGGTCGGCGCCCCCGGTGGCCAAGGTCTTGCCATCGGGAGAGAACCGGACGCACAGCACCGTATCGCTGTGCGGCGATTCGATGCGACGGACCAGGGAGCCGTCCGAAAGATTCCAGATCATCAGCTCGCCGGTCCGCGAGGGTTCTCCGCCTCCGGTGGCCAGCCATTGTCCCGACGGATCGACGTCGACGCTCAACACACGATCGGCAAACGGACTGTCCGCGGTCGCCGAACCGATCGTTCGCTGATGCTTCCAGATCTGCTCGGACGCTTGCAGCGCGTGCAGTTGTCCGTCGGCCGCCTGGATCAACACACCGCTGTCACCGGCGGCGACCAACCGGCCACCGACCGGCAATTCGGGCAACTGCCCCAACCAGTCGCCCGCGCCGGTCCAAAGGCTCCAGGTTCCCGCTGTTTGAGATCGCGTCAGAACCCGTGTGCCTGACGCGGTCAGAGCAACGGGTTGGTCGGTCGCTGGCGATTGATCCATGCGTGTTTTCGACGCTGCCGCCTTCGCCTGTTTCGTTTCTTGTTCCGCCTTGACGTTTTCGAGAGACTGCTGGCGACGCTTCAATTCTTCGTCGAGCCGTTTCAGCCGTCGCTGGCCGCGGGCTTTCGTTTCTTCGGCCAATTGCAACGCGGTTTGTTCGTTCGAGAGTTCGCTGTTCTTCGTCGCGAGTTCTTTGGCGGCTTTGTCAGACGCTTCACTGAGCGTCTTGGTCGTGTCGGCCAGTTTCTTGGCGTCGGGCACCGCGGCGAGCTTTTGTTCGGCGTCTGCTTTTTCTTTTTTCAATGCTTCCAATTGCTCGGTCAACTTTGCAATCGACGCATCCAGTTGCTTCACCGTTGCGGTGAGTTCGGTTCTCTGTTTCTTCGCCGCTTCTTCTTCGTCGCGGGCCTGGGCCAATTTCGCTTGGGCGGTCTCCGCGGCTTTCTTCGCGTCGGCCACCGTCTTTTGTTTTTCGGCGACCGCAGTCGACTTGGCGGTGATGTCGCCGGCGATTTTTTCCAGACTCTTCTTTTCCGCTTCCACGTTGGACTGGGCCTGTTTGACCGACGCGTCGTGGGCCGCGATCAATCGTTCTCCCACCTGCGTTTCCCACTGGTCCGACGCGTGCTGCGCAGCGGCAAGGGGATCCGTTTTGGCGACTTCGATAAACGTCTTGTCCGAGAGATTAAACGTCCCCAGTGCACCGGATTCGGCCGTTACCCAAAGCAGATTGTTTGAGCCGGACAGTGCAACCGAAGCGGGTACGGCGGGAAGCTTTCCGAGTTCGACGAATTGGTTTTTCGCTGCGTCGAACTGTGCGACTTTACCCGAGCCATCGATCGCGACCAGCGGCGCGTCGTCACGTGCCGCCGAGCAAAGGAATGCGATCGGTTGATCCGAAACCGCTAACTCGCTGCTGGTCCACGCATCGTTTTCTCGCTGCCATCGATTCACCTTGCCCGACGCGTCGCCGGTGACCAGACGATCGCGATCGAGCCAGATCATGGACGTGATCGGATGGGCGGCATCCATCGTCTCCGGTTCTCTGCCATCGATGCGGACGACGCGGACTGTTTTGTCCCATACGATCGACACGCAATCGCCTTGAGGTCCGACGGCGAGGTGGACCAGCGGCGGTTGATCGGATTGGAATTCGGCCGGGACGTCAAACCCTTTCATCCATCGCCAGCGATTCATGCCGACCTCGGCCACACTCAGTTCACCCCGGGGGGACAAAGCCGCGACGTGACGTCCGCTGGGGTTCATCGCGATAGCCAGGGTTTCGTTGCGATCAATGTTTGGAATCGAAGTCGGTTCGAACGGAGCCATCTGCCAGAGTTTGACGTTTCGATAGCCGCTGGAGAGGACGCGTCTGCCATCGGAATCGAATCGCAAGTCTTGAACAAAGTCGTCGTGGGCGGGTTGGGGTTGGTTTCCGACGTGACGCTCGAGTGAGTCGATCGGTTCGGATGACTTGGATCCGAACAAACGAATCTGGTTCCCGAATCCGACGACCGACAACCGGCCGTCAGGCGTCATGCCGGATCCGTATACCGTTTGCAGGCTGCTCGGCAGCGGTTGCCATTGCCGCGGCGCCGGTGTGCCGCTCGCCTGGTCGATTTCGGCGCCCGAATCGATCCAGCGGCGCAGCAGAGCAAGTTCAACCGGATTCAGTGCCGCGGCCGAGACATCGTTGTCTTCGGGCGGCATCACCGGATCTTCGGCATGGGATGCGAGCAAGAACAAGCGGCTCTTTTGAGCGTCGCCGGGAACCAGGACATCCTCGACGTCGGATGCCTTCATCTTTTCGACCGTCTCCAAATTGACGCCGCCTTCTTCGCTGCTGGCGTTGTGACAGGCGACGCAATTTTTGGTCAGCACGGGCGCGACGTCGCGGCTGTAGACGACCTTGCGGTCTTCGGGCAGTTCTGCGATCTCGCGGGTGTTGGCCGACACGTTGGTCGACAGACCTGATGCGATGGCCAACAGGAACGTCACCGCGACGCGGCGATGCGGGCTGATTCGGGAACGGGATGGGTGAGGGATCATGGCGTGGCCGATGGGGGCGAAGCGTTGTCGGTCGAGGTGTCGTCGGTCGGTGCGGGTGGGATCGTCAACCAGACTTCAGTCAGCGTGTGGAAGGGACGCAGCGGGTAGGTTGCCTCGGTCTTCTCCTCGGTCGGTTTGCCGTCGGCGTCCAAGAACGTGCCAACGATTTGGAACGTCGCGTGACCGCCGGCAGCTTGACCGGCGGTTAACTTTAGTTTGACCGATTTCGAAGTGTCGCCCTTGGGTTCGGAAAGGACGCTTTCGACCGTCACGCCCGGGGGCAATCCGAGTGCCGTGATTTGGACGTTTTCGCTGAAGCCCGCCGTCCGCGTGACCGTGACGGGGATTTCGAGGGGTTTGTCACGCGGCAGGACAAATTGGCCGTCCGTGACGGTCAGTTGGCATTCCGGCTGACTTTCACGAACCGTTAATTGGTAGAAGTGTCGGGGGCCGAATCCATCGATCATGTCGGACACCGTCACGTCAACCAGGCCGTCTTGCTTGGCCGTGAAGTCGACGCCGGCGTCGTAGTTGCCCCGTGAGAGGTCATCGTTGCTGGCCAGCACCCCGCCTGTCTTTTGATCGCTGATCGTCAGTTTTGAATCGAGCAAAAATCCATCGGCTTTGGATCGCACTTCGGCACGGTACTTTTTGCCTTTGACCGCGGCAAACGAATAGCTGTGCGTTTCTTTGGGATCGCGGATGTGTCCGGTCAACAACGCGGGGAGCGTGACGTCAACGTCGTCGCCGTGATGGTGTGGCACCGCTTCATCGCCCCGGCCAGGGACCCAGGACCAACCGAGTCCGCCAGGCACCGTCGCGGTGGACGGGGCCACCCGGGTCGCGGGAGACAGAACGACGGGGCACGACGGGGGCAGATTGTGGCCGAAGGGCAGGGCGGTGTTGCCGCTGATGGCAAGATGGTCCAAGAACGGGCCAGTGGTCATTTCGCAGACGTAAATAAAACTGCTCGATCCGCTGAAGCCGACCGTGCTGTTGGGCGTTTCGGGAAACGCAAACAAACGCACCAGCACGTCTTGGTCGGCCTCGCATTGATAAACCAGTTGCGGGTCCAGGCCGCGGACATCGTCCACTTGCGCCAGCACGTTGCCGCGAAGATCCGTCAATTGCAAGACGGCGTCCATCGGTGATTGAAGCAGCTGATTTGCGGTGACCGAAGCGACGAGCTGTTGACCGGCTTTGAGCGAGACGCGGTAGGCATCGCTGTCACCACCCTTGGCCAATCGTCCGGCAACCACCGCCGGCAGGGTCACCCGATGGGCGTCGTCGCGTTTGTCGTTGGGTTCGGTTTCACGGGTCACGGCGATCGGCGCGATGATCAGCGGATGGAGCTGCGTGGCCGTTTGCCCGTCGTGAAGCCGGATCCAGGCCACGCCGGGCGGCGCGGTCGCCGCGATTTTGACGGTGAACTTGCCGGAGTCTTTTGCGGCGGTGATTTCGATGTCGTCTCGATCACAATCGACTGACGCCGGCCAGTTGGGAAACTTTCCTTCGGCGGTGACCTCGGATTCACTCCCCACGGCAACCGTAGGCGGGAAGATCCGATCGAGCTTGAGTTGTGCGTGAGCAGTCTGTGACGGAAGGATGCAAAGCGCAATCGTACAAGCAGCGATCACCCATCTCAGCGGGACGCGTAAGCGAGCGGCGCGTGCAAGCTTCAGGATCGGCACGTGCCACTGGCTGACGCCACGTGCCGGGGCGGTCGATTGCCGCTCGGTCTCACGCAACGTCACTACGACGACCGAGCGTGCCGGCCGAGATTGAAGCAACGACATCATCACTAACCCATCAACTCGTCGATCGGGGTGGCGTCGCTGACCAAGTGGGTCGGGCGGCCTTCCGGCGTGTACATCATTTGGCCGGGATCGATTCCGAGTTTTTGATAGATCGTCGAGACGAAGTTTTCCGGCGACAACACACGCTCGATTGCGGCGTAGCCTTGTCGATCGGTGGCTCCGACGACCTGGCCTCCGGGGGTCTGTCCGCCGGCGAACATCACGCTCATCGCGTTGGACCAGTGGTCGCGTCCGCCCCGAGCGTTGATCTTCGGCGTCCGTCCGAACTCGCCCAACACGACCACCAGGGTGCGCTCGAGCATGCCTTGTTGTTTCAGGTCCGCGATCAGGGCGGCGATCGTCGCTTCGAACGGGGGCAGTTTGGTGTCAAGGGCTTTGAAGATGTCGGTGTGGTGATCCCAACCGCCTTGATAAAGCGTCACAAAGGGAACGCCCGCACCGACCAGTCGTCTGGCCAACAAGGCTTGCTGGCCGAAGGTGTTGCGGCCATAGGCATCGCGGACTTCGTCGGATTCCTGATGGATGTCAAAGGCCGCTTGAGCCTCTTTGCTGCTGATGATCTGCATTCCCTGTCCGTAGAACTCGTCGACGGCCAAGGTCGGATCGGCGACCGAGGCATCGTTGAAGCGAAGCATCGTGTCGATCTGCTTGCGGATTTCCTGTCGCGACGCAAACCGCTCGCCGGTTAATCCGTCGGGGATGGTGACATCCCGGACGCGAAAGCCGGAACTGTTGGGGCTGTCGGGAACGACGAACGGCGCGTACTTGCTGCCCAAGAAATTGGGGCCGCCGGAGCGGGACATGCGGGGCAGCGAGAAATAGGCGGGGATGCCGTGGGGCGCGCCGATTTCTTTGGCCACCACGCTGCCCAGGCTGGGGTGGAAACTGACGAAGGCGCCACAACCGACCGGGATTCGCGGCGGTGCCCCGGTCATCATGTAGTGGTTTCCTGCACCGTGGTTGCCCTGGTCGTGGCGAATCGAGCGGACGATCGCCAGTTCGTTGCTGATCGCCGCCAGTTTCTTCATCGGCTGAGCGAATTGTACGCCGGGGGTTTGGGTCGCGATCGGCTGGTACGCACCGCGGATTTCGACCGGCGCGTCGGGCTTGGGGTCAAAGGTTTCGTAGTGGCTGGGACCACCGTCTTGCCAGACCAAGATACACGCATCGGCCTGGGCGCTCGGGCGGCTTGAATCCGCTGCCGAAGAGGCTCGAGCGCGGGCGCTCAACGCGCCCGAAAGGCCTCCGGCGATCAGCCCGCCCAGCCCCAGTTTCAACCCATCGCGGCGGGTCAGGCCTTCGCAATTCGTCCAACGTCTAGCCATGGTGGTTGATCTCAATTTTGAATAATGAATTCGGGAGCGTTCATCATCGCCCACATCAAGTCTTCGATCGCGCCGCGTCGTTGCTCGCCCGCTGCGGTGATCAGTGATTCGCAGTATCGTTGCTCTTCGGCGGTCGGCCGACGAGAAAAAATCGCCAGGTACAGTTCGGTCACGATCTCCGCCGCCGACAACTTGCTGGCGGCCAGTCGCGCGGCGCGACCGGAGTCGTTGCGAATGCGGCCGTCGAGTTCACGCGAATTCATCAGGTGCAAGGTTTGCGTGACCGACGAATCCTCGATCCGTTCGCAGGGAGGATCCTTGTTCGGATCGGGGCGGCCGAACGTGTCCAGGAAAACCGATCCGATCCGGTGCGTCCAAACTTGATTGGAACGCGACTCGGGGGCCAACGCGGAAAACGATTCGGTCGTCTCGGTGGCATTGGCAACCGCTTCGGCCAAAACTTCGGCACGCAAGCGATGCCGATAGTGACGCGAGTGATTCAGCCGATCGCCCGCGTTGGATTCGTTGGGCGTTGAGCTGGCCGAGTACACGTTGGAGAGCACAATCGTCTTGATCAGTTGTTTTTGATCGTAGCCGGACTGTTGAAAGTGTTTGCCCAATGCATCGAGCAACGCGGGGTTGCTGGGCGGATTGGTGCTGCGCAAATCATCGACCGGATCGACGAAGCCGCGTCCCATCAGTTGAGCCCAGATGCGGTTCACCTGGACTTGGGCAAAATAATCGTTTTCCGGGGAAACCATCCAATCCACCAGGGCTTCGCGCGGGTCGTCATCGGCGGCCAGGTCGACCGTTCCGAACAGCGGAGCCGGTTCGAGCACTTCTTCGGTCACCGGATGCCGGACGTCGCCCTTGGTGGAAACGTAAACGATCTCTTCACCACCGGAGATGGGCGGGGACAGCCCCGTGCCCTTGCGACCGACTTTTCCGAAAAAGGCGGCGAAGGAATAGAAGTCGTGCTGGCTCCATTTTTCAAAGGGATGATGATGGCATTTTGCGCAGTCCAACCGCACGCCCAGGAATAGCTGGCTGACCAGCGTGGCGACTTCATCGGGGCTGCGACGGTCGCGAAACAACGTGACCGCACCGTTGTGCCAGGTGCTGCCCTTGGCGGTGATCAAGCGGCGGGCAAACTCGTCATGGGAAACGTTTTCGCGGAATTGCTGGCGGATCCAATTGTCGTAATTGAGCACCGCCTTGATGCCGACCCGGTAGGGATTCGGACGTAACAGATCCGCCCATTGGTTGGCCCAGTGATCGACGTATTCGGGTTGTTCCAACAGCTGGTCGACCAGTTGCCCGCGTTTGTTGCTGTCTTGGCGATCGAGAAACTGTTCCGCTTCCGCAGCCGATGGCAAGCGGCCGATCACGTCGGTGTAGACGCGGCGCAAGAAAACGGCGTCGCTCGCCGGCTCGGAGACTCGGATTTGCAGTTGGCTCAGTTTGTCATAAACCAAGTCATCGATAAAGTTGGCGCGTGGTCGGTCGTCATAGAATCCATCCGGCAACGCTTCGGTGCGCGGGATGCTGACGTTGGCGACGCGAATGTGATTCATGTAGCGGGCCATCACCGCGGTCTCGCCCGGAACCGGACCGGCCTTCAATCGGCCCTCCGAATCGACTTGCACGATGGCGGCATCGTTGGACAAGTAACTGGTCATCTTGGTGACGTCACGCGTCGTCCCGTCACTGTAGTAAGCGACTGTCGACAGCCCGGCGGTGCCCGAGGGGGGGAGCGCAAAATCAGTCTGTTTCAGTTCGACCGATTCCAGCACGGGTTCGTCCGCCAGCCGGCGTGGTGCGCCTTGGCGGATCCAGGAAACGAGTGTGTGGTAGGCATCGGAGTCGACTTCGATTTTTCGGCCACCCCCGTGGGGCAACTCGGCCGTCGCTTTCTGGATCAATAAACTCGACTCCGGCGCGGTGATGCTCAGTCGCCGTCCCCGCGCCTGACGGGCGATCGCGTCGTGGTCGAAGTCGGAATCAAAGCCGAGCAGTGAGAGCTGGAAACCGTTTTGCCCGCGTTGCTTGCCGTGACAGGCTCCGGCGTTGCAACCGTGTGCGGCCAAGATCGGTTGCACATCGAGTTCAAAACTGACGGCGGCGTTCGCCGAGTCTTGTTTCGCCGGCAGCTCCGTGCCGGCCGCTCGGGGAGCGCACAAGGCGACCAGTATCAGCGCCGACAGAACGGCGCGACGGTTCGACAACCTCGATTCAAGGCGATCGGGCATGGCGGGACGGCGGGCAGGGAGGGGGAGGGCAGGGTAGGGGAGGGCCTCTCAGTATAACCGCTCGCCAGCTGCAGTTGGGCGTCAACTTGGGGACGGGCAGAGATGGTGGCAGAACGATGGGGCAGGAGGTCGTGCAACTATCGAAGTCACCCTCCCGTGTGCGGGAGGGTCGAGCGCAGCGAGGGGAGGGCTTCCGACATTGATGCTCCATCGTTGTTAGCAACTTTGGCTTCGCAACAACCCTCCCCGCGTCGTCGCACACTCCTCCGCGACCCTCCCGGAGGGAGGGTGACGACAACTTCGTTGATGAACGGATCGGTTAACTTGGTGCCTTTGGGGTCGAGCGACGCGAGGGGAGGTCGATCGGTCAATCGCGGCGTTCACTTCGCCGGTCGGTGTCACGTCATTTGCTTTTGCGTCGCTGGGTGATCAACGCGTGCATGACGTCGCTGCGCCGCACCACTCCCAACAATTCGTGGGGGCTGGCGCGTTGGACGACGGGGATGCAGTCGTCCGTTTCGCCTTGAAACAATTCGAACGCTCGTGCCGCCGGGTCGTCTTCGTGCAGACAGGAATCAATGTCGCTGACGAGGTCTTCGGCACGCACCAGTTTCGCGGCGCTGTGATCGAACAGGACGTCGCTGAGCAGCGGGTAGCGAATCACGCCGACGACACGCATGCGGTCGTCGACGACCGGGTAGGTGTTGTCGTGGCTGTGTTCGATATGCGCGACGACTTGGTCAAAGTCGGCGGATTGGTGGATGCCTTTGGTTTTTCGCAACAGATCGCTGACCTTGACTTTGCCGATCACCGCCGCCGCGGGGGCGGTGCCGTTGACCGCCGCACGGAACCGGTCGACGACTTCGCGCAGCTGTTCCAGCGGCGTGCGGCTGGTGTGGTGGATCGCCTGGGCCAACGGGACTTCGCCGGTTTGGATTAGCGAATGTCGGATGAACAGCGGCCCGATGATTTCGAACAAGACGACCGATCCCAGGATGATGTCTTGAATCGGTTTGCCCAATTCGGGATTGCGGTTGACGGCAATGGTGGACAGTGCGATCGCGGCGCCGGCCTGGGCGAACAGACACGAGCCGCCCCAATTGCGCACTTCCGGCGGTTGCCGGGTGGCTTTGGCGGCGACGTAGACGCCCAGCCATTTGCCGACGATCCGAAACGCGATGTAGACGATGCCCAGTTTGCCGGCGGCGATGAACGCGCCGGCATCGAGTTCGGTGCCGTGGGCGACGAAGAACAGAACCGCCAGCAAGCCGGACAAGTGATCCAGCTCGTCGACGATTTTCTGTTTGTAATCCGACGTGTTGGCAACCGTCACGCCCATCATCAGAAAGGACAGCATGTACGGAATCTCGAACGATTCGTCGACGCCCAACAGGAACGTGACGGCGGCGACCAACAACACCAGCCAGCGTTTCATGTTCAGAAACCCGCAGCCGTAGCTGACCACCAATCCGCCCACGATCCCCAGCCCCATCGATCCGCCGACGTTCAGCAACACGCTCAACATCTGGCTGCTGAAGGAAACCTGCAGTGTTCCCTGGGACCATCCGATCGCCAGGAATGCGAACTCGAACAGGATGATGCAGGCAAAATTATTCATCGCGACCATAAAGCCCGTGCTTTCGGTCACCGGGCCTTCGGAGCGGAATTCTTTCAGCACCAGGATGGTGGTCGCCGGTGCGGTCGCCACGGCCAAGCACCCCAGCAACAACGCCATGCTGCCCGAGCAGCCGAACAGGATCAAGCCGATCGAGACCAGGACGGCGGTCGCCGTGATTTCCGCGATCGAGAGCGCCATGCAATGCGCCGCGACACGCCGGACCTTGGAAAACGTGAACTCGCAGCCCAGATTGAATAGGACCAACGCCATCGCCAGTTTCAGCAACGGTTCGAACAGCTCGACGTGTTCGGTCGGGACCCAGTCCAGGGCGCTCGGGCCGACCAGCAGCCCCACCAACAGAAACGCCGTGACCTTGGGCAAATGGACGAAATCGGCCAGGACACCGGCAGCCAGACAAACCGCCAGCAACAGTCCAATCGTGCTGGTGATGTGCAGATGAAATTCACCCATGAGGATCGCCATGAAAGGTCGTCCGTGGACACAGTTGGAAAATCCACAAAGAGTGTCAAATTTGGTGCGGCGTGGGCTTGCCGGGCACCCTTTGTTTACCGAATTGATTGCTCAGGGGCCCAAGTTTAGCCGAAGAGGGCCATTGTTGTCGCGGGCGATTGGGGGGGCGCCCGTACCGAGTCCGTCGCGACGGGGATAAGAGAGCGGATTCATCCCGACGGGATGCGTAACGGCGTGTTGCATTGTTTGCGGAACGGCGCGAGCGGGCTATCGTTTTTGTGAGCCGCGCGCCGCGTCAGCGGCCGGGCACTGCGACGCTGCCCGAGGCCTTACGGCCAGCGGCTCACCATTGACTCAGCAGATCCCGACTCAATCGACAACCCGCGAGCCGTCCGGTTTCCGCGTGAAAGACCGGAGGGCTTGCGCCCTGCCGCTGACAAAAAACACCCCGCCCTTAACGTCCATGTCGATGACATGGGGCGTCAACCATCCGGGCCATCGACCACGCGGGCGACGGCGAAGATCGTGTTGTCTTGCGGAATCGATTTGGCGTTCCACTGGATCCAGCGATAGTTTCCGCCGGAATCACGGTAGCGATTGCAGAACGCCGCGATCGAATCGCCCTGGGCCAGCGTGCCGATCGCTCGGATCGTTTGCTGGACGTCGTCGGGGTGAAGGAATTCGATGAACGGTTTGGAGATCAATTCGCTATCGCTGTAGCCCAACACCCGGGAAAAGTTCGAATTGACACGTTTGAAGTATCCGTCCAAGCTGGCGATGCAGAACAGATCCATGCTGAGTTCAAAGAATCGGCAGAGGTCTCGTTCGGCACGCTCCTTGGAGGATTCCAGGTAGGTGGTGATCTGCGTGGCGATGGTTCCCGCGTCGGCGGGCCGAGCATTTTCCTCTCGGGCCAAACAGCGTTTGGCCAACGCGATGATCGCCGGATCCGCGTCGCAGGCGTCCAGGCGTTGGTACGTTTTGTCGAGGGAACCTCGTGCGGCGCGACGATAAATGCGACGAAAGCTCGATCCCTCGTAGGGCGGTTTGCCGGTCAGGATTTCGCACAGCAACGCGCCCAAGCCGAAGACGTCTGAACGCACGCTGATGTGATGGCCGCGCGCCTGTTCCGGAGCCATGTAGCTCGGCGTGCCGATGATCTTGCTGTTGGACAGGATCATCGAGAGCTGCTCGTCAGAAATGTGTTCCACCGCCGCAGGGCAGATCGGGGTCAGTTCAATCGGGGATTTTCCCAATTGACGGCTCAATCCCCAATCCATCACGTGGACTTCGCCGTACGCCCCCACCATCACATTGGACGGCTTGATGTCCAGGTGGACGGTTTGGTGCGAGTGTGCATAGGCGATCGTCTGACAGACTCGGGCGAAGACATCCAGCAGACGCGAATACTGCAGCTGGGTTTTATTTTCCGTCTTCATCAGCTCACTGAGCGTCCTGCCCTCGACCAGTTTCATCGCAAAGAAGGGCTGTCCATCGTCGCTGATCCCCATGTCGTAGACCGAGACGATTCCCGGATGCTGCAGCCGTGCGGTCGTGCGGGCTTCTTGGAAAAAACGTTGGCACGCTTCGTCTCGGCCCTGATAGTTCTTCAGCAACACCTTGATCGCCACCTCCCGATCAAAGGTGCTGTCGTAGGCGTGATAGACCAACCCCATGCCGCCCTTGCCGATCTGTTTGTCGATCGCATACCGTTCCATCTGGGCGATCGATTGCTCTTGGCAATCGTCGTGATCGAAATCTCCCGCCGCCTCGCTTTCCACACGGTCTTTCGAGATCGATGCGGTGGGCGCCGAGGAGCGGTCGGGGATCATCGATTCCGGATCCTCATGATTCGGTTCAAGGGCAACATCGCCGCAGAGTTGGATCAAGGTCATCGAATGCAAACTCTTCATGGGAGAGTTCGCGCAGCCTTGATCGATCCGTTTGCCCCACACCCGCCGTGGCCGCATCAGTCGGCAGCCCAACAGGAGATCGCCGGAGAACCTGAGTGGGGTCCGCCGATGATCAACGATTCCAATGCTGCACAAACCACCCACTGTGATGCGAGCCGCTGACGCGACCGCAGTGGAGCTGAAACGCTGTGCAATTTTTCGTGTGTCCGCTGGTCCCCATTATACCCCTTATTCCAGGGGGCGGGTAGGGAAAAGTCCCCCAGAATTTGAACGACGCTTTGATCGGTCGCGGCGGTCAGTCGGGGTGGGACTGGAGAAGCTGGTTCAGTTCGGCCAGCATGGCGCCGGCAGCGGTGTTCAGCTGAGCCAAATCGGTGACGGTGGCGGCCAAGTCGTTGTCGCGGGCTTTGGTTTCGATCCGCAGCGCCGTTTCGCGAACCGCTTCGGCGAAAAATAGGCTGGCGGACCCTTTCAAGGTGTGGGCGCTGCGGGCGACCACGACGGGATCGCCATCGGGAATGCTGTCATTGAGGACTTGCAACAGGCCCGTGCATTCGGCGATGAACACTTCGGCCAGCCGCGCAAGTCCCCGTGATCCGCCGGGGATTCGGCTGGCCGCCGCTTGCAGATCGATCGTGTGGAAGGCAACGGAGCCAGAGTCGCTGGAGCCGGTGCCATCGGCGTCACTGGCCGCCGTCGGTTGCGGGGTTGCCGGCGGCTGGCGGGGCGGATCCGTCGCCGCCGGCTCGTTTGGTCCGCCGGGGTCAGGTTTCGCAGCGGCAGCGTTCCCCGAGGCCGCGAGCACGGACGTCTCGGGGGCAAACCGGGCCATCGTTTCTTGCAGCCGCCGCTGGTGGATCGGTTTGGTCAGGTAGCCGTCCATGCCCGATTGGGCGCAGGCCTCGGCATCCTCCTTCATCGCCGCGGCGGTCAGCGCGATGATCGGGATGTGCCGACCGGTGACGCGCTCGTGCGCGCGAATCGCCTTGGTCGCGTCGATGCCGTCCATCACGGGCATGTGCATGTCCATCAAGATCATGTCAAACGGTTCGGACTCGTACCGGGCGACCGCTTCGCGTCCGTCGCTGACGACGATGGGTTGATGGCCCGAAGCGCGGAGCATTCCGACGGCGACGTGTTGATTGGCCAAGCCGTCTTCGGCGACCAGGACACGCATCGGCAGACATTCGGGCAGATTCGCACGCGGATCGATCTTCGCGGCTCGTTTCCGCTGCATGACTTGCAGGATCGTGTCCAGCAATTCTGATTGCACGGCGGGTTTGGTCAGGTAGCGGGCGATGCCGATGTCTTGGCAACGTTGCAGGGCGTCGCCGCTGGAGGACGACGACAGCATGATCAGTTTCAGTTGCTCGCTGGAGAACTGGCTGCGGAGCTGCGTGGCGAGTTCGAATCCGTCCATTTCCGGCATCATGCAATCCAGGATCGCCAGCTGAAACGGTTGGCCGCCTTGAGCCGCGTCGGCGACCGCCTGCAGCGCGCTGGCGCCACCGGCGGCCAGCGTCGGGGTCAACCGCCAGTTGGTCAGGATCTCTTTCAGGATTCGCAGGTTCGTCGCGTTGTCGTCGACGACCAGCACGGGCAGTTCGGCAAGGCTGCCCAGGTCGCCTTCTCGGTCAACGGTTTGGTCTCCGGCGAGCGGAAAGAACGCTGTGAAGTAGAACGTCGTGCCTCGGCCGGGTTGGCTTTCCAGCTGCAACTCTCCGTGCATCAACTGGACCAGTTCTTTCGAGATGGCCAGCCCCAGTCCCGTGCCGCCGAATCGGCGGGTCGTCGATTCATCGGCTTGCGTGAACGGGTCCAGGATTGACGCGTGTTTTTCTTTGGGGATTCCGATTCCGGTGTCTGTGACGCTGAACCGCAGCGGCAGGTGATTCGGCGGCGCGTCCGGGCCCGCTTCTCCGGCACAGACTTCGACCAGCACCTCGCCTTCGTCGGTGAATTTGATCGCGTTGCCGATCAGGTTGAGCATCACCTGACGCAATCGTCCGGGGTCTCCGATCCAGCGATCGGGAAGATCCGGTGCGACGCGACAGGCCAGTTCGATGGTTTTCTTGGCGGCGCGGATCGCCAAGGATTGACTGGTGCGCTGGATCAGATCACGCAACGAGAACGGGATCGATTCCAGTTTCAGTTTCCGCGATTCGATTTTCGAAAAATCCAGGATCTCGTTGAGCAACAGCAGCAGCGATTCGGCCGAATCACGCACTAGGTTGATGTAGTCGAGTTGTTCGCTGTTGAGTTTGGTTTGGGCCAGCAATTCGGACATGCCGATGATGGCGTTCATCGGGGTGCGAATTTCGTGGCTCATGTTGGCCAGGAAATCGCTCTTGGCCCGGTTGGCCGCGTCGGCTTCGTCGCGGGCTTTGCGGAGCGCTTCTTCGTACTTGATCAGTTCGGTGATGTCGCGTGAGATGCCGAAGGTGCCGATCACTCGCTCGTCGTCGTCTTCGGTCAACGGCATTTTGGTGGACATGCACCAGGTGTCGTCTCGGTCGGGCCAGGTTTCGCGTTCGACCAGATCGACGACGGGTTCGCGGGTTTGCATGATCCGCAATTCGTCTTCGCGGGCGGCGGCGGCGTGTGTTTCGGTGAAGATGTCGGCGTCGGTTTTGCCGATCACTTCGGCACTGGCCAGACCGAACTTTCGCGCCATCGCTTCGCTGATCCGAACGAACCGGCTGTCCGGATCTTTGAAGTAGATGCTGTCGGGAATGTTTTCCAACAACGCGGTGAGCAGGTAGCGTTCGTATTTCAGTTCGCTTTCGGCGAGGTGTCGATCGGTGACGTCCCAGAAGATCAGTTGGATCCCGATGACGCGTTGATGGGCATCCAGGACGGGGCTTTTGATCCGCTCGATCCATTGCCGTTGGCCGAATTTGTCGACGGACTCTTCGACGCTGTGCAGCGATTCTCCGGTGCGGATGACTTCCTGGTCGTCCTTCATGTAGGCCCGTGCGATGTCGGGCGGAAACAGTTCGTCGTCGCGTTTGCCCAGCACGTCTTCGAGCGTGCAGCCGCGGGTCTTGAGATACGTTTCGTTGGCGAATAACCGTCGGCCGTCGGTGTCCTTGATCAACAGACTCAACGGCAGCGTATTGACCAGCGACTCATACGCGGCGAGCGAGTGATTCGGGGCCAAGGAGTCAAGGACGTCGCTTCCCGAGTCATCCGGGGCCGGTTCGTCCGTCTCTATGCCGTGCAGATCTGCCATCGGACCGGTTCTAACAACACTTCTTGATCATCGTGACCTCGTTTCCGATTTCGTTAAAACTCAACTCGTCGGCAAAGCTTTTCATCAACACCAGCCCCTTGCCGGATTCGGCGGCAAACAGGTTGGCGTCGACTTTGTCAGGCACCTTGGACGTGTCAAATCCGTTTCCTTCATCGCGGATCACGATCTTGATCTCTTGCTTGCTGGCCGTGGCCTCGACGTAGACTTGGCGATCCTTGTAGGGGGCTTCCTGTTTGCGCCGTTCAATCAAATCCGAAGTCGCGTCGTCGTAAATGATCGCGTGATGGGCCGGGGTCACCGAAGGTCCCAGTTGCAGGTTGCCCCGATACATGGCGTTGATCAACGCGTGTTCGATCGCCACGCCCAGTCGATTCATTTCTGCGCCGCTGATCAATTCCATCCCCGAGACGACTTGCATCAGCAAGCCGACCAGCGGTGAAATCAAATCACTCTCGTTGGACAGTCGGAATTCGAAAACATTTTTGGTCAGCTTGGAGATCAGCTTGGCAAAGCTGGCGTCGGTTCGGATCACACCCAGCACGTCGACGATCGTGTCGTTGAGCAGCGATTGCAGGTGGTTTTTGGGCACATAGCCGGCCGCCCCTTTTTGCAACGCTTCGGCGGCTAGGTCTTCCGATCCACGCGCGGTGACCAAAATGGCCGGAATGTGCGCATAGTCGGTCCGCATCATTTCCACCAGTTCCAAACCGTTGACCTCCGGCATCTCCAGGTCGGTCACCACGATGTCCAACGGTTCTTGGTCCAAGATATCCAGCGCCAATCGCCCGTTGGCCGCATGGCGTACCTCGTGACTGCCTTCCTCCAGCAGCATCCGCATTTCGACCGCCTGAGTCGGGCTGTCTTCGACCAATAGTACCTTCGCCATGATGCCGTAATTCCGAATGGTGTGTGCTTGAACAGTGGTCCTGCGACCGAGCCACCCCCCATCCTACACGTTTTTGTCGATCAGAGATCCGAGAGAACTCACAAACTGGCAGCAGTTTGGGAACTTCCATTTTGCGGTGAGTTTTCCGGTCCTCCCGGTCGGCCGGGCTGGCCAGTTTGGCCGGGCAAATGTCTTGCCAGAAACGTAAAAAATCTAGTTTAATCGGTCCGGATCGCCTGGTCCGGACCTCCTGCCATCTTCCGATAGGCTAGGGAGACAAGGGCTCGCTGGTCGACTACACTGTGTGTGCGTTTTGACCCGCAGCACACCCCCGTGTCGCTCTGCCGTCAAGACGTCCCGCCACGACCCACCGTAATCCCACCCGCAACCCCTGCCTGCACCCATCGCACGTGCAATGTCGACGAAACCCATCATTTGATGGTCGTCGGCATACGAATTGCCCCGCAATTCAACGTGACCGCATCGCACGCGCTCGAAGGATCCGCCAAGCCTGTTTCCGACGCGATGGTCGGTCAGGGCGGTGCTCCGGAGGCCGCGGCGGGTGCATTCCGCACACCACCCACCCACCTACCTAGCCCACCTACGACGCCATGTCCCTCTGCATCGATACCCGGCCGATCTCGGCCGAACCAGCGTTTCGATCCGAACACGATCTCAACGTCGCCCAGTCCAGGCGGTGCGGCTCTGGGCAACGCGGCTCTAGGCGGCGCGGCGTGGTCCACTTGCTGCCCCTGCTGGCCGCCTTGATCGCCGTTCCGATCCTCGGCTTCTCGCTCTCGGCGTTTTTCTTCGGCAACGGCGGCCAGGTCGACGAGGACGTGCTGCTGCACACCGTCGGACGGGAACACTTGCAGGTCACCGTGATCGAACGGGGAAATCTGCAAAGTCAGTCCAACCGCGAAGTCCACTGTATGGTCGAAGATGTCCAACGCGATGGGATCAACGGCACCCCGATCCTGTGGATCATCCCCAACGGCAGCAGCGTCAAAGAAGGCGACTTGTTGGTCGAATTGGAATCCGCCCCGATGCGCGAAGCACTCGACGAGCAAATGTTGGAGACCGAAGACGCACGCTCGACGCAGATTCAGGCCGAAGCCAACTACAGCAATCAGATCGTCCAGAACGAAACCAGCAAGGCCGAGGCCGAATTGAAAGTCCAGCTCGCCAAGCTGGAACTGGAGATGTACACCGACGACGAAAGCGGGACGCTGAAGCTGGCGGTCGAGGAAATCAAGCGTTCCATCGACGAGGTCAACAACGAAATTTTGGAAGCCCAAGCGACGTTGGAACTCCGGCGCGACGATCGCCGCGGTATCGATTCGCTCTACAAACTCGGTTACGCCAACCGTAACGAGCTGCGCAAAAGCGAACTCGCGTTTCTGCAAGCCGAAGGCAAGTATGCCGCCCAGCTGAACAAGCTGGAAACCTCGCTGGCAACGCTCCGCAAGAAGGAGAACTACGAACGCGAAATGGAGCTGTTGCGTTTGCGTGGAAAGTTGCAGACCGCCGAACGAGGGCTGGAGCAGACGCTGCGGAACAACGAAGCGCGACTGGCCCAGGTGAAAGCGATTCTGCGTGCCCGAACCGAATCGCTGAAAAAGGAAGAGGAGCGGCTCGAACGTTACACCGAACAGCTCGCCGCCTGCAAGATTTTCGCGCCCGAAGCCGGGATGGTCGCCTATGCGTCGGACCGCAATGATGAGATCCGCGAAGGCATGCCGGTCCGATTTCGCCAGCACCTGATGTCGTTGCCGGCGCTCGACAAGATG
This sequence comes from Stieleria neptunia, assembly GCF_007754155.1. Taxonomy (NCBI): domain Bacteria; kingdom Pseudomonadati; phylum Planctomycetota; class Planctomycetia; order Pirellulales; family Pirellulaceae; genus Stieleria; species Stieleria neptunia. The sequence continues at coordinate 9,465,308 of NZ_CP037423.1, read as the reverse complement.
CAGGTCCAAACCGCCGTTCACGAGTCGGACCTGGAACAGATTCGCGTCGGCATGAAGGCACGCATCACCGTCGATGCCTTTCCGGAGAACGAGTACGTCGGCACCGTCCAATCGATCGCCGTGTTGCCGGATCAAAACGGATGGCGCGGCAGTGAAACGAAAGTCTATGCGACGACCGTGACGATCGATCAAACCGTCGATCACCTGAAACCCGGGATGACCGCGGTCACGGAAATCATGATCGATTCGATTGACGATGCGTTGACCGTTCCGATCCAAGCGGTGATCGAACGAGACAAGCAAACTTGGGTGCTGGTTCGAGAGAACAACCAACTCGTCACCCGGGCGGTCCAGACGGGACGCCAGACCGATTCGGTCGTGCAAATCACCGACGGGATGACCGCGGGCGATCAGGTGGCTCTCAATCCACGCCAATTCATCGACGATCTACTCGGTGGCGATTCCTGATGTGGTGGGCGACACTCAAACTGGCGATCCGCAACCTGCTGCTGCACAAAATGCGCAGCTCGTTGACGTTGTTGGGCACCATCCTGGGTGTGGCCTCGGTGATCGCGATGTTGTCGATCGGCGAAGGCAGTAAGCAGGACGCGCTGGATCGCATTCGTGGGCTGGGCGCGAACAACGTTATCATCCGCACGGTCCAACCCTCGTCAGGGCCGGACGCCGGAGGCAGCAGCGGGACACAGCCCGCGATGGTCACCACCAGTCGCTACAAAGTGAATGCCTACGGTTTGACGTACGCCGACCTCCGCGCGCTCAGCCAATTGCCGACCGGGGAAAGTGTCGTGCCGGTGATGATGAAGCGACAGGAGGTTTCCCATCATCGCAATCGGATCGCCCAGGCCAAGGTTCTCGCGACCACGCCACGGCTGCGTGACGTGCGCAGCATCTCGGTCGCCCGCGGACGTTTTCTACAGTCACATGACTTGGAAACGATGTCCAATGTCGCCGTGTTGGCCGACGGCGCCGCCCGCAAGTTGTTCGGGTTCAGCGATCCGCTCGGCCAGCCGATTTTGATCGGCGGCACGGCGTTTCGAGTGGTCGGAGTGCTGACCGAACGCGACAGCGGTGTCGCCAGGGCTGGACAAGCCGAAGGCGGTGATGCGAACCAAGACATCTTCATTCCGCTCGATACGGGACGCGGCCGGTTCGGATTCTTGTCCCGCGCCGGTTCCAGGGGCAGCCGCGAATACGACCGTGTCGAACTGACCGAAATCACCCTCGCCGTTGCCAGCGGTGAAAGCGGCAAGGAAGCATCGGATCGGGTCGTTCCGACCGCCAACATGGTCCGTGGGCTGCTGGAAAAGAGCCACGCGTCAAAATCCGATTACCAGGTGCTGGTGCCGTTGGAATTGATGGCCCAGGCGGAGCACGAGAAACGGATCTGGAACATGGTGCTCGGCGCGATCGCGGGCATCTCGCTGCTGGTCGGTGGGATCGGCATCATGAACATCATGCTGGCGACGGTGACCGAGCGGACACGTGAGATCGGGATCCGCCGCGCGATCGGGGCCAAGAAACGCGACATCATTCGCCAATTCCTGCTGGAGACGACGGTCCTGTCCGCGATGGGCGGCGTTCTGGGCATCGTCCTGGGGATCGCGATCCCGATCATCGTGACGGTGTTCGCGGGAATGAAAACCGCGACCAGCGTCTCTTCGATCGGATTGGCCTTCGGCATCTCCGTCGGCATCGGGATCGTGTTCGGAGTCTATCCGGCTTACAAAGCCGCCTCGATGAACCCCATCGAAGCCCTGCGAAAGACGTAGACGTGTCAGTCACGCTGTGCCTGGCAACAGCCGAGAAAGGGGCGTAGGTCACGCTGTACGTGACAATCCGCCGAAAAAGAGTTGGCAGAACGATACGGGGCAGAATCATGACAGCCTAAAATCATTCTGCCCCGAATCATTCTGCCATCCATCTCTTCATTGTCTTGCCCCTATCGTCTTGCCCCACCGCCATGACGTCTCGCCAATCATCTCTTTTTTAATCGCGTGCGTTGCGTGTAGACATAACCGTAGTCGCTCATTGCCTTCTCCATTTCGCGGGATATCGGGCAATCTCTTTCGGTGTCGTACTCCCATCCAATCATTCCCGCCACAAAAAGGTCGCATCTCTGCCCTACCAATAATAAGGTTCCGATCAATGCTCCAATCAGGATCTTACACAGGGTAGACTGAACGTTTCAGCCTGCCATCACAATCGGATGCGTGACGAGTCGCCAAGTTGTGGTTGTTGAAGGGGAAGATCGCTCGCGGCGATTGCATGATCCGATCCTTGGGAGTCGAGTGCCTGTTGATGTGTGAAGTGCACCCCCGAGATCAAAACGTGGGCTTGTACTGGGACGCTGATGAAGGGCGTGCAAGAGGCTTCAGAAGCGGACGGTGAGGAGGGAGCGACGCTCGTAGCGAACTTGGGGCTTCGTGGATGCCCGGAGGGCAGACACAGTGTCTGCCGGTGGCGTGAGCCGCCGGGTGAAAGTCTCCACTGCCGCGACAGCCCTGGAAGGGCGACACCGTTCATGCTGTGGCGACGCGCCGGCCTTTCTGGCCTGCGCCGGATCGGCATTTGAAGACCGGGCCCTGACGGGCCCGGCAAGCACTCTGTCAGCCCGCTGGGCTTTCGGAATTCGCTGCGACCCCGTCCGGGGTCGAGGGGTGGATTCAGGGCGTGGTCCGGAGGTGGCGCTGCGCTGACCTCCGGCTACTCGCTGTGGTCACTTGGGGACGTCGATTCTTTTGCTGTAGCTTTTAGCAACCGATCTCGTCTCTCTCCCTCTGGAGGTTCTTCGTGGATTTTAGTGGCTAATCGCTCAGGACCCAGGTTTTTCGAGGCATCGCAGTCATCCCTCAAAAAACCTTCCCCGAGTATTCGAGAGCAGCCACTAAACTCGCGGAAGAACCCCCTCTGGGAGAGACGGCGTTTGCGGAGCAAGCAAACGCCAGAGAGGGCCGACGGCTTGCGAAAGTCTTGACGACTTCCGCTACGATCAACTCCGCCACTTAGACAATCGACGTCCCCCGGGATACCGTACACGACGCGGTGGGTGAAGGATTTTCGCACTCGGGACGATGGGTATTTGAAAAGTGAACAAGAAGGTGCAAAGGAATCGGAGTCCAGACCGGACCGTGCTCCAGCCACCCAGCTTGAGTTCGCCTGGGTCTGAGAAACTGGCACCGTCTGGCAGGATCCGTTCTAATCAAGTCCTGGGGCCAGCCCACCTGAGGGGCGACAATGTTTTCTCGCCCGATGGATCCCCGTTCCTTTGCGTGCGCGGAGAGAACACAATTTGTTCTGTCAGCCTTTCGATGAGATTTTTCTGCACGCTATTGCTGGTCATTGGATTCGCATTCGGATGCAATACGAAGAGAGTCGCCGTCACTTCCTCGGCGAATCCAGACTTTGATCGCGCGCTTGGTGCACTTGAAGCTTCCGCCGACTGGGATGCCGCGAATAGCCAAGCGGCATCACTTTGTGCTGGCGTGTTGCCTGCAATCGAGACCTTGCGTGGACATCTCGCAAACGATCGCGTTATCTCACGGGAACACTCCTTTACGTCTTCTGTTGGAACGATGGGAGACCATGCTTTCGGAGCCATCCGTGACGCAATCTATACTCACTTGCCCAACCGTTATCTCGCATACCATGCATTCTCAAGGAGCGACGTTGAAGATTGGCTCGATCGTCACCAAGGCAAAACACTTGTTGAGCTTCAAATCGAGGCGGCGTCCACTTCGTTGGAGCGTGCAAAACGCCAGTACGAGTTGAATGGGAATACGGATGCAGATGCCGCGATTGCAGTCTACACGGAGCTGTTGCAGGCCAGATTACTGACCCGCGCGATTCAAGATATCCTTGGTTCGGATGATGCGTTTTCTGGACTCGCCGTTATCGTAACTCGCGTGAAGACCGTCAATTTCAAGATCTACGGCACGATCCCGTCACGTTCGGACTTGGACCGATTGCATCGTCGCCTAAAAGAAGAGCTCGATACCTATCTATCGCTACACTGGGACGTGCGACTTCAGGGTTCACTCGAGACGATCGTTGGCCTGGACCGTTACGTGTACCGCGAACACCAAGAAGCATCAGAACAATGAAATGCACGTGAGAACGGGAGTCGAATGCCTTTGGGTTTTTGAAGCGCACCCATGAGATCAAAACGTGGTTTGTATTGGGACGCTGATGAAGGGCGTGCAAGAGACTTCAGAGGCGGACGGTGAGGAGGGAGCGACGCTCGTAGCGAACTCGGGGCTTCGGTGATGCCCGGAGGGCAGGCACAGTGTCTGCCGGCGGCGTGAGCCGCCGGGTGAAAGTCTCCACTGCCGCGACAGCCCTGGAAGGGCGACACAGTCCATGCTGTGGCGACGCGCCGGCCCGCACTGTGTCGGCCTATCTGGCCTGCGCCGGATCGGCATTTGAAGACCGGGCCCTGACGGGCCCGGCACGCATTCTGTCAGCCCGCTGGGCTTTCGGAATTCGCTGCGACCCCGTCCGGGGTGGAGGGGAGGATGGGGGGCGTGGTCCGGAGGTGGCGCTGCGGTGACCCCCGGCCGCTCGCTGCGATCCCTCCGGGACGTCGATTGTATAAGTGACGGATTTGATCGTAACGGTAGGCGCCAAGACTTTGCAGCGCGAGCCCTCTCTGGCGTTTGCTTGCTGCGCCAACGCCGTCTCTCCCAGACGGAGAGAAACTAAATGGGATGCCAATAGCTGCAGCAAAAGAATCGACGTCCCCAGGGATGACGTCGCCCCGGGATACTGTGGGCGCTCGGCGCGACGCGTTTGTCTCAAGTGCAGCTTCCCAGGTTGATGCTCTATGACGAGCGATGTAGCCCGGCAAAATTGGTAGCCCGCAAAGTCGACGTAGCCGATACGACTGCGAGAGCCGGGGAATCCGTCAAATCGCCGACAATCCGGTGACGATGATCCTCCCAAAGGGTCTTTCGTTCTCTCGCCGGGGTGTTTCGGTTTTGTTTCGCAATCCAATTTTCTTGTGTTTCACGCTGCTGGTCGCCGCTTCGGTTTCGGTCATCACGGGTTGCTCGCGCAAGTATTACCGGACCCAGGCGGATCGCGACGTCGCGGTGATCTATGCCGAGAAGCGGGCGGAAGAGGCGTGTACCCTGCCGCCGCTGGCGGGGATCGATGTCGATCCCCGTTCTCGATTCTTCGATCCTTCGCCGGACGATTGCCCGGCGCTACCGGTGCCCGAACCCCAACTGTTCGGCTACGCACTTCCCGAACTTGTGACCGGTGATCCTCATCTGGCACCCCGGCGATCGGATCTGGAAACGGATGACGAGGTGCAGGAGTTGCCGGCACCGGATGCCGAGAGTTTGGAGTTGGGGCCGCTGGCGGGGCTGGAGATTGAATTCGAGCCAGGGGCGGAGATCACTAAAACGAAAGCGGCGATTGTCCGTTCGACCTCCCCTCGCAGCGCTCGCCCCTCCTACCTGGAGGGCGACGTGAAAACCGCAGGACCTGCAAGCGGGAGGGTGACGACTGGGCTTGATGCAACTGATGTGAGCGACGCTCGCCCTGGCAGCCGGGAGGATGTCGATCCGACAGGCGCGATCTTATTGACGTCTGGTGAGGCGCCGGAGCCTGTCGAGGGGGCTGGTGTGGATTCGGCGACCGGCGAGATGGCGCTGGTGATGCCACGGTCTGCCGATGCGGTGACGGCGGAAGTCCGGTTGGCCGAATTGATTCGCGAAAACGAACAGGCTGACGGCGAACGGCATGGCGACGAGTTGAGCCTTGATGGTGCGGACGCAGGGGACGATCCCGATTGGGATCCGACCGAGGACAACCGCAGCGACACCGAGCAGCTTCGGATTGTCCCGATCCCCCAGCAGTTCTGGGAGCAGCTTCCCGAAACCTGCGTGCCGCGGATGTTGGAGTTCGAATCGGTTCGCGAGGAGTTTCGCAGGTCGTACCCCGAGGTCACGTCCGGCGGGATGGCGGGCATGCTCAGCGACGCGCCGCGGTTGACGTTGCCGATGATCACGGAACTTGCATCGTTGAACAATCGAGCAATCCAAACGCAAAAGGAGCGTTTGTACCGAGCCGCACTCGTGTTGTCGGCACAGCGCTATGAATATGTGATTCGTCCGAGGCGTCGCGGGAACGGATCGGCCGCGACCTACACGCACGTTCGCTTGGATAGTACGACGCGTAACGGATTGGTGGTTCCGACCGAAACGGGGGTGCAGGCGACGACGGCGATGGCCGGGCAGTTCCTGGCCAGTTTCGCCAACAGCGTGGTGTTCACGTTCAACGGACCGCAGGGCTTTGCCGCGGACATCGGGTCCGATTTGGTCTTTGATTTTCAGCAAACCATTTTTCAACGCGACGTCGTCTTTGAAGGGCTGACACGAGCCGAGCGGAACGTCATCTATGTGGCCCGCGATCTGATCCGCGCCCAGCGTGCTTTGTTTGTCGATTTGGCGACCGACTACTACCAACTGTTGCTGACCTATCGCGCGATCGAGATCAGCTCACAGGATTACTTCAGCAATCTGCGTGCGTTTTTGCAGGGCAGGGCAGAGTACTTGCAAGCCGGTCGCATCCCGCGCGTGCAAGTGGACCAGTTCGAACAAAATGCACTCGGCAGCCGCAGTTCGCTGGTCGGCGATTGCAACAGTTTGGAAAGTGCGCTCGACCGGTTGAAGTTGCGGATCGGGTTGCCGCCGGAGATGCCGCTCAATCTGAACCTGGAAGAGCTCGAATCGCTGACGACCAGCGATGAGCTTACGGTGACGCGCCAGTTGGTGATGCGGACGCGGCAAACGTTGCTCGACGCGGCGCAAACCCGACTGGGGGATCGCGATGCCGCGGTCAACGGTGCGACGGTGTTGATCAATCGTCTGCGCGAAACTCTTCGCGTCCGCCGCAAGATCGAAGGGATCACCGAGGAGTCGCAGGCCGAGCGTGAAACCGAGCAATTGGGACTGCGTCTGGCGTTGCTGGAAGCTCGGCTTCAAAGTGATCAGATGGAGTCGATTCGATCGCGCGAGCTGAAGTCGGATCTGCCGCCGGCGCCGTTGATTCAATTTGCCCGCACGATCGATCTGGTCGAGTCGAAATTGTCTCAAGCCGAGCGGGCCGCGTTGTTGCGAGAGAACCTGGACTTGGAAAACGACGTCGCCGACGCGGTGGAAGTCGATCAGTTGGACGAGCGGTTTCGAAAGCTGCGTCGCCAATGGGATTCGGCGATCGAAAGTCGGGAACTGGATCGATTGCCCGACTTGGTCGAGGCGGCCAATGAGTTGCTGGAGGTCACCAACGCCCTGACGACAAAACTGGTCGGCGACCTGTTGCCCGCCGATGGTATCGAATTCGAGAACGTGATCGTCCAGACGGTCGCCGATACCGTGGCGTTAGTGGATCGCGTGGAGACCAGTGATGTCGGCGGGCTGGATGAAGTGGAGGTCGATGAAAACAGTGCGATGCTGTTGGCGCTGTATCAACGTTATGACCTGATGAACCAGAGAGGCGAGCTTGCCGACGATCGACGTCAAATCAAACTGGCCGCGGATGATTTGAAGGCGATTTTGGATGTCCGTGCGACGCAGACGTTGTCGACGTTTCGCAGCGAAGAAGGCCTCGTCGACTTTACGGCCGACGGCGGAACGACGCGACTCGGACTGTCGCTCGACACGCCGCTGAACCGTCGCCTGGAACGCAACACCTACCGTGCCGCGCTGATCGACTACCAAGCCGGACGCCGCGCGTTGATCGAGTTGGAAGATCAAATCAAACTCGCCGTCCGCGAAGATTTGCGGCAGCTCCGTTTGCAACGTAACCAATACGAGATTTCCGTGGCTCGCGCGGCCCTCGCCTACGAACGTGTCGTCAGCACGCGTTTGCAGCTGCGGTTGGCCGTCGGCAATGTCGTCGCGCGGGACTTTCTGGAAGCCCAGCAAGCGTTCACCTCCGCACTCAACTCGGTCGCACGCGATCACATATCGTTCATCCGAGGACGTATCGAGTTGTTCTTTGACACCGAGTCGATTCGGTTGGATGCCAACGGGTACTGGTCCGGCGGGCAAGACGAATCGTTGGAGCTGCCGCCGCTGCCCGATTTCTATGACGCCAACCCGAATCCGTATGGCCGACTGCCGGCACGCGTGCGTTACAGTGACGAAGTGCGTCAGAATCACTAGTCGAGCGGAAAAGGGGGCAGGTACCAAAAACCAAATGGCCCGTAGGGTGCTTCGCATTTTTGGTACCTGACCCCTTTTCCGCGGCACTGGGTGTGATGCGGTCATCGGACCGTTGTACGACGTCCTTTCTAGGTCGTCGTCAGGAGTCCGACGGACGACAGCCCGGAAGGGCCATCGTACTCGAAAAGCCGGTCGTCCTAAGCTGGACGGTCCCTTTCGCCGCTCACCGTCGCTGCGACGCAGCGACCGGGAATCGCCTCAAGGCTAAACACCAACGGTCGCCGAATCCCGTGTAATTTATCCTTGTGCCGTTTGTACATGGCCCCCGTTTCCGCTCGATATAACTTCTGCTCCATGTCAAAATTTGTTAGCACTGATTTCCGCCTCGTGGTCGCGGTGCTGCTTTCCGTGGCGGTCGGTTGTGGCGATCGCGGGTCATCGACGTCGACGCGCGAGGCCGAACGCGAGAATGCGGCGGAAATCGATCCCGCATCGCCTGCACGCGCGGCGGAGTCTCGGCTGGCGAATCTTTCCAAAATCCGCCGCTTGATCGCCGTTGGTGATGAGGCCGGCGCGATGCAAGCGGTTCAGTCACACCTGCTGCGTTATCCCGACGACTCCAATGCGATGGTGTTGGCGTCCGGATTGTTCAACCGACTGGGGCAGGTCGACGATGCGGTCGCGATGCTGGATTCCGCCGCCGAACTTTCGGCCGATGACGGTTGGAAGTGGCGGCAGCGGGCCGCAACGATGCTGTCCCAAGCCGGGCGGTGGGGCGAAGCGATCGCGCGGTTGGAGGGGTTGCTGCAAGAGCAGCCCGAACTGGATGATGTACGTCACGCGTTGGTGGCGGTATTGAATCAACGTGGTTTTCGATTCGATGCCAACGAGCACGTTCGTCGGTTGAGTCGGACGGGAAACGCGACGCTGGATGAATTGCGTGGGCTGATCTTTCCCGCCCGATCGTTTACCGGGATGGCCGAAAAACCGAAGGTGGAGGATGTGGAACAACACCGCGTCGACGGTGAGATGAATGTGGCCCGGGCGATGTACGGTGAGGGCGATGTGCGCGACGCATCGCAGGTGTTAAGAATCAGCCGCTTGCTCGCCCAGCATCATCCCGCGGCGATGGCGTTTTACGGCCAGCTGTTGATCGAATCGCAGCAGTTCGATGCGTTCCAACAGTGGCTCGGCGACGTTGATCAGGCGTCACATCGCTATCCGGCGTATTGGTTGGCCCTGGGAGGCTGGGCGATGCGGCAGCGGCAGTTTGATCTGGCGGCCGGCCAGTTTGGCCAAGCCATTTTAAGAGAGCCGGGAGATTTGGCGGCAACCGACCGGATGGCGCAGGCGCTTTCCGCCGGCGGTCACCTTGACGATTATGAACGGTTTCGCCAGCGGGGCGTGCTGATCGATCGCTTGATGCGAGTGACGAGAAAGTTGTTGACGGGCAAAATCGATCCGGCGGCGATCGACCAGATCTCGAAATTGCTCAACGAATCCGGCCGCCCCATCGAGGCTCTCGGTTGGTATCGCATTGCCCTTCAAAACATGGGATCGCCTGCCAATGGATTGCGGCAACTCAATCAGGCGCTCGCGATGGCGGACGACGAAACGTTTCAACGCAACAACCGCGCACTGGTGTTGTGCGGTGTGGATTTGGACCGCTTTCCCAGCGACGTGGAGGGGGTGGCGTTGAAGACCGTGATGCCGAACGCAACGCCGTCACCGGCGGAACCGTCAACCGTCCAATCCCATGATCCGGTGTTTGCCAACGTCGCGTCACAGGTGGGGTTGGAGTTCACGTACTACAACGCCCCGCAGCAGCGGCCGCGTGAGCTGCGATTGTTTGAACAGTTCGGGGCCGGAGTGGCTTGCATCGATTATGACTTGGATGGGAACGTCGACTTTTATTTGGGACAGGCATCGAGCGATCCGCCGCATGGTCGCGGGACGCGCCCGAACATGTTGTCTCGCTCGCTGGGTGATCGATTCGTGGACGTGACCGCGTCGGCGCAGTGTGACGATCGAGGTTACACGTGTGGGATCACGGCGGGAGATTGGAACCAAGACGGTTTCCCGGATCTGGTCATCGCCAATCTGATGGGAAACACCTTGTTGATCAATCGAGGCGACGGAACGTTTGTCCCGCATGCCGGTGACAGCGTCTGGGACGAACCGTTGTACACGACGAGCTTGGCGATCGGAGATGTCAGCGGTGATCATTTGCCCGATCTGGTCGAGGTCAACTACGTCGACGATGCGAGCGTCTTTGATCCGATCAAGTACAAGGCCGACGGGACACCGGTTCGGCTGCCGGCTCCCTTGGATTTTCGTCCCTCGCGCGATCGTTTGTTTCTGTCCGCCGGGGACGGGACGATGGCCGGTCAATGGATCGATGAAAGCGGACAGGTCGAGCCGGGGACCGGGTTGGGGGTGATTCTGACCGATCTGGATGGTGCGCCGGGGAATGAAATCTTGATTGTCAACGATCACTTGGCCAATCATTTGTGGCAGCGAGGCGTTGCGGACGTCGGTCGATCGAATGTTTGGCACGACACCGCCGCGGCGAAGGGGCTCGCGTTTGGTGCCCGCGGCACTCCGCTGGGTTGCATGGGGGTTGCCGTCGGCGATTTCGATCAAAACGGCCGACCGGATTTGCATGTGACGAATTTTGAACGGGAATGGAACAACCAGTTCATGCAAGACCAGAGCGGGTTCTTTGATGATTTGGTAGTCGCCTTTGGTTTGGATCAACCGACCTTCAAGATGCTGGGGTTCGGCGTCCAAGCGTTCGACTATGACAACAATACGAAGGACGATTTGGTGATCGGCAACGGACACATCGACGACTACTCGGCGGAGGGGCGGGCGTTCGAGATGCCGACGCTGGTGTTCGCGCTTGATCAGTCGAGGTTTGTCTTCAAGGATGTCGGTGGCGATCCGGCGTATTGGAATGCGGGGCACCTTTCACGTGCACTTGCCAGTTGTGATTGGAACAACGACGGACGGATTGATTTTGTCGTGACCGATCTGATCGAGCCGCTGGCGTTGCTGGAAAACCGCACGCAGGCGCCGCACCATTGGGTGCAACTGCAACTGGTCGGAACCACGGCCGAACGCGATGCCATCGGCGCGACGGTCACCGTGTCGATCGGAGACCAGACGCTGACGCGGGTGGTGCAGTCGGGCGATGGCTACATGTGCCGAAATCAAGCGATCGTCAGCTTCGGGCTCGGCGAGCACGAGGCGGTGAAGCGTTTGGAGATTCGTTGGCCCGATGGTGAAGTCCAGCGGTTTGCCAATCTTGCCGCCGACCGCCGCCTGATCATCGTGCAGTCTCAAGACGATGCCTTCGAGCTGGACTGATACGGGGCAGGGGGCTCGCTTGGCATCGCAGTCGGATCGTGGGGCGAGATCCGGGGCATTCGCATCACGTTAAGCAACGCACGATCAATAAGTGTCGGTTTTCGTCGTGGACGAGGTGACGAGTCCCTCGCGATAGGACTCGTAACCTCGTCCACTACGCCTGTAATCGACCTCCCCTCGCTTCGCTCGACCCTCCTGCCAGGAGGGTGACTGTAAAATTGCACCAGCTCGCCAGGGGGGGCTTTGTTGACTGGATGCGAATGGGGTGAGAGATCGGGGGAGGTGTGCCGGTAGGGTTGCGTGACTGAAACACCTCTGGCGGGTGCGGTTGGATTTGCGGCTTTTCGTCGTGTTTGTTGGACACGCCGTTTTGGGCTTGCTATCTTGATAATGGGTCGGTAGCCGATAGTGGCTGAATCGGATCCGAAAATCACTTCTTTGTGTAGCTTAACCGTTCTTTGTACCTTTCTGTTCTTTTTTGAGAGACGACTTATGAGTCAACGTCCGAATCGACGACCGGGTTTCACGCTTGTGGAACTGCTGGTCGTCATTGCCATCATTGGCATTCTGGTGGGATTGCTCCTGCCTGCTGTCCAAGCCGCCCGGGAAGCGGCTCGGCGAATGAGTTGCAGCAACAATTTCAAGCAACTCGGATTAGCGGTCCACAATTACCACAGTGCGTTCAAGCAGTTGCCGATTCACGGTGCCGGAACGGGCAGCCCTGATGCCGGCACGGCACCTGGTGGATACGGCAGGACCGATCGAACGCGAGATTGGTGGACCAATTACAGCGATGCCAACGCATGGCGTTTAAGTTGCTTGGTCGGCTTGACCCCGTTCATGGAACAGCAAGGGTTGTGGGATGAAATCAGCAACCCGAGCACGGTCGACGCGCTGGATCCGAACGTTCCGGTGACGCCGCCATGGCCGCCGATGGGACCGACGATTCAGTTTCTTCAGTATCGCCCTTGGGTGACCGAGATCCCGATGCTGCGTTGCCCCAGCGATCCCGGCGTGGGGCTTCCCGCACAGGGACGCAGCAACTATGCGGCATGCCTCGGAGATTCGATGTGGTGGGCCGTCCGTGGTCCGACCAATGCGTTGAACGCCGGCGAGTCACCCGATGGTGAGCAAAAATTGAAGAACGCGGGCTACGCACGTCACTCGCAGGCGGCTGACCGCGGGATGTTTGTTCCTCACAAGGCCGCGAAGTTCCGCGACGCGTTGGATGGATTGTCCAACACGATCATGATGGGTGAAATGATCACCTATCTTGGCGACCGGGACAATCGCGGGGTTCAGACGAACAACTCGGAAGGCAACCCGCCCGATGACGTCCGTGATAACCCGATGTGGTGCCAGGACCAGGGTGACCAAGTCGATCCGGAGCGTCCCAAATTCTGGTTGGGGAGTCATCCGATCTCTGGCGTCAACGACGCCCGTGGCTACAAGTGGGCGGACTTCCGTCCCAACTACACCGGGATGTTCACGATTCACGGGCCGAACGCGCCGATCTGCGGTGGCAACAACGCAGGGCAAACGGGAATGTTTCCGCCGTCGAGCCAGCACCAAGGTGGTTGTCATGTCTTGATGGGCGATGGAGCGGTGGTCTTCCTGACCGATTCGATCGAAGCCGGCGACTCACGTCACCCGATGGTTTGGCTCAATGCGACCAATCCGAAAGCGGTTCCTGGTTCGCAAAGTCCCTATGGGCTTTGGGGAGCTTTGGGGACCCGAGCGAGCAGCGAAACGATCCAAGAGCAACTGAACCAGTAGGGTTCGGCAGACTCTGGTTTGAGAAAAATAAAATCTCGGCTCCGCAAGGAGTCGAGATTTTTTTGTGTCAGGTCACTCGCTGGCAGGACCAGCGGCTACTTCTTTGCAGCTTTGGGATCAAGTCCGGCTTCCATCTCACCGGCAAGTGCCGCTTGTTCCGCCGCTTCCCGGGCCTGATACTCTTCGATCGCTGACTGTTCCGCGCCGGAGATCGCATCGGACGGAGGCGCGGGGCATCCGGCCAGTGAGAGGAAGAAAACGGCAAGAAAGGATGTAGCGAGAAGGCTTTTCATTCTGGAGGTCCTCGTTAGGAGCGCGGTGGGAAATTGAACGTGATCATTGTAGCCCATCAATCCAATCGGAGTAGGCTGCCTCGCATCCTTCTGTCTTCCCACCGACACCTAACTGCTACAATCCTGGCTTCCGAAATTCTTTGACAGACGATAGGAACCTGAGATGACGATGCGACGGGCTGGATCGAAACGGCGGATCGGTTGTTGGTGTTATGCGGCGGTACTGGCGGTCGTTTGCCAGGCGGCCGGCGCCGAGGACTGGCCGCAGTGGCGCGGTGTGGGGCGTGACGCGACGATCGACGACCCGTCGTTGGTGCGGCAATTGCCTGACGGTCCGATACCGCTGCGTTGGTCGGTTCCCGTCGGGCCGGGATACAGTGGGCCGACGATCAGCGACGGCGCGGTTTTCTTGACCGACCGCCAGGGAGAAGCCCCCGAGATTCGTGAGCGGGTGCTGTGTTTTGATGCCGCCACGGGCAAACTGATTTGGCAGCGCAGTGATCCGGTCCGGTACGAGATCGGTTACGAAGCCTCGGGGCCGCGGGCCGCGGTGACGGTGCACGCGTCGAAAGCGATCGCGGTCGGTGGCATGGGGCGATTGAATTGTCTCGATGCCAAGACTGGCGCTGTCATTTGGACCCGTGATCTGGAGCGGGACTATCAGATCCGAATGCCGAATTGGGGAATCACGGCGGCACCGTTGGTGTTCGAAGACCTGGTCATCCAAGTGACCGGCGGACGGGGCGCGTGCTTGGTCGCGTTGGATCTGGCCAGCGGAAAGGAACGCTGGAGAGCCTTGGACGAGAAAGCCGGCTACAGCGCGCCGATCATGATCCGCCAGGGCGACCAGGATGTCGTCGTCTGCTGGACCGGTGAAAGTGTCAGCGGGCTTGATCCGCGCAGCGGCGAAACGTTTTGGTCGATCGAAATGAAACCACGCAACATGCCGATCGGTGTGCCCACTCCGGTGGTCAGCGGTGATCGACTGTTCGTGTCGTCGTTCTACGACGGATCCATGCTGATCAAGTTGGATCTCGATGCACCGAAGGCGACGAAGCTTTGGCATCGCATCGGCCAAGACGAAAAAAACACCGACGCGCTGCATGCGATGATCTCGGGGCCGATCATCAAGGGGGATGCGATCTATGGGGCCGACAGCTACGGCGAGTTTCGCTGTTTGGATCTGACGACCGGTGATCGGATCTGGGAAGATCGGTCGGTGGTTCCGATCAATCGCTGGGCGACCGTTCACACGATTCGCAATGGTGACGATGAAATCATGCTGAATGATCAGGGCGAATTGCTGCTGACCACTCTGTCGCGCGACGGAATCGAGATCCGATCCCGTTCCAAGTTGATCGCACCGACGCTTCAACAACTCCGGCGTCGCGGCGGCGTGGTTTGGTCGCATCCGGCGATCGCCAACGGCATGATCTATGCACGCAATGACAAGGAGCTGGTCTGTGCGTCCCTGCGGGCAGAGCGGGAGTGAGCGTTCGTTTAGTTTGCAGCTTGGTCCCTCTCTGGCGTTTGTGTTTCTAGCGAAACGCCACACCGCAGAGCGGTGCCACAACATAGCCCGGGGTCGCGGAGCGCACCCCGCGTTGTGTCGAAATGGGAACTGGAACCCCAGCGGGGTTCAACAAATGACGCGTCGCGATCCGGGGGGCAAACTGGGTGAATCCGGCAAAGCACCTTGTTCAACCCCGCTGGGTTTGGCGGCCTTATGGTGGCCGGAACTTGGGGTGCGCTAACGCGACCCCAAGCTTTGATGTGGCACGCCGCTGGCGTGAAACCGCTGCCGCGGAGGAACGAGAGACGCCCCACCGCTTTTCAGTTGCCGTCATCGGGACCGGGCACGCGCCACCGCGGTCCGTTGGGCGCTTGGAATTCTCGGAACAGTTCGTCCATGTTGAATCGTCGCATCCCCGGCGGGAACGGGTTGAGGTTGGGGTCGATTTCCATGGGGAACAGTTGTCCGTCTCTGAGTTCGAAGGCCTGTTGCGACGGGAGCATGCCGCCGTCTGGCCTGTTTTGGGCGATCCGCTGGTCGGGGTGTTCGGTCAGCGTGACGGACAGCGTGAGAGTTTGATCGCCGCGAAGGACGACGAGTTGGAGAGTCTGGCCGGCCCGCGCGTCGGCGACTGCGGCGACGACATCGGAGGCGTCGCGGATTGCCATCGCGTCGACCTGTTGGATCAAATCTCCCGGCTCGATACCGGCTTGTTCGGCGGCCGATCCCGGACTGACTTGCTGCACGAGCGGGCCGCTGCCTTCGAATTGGATGCCGATCAGGCCGCGTTTCAAATCGTGTGGTGTGGCAGCGATTGCCGCTTCAACCAGTCGGAGGACGTGTGTCGAACGGGCACAGACCAGGCCGCCGTTTCGGCTGGGCACGAGCACACCGACGACGATGCCGGTCGCATCGAGCACGGGGGCACCGGTCATCTGTCGGCCCGCACCGAAATCAATGGTCGCAGTCGTCCCCACGCCCGACCCGGTCGCCACGGGGCGTGTTGAGACCATTCCCGAATCGGTCACCAAGCCTTGATCGGCGATCCAAGCGGCGATGACCGGCATGCCCGGTTCGGTCTCCGCGGCGCTGACGATCAATCCGGATTCGGGGGCCAAGTCGGTTTGGATCGCAGCCAGTCCGGTGACATAGTCCAGCGCCACGACCGTGCCCTCGGCTTGCTCGCCGCTTGCGTTTTGGACCGTGACGGATTTCACTGCGCCGCCGACTTGCACTGCGCCGCCGACTTGCACTGCGCCGCCGACTTGCACTGGGCCGCCGACGAAAGCCAGAACGATGGAGTCACCGACGGCGAAGGCCGCACTGGTGGTCGGGGCGGGGCGTGTGTCGGCCAACCGTCTCGCTTGGCCGTCGCGGAACCGATTCAGCGGCTGGCCGTCGGGGCGAAGGATCTCAATCCGTCGGCCCCTGGGCGGCTCGGCGTCGGCCACGTCCTCGGCGGCATTGGGATCGGGGGGGGCGTCGACCGAGTCGACGATCACGGTCATCAACGACGGCTCGCTGGTGCGGACGGCGTCGCGAAAATCGACGACCGTTTGTCCGGCGGACCGGGATGCCAGGGGAAACGTCAAGAACAAAGCAATGACGACAGACATCTGTGTTCGATTCACGAGAAGGGCTCTCCGATTTGATTTCAGGGACCGGTGATGGGCGATCGAGAGGATCGCCGTGTTGCGTTTCGCAACCTTACCCATTGTCTCGCGATCGGCCGCAATGATCAAGTCAAACGGCGATCCGGATCGCGAACGCGGTGAAGCATTTTTTAGCGGTAGTCTGCAAGCCCAATGCTCTACTGTTACGACGCCAAGCGGGGTGTTTTTTGTTAGCGGCAGGGCGCGAGCCCTCCGGTCTTTCGCGGTGTTTTTGAAGCGCGACCGGACGGCTCGCGGGCTGTCGGTTTTGTCGGGATCTGCTGCGTTAATGGTGAGCCGCTGGCCGTAAGGCCTCGGGCAACGTCGCAGTGCCCGGCCGCTTACGCGTCGCGGCTCACAAAAGCGACAGCCCGCTCGCGCCGTTCCGCGAACACCTTCAGCGCCAAGGTCGATGGCATTGTGCTCGCGGCCTACTGGGGCATCGAGAAGTTTGGCGGCAGCGCGAACTTGCCGGAGGAACCTTGGTCGCCAGCAGTCGGTGCAGCAGTCGGTGCGGGGACAGACGCAGACGTCTGATTGACGCCACTGCTGGGGGCGGGCGTCTTGTACGACGCGTTCCCGAAACTGACGTTGGTGTTGGCGGTGGAGGCGGGACGAATGGCGTTTTGGAAACCGGGGACATCGGTTCCCGGCGTGAAGCCTTGAGCCGCCTGTTGGACCGCGGTGTTCGCCGGTGCATTGGCGGCCGGTGCGTTGGCGGCGGGTTGTGCCGCGGTGGCCATCGAGACTCCGGGGGTGGCTCCGGGGACGTTTCCGATCTGGGCCAGCAGTTCGCGGGATCGTTCGACGGCGCGTTTGGTGGCCGCGTCGGATGCGGCTTGGGGCTCGTAGGCGAGCGCCTGGTTGAGGTGTCGAGTCGATTCGGCTTTCTGGCCATGCTTGTAATGCAGGTAGGCCATGTTGAAGTGTGCCACGGCGGGCTTATTGTTTTGCACGAGGACTTCGAGGGCACCGGAGGGATCACCGGCTTGGAATTTCACACTGGCCAAGTTGTTGGCGTATCGCGAGGAGCCGGGCGAGAGCCGCAGCGCCTGTTCGATGGTGGCTGCCGCCGCGCTGTGGTTGCCGAGTTTGCTGAGCGTCAGTCCCAGATCGTTGTACAGACCGGCGTCGTTGGAGTTTTGTTGGATCGCCTTGCCGAAGTACTCGGCGGCTTTTTGGTGGTTTTCTTGGCGGAAATGCAGTCGCGCGATGTTGGCCAGTGCGGCCGCGTCGTCCGGTCGTTTTTCGAGCGCCTTGGCATAGCTTTCCATGGCTTTCTCGTAGTTGCCGGTCGATTCCCACAGTCGACCGTTGGCGACGAAGACTTCCGGGGTCACTTCGGCTTTGTGCGTCAGGCTGGTCGGGTCGGTGGCGTCGCCTTCGGTGACATCGGGGTTCGTTTTATCGCCGCGTCCGAACCAACTTGCGACGGTGGTACGAGATTTCGAGGCGGCGCCTTTGGCACCGCTGGCAAGCGAGGTGCTGACGTTCTTGGGGCCGCTCAACCAGTTCGATCCCGTCGCTTCGCCGCTGGGAGTGGCCGGAGCACTTGAAAACGGGTTCAGGGATGCGACTCGGGGGCCGAGGGAACTGGAGCAGCCGGTTGTCGCAGCGGCGCTGCCGATCACCAGTGAAGCCGCGAGCGCGGAGTGTAGTTGATTTCGTCGTCGATTTCGAAACGTCTTGGTTCGTTCAGTCACGTCTAAATTTCTCCCGTGACACTGGAGTCAACGAGTAGGGCGAAGCGGCGGCGGTGTCAACGCGAGTCCGATGGCACCGATTGTAGGGATCGACCGATTGTCAAACTGACTTCAACTCGGTCCGCCTTCTCACCCGGATTCGACGAAAAAAGGCGGTTTCCCTTGAGGGGAAACCGCCAGTCGGTATCGGTTGTGGCGTCAGCCGGGCTGGCAGTGGCGGCCAGAGGCCGCGCGTCTTACCAGTGCGACGCTCGGATTACTGTTGCGTGACGGCAGAAGTGCCCGCGGCGCTGCTGGAGGGCAGTTTGGGCGGAGCGAGTTCTTCCAACCAGGCGCGGTTGACTTTCGTCGCCCAGGCACCCGAAGCGGTCGGGGGCACGCGGTCGGTGACGGCGACCGTCGGTTGGGGCCCCGGGCCCTGGAACTGCGACAGGATTTCACGCACCGAGGCCACGCGTGCTTCGGTTTCGTCGGCCGTCGCCGCCCGCACGACATAGACTTGCCGTCGTGAAGCGGGAGCCTGACGCGCGATCCACGCCACGGTCTCTTGCCCCGAGGTCTTCAAGGCGCCGTCCCCATCGCGGAATTGATGCGGGCCGATGGTATTGTGCAAGACCCAGCCGTTCTGCTTCATCGCTTCGAACGGGGTGATCACGGCCATGGCATCCATTTCATTGAAGGGATCAGGCCACGCATTGTTGCGTTCGTACCCGACGCCGACTTTGTGCCAAAAACTGTTCCAGTGATCGTTCCATTTCGCGCTGACCGATGTCGTGGTCACCGACATCAGGGCAGCAACGATCAGCAAACGTCCATAAAAGCTAGTGCATCGCATAATAAGGCAGTTCCTTCCGCCGGTTGGGGAGATTGCAATTGACGGTTGGCGGTGCGTTTCCGACCGCAGGGGTTTTGATGAAGGCTCGCAATCGTTCGGGACACCGGTTCCATGACGGCCTGTTCAATGCCAGCCCGCATGCGTTAGCAAGGGGCCACGCGGCGCCCCTCGCTTACGCGTTCGGGCTGGCGTGATCGCGTTGATTTGGGAACATCGATTCAATCAACAGGCCGTTGATTCTCCGGAACGACAAACCGTTCGCTCGCTGCAATCTCATCGGCACACCGACGCGCCACTCTTTGCCTGTCGATTCGGCGACGGCATAACCGCTACAGCTCGATTGAACGTCTGCCGAACCGGTGAACGGATTTCGACGCAAAACAGGGGCCCTGGCAAAATGAAACGGCGACCCTGCATGGCGGGGCCGCCGTCGCGTCGGTTGAATCAGGTTTGGCCCAAGCAGGGCTGGTGGGTCAGTTGACTTCGGCCTTCTTTTTCTTTCCCCTGGCCTTTGCTTTCGCGTCGCCGCCACGTCGGGTCGTCATTTTGACCAGACGCTCGGGCAGTTTCGCTTTTTGGTCGTCGGTCAGCAGGGCGACGGCGTTCTTGATCAGCGAGGCACGCATGCTGTTCGACTTTTTCAGCACGGCGATTTGGTCCTTCGTCAGGCCGAGTTTCTCGTTCACCGCCGCGAAGATTTCGGCCGGATCAAGGTACTGCGAATTGCCACTTTTTCGTGGCTAATCGGTGATCACGATCGGGGCCCGCGTGCGGCGGGCCAGGATGATCAGCCCGACAAAGGTCAAGGCGATGCCGAAGGCCAGACGGGTCGTGATCGGTTCATCGAACAGGATCACGCCGGCCACGCCCGCCATGGCAACCTGCGACGCATTGATCAAGTTCACCGCCACGACCGGCAGCAACCGAAGTGCCGTGGTGATGGCGACAAAGGCCGAGAAGTTCAAACATCCCGCCGTGGCCATCAGCATCCATTGCGACGGGCTGGTCGACGTGATCGTCGCCGTGCCCAGGGTAGCAAAACAGAACCCCCACAGCGCCACGCTGCCGGTGACGCCGCTGATCAGCATCAGATTGCGAGCCGGGAGTCCGGTTTGGAGCGTCTGCCGCATCGAGACGCCGAAGAAGGCATAGGCCAATCCGGAAACCGCGGCCCAGAGCGAACCGACGACCAGATCAATCGGCCCAGGCAGGGTTGGCCCAGGCAGGGTTGGCGTCCCCGTCGGGTTCGTTTCCGCGTTCGCGGTGATCGGTTCGGTGACGGGCTGATCGGGTAAGGACAGCACCACGACGGCGACGATCAAGGTGATCATGGCGATCACTTTGCGTCGGCCGACCGGTTCTTTCAACAAGACCGCTCCGAGGATCGCCCCGCCGACGATCAACGCGCCCAGCGTGATCGGGACCGAGGCGGCCAATCCGATCCGCTCAAGCGCTTTCTGGAACCCGGCGTTGCCAAAAAACTGTGCCAGGAAGGAGGCCAGGATGAATTGTGGCAACCGGCGGAAGCCGGATCGGGAGCGGTCGGCCGACGACGGATGGGTTGCGGTCGGGCGAATCGACAGCCAGCCGACCAGCGGCCCCAAGACGAACACGGTCGGAGCCGCTTTGACGGCGGAGACGAGGTAGGCATCGACGTCGACACAATGGCGCAGCGCGATATTGGTCAGCGTGTAGAGGACGGCGGAGGCGATTCCACAGGCGGGGCCCTGCCATGAAATCCGACGGGGGGAAGGCGAAACGGCAGGCAGTTGACTGATCCTTAGCTGTCCTGGTCATTCTCGACGACGGGAAACGTCTCTTTGCAGGCGGCGTCGCCTGTGATCACCGATCCGTTGGCGGCCAATCGATTTTTGGGCGTCGGATGGGAAACCACCACGGTGATGTTATCTTCGCCGCCGCGGTCGTTGGCAAGGTCCACCAGTTCTTTGCACAGCACGGACGCATCGGGTTGCTTGCCGAGCATGGACGAGATTTGATCGCCGTCCACGTAGCGATACAGGCCGTCGCTGCAGAGCACGATAGAATCGTTTTCGCATAAATCGACGCGATGCACTTCGGCCAACAGACTTCGTTGGGCGTGGCCTCCGACGACGTTCCAAAGGATGTTGCTCCAGCGACTGGTCGCTTCGTCTTCGGGCTTCATCCCGCCGGCCTCGACCATCTGTCGCGCCAGCGTGTGGTCGGTGGTGATTTGCCGAGCGACACCGTCTCGAATCAGGTAACAGCGGCTGTCGCCGGCGTGCACCACGTACATCGCCGGCCAGTGAATGTAGGCCATGGTCAGCGTCGTTCCCATCCCGGTCGCGGCCTGGTTTTCCCGAGATTCCGCCAGGACGCGACTGTGTGCGTCGCGCAGCAGATTCCTCAGACCGTTGATAAACTCTTCTTCCGATCCGGTGTCGGATTGGAAGAACCAATGGACGCTGTTGAGCAGTCGACCGATCAAGTGCTGCAGCACGATGCTGCTGGCTTTTTCACCGGCCGCGTGCCCGCCCATCCCGTCGGCGACCAGCAACACCTGGCCTTGGATGCCGCCAAAAAAACGACCGACATCGATCTCCGCCAGACTCGACGCGGAGACGAGCATCGATTTGCTCAACTCTGCGATCAAGAACTGGTCCTGATTGACGGTGCGTTTCTTTCCGACATCGGTTAATCCGAATGTCTCGGATTGGGTGAATTCGAATTCTGAATCGAGCATCTCCAAGACCTTCGCCGAGGACGAACGTAGACATCAACCAGGATTGTAGCGAGGTTGACTCAATTGGAAGCGATTCGGCGGGCAAGAATTAAGTTTCTGTGCCCAATGCGACGATCGATCAGGCTTGTTCGCTCAGCTCGGCTTCGACGAATGCTTTCGCAAACCCAGCGTAAGCAGCCTCGAATTGTTTCGCCATCGAATCGGGGAACACATGGAACTGGTCGTCGCGGAGTGCCGCAAAAATGGCCTCAGCGACCAGGGCGGGTGATTCGGCGACGTCGGCCAGACCGACGGCCTCGGCCATCTCGGTCTTGATCGGACCCGGGTGAACGCTGACCACCGAGGTCTGCTGCAGGGCCAGCTTTTCACGCAATGCCTGGGTCAGCGAATAACTGGCCGCTTTGGAGGCGGAATAGGTGGCAAAGTCGACGAAAGATTTGATCGACACGACCGAGTTGAGTTGCACCAACGCCCCGCCTCCGTTGGATTTCAGCACCGGTGCGAACGCTTGAGCGAGATGCAGCAATCCGAGCACGTTGGTCTTGTGTTCGGCTTCATAGTCGCTGAAGGCTTGAGGTGAGAGCAGATCATTGGTCCGGGCAATCCCTGCATTGTTGATCACGATGGTGACGTCGGTCGCAACACTTGCGGCGTCCGCAATCGTTTGCGGCAGTTGCAGGTCGATGACGATCGGGACGACCTTGTCGCCGTGTTTGTCCACCAGGCCGGCGACCGAGTCGACGTTTCGCACGGCCGCATAGACTTTCTCGGCTCCCTGCTCGATCGCGGTTTCCAAGATCACTTTTCCGATGCCGCGATTGGCGCCGGTGATCAAGACGGTTTGATTTCGAACGTCGATTGACATGGGGATCTCCCAGAAAGCGGTGATTGGTTTAAAAGTCGTCTGCAATCGGCTGCCATGATCTCGCAACGATTCGTTCGGATTGCCAAGGCGATGGCCGGTCGTCGTCAACACAGGGGACTACCTGATCGTCGTGCGGGTCTTACATCGGCCGGCATGAAAAGGGCACACGTCGCGGACGTCGTCGGCTGAAAGAACGCGTACCGTGCTTGCCAGAGTGCTTGCCAGAGTGCGTGCCAGAGTGCGTGCTAGAGTTGGTTGTTGGCGTCATGATCCGCGTTATCGACCGGCAAGGTTTTTCACCGCGGCGTCGTGGTTTACGACTCACCCTGCGGCGACCAAGTCGGTATCTTATCGCGATTGGACGCGGGGGCGACGCAATCCAGTTGCCTGGTTTTTAAGCTTGTATTGGTTTGATTTGGACGAGACATGGAACTGTCAAAGAAACGACGTAAGAAACTTCAGTCGGCGGTCGATCAGGATTACGGGTATCGTCAATACGAAGACCGAGACGTGTACGTGTATGATCACGGCGGAAAACTGGGGTGTGGTGTGTTTGCATCTCGCCAATTTTTTCCCGGCGAGCTGGTGATCGAAATCAAGGGGCAATTGATCCCCGCGGATGAATACGATGGGTCGACCTACGCCATGCACTTGGAGGACGATTGGTATTTGGAACCGACCATCCCCGGAGCGTTCATCAATCACTCTTGCAGCCCCAACTGTGACCTGATTCAGGTCACCGACACGACCAACGGACTGATCGCTCGATGCAACATCGAGCCGGGCACCGAGATCTGTTTCGATTACCAGTGGGAAGCCCAGTCTTGGATTCCCCGCTGCCGATGTGGTTCGCGGGATTGTCGCGGTTGGGTCGTCGGTCAGGACGAGGTGAAGAAGATGAAGAAGTTGGCCGCGCGGAAGAAGAAGGCCAAGTAGTCGATCGGCTACAGCATGTCCATCGGGTCGATGTCGATCACGTATTGCACGTCATCTTTCTCGGGGATCTT
Source organism: Stieleria neptunia (assembly GCF_007754155.1). NCBI lineage: Bacteria > Pseudomonadati > Planctomycetota > Planctomycetia > Pirellulales > Pirellulaceae > Stieleria > Stieleria neptunia. Next base: position 9,441,384 of record NZ_CP037423.1, on the reverse strand, counting down.
GAAGGTCTTGGTCGCCATCCGAATCGTCGCGCCCAGTTGCAACGGGTCGAGTGATTGCAGCAGCAGGTGAAAGCGATACTTGCCGCGGAGTTTGGCGATCGGTGGAGGGGCCGGTCCGAGCAGACGGACTTCTGCGCCGAGCCGCTCGCGCGACGACTCCAGTCGCTGCAGCAAGGAGTTGGCGGTCGCTTCGGTGACGTCCTCGACGGCGCCGCGGATGATGATCCGGGCGACGCTTCCCAGCGGCGGGTAATTGAATTTTCGCCGATTGGCGATCTCGGCTTCGGCGAACTGCAAGTAATCGTGACGCGAGGCGGCTTGAATGGCCATGTGCTCGGGCGAAAAGGTTTGCACGATCACCCGTCCGCCGCGGTTGCCGCGTCCGGTTCGACCGGCGACCTGGGTCACCAATTGAAAGGTCCGCTCGCCGGCACGGAAATCGGGGAAGTGCAACGCGGCGTCGGCGTTGATCACGCCGACCAGCAGGACGTTGGGAAAGTCCAAGCCCTTGGCGATCATCTGGGTACCGAGCAACAGGTCCAGTTCGCCGCTTCGAAACGCGGAGAGGACTTTTTGATGGCTGCCCGGCCGACGCATCGTGTCGCTGTCCATCCGCGCGACGCGCGCCTCGGGGAACCGCTTTTTGACTTCGACCTCCAGTTTCTGCGTGCCCAGTCCGCCGTATCGGATACCGTCAAAACGACACTCCGGACACCAGGGCGGTGTGGCGATGGTGTAATCGCAGTAATGGCAGACCGCTTTGCCGCCATCGCGGTGATGGGTCAGCGGCATTTCACAATCGGGGCAGGCGACGACGTGTCCACACGACGGGCATTGGATCGTGGTCGCAAAGCCGCGTCGGTTGAGCAGCAGGATGACTTGCCCTTTTTCCCGCAGGGTTTCGTTGACGGCCAGGTGCAATTGTCGGCTGATCGCGCCGCCCCGAGAGCGTTCGTCCTTGATCCGCAGGTCAACCAGTTGGACGTCTGGCATGGGGCGATTGCCCACGCGGGAGGGCATGGAGATCAGTTCGGCGTGACCGGACTGGGTCGCGTACCACGATTCCAGCGAAGGGGTTGCACTGCCCAGCAGCAGCGGAATTTGCAAGGATTGGGCGCGGGCAAAGGCCACTTTGCGTGCGTGGTAACGCGGTTGGCTGTCCTGTTTGAATGATCCGTCGTGTTCTTCGTCCAAGATAATCAGTCCCAGACGCGGCAGCGGAGCGAACACGGCGCTGCGGGGGCCGACCACGACTTGGACTTCGCCGCGGCGGATGCGTTGCCATTGGAAATGGCGTTCGGCCGGCGTCATCTGACTGTGCAGCACGGCGACCGAAGCGAAACGTCGTTCGAAGCGTCCCCGCGTTTGTGGCGTCAGGCTGATTTCCGGCACCAGCACGATCGCCGCGCGGCCGAATTTGACGACGTGTTCGATCGCGCGGATGTAGACCTCCGTTTTTCCGCTGCCGGTCACGCCGTGCAACAACAGGGTTTTGGCGGCGGCCGAATCGAGCGCCGCGGTGATCCGCCCGAGCGCGTTGGATTGGTCGTCGGTCAGTTCATGCGTTTCTGTTTTTTCTCCGTCGCTGGTTTGCCAGCGGGTCGGCATCGAAGTCGTCATCTCGCGGCGCGTGTCTTCGCTGAGCAGCCCTTTCTTGCGAAGGGCGTTGATCGGCCCGGCGGTGCATTCGGCGTGGACCATCAATTGCGACGCGGTCATCGGTTTCCCCGCGGCGATCAACAATCGCAACGCCCGCTGCTGTTTGGCCGGCAGGGCGTCGACGACCGATTCGTCGGCACTGGCGGGGGCGGGAGACAGGTACGTCCGCTCGCGCGTGCCCGCGCTGGCGCGAACGCTGGAAGGGATCAACGCGTCAAACACCTGCCCGGCCGGGGATTGATAGTAGTGGCTCATCCAGGTCACCAATCGCACCAACGGCCGATCGCACAGCGGCGCATCGTCGAGCACTTCGGCAACGTCGCTGAGTGTTTTGCCGGTCTGGTTGCCGAGTTTGGTTTCGATACACCAACCGACCGTCGGCCGTTTTCGTCGGCCCAGCGGCACGTGAACCCGCATCCCGGGGTGCAAGCGATCGCGCAGTTCCGCCGGGATCCGGTAGTCGTAGGGGCCGTAGGGGGCATCGCGGAAGACGACGCTGGCGACCGCCACGTCTTCCTGGACGGTCAGTTCCCAGGGCGGGGGATCGGTTTCGAACAGTTGGCCTTGTGTCGCCTGGTCCGGGACGGGTTTGCCGTCGGGGATGGGTGAGTCGTCGTCCGCGTTCTCACAGGCATCAAAGAACCCGGGAGCCGACAGGCTGCCGGAGACTTCCGCCGCGGCGTCGTTTTCGCCGGCATCGGGCTCGGCTGGACGTGTGTCGGTCCGGGGCGTGTCGCTGGGGCGCTGGGGGGGAACGGCGGACGGCATGGGAATCGGGCCGGCGGGAATGTCGGGATGTGAAGCTTCGCCTGTCAGCATAGAGCATTCCTGGAGATTTTGGATCGTCTGATCTTTTCAAGAATCGTTCCACTCGGGCTGACACGGGTGGTCAAACGGGAATCGGAACGCGAGAATTTTTGAACCACCCCAGGCAGGTGATGGCCGCGGCCCGAGCACCCAGGCAAGGCAATGCTGAGAAGCATTTTTTAGCGGCAGGGGTTCAACATCCTGCACACAACATCCTGCACACAACGAACGTCGGCGATGATCAACCGGATTCCCCAGATGCGAATTGGAGTTTTCGGCGGCTCGTTTGATCCGGTGCACGTGGGCCATTTGTGGATCGCCGAGTCGGCGACGGAACGTTTGGACCTGGATCGGTTGCTGTGGATACCCACGGCGACCCAGCCGTTGAAACCCGGCGGGCCGGTGGCCACCAACGAGCAGCGTGTCGAGATGTTGCGGCTCGCCATCGCGGGGCGTCCGGGTCACGACGTGGACCCGCGGGAACTGCACCGTGCGGGGGTCAGCTACACCGTCGACACGATCGCCGAATTGGAGCGGGAGCATGTCGGTGCCGAATTCTTTTTGATCATCGGCAGCGACTCGCTGGCGTCGATGCGTCGCTGGCATCAGCCGGGGGAGTTGTTGTCGCGTGTGACCTTGGCGGTGGTACAGCGTGGTGGCGAAGGGGCGATCGATTTTTCCGTGTTGGACGGGCTGGTCGGTGAAGACCGGATCGATCGTTTTCGACGCTGCGTGATCGAGATGCCGTTGATCGAAATCTCGAGCAGCGAGATACGCGACCGGGCAGCGCAGGGGACCAGCATTCGTCACCGCGTGCCGCGGTCGGTCGAGGCTTACATCGAGGCCAACGGGGTTTACCGGGGGTAGGTCCCAACGGCGCTGGTGTGCAGGCTTTCGCCGCGGCTTTCGCTGCTTCGCAGCGAGCGGGGGATCGCCTGATGGGACCGTCCAACTTGGGAAAGACGCGAAACGCGAGAAGGACCAACGATCTGGTCGATTGAGTGTGATGCGGTTAGCGGGCCGTTGGACGACGTCCATTCTCGGTCGTCGGGGCGAGCCCTCCGGACGACGGCCCGGAAGGGCCGTCGTACCCGAACAAGCGGTCGTTGGGGCGAGCCCTGCGGACGACGGCCCGGAAGGGCCGTCGTACCCGAACAAGCGGTCGTCGGGGCGAGCCCTGCGGACGACGGCCCGGAAGGGCCGTCGTACCCGAACAAGCGGTCGTCGGGGCGAGCCCTGCGGACGACGGCCCGGAAGGGCCGTCGTACCCGAACAAGGGGTCGTCGGGGCGAGCCCTCCGGACGACGGTCCGGAAGGGCCGTCGTACCCCGAAGAAGCGGTCGCCTTGAGCTGGGCGGTCCCTGATGAACCTGCTACGGCGTTGTTTTGAGGGCGTCGGCCAGGTGCAGGGTTTCGGTGACGAGCAACTCGACGCGCGACTGGATGTCATCGTCGGCCAGATTGTCGCCTTCGAAGGATTCGCCGGTCGCGTAGACGAACCGGGGGACGATGTGGCAGCGGAAATCCAGCATCAGGCTGTTGGCCAGTCCCATCGCACTCATGTAGCTGCCGGCGCCACCGGCGGCCAGCATCATCGCGACGACCTTGCCGGTCCATTTTTTTCCCGTCAGCTCGACGGCGTTCTTGATCGCCGCATTGACATCGAAGTTGTACACCGGGGAGGCGATGAAGATCGCGTCGGCCGTTTCGATCAGGTGTCCCAGATCCACGACTTTGGGGTGACCGTAGGCGGCCGCACCGTCGCAGAACGGCAGCGGCGTGGCGGAGAGGTCAAACCAGGCGACGTCTCGATGAGCGGCTTCAAGTCGCTCTCGGCACGCGTTCGCGAGGATACGGCTGCGGCTGCCAGGGTTCAAGCTGGCGCTCAAGACCAAGATCATGATGGCGAAGTCCTGGGGGGCGAGGCGGATGACTTCGCGAATCGTAGTTCAGAGAGGCTGCTAGCAGCAACCCGACAAGTCGTCGCTGTCCATGCCCAGGCGGTGTTTCAGCGTGTTGAATCTGTCGAAATAGGCTTCGCTGCTGCTGTGGACATGTTCCGCTTCGGTGATGAACTTGATGTTTTCGTCGGGATAGACGTCCGACGAAATCAAGGTTTGTTCAAATTGCTCCAGCGGCCGCCCGTAGATGATCATCAGTTTGTGTTCATCCAGCTGAACCTCTTGGCGTCGTCCCGGGTTGATCACCGCGATCCCCGTGCAGCCGTCGTTGAGCAGCAGGTCTTCGTGATCGAGCAGGATGCTTTTCAGGACGGGCACGTCGATGTGCTCTCGATACAGGTCCTGTTGGTTCGGTGCAAAGTGGTGGCTGGTTTCCAGCACCACATCGACGACGGGGCCGAGTCGGTCGATCAGATCCAGGAACAGATCCATGATCCGATGCCGCGTCGCCGCGGCCATGATGACCGGCGTGCGGATTTGGCTGTTGTCGTCGACGTATTCGTCAAACCGGAATCCCTGGCGCGGCACGACTTGCAGGTCATACGAGGGGCGGATCGCATCGGTCAGGTCAAAGGCACCATAGGTGTCGATCCCCATGTGCGTTTGCAGTTCCTCCTCCGTCAATGCTTCAAAGCTGCCCGGTGTGAAGATCGACCCTGTGTCTTCGACGGTGTTGTTACGGAGGATGCGTTTCAAAAAGCCCATGTCAGGCGGTCCGGTTCTTGGCGCGGGGGGATTGTTCACGGGAATGTTGAAGATCGGGCGAAGGCAAGCTGTCGCTCGGTCTACAGCCAACGCTAGGTCATGTGATGGTCCGGGCGCATCGTTTCGCCAATCCGGAAATCCCGCCCCATGAAATCGCTGAGGCATGTTCGGATCAGGCGGATCAACCGGATCGACCCCTGCAATCGGACTCCTTCGCTAGGGTTGAAGGCGTTGTCCAAAGGCAACAGTTCAGGGCGATCGATGGGGACCCGGGGCAATCGATGTTGCGTCTGTGCCATAGCGGGCGATCGCCGGATATAGTGCAGGGCAGCGATGACTCGTCGCGATCCGTTCTTTTTCAGTGAAATCCGATGACACGTGTTTTGAATCCGCTCCGGTTGGTCTGTCTGTTCGGTTGCCTGTGCGTCACCTGTCTGTGTATCGCGTCGGGGTGCGGCGATGTGATTCCGCCGCGGCCGCCGATCGGGCAACCCGCTCCGCCGCCCGCCGAGCCGGAGGGGGCCGTTGGGTCGGATGTCGATGCGGTCGCCAGCACAGACCCATCGATGCAGGAGTCGTTCGAGGGGGAATGGGACGCGAGGTACGTCTACCGATTCGGCAGCCAGGTGGTGGGCGTGAGCGAAATCAAAGCGACACCGCGGATCGATCGCGTGCGGTTGGCCGCTGCGACCGAAGTGGAATACCGTCGCATCGAGCGTTTGATCTTTCGGACCGGCAAGGCGTCTTTTGTTCGCCGTATCGCGCTGACGAGTGTCGAGTCGGTCGAAGGGGCGCTGGAAAGTTTTCAAAGCGACGTTCACGCCGGCCCGATCTCCTCGACCGCACGCGGGACACGCGGTCCACAGAAGCTGGCGATCGAGATGTCCAGCGAGGCGGGGCAGGAAAGGCGTCAACTGGATTGGCCGGCCGAGACGCGGGGGTTGTTCGCCCTGGAACAGACGCTGCGGCGACGTGTGATCGAAGCGGGCGAAACCCGCCGGTTGCCGGTCCTGATGCCATCGTTGCAATCGATCGGGCTAATCGAATTGCATTGCACCGGTGACGCGTCGGTTCCGATGTTCGACGGCACCTATCAAACACTTCGCGAAGTGGAGGTGTCGACGTTTCAGGACGGTCAGCAGGTCGATTCGCTGGTGGTCTGGATCGATGATCAGGGCGTGATCCAAAAAACATTGCACCTCGAATTGCGGCTGGAATCGTTTCGGACCGATCGGGCGTCGGCCGACGCGTTGTTCGATCGGCCTGACGACAGACGAGTCAATTTCAGTGTGACCGGCTCGCTCCGGGCGGACGCCGATCCGACGGAAGTCGCGTTTGTGATCCGCGATGCCTCGCGATCGACATCCGCGGAGGGTTCTGGCGAAACCCGCCCGGCCGATCCGGACCCGGCCGCGATGATGACGTTGCCGGCGGTTGCCGGGCAATCGGTGCGGCACAGCGGCGATGCGGTGCAGGTGATGGTTTCGACGCAGGCGAAAACGCCGACGGGATTTGAAGCGGACCGTTCGGTCGCCGAACCGATCGATACCGCCGCGACGAAGTGGATCGATGTCAGCCATCCATCGGTGACCCGCATGGCCGGCGCGATCGGCGAGTTGCCGAAGCGAGACTTGATGGAACAGCTGGCGCGTTTGGCACAGAACAATTTGTCGTTGATCCCCCAAGCCGAGCTGCGGCCGGCGTCGGCGATCATTCGCAGCGGGCAGGGCGGTGTGATGGATCACGCCGTGTTGATTGCGGCCTTGTTGCGCGCCAGGCAAATTCCGGCACGGGTCGTGTTCGGGCTCTCGCGTTCCCACGCGGCGGAAAGTTCCGCGGAGAATCGCGTGACGATGCATCTGGCCGCCTGGGTGGTGGCGTCGATCGAGGGGCGATGGATTTCGATCGATCCGATGACGTCCCAGATCAACCGCGCCGATCAACTGTGTCTCAGCCGACCGGCCGGGGACGCGGATTTGGATGCCGAGCTTTTCGAGGTCTTCCGGCGGCTGGCCGAGATCGACGTCGAAATCCGCGGTGCCAGTTACTCAGACTGACGCAGACTTCGGGAGGCGTCGCGGGAAACAGGTACGAAGATTTCACCTCGTTCCCAGGCTCTGCCCTACGCCGTGAACGATTTATGTCCTGTGTTTGACGAGGTTTTAGCGGCAGGGCGCAAGCCCTCCGGTTCCGCTGCTTTGCCAACACACCGGAGGGCTCGCGCCCTACCGCTAAAATGTCGTTCACGGCGTAGGGCTCTGCCTGGGCTGTGCGGAATTGATTGTTGCAGCCGGTCCGAACCGAGTGAATCTTGATCCACCACGGAACCAAGAACGACCAAAGTCTTAACCGGCTTAAGCTTCGATTGTTCCGCTATTGCTGCTCCAAATGGATTGCGACGGCGTCCAGCAGCGGATCGATCGTTTGGTTTTGGATGCGGTGCGGCGGGTTCCAGGGGAACCATTGAAACCCCGGGTGTTCGGTCAGGGTCGGTGTGAACGCCGAGTCGACCCAGCCGAGCAGGTAGACGACGGTTTTGTGAAAGACCTGGTCGCCGTGGCGTTTGTATTGAACCGGATAGCTCAATTCGAAACGAAAGCCGGGATCGATCTGGATGGAGTCGGGGGAGATTCCCGTTTCTTCTTCGGTTTCGCGGATCGCCGTTTGCAGATCGGTTTCGCCGGGATCGCAATGTCCCTTGGGCAAGTCCCAGCGGTCGTGATGACGCATCAGCAGAAATTGTCTCGGCGGGGATCGCGTGATCAGCAGCATGCCGGCGGCCCGTTTGGTCGGTGATGCGAGGGGGTCAGTCATGGATTGGTTGTTTGAGTTTTCTTTGCCGCAGCGGACTTGTCGTCAGGGCGAATCGCCCTAAAAAGAACGGCGACAGGATTGGAACGAACTTGAGCGAGTGGGACATGAAAATCTATACGCGAACCGGTGACGCCGGGAGCACGGGTCTGTTCGGGGGGCCTCGGGTCTCCAAGGACGATGCCCGGATCGAGGCCTACGGGACGGTCGACGAACTCAATGCGGCGTTGGGTTGTGTGCGTTCGTTGGGCGGGGTGCGTTCATCGGGCGGTGTGCGTTCATCGGGCGGGGCAAGTGGCGTGAGTGAAGCCGTCGATGAGCAGCTGGAGCTGATTCAGCGCGAGCTGTTTTCGATCGGTGCCGAACTGGCGACTCCGAATCCCGACGAGCACGATCTGCGGGTGATCGGCACGACCCATGTCGCCCGTCTGGAAGCGTGGATCGACGAACACGAGAGCGGGTTGAGTCCCCTGAAGCAGTTTATTCTGCCAGCTGGGACCCAGGCCGCATCGATGTTGCATCTGGCCCGGGCGGTTTGCCGCCGTGCCGAACGCCGTGTGGTGACGTTGGGCGATCAGCAGGGGGTCAAGATTTCTGACGCGGTGATCGTCTACCTGAATCGGCTCAGCGACTATCTGTTTGTGCTCTCACGCGAAGTGAATTCGCAGGCGGGGATCGGCGATGTGCCCTGGCAGCGGCCGGGTTGACGATGGCCACGCATCGGGTGATGCCGGCTCTCGGGTGATACCCGCTGGATGGAGTTCGGCCGGCGAGTGTACAATAGGTTCGACAGTAGGCTGCCGGGATTCACTTGGCGGTACAAGTACGACCTCAGTTCACCCTATGGGACTGGATTTCCAGCCGCATCCTCCGAGGCATAAACGTGAAAAAAGTTGAAGGCATCGTTCGGCACTTCAAATTGGAAGATGTCAAAAACGCGTTGACGGACCAGGGCATCCACGGGATGACGGTCAGCGAGGTACGAGGATTCGGTCGGCAAAAGGGCCACACGGAGATTTATCGGGGCACGGAATACGCGATCGATTTTGTGCCCAAGGTCAAAATCGAGGTGATTTGTACGGACGAGAATCTGCAAACGGTGGTCGACACGATTTTGCAAACCGCGCAAACCGGGCAAATCGGCGACGGCAAGATCTTCGTCACCAACCTGGAGGATTCGATCCGCATCCGAACCGGCGAGCGGGGAGAAGAAGCGCTCTAACGCGGGCGCGGCCTGCCAAGCGATTCCCGCACGGTGCATTTCGGGTTCGAGCTGCCGCGGCCGGAGTCGCGGCGGCGTGTTGATGAAGCGGCGTGTTGATGGAAACGCGATCCTGTGAGGCGCACGCGTTTCAGCGTGGGGCGCCGCGGGGCTCGTTGCTGACGCATGCGGGTATGATTCAACAAGCTGGCCGGCCCAGGGGAGGACTGATTTCGATCACCCGAATCTCGGCGAACCCTCCGACGCCGGCATTCCTGGACCCTAGGCGGCGTGTTCGTGATGGCTGGTTCTTCGCTCTCGGATGTTGTGCTACGCGGCCGCGCGATGCTGCGCGAGGGACGCGAGCGATGCCGCCGTCAGCATGATGCGGGGTCACGTGGGACCCAGGTTTCCACCCTCGTCAGTGACCTCTACGACGACTTGGTGCTGGAGGTTTGGAATCAGGCCTGTGTCGAACATTTTGGTGGAGAGAATCCGGCGGGGGTTGCCTTGGTGGCCCACGGCGGATTCGGCCGTCGTGACCTGGCGCCGTACTCGGATGCCGATCTGATGCTGATCGTCCGCGGGCGTTCCACCGCGGTCGCCGAAAAACTGGCCCAGGCGCTGACGCGCGATCTGGTCGACATCGGGCTGGACGTCGGGTTCGCACTGCGGACGCCCCGCGAAGCCTGTTCGTTGTCCTGGTCCGACCCCGTCATCTTTACTTCGCTGACCGAATCGCGGTTTCTGGCCGGCAGCTTGAAGGTGTTTAAACGTTTCTTCCAATCGTTGCGACATGGAGCGGTTCGCCGAGGCGGACGTCTGGTTCGCGATCTGATCGAAGCGCGACGCGAGGAACGAAACAGGTGGGGGGACACCAACTATCTGTTGACACCCAATTTGAAGAAATCGCGCGGCGGGTTGCGCGACATTCAAATGATTCGCTGGATCGGATTCGCCAGGTACGGCGAAGTGGATTTGGAACGGCTGCTGAAACTCGGAACGCTGACCGATGAAGACTACCGAATGCTGCGTCGGGCCTATGACTTTTTGATCCGGTTGCGGAACGAATTGCATTTTCGCGAGAACCGAGCCCAGGACGTGCTGGACCGAACGACGCAAGTGGTGATCGCCAAAGCATGGGGTTACAAAGGACGTGAAGGGGTGCTGCCGGTTGAAGCGTTCATGCAGCAGTACTTTGATGTCACGCGGGACGTCCGCTATGCGGCCCGGTTCTTTGCCGATGACAACCGCAGCCGTCCGCTGATCGGTCAGATCATCGAACGGATTCGGGCCCAGCGAATCGGGACCGATGTTTTGATGGGGCCGACTCACATTTGGGTCGAGGCGTCTCAGTTGCGGGAATTCGCTTTGAGCCTGCCGCGGATCTTGCGGTTCATGAGTTTGGCCAATCACAACAATCGGCGCATCGGGCACCACACCTGGCAAACGATTCGCAAGGCCATGCAGGAACGCGAGCCGTCCACCCCGGACGCCGAATCGGTCGGCGCGTTCCTGTCGCTGCTCAGTCGTGGCGGGCGGTTGGCGCCGTTGCTTCATCGATTGCACGAGTTGCGAATCCTGGATCAGTTGATTCCGGAGTTCAAGCGAACGCGCGGGTTGTTGCAATTCAACGCCTATCACAAGTACACCGTCGACGCGCATTGCATTCGCGCCGTCGAGGCGGCGACCGATTTTGCCGATGACCCGACCGCCATGGGCCGCCGCTATCGACGATTGAAAGACAAAACGCTGTTGCACCTGGCGCTGCTGATTCACGACATCGGAAAAGGATACGAAGAGGACCATTCCATCGTCGGTGCGAGGATCGCGCGAAAGACCGGCGAGCGGTTGGATTTGGACGCCAGCAGCATTGAGATTTTGGAATGGCTGGTCTTAAAACACTTGGCGGTCAACACGGTCGCGTTTCGACACGATTTGAACGATCCCGAGATCGTCATCGCGTTCGCCAAGGAAGTCGGATCGATCCGCCGGTTGGAACTGTTGATCATTCATGCGGTCGCCGACTTGGCGGCCGTCGGCCCGGATGTTCTGACCGATTGGAAAATGAAGCTGATCGAGGATCTCTATTTACGCACCCGACGGTATTTCGAGACCGGTGACTTGGATGCGGATCAGGCGGAGATGACCGATGAGATTCGGCATCAGGTCCGCGAATACTTGGGGGACGAGAATTCCGCGGGGACCAGTTTACAGTTGCTCAAGCAGATCCCGTTGTCGATGCTGCGTCGGGAAAAGCCGGAGGATCTGGCGACGCAGCTGATCCACGTCGCCGCGGCCCTGGATGCCGGCCAACGGACACTCTGTTTCGCCCAGTACGATCCGATCGCCTCGGCGATGCGATACGTCGTCATCTTTCGCCAGGATGACACCCGGGTCGGCATCTTCGCCAGGGTCGCCGGCGCGTTCATGTCTTGCGGGATCGGCATCCTTCGCGCGGAAATCGTGAGCTTGGAAGAGGTCGTCTGGGATGAGTTCTGGGTCGCCGATCCCGAATACCCCGATCAGCCTCCGCCGAAACGCGTCAAGACGGTGTCCGCGCGGGTGACGCAGTTGCTCGATTCGCCGGAGACACCGCTGCCGGCACGCAAACGGAAGTGGTCGGTCGGCAAGAAAGACGATTCGGAGACGGTCAACGTGTTGCCGACCAAGGTCGACCTGGACAACGAGACCTTGGATCGGTTCACCATCTTGTCGCTGTTCGCCTATGACCAATCCGGTTTGCTCTACCGCGTCGCCTCGGCGCTTTCTGATCTGAATCTGGTGCTGCACTTCGCCAAAATTGATACGCACTTGGACCAGGTCGCCGACGTGTTCTACTTGACCGAAAACGACGGCCATCAAGTGGAGACCAAGGAGCGTCAAGCCGAAGTCCGGGCGGCCGTGCTCGGTGTGATCTCCGCGGATGAAAAAGATTCACACGAATGATTGAAACCGCAGTGCAATCCGCGGTTGCCCGGCCGCTTACGCGTCACGGCTCACTCAATCGACGGCCCGCTCGCGCCGTGCCGCTAACAATGCTTCACCGCGTATTCCGGGTGGGGTTCTGACGGTCCGGCAATGCCGACGCACCGTTGCTGGTTTAACGGCTGCAGAAGGCGACCGAGTCGAGGCGGTTGCAGGGCCCGAGGGGGAGGCGTTTGGCAAAGTTTTCTCGCTTGCGATTTGCGTCCGGGCCGAAGCGCGGGAAAGCTTACAGTGATAGAACCGCAAAGGCATGGATGCTGCGCCGGCGAGAGCCGCGAGCGACATGTCGTTCGTCTCCCTCTCCACCAATCACATGGATGTTTCTCATGCGTACTCGCAACCCCTTAGGACGATTGGTCCTGACCGCTCTGCTTGCCGGGTCCCTCTCGTTGGCCGGGCATGCCCAAGCAAAAAGCGACTTCGACGCGTTGTTGGCCGACGTCAATTTTGACAACGCTCCCGCCGCAGCATTGCCTGCCGCGTCACAGCCCGCGCCGATTCAAGACGCGGCGACCACCCTGGTCGACGAAACCGTGCAAGCGGTGGCCGAGGCGACGGAATTGACCACCACGCCGGCCGCCGAAGCGCTGACGATGCCGGCCGACTCGGAAGCCTTGCCGGCACCGCCGATTGCGGAGCCGATCGTGGACCAGCAAGCACCGGCCGGGTCCGCCGGGACGGTTCAGGCCTCGGCGTGCTGCCACCAATGCACCCCGAGCTGTGGCAAACACTGTCGATTGACCGGACTGAAGCACCGTGACTTTGTCCAACCCGGAGCCTGCCAGCCCTACATGCCGCCCCAAATGCCGACGTCGACGTTCTACCAATACTGGCGCTCCAACGCCTGTAACACCCACGTTTGGGATGGCTACCGAAACCAGTGCAAGCCCCACATCGATCTGTCGATCCACGGCAAGTCGCACGGCTGCAACAACGGCTGCGACAACAGCTGTGACAACGGAGGTTGTGCGGCGACGCCGACCGATTGCGGACCCCTGCCGGCCGAATGGTCCGGCGGCGGCACGAAATGATCGCAGGCCGGATTCGGCTTGCTAGCAAATCGCCTGACCTGGACAAAGAAAAAAATCGGACGACGCCGCGAAACCGCTACAGGAATCGCGGTGGACTAGCCGATACTCCAGGTACCATGGATTGGGAGGGTGGAACGATCGGTGCCATCGTTCCAGCACTGATGGGCCATGGTGAGGCAGGGAGGGCTTCACCATGGCCCTTCTCCTTTCCTCAAGAGCAATCTTGAACGGAGGAGCAATGCAGCCCAGTCACCCGACCCGCAAGCCCGACGTGTTCGCACGTCGGGCTTGTTTTTTTATAGACGGACAGTTTTTTTAGGCGAACAGGTCTTGGAGGATCGAGCCGTCGCGGACGAGGGTGATCGGACGCCCGGTAGTGCTGTCGTATTCCAACGTGGGGTCGATTCCCAGGTTGTGATAGAAGCTGGCCGCGACGTCATCGGGCGAGATGCCTTCGTGGCGGGGCCCGGAGGCGGTGTCATCGCTTTCTCCGATCACCTGGCCGCCCCGCACGCCGCCACCGGCCATCAGCATGAACATGCAGCGGGGATAGTGGTCGCGTCCGCCTTCGGCCGATCGGGTGTTGATCTTGGGGGTCCGCCCGAATTCACCGGTCACGTAGACGGCGGTCGACCCGAGCAGTCCGCGTTGTTCCAGCCCGGTCAGCAAACCGCTCAGGCCGGCATCCAGCTTGGGCAGGTTCTGGGTCTTGAGTTTGGTGAAGTTATCGGTGTGCGTGTCCCAGCCGCCCAGCTGGACGGTGACGAACCGCACACCCGATTCGACCAACCGCAGTGCGAGCATGCAGCTTTGGCCGAACGAGTCTTCGCCGAACTGGCGGGCAAAGCTTTCCGGTTCTTGGCTGATGTCAAATGCCGATCGGGCGCGTGACGAGGTGATCATCGAGTACGCTTGATCGCCGAACTGATCGAGCCCATCGAGCAGCTGGTCGTTCTTTTCCAGCGCGGCGAAGCGGCGGTCGAGTTTTTGCAGCAGCGATTGGCGGCGTTTCACTTCGTCGACGCCGATGCCACCGGGAAGCGAGATGCCACGGACGTTGAAGGGTTTTCCGAAGCTGGGCGAGGAATTGGTTTCCAGCGGCGAATAGCGGATGCCCAGGAACCCGGCACCCTGGCTGGCTTTGGGAACCGCGACGGCGCTGGGGATATCGGGATCGGCGGGTTGTTCCTTGGACATCACGGCGGCAAAGCTGGGGTATTCCAACGCGGGAATCGGTTTGCTGCCGGTGTTGACGTATTCGCGGCCCAGGCGGTGTGCGGCCAAGGTGTGGCTGACGCCGCGAAGGATGGCGAACTTGTCCATGCACTGGGCCAATTTGGGCAAGTGCTCGGAGATTTGAATGCCGGGGACGTTGGTCGAAATCGGTTTGAAGGCACCGCGATGCGTGTCCGGCGCGTCGGGTTTCAAGTCAAAGGTGTCCATGTGCGAAGGACCACCGGGCAGCTCGATGAAGATCGCTCGATCGGCATGTCCGGGGGCGACTTGTCCGGCGGCGGCCAGTTGGTTGTAACCGGCCAAGGTCAGGCCGCCGACCGACAGGGTGCCGATCTTCAGGACATCGCGTCGTCGAACGCCATCACAGGTTTTATGGAGTTTCATGTTTGGGATCCGGAGAATGATGGGAAGGATTGGGTGGCGGGGTGGGTCAGTGGCTGATGATGAATTCTTTGGTGTTCACGAGTGCCCACATCAAGCCCTCGATCCCATTGGTTTTGTTTTCCGACTCGTTGATGTAGTCGATCGCGATTTGTTGTTCGTCGTCGTCGGGATAACGACTGAGCGTTCGCAGGTAGGCCTGGCGGACGACGTTTTCGAGTGATCGGTCCGACTCGATCGCCCCGTCGGCGCCCTCGGTGGCGATCGGAGGCGTCAACTCGGTCCAACCATTCGGGTCGGCGACCAGTTCCTCCAACGGTGGCACGTGGTAGTTCTTGCGAAGCTTCTTGGCCAAGCTGTTGTATTGCTGGACCAGCCTCTTTTGGGCTTGTTCACGGCGAGCTTCGGGCAGCTTGGCGAACTGCCGGATGCGACCGATCATTTGCCGTCGCATCGAATCGGCGGCACGCTGTGCCGCAGCGGCTCGTGGGTCGGCACCGGCACGCGGCGCGGCGATACCGAGTTCCTTGCAGGCTTCGGCGACCCAGCCGTCGCGGGCGGCGATCCGACCATACATTTCCGCATCGTTTCGCAAGTAGATCGATTGCAACAGGCTCGGCGCGTCGCTGCGGTCGCAGTCGCAATTGCTTTCTCGGATCGATTGGCCGAAGACTTCGAGTGCGAAATCGGAAGCATTGCGTCGTCGGGCTTTTCCATCGGCGATCGCCATTTGGTCCAGTTCGCCGCGCAACTGATCCGCTTTTTGCGTCGACCCGGTCGCCAGGACCACCATGTCGTAGACGACTTCGGCGGGCAGGCGTCGGGGCAGATGGTGTGAAAAGTTTTTGCGGTCGGCGGCGTTGGTGGAATTGGTCGCGGAACTGCGCTGGTAGGTGTCGCTGGTGACGATCTCGCGATGCAACCATTTCAGATCGAAATCGTGGGCGATGAATTCGCTCGCCAGGTGATCCAACAGGGCGGCGTTACTGGGCGGATTGGCCAGGTTCATGTCGTCGGTCGGATCCACGATGCCGATGCCAAAGTAGTTGCTCCAGACGCGATTGACGATCGCTTTGGCGAAGTACGGATTGGATTCGTCGCGCAACCATTGCATCAGCGCCGGCCGCGGGTCTTCGTCGAGTTCAACGGCTTGCTCGACGCCGAGGATCTTTCCGGTCGCAACACGAACCGGCGGCAGCTTGCGCCCTTTTTTCTTGGCATTGGCACGTTGTTTCTTTTGAGCGTCCGTCAGGCCTCGGGCGGTGATATACAGTTCGCCGAATGGGACGACTTCACCGGATCGGGCGGCCTGTTGAATTTTGCGACGCAAGTCGCCCCCTTTTAGTTTTTCGCCCCCGGTCAGTTTTTCCATCAACTCCTCGCGAGCCTGTTTGGAATCGGGCGAGACTTGGTTGGCGTTGCCGGCTCGGACCACGCCGAACAGTGTCGAGAAGTCGTCGAAGTCTTGCTTGGACCACTGATCGAAGGGGTGTTTGTGGCATTGGGCGCACTCGATCCGAACGCCCAAGAAGGTGTAGGCGAATCCGATCGCTCGGTCTTCGGGTTTTTGAAAGTTGCGGCGTGCCCAAAACAACGGCATGTTTTCGCGCTCGGCGTATCGGTCGAAATCGCCGCCGCAGATTTCGGTCATTTCGCGGCAGTACTCGAGGTAGCTTTCGCCCTCTTCGAGCGATTCGGCGTTGACGATGCCTTCGATGATTTCATCATAGGGCATGTTGTCTTGAAGACGTTTTCGCAGCCAGCTGAACCACAGTTTGGTGCCGATGTTTTGGATCGGCAGGACATTGTTCAGTTGTTCGGCGTTGTTGCCCGTCCAGTCACTCATCCGAGTGGCCCACCAGGCGCCATAGGCCGGCGATTGCAACAATTCCTCGACCAATCGCTGGCGTTTATCGGCCGCGTCGTCGGCCAGGAAGGCTTCGACGCGTTCTCCCGAAGGCAGGACGCCGGTGATGTCCAACGCCGCCCGGCGGACGAACTCGGCGTCGGTGCAGAGGTCCGACGCAACAATCCCGAGTTTGTCCAGTTTTTGCTTGACGAGCACATCGATCGGTTGGGTCGGTTCACGCTGGGCGATCGACTGGGTGGTGTCGACCGTCGGTGAAGAAATCGGACGCAAGACCGGGACCGGCACAACCGCGTTGTCATAGTAGACGACGACGTGGGTATCGCCGGCGTCGCCGGATTGGAGGTTGCCGTCGGCGTCGATCGCCGCGATCGAATCGTCATTGCTGCTGAAACGGCACAGCGCGGTGACGTCTTCGACGGTTCCATCGGCCCAGTGGGCGATGGCGGTCAGCTGGACGGTTTCTGCGGTGTCGCCAAAACGGATTTCCGACGGTTCGATTTGCAGCTTCTTGAGTGCCTGAAAGGATTCTTTGTCGAACCGTGCACCGTCGGCGATCCAGTTCCGCAGCACGCGGTATTGCCACTGGCCTTTTTCAAAACGCTTGCCGCCTTCGTGCATGTCGGCGTCGGTCGGTTTGGCGAGGATCAGACTTTCTTCCACATCATCGACATCGACGCGACCGGTGTTTTCGGCCATCAACGCGTCGTGGTCCCCGGAGAAGTCGTAGCCGAACAACGACAACTGAAAATCGCCGCGACCTTGGAACGAACCGTGACAGGCTCGACCGTTGCATCCCAGTCGCCCCAGCAAGGGCATCACGTGTTTTTGGAAATCGGGGACTTCGTCGATATCCTCGTCAGAGAAACGGGACTGGATCGAAGCCGCCGGGATCGCAGTGGCCTCAGCGGCCTGGTCGGAACGAACGGGCGCAATCGGCTCCGCCAACGCGACGCGAAACCCGGCCACGGGAATCGCGGCGGCTGCGAGGCAGCAAACAAACAGGCGTGTTGAAAGCTGTTTCATAAGATTCAGGTCAGTCGGTGGGAGAGGGGTGGGGAGAGGTAGTGGGTTACTCTTTTCGACCGGACTTTCGCAAATAGATTTGGAAGGCCCGTTCAATGTTCTTGTCCCGTTGGGACTGTTTTTCACCGAGTCGTTGCTCGGCGGCTTGGAGTTGTTGGTGAAGCTTGTCCAGCCGCGATCGCATTTGATCGACGTCGTGTTTGGCACGCGCCAATTCGGCCAGTTCCAACCGTTTGGTCGCGTCTCGCAACGCCGCTCGATCGGCCTTGTTGTCACGGACTTTTAGTTTTGCGACCAACAGGTTGATCGCAGATTGTGCTTGGACGACTTGGACTTCCAGTTCAAAGGCGGCTTCACCGCGTTTCTTGGCCGCTTGCAACCGCCGCGAGGACTTGGCCAGGTTCATGATGGCGGCGTCATATTGCCGGGGCTCTTTTTCACGCAGTTGATCGAGCAAGACTTTGATTTCGGGCAGGTGGTCATGGACCATCTGCAACACGCCACGTTCTTGTTCTTGATCCAGTTTGCGTGGCGGCGCCTTTTTCGCGGCCTTCGATAGGGAAGGGCCATCGGCGGCGACGACGTGCCCGCTGCCGGCGGAGAAGGCGATGCAAAGAACGCCGAGCAGACCCAGCGCGGACAGGGATGAAAGTGGTCTAACCATCGTTGCGGTCTTCCTCACCGATGGCGGCTTCGAGGGCGACCACCATCCAAGCAAAGGTTTCGTCATTGACCGCTTCGCCGAACTCGGCCAGCAGGCTGTCCTCTTCGATTGGATCCGATGATGCCTCCACGTCGGCTGACCAACCGGCCGTGTCCCAGTCGACGGCCGGCTGGACCCAGGTTTTGGCCAGTTCAAACTCGAACGAAGTGGTGGGCGATGCCGGTTCCAGATTCAACGCCGTCGCACTGCGATTGATTTGATTTCCGCGGAGATGCATCGAAGCGAGGGAAATCACCAAAACGGTTGCCGCCAACGCCGCGATCACGATGGTGATTCGTTGCAGTGTCGCGGTCCCGTGTGCAGTGGCGGGGGAGGGAAGTGGAAGCGATCGTGGGGCAGGGCCGACGATGTCGCTCGTCGTGTCCCCGGTTGCATCGACTTGAGCGTGGGCGATGCGGCACAGGAGTTCGCTTTCTCGGATCAGGGCTTGGGCGACGGCGGGGGAATCCAATTCGGATTCGAAGCGGGCGGCTTGTTGCGGCGTCATCTCACCCAACAGGTAATCCGCGCAGCGTTGACGCAGCAGGGGATCATGCGGGGAGGGGGCAGTGTCGGATGTCATGGGGGATGCCCTTTGAAGTCAGGGCTGCGAGGGTCAAGGGAACTGCGTGGTCAATGGAACGGTTGGAATCAACGGGCGGCATCGTCATCAAGTTCGTTTCGCAAGTGCTGCATCGCGCGACGCATGCGTGTCAGGACGGTTCCCAGGGGTTGGTCGAGTCGATCGGCGATGGCTTGAAAGGTCATGCCTTCGGCAAGCCGCAAACGGATCACTTGCTGAGTGTGTTGGGGTAGTTTTTCGATCGCTTGATGAACGTGTCGCAGGGTCTCTTGGGTCTCAAGATCGGATGGGGGTTCGGTGTCGATGCGAAAGCTCGCATGGGCGTGCTTTTCCAGCACTCGGTCGGTCGTCGATTTGTTTCGCCACCACCGGGCGGCTTCGTTGGCGGCCACCCGATACAACCAAGCTCGTCGGGCCGCGTGGGGGATCTTGGATTCGTTGCTGAGCATCGCGACCATCACAGACTGCAGGCAGTCTTCGACGTCGGCCGCTTGCGGCAGCTTTCCGGCGAGGAAGCGTCGCAACCCCGATTCGGCTTCCCTGAACACCTCACGCCAGACGTTTTGATTCCCCCCCTCGGTCGCACCGTCACCGGGCTGCGGGCCGCCCGATGCGTCGGGCGCGGGTTCGGGGGAGGGGGCGCCATCGTCGGCGGGAAGGTTGCTCATGTTCTGCGCTTGCCGCGACTTTCATTGCGCACCGCTGTCGATTTATTTCATGGATTCGACAGGATTTTGATTTTTTCTCGGCGAATTCGCACCAAATCGGTCGATGCCGGAAAGAAAATTCGCTCGCCCTACTAACGCGATCCGTTGCGTGGTGGGAAGATGTAGCTTAGCCGAACGTAGAGAGACATGCTGGAGAGATCATGGCAGAGAAATCAAACGACATCTGGATCGGATTTGACCTTGGCGGCACCAAAATGCTGGCGATCGCCTACGACGACGGGTGGAATGCGTTGGGCCGCCGCCGCCGCAAAACGCGAGGTCGTGACGGCAGCGATAGCGGCATCGCCCGGATCGGATCGACGATCGAGCGTTTGATCGATGAAAACGATTTAAATGGCAAGCGGATTCGGGGGATCGGGATCGGGTGTCCCGGGCCGATTGATCTGGACAAGGGCCGGATTCTGACGACACCCAACTTGGGCTGGGACGACGTCGACATTGAGCAGTTCCTGCACAAGAAGTTTGATTGTCCCGTGGTCGTGCTCAACGATGTCGATGCCGGCTTGTACGGCGAGTATCAGTTTGGGGCCGCGACCGGGTCACGTTGTGCCGTGGGGATTTTTCCCGGCACCGGCGTCGGCGGCGCGTGCGTGTACGAGGGTACGATCTTGCAGGGCGCGGGGGTTAGCTGCATGGAGATCGGTCACACGCGGATCAGCAGCGGCACCCGCAGCAGCGGCTACGAATTGCCGGGGACGTTGGAAGCCGAGGCGAGTCGATTGTCGATCGCCGCCGAAGCGGCCAAGGCGGCGTTCCGCGGCGACGCGCCGGCCCTGGCCAAAAACGTGGGCACCGATCTGTCCGATATCCGCAGCGGCGCGTTAGCCGACGCCATCGAATCGGGTGACAAGGTCGTCCGGCGGCTGGTCGAAGAGGCGTCCGAGTCGATCGGCATCTCCGTCGTCAACATCATCCATCTGCTCTGCCCCGACACCATCGTGCTCGGTGGGGGAATGGTCGAGGCGATGGAAGAGCTGATCGTCGGCACGGTCGCCAAGACGGCGCGCAAGAGCGTGATGAGCGTCTACAAGGACCGCTTCAAAGTCGTCGCCGCAAAACTGGGCGACGACGCCGGAGTGAAAGGCGCCGCCGCCTGGGCTCGGCGGAAGGTTGGGGAATAGGTTTCAAGTTTCAAGTTTCAAGTTTTGAAACGCAGGTTCAATACCCGAGTTCCAGCTAAGGTTGGAACCTGAAACTCTCAAACCTAAAACTCTCAAACCTAGACGCGATCGATGTAGCGGTTGACGACGCTTTCGAGCAATTCTTGGCGTCCACTGACGTTCGGCGCGGCGTCGCCTTTTTCCAGCATGTAGGCTTCCAGGTCGGCGAAGGAGACTTCGCCGGCTTCGATCTTGGCCCCGATCCCGCTGTCGAAACTGCTGTAACGCTCGCTGATGAATCCTTCCAGTGCATTGTCGGCGCGGATGGCCGCGGCGATCTTGAGCCCCTTGGCGTAGGCGTCCATGGAGCCGACGTGGGCGTAGAACAGATCGATCGGTTCGAACGATTCGCGACGGACTTTGGCGTCAAAGTTCACGCCGCCGCTACCGAGCCCGCCGTGTTTGAGGATGTAGTACATCATCTGGGTCGTCAGGTAGTAATCGGTGGCGAACTGGTCGGTGTCCCAGCCGAGTAGCAGGTCGCCGGTGTTTGCATCGATGCTGCCCAATGCGCCTTGGGCGCCGGTGTAATCGATTTCGTGCATCATCGTGTGGCCGGCCAGCGTCGCGTGGTTGGTTTCCAGGTTCAGCTTGAAGTGGTCGGTCAGGTCATAGGCCCGCAGGAAGTTCATGCAGGCGGCCGCATCGCTGTCGTATTGATGCTTGGTCGGCTCTTTCGGTTTCGGCTCGATCAGGAATTGTCCCGTGAAGCCGATTTCTTTGGCGTAGTCGACGGCCATGTGAAAGAACTTGGCCAGATGGTCCAGTTCGCGCTTCATGTCGGTGTTGTAAAGGTTTTGGTAACCTTCGCGCCCGCCCCAGAACACGTAGTTTTCGCCACCGAGTCGATGGGTGACGTCCATCGCTTTCTTGACTTGGGCCGCGGCGTAGGCGAACACGTCGGCGTTGCAGGTCGTCGCCGCACCGTGCATGAAGCGGGGATTGGAAAACATGTTCGCGGTGCCCCACAGCAACTTCACGCCGCTGCGTTGCTGCTCTTCCTCGAGCACATCGGCGACCGCATCAAAGTTCGCATTGGTCTCCGACAGCGAGGCGCCTTCGGGGGCGACATCGCGGTCGTGAAATGCATAGTAGGGGGCCTGCAGTTTCTCGAACAATTCGAATGCCACCCGCGCCCGGTTCTGAGCGTTTTCGACCGACTCGGTGCCGTCGTCCCAGGGACGGACTGCGGTGCCGGGGCCGAACGGGTCGCTGCCGGTGCCCCGGAACGTGTGCCAGTAAACGATCGAGAACCGGAAGTGGTCCTTCATCGTCTTGCCTTCGACGACTTCTTCGGGGTTGTACCAACGAAACGCGAGAGGGTTGTCGCTCTGGGGGCCTTCGTATTGGACGGTCGAGATGTCGGGAAACGCTGGCATGACGTTGAGGGGGAAGTGGGGTGTTAGGAAAGAATCGTCAGGGAACGATCGGGAATAAGAAACGCCCAGTTTTGGAACCTTGACGCCTGCAAACAAGCCGATAAGCCGGGAAGTTGGTGCACAGGCTCAACCGGTCGGGAAAGGATCTCAATCCAGGCCGGCATTTTAGCACGCGGCGTGAGCCAGTGGGGTGGCGGATGTCAGCACGTGGCGTGAGCCAGTGGCGGAGGCAACACGTGCCGGTCGCTGACCAGCATGTCGATCGAATCGGGATCTGCGGAGTCAATGGTGAGCCGCTGGCCGTCAGGCCTCGGGCGGGCGCCGAAATGCCCGGCCGCTTACGCGTCGCGGCTCACTCAATCAACAGCGTTGCCCGCTGGGGTTAGCGATCTTTCGCTGCGCCGCTCCGCTGGTTGAGTGCGTCCTTGTATTGTTTGATCGCTTCGGTACGGGTGGCCATGAACTTGCGTTTATCCTCCTCGCTCATCGTTTGCCACTCCTCCGACGACGGCTTGCGGAGCTTTTGGGCGTACTCGGCTTTCCGCTCGGGCGTCCAGAAATCGGCGTCGGCTTTCTTTCCAAACTCCTTGCCGATCGAAAAGCCCTGTTTGGAGAATTCGGAGGCGGAGGAGGCGGTTGTTTGCGAATCCGTCTGGAACGCTGACGCCGATGACGTGAGATCCGGATCGGACGCTTCGCCGGTCAGGGACGTGGGGCTCGCATCGGGCAGTTCGGGACGATTGAGCAGTGATTCTTCGTCCGGGCGTGCGATCAGCGACCAGCGGTGCAACATGCCGAAGCGATCGCTACGGGAACAGCGGATGGTCAGCTGCCAAACGCCGTGAATCGTCTTGCCGTTGAAGGCGTTCAGGCTAGGCTGTCGTTTGGTCAAGCCTTCCGGTTGGAAGGAGCCTTCGAAGGGCGGGCGGGCCTTGACGATCGGCGTCGATGCCTGGTCGTCGAAGACGGTACGATCGAAGTGATCGTCGCGTCCGCCGATTTCGGTGAACAATTCGATCCGCGTCCCGTCGGGCCCCGTCAGGTAGCCGTCCAGGCTGGAAACGTTGGTGTGCGTCAGCGACAGTTGCAGGTTCAGGTCGGCGATCAGGAAGTTTTCGGTGATGTCGATTTCAGAAACGATGGTTTTCTTGGGTGGCAAAATTTCGGCGTCCGTGTTTTCGAACACGCCGCCCATCATCGACTTGGACGCCATCACTTCCTGAGCTGCCAGCAAACCGTCTTGATTGGTGTCCAACGCGACAAACTCCGCGACCCGGGCGTCGGTCAATTCGGTCGCGAACTCGGTCAGGTCAACCTGTTTGTCGCGGTTGAGATCTAATTCGTAGAACCATCCGGGCAGGCCTTCGACTTGATCGCCGGTTTGATCCTGCAGGTTGCTGAAGTAGGCGAACAATTCGTCGCGGGACAGTTCGCCGTTTTGATCGGCGTCGACGGCGCCGGCGGGGATACCGAGTTCGACCGTCTCTTCCATCTCCAGCCGGCCGTTGCGATTGTCGTCAAAGCGTCCCAGCACGGCAGCGGTCAGCCAAAAGCGGTCGCCGCCGGTTCTCCACCATTCGGACCGTTCACGTCGCCGACGGTCGTCATTGCTTTCTTTTTCGCTGGGGCGAACGCCGCTGCCGGTGCGCCGCCGTTGTTGGATCAGCTCGCTGGAATCGTTGCTCAACATTCGCCGCCGCGCGTACCGTTGGGCGAGTTCGAGCCGGCTGAGTTGATCGTCGTTGTTCAGGTCCATGCTGAAGGGATCGCGGTGCGTCCAGCGGGCGCGGGAGGCTTCGTAACGGTTCAGGTAACCGTCGCGGTTGCGGTCGTAGCGGTCCAGCGTTTCGTCGGCTTCTTCAAGGTCCTGATGTTGATAGGGATACTTGACTTGCGGCAGACCGAACTCGGGGACCACCGGATCTTCGTCTTGCGGCCGAAAGCTTTTGACCGCCCGATCGTCGCTGGCACGGACCCGTTCGCCCGCAACGCCATTTTTCAGCGCGTGGTAAATGCGAGCGGCTTCCTGCCAGTTTTCGATTCGATTGGGACGGTCCAGGGACATCCGTCGGGCTTCGGCGATTCGTTCCAGGTAAGGCCTGGAGAGGGTTGTGATCTCGTCGGGATCGATGTACCCGTTCTCGTTGCGGTCGAGCAGGTCCAGGGATTCCCGAAGGCCGGATTGGGCGAGTGCGGTGGTGGTCGCGAGGCCTTGAGCGGCGATCGACACGGCCAACCACACCGTGCACGCGAGCAGGCGTGAACCGGCGTTTCCGCGGCACCCTAAGTGGAAAAGTTGACGAAGCATTATTTTTTACCGTTGGCCGGGTAGGGCGAGCGGGAAGACGTCGTCCGTGTTGACGTTCGCGAACTCGATCGGGACCGGCCGTCGGACTGGCCCAAGAAAATCTCTTGCAGCACGGTTTCCAGCACTTCGCTGTTGCTCGGCGTGATGACCTGGATCATTTGTTCGCCGCGGACATCGATCGTCTTGACCAACGCTTCGACATCTTTGAACAGCGGATCCGGTGCGGTCACGATCAGTGAATTGCTGGGCTCGTGAACGGCCAGAGTCATCTTCGGCTCCAAGTCGCGAGCCTGTTGTGCCGCGGGTTTGGGGGCCTGGTTTTTGCCATCGGACTTTTTGTCTTTGCCGGATTCCTGCTGTTCATTGCGAGCCACGTCGGCTCGTGACGCACCGCCGCCGGGGGCACCGGGTGCGCCGGTGGCCGCTGCGACCCGTCCGGCGAATGCTTGCCGGATCGCCGCTTCGACCTCCACCGCTTTCGAGTTTTCCAACTCGATGATGTGAGACGTGCCGTAGGTTTCGATCGAGGTGATGCTGCTGTCTTTTTCGATGATTTGCAGGTAGTTTTCGATCAGCTCGACATCGTCCACGGTGCCTTGAACGATCAACCGATTCAGTCGTGAATCCGCGACCACCGTTGCGGTCCCAGCGATCAAGGTCATCGTGCCTTCGCGGTTGGTGACCAGGCTGCCCAGAAAGGAACTGCTGGGGGAGGAGATCGATGCGTTGACCAGCGTGTCGCTGCTGCTGGCAACGGCCTGGCCGCCATCGAGCAATTCGGCCAGCATCCGAATGGCATCTTCGGGGCGGGTGAATTTGAGGTAGAACACGACCGGCTCGGCGGGGATGGATGTACCCGGTCCGGCGAGGGTTTCCAGGTGATCTTGGAACTGGTTCAAAACGTCGATGTCGTCGCACTGGATCAACAGACCCCGCGTCGTCAGTTGGCATTCGATCGCCGCCTTGGTGACGTCCGGTGATGGGGTCTGCAGCAGTCGACCACGGTCGGACACCGACACGAACTGGGCGGGCGTTTTGCTTTCCAGGGCATCCAAAAAGTCGTCGCGCTGGTCCGCTGATGGGTCGTCGGAATCGAAGGCCACGCGTTCCCGCCGCGCACTGTCCATCGATTCATCCGATTCAAAGAACACGATCGGGTTGGGCAGTCTCCAGAATCGGGCCGCCAGCACCAGCGATTGTTTGGCGTGATCGCCGGTCAGGGGGAGCAGTCGAATGCTTTCGTTGGACGCCGTCGCGTTCTGCTTTTGATCGATGCCTTCGACGATCTGTTTGATTTCGGCGATCTGCGCGGGGCGGCCACGAACGAACAGGCGTCGGTTTTCGGGGTCGGCGTCGATTTTTGGCGGCGGCAGGGGCTTTTCGTCTCGATCCCGATCTCGGTCTCTTCGATCGCCGCTGTCGAATTCCAGTGTCAGGTCGAGCATTTGTTCGATCAGGGCGATTGCCACGTAGGGATCGACGGACTTGAGCTGGATGACTTCGAATTGGGCTTCATCGGCGGCCATCTGCTCGACCGTCATCGCGATCTCTTCTTGAATCGATGGGGGCGCCAGCGCGACGATGGTTCCGGCGGTGTCATCCTTGGAGATGCGGACATCCTTGCCGGCCAGCAGGGTTTGCAACACGTCATAGGCCAGGTCGACATTGCCGCCGGCGACGACATGCGTTTGGAACTTTGCATTCGTCTCCCCATCGGTTAGCGAAGGCGTCGGAACGTCGATCGATTCGACCAGCTTTTCGATCAGTTTGACTTTGTCTTCGATGCCGGTCACGAAGATGTTCTTGCCTTCCAGATCCGCCGACAGGCTGACGTCGATTCCGATCATTTCGCCGGTGGCCAGCCCCAGGTGGGGGCGGGCGACCAACAAGACGTCCTCCGCTTCGGCGTACTGCAGCGGAAAACTTTTGACGATCGTGCCGTTGTCCAGCTTGGAGGGTTCAAAGGAGTCCAGGATGGCTTTGACGTTCTTCAGCTTGGCGACCGTGTCGGTGACCATCAACTGATTGGTCTTTTTGAAAACCGCCGGTGTCATCATCAACTTGATCGCGCCCAGTTCTTCCACCGCCTCTTCGGCCGAAAGGGCGCCGAGCGGGAACAGGCATTTGACGACGTCATGGTTGGTTCGTTCGGGCAACTCCTCGGCGCGAATTAATTCGGCCAACGCGTCGAGCTGTTGAAGACTGCGTGGGTCGCTGAGGTTGATCACCGAGAGCAGATTTCCGCTTCGCACCAGGGTGTAACCCTGTGGCAGCAGGAACAGGTTGATGCGATCGATCGCCTGCTGATGTGTGAACGAAGAGGGGTCGCTGTAGGTGAAGCTGCCGGCGGGAACACCATCGATGTGCAGGGCCAGGTTGGCTTCTTCGGCGATCCAGTCAATCACTTCCCGCCAGGGAACACCCGTGAACGCGAATCGGACTTCCGGCTCTGGGGTGTCGACCGAGCTCGGCTGCCGATCGGTCTCCGGTTCTGTTTCCGCCAGAGGCGGTTGTGCTGCCGGCGGCTGCTGGGCGGGCAGCCGAGCCATCGAGGTAAGCGGGCCGGCCAGCAAACCGGCCATGACGAAGCGAAAGACGCGTGGGCCCGGGAGGAGCAAGCGGGCATGCCGTGATCGATTCATTCGGCAACTCGTTAGTCGTTGGAAACGCCCGTGTCTTGCGAGTCGGACGTTGTGGAGGGGGGCAGGATGCTGGCGGGGAACCGGTGGGGGCCGATCGCAGCAGCGGCGGGATAGTATAAAGGTTAGTGAAGCTGGCGACGAAGTCAATCTTGAACTGGTCGTCACCGTCTCACTCGCGGAAACAGGGGCGAGGGTCGTGATCAAATCGACACAAACTGATACAAGGGTTCAGCTTGTGAATTTGAGCAGCAGCCAGTCACCGAGTCGCGGAAAGGCGTTTCCCAGCACGATCAGAAGTCGTAGATAGCCCGGCAGAATGACATCGGTGCGCCGTTTTTGAGCGCAGGCGAGCACGGCGCGGGCAACCGTTGCCGCTGGCAGGCCCTTGACTTTGGTTCCCCCGCCGGGGGCGGAGGCACTTGCCGGTAACGTCGCGTCGGTGCGATCGCGGTAACGTGTGCCGGCATCGTCGCGGCGAATCGGGCCGGGGCTGACCAAGGCGACGTGGATCCCCTTGTCCCGCCACTCCAGACGCAATTGTTGGGTCAGTCCGGCGAGCGCGTGTTTGGCCGCGTTGTAGCCGCCCAGGTATCGGGCGCCCACTTTGCCGGCGAGCGATCCGATGTTGACGATGCTGCCGCGTGATGATTCCAACAGCGGCGCAAACGCCTGGCAGCAGAGCAGGGTGGTGACCACATTTTGATCGATCAGTTCATGCAAGCGATCCGCGGTCAGCTCGCCGGCCAGTCCGCGGTCACTGGTGCCGACGCAATTGACCAGCACATCGAGACGTCCGAATTGATCCTCGATGGTGCTCGCGATTCGATCGCAGTCCTCACGAACACCGACGTCACCGGCCAGGGTGACAATGTCTCTCCCCGGTTGCGTGTCCAGTTGTTGCTTTGCCGCATCGAGTCGTTCGCTCGATCGCCCGACCAGGACGACCCGGTATCCGGCGTCGGCAAATGTCGCCGCGATGACCTGGCCCAAACCGGCCGAGCCGCCGGTGACGAGCGCGGTCGAGACGTCAGCAGTTGGGGGTGGTTCGGGCAAGAGGGCGGGGGAGGGCAGGGAAGGGAAGGGCGGCCAGAAAGTGAGGTGATCACGACCATTCGGTGTATGGGAGCGATCGGCCCATTGTAGGCAAAGTAACGGTGATCGACAGTGACCCCGCGGCGCGCTTTCTTTGCAGATACGGCTTGGGACGCTACAAAATGTCACACTCCCGGACGGAAACGCTACTCACGCTCCAACATTGACCATGCCCAGTCCGACGCTTCATCAGTCCTGCACCAAGATCGTCGCCACCGTCGGCCCGGCCTGTGATTCGCCCGAGCAGCTTGCCGAGTTGATCACCGCCGGCGTGGATGTCTTTCGCATCAACACCGCTCACGGGGAGATCCCCGATCACGAAAAGAAGGTGGTGGCGATCCGTCAGGCGTCCGAGCAGACGGGGACTCCGGTGGGTATTCTATTGGACTTGGCCGGTCCGAAGATTCGTTTGGGGGAATTGTTCTGCGACCCCCTGCAGTGCGATGTCGGGATGGAGCTGACGTTTCTGCGCGACGGCGAGCCGACGACGGCACACGAGGTGACGGCGAGCTACCCCAAGCTGATCGACGAATTGCGTCCCGGTAATCGCGTCATGTTGGCCGACGGATTGGTGGCGTTGGAGGTGGTTTCGGTCGACCGCTCGCGCGCCGTCTGTCGCGTGACCGCGGCCGGCGAAGTCCGTAGCCGCCAGGGAATCAATTTGCCCGGTGTCAAATTGTCCGTTTCGGCACTGCAACGCAAGGACATCAAGAACGCGATCTGGGCCGCCGATCACGAGATCGACTTCATCAGCCTTTCGTTTGTGCGTACCGCCGAAGACGTCTATTCGCTCAAGAGTGTCTTGTCGGCGCATGATTGTGAGGCGCTGGTGATCGCCAAGATCGAAAAACCCGAAGCGATGGAGAACCTGGAAGAGATCGTCAACGTCGCCGACGGAATCATGGTCGCTCGCGGTGACTTGGGCGTCGAAATCGATGTCGCCGAAACGCCGATGGCGCAAAAGCGGATCATTGACGTCTGCAAGGAAAAGATCAAACCGGTGATCGTCGCAACGCAAATGTTGGAATCGATGCATCACAGTGCGCGACCGACGCGTGCCGAAGCGAGCGATGTCGCCAACGCGATTTTGGATGGTGCCGATGCTTGCATGCTGAGCGGTGAAACGGCGGTGGGGGATCATCCGGTCAAAGCCGTGCAGATGATGAGCCGCATCATGCAGTTCACCGAGAAATCACTGCGGCACGACATGTCCGATCGCACGATCACCAACCGCGTGCACCCGATCACGACAGCGGTCACGTACGCGGCGACCAATATCGCCGAAGCGATCGGTGCGGCGATGATCATCATCGCCACCAAGAGCGGCGGGACCGCCTGGGTCAAAAGTAAATCGCGGAGCCTGATTCCCACCCTGGGCGTCAGCGATTGTCCGGAAACCCTGCGGCGGATCAACCTGTTTTGGGGCATCAAACCCCGTCGGGTGTCACAGATGGAACATCCCGCGCTGATCCGCGCCGAGGTGTGTGATTGGGCGAAAGGCAAAGGCTATCTCAAGACCGGCGATCGCATCGTCTTTGTCAGCGGCAGCGGCGTGACCGAGAATGCGCACAATTCCGTTGTCGTTCATACGGTGGAATGAACGAACAGGAATTACAGTCGTTCGTCTGTCGGATGGTCCATGCCGACGGCGTGATCGCCACCGAGCCGATCCAATCGCTGTGGAGCGGGTACGGTCAAATCCTGCGGATGTCGCTCCGCGGCGACGACGTGCCGTCGTCGGTGATCGTCAAACACATCGCGCCGCCGGGCTTCGGCGTGGCCAATCCGCGGGGCTGGTCCGGTGATGTTTCGCATGCCCGTAAGTTGCGTTCCTACGAAGTCGAAACGAATTGGTATCGCGATTGGTGTCACGAGTGCAATCCGCGATGTCGCGTCCCATCCTGTCACGCGATCGAGTCGTTTGCCGGGGGCCGTGTGTTGGTGTTGGAAGATCTCGACGCGGCCGGTTTTCCCAGCCGTTGCGGGCGGCTGAGTGATCGGCAACTTCACGCCTGCATCCGCTGGTTGGCCAATTTTCACGCGACGTTTCTGGGGCGAGTCCCGACGGGGCTGTGGGAAACCGGAACGTACTGGCATCTGCAGACGCGGCCGGAGGAATGGTCAGCGATGCAAGCCGGTCCGCTCAAGAACGCCGCCGCCAAGATCGACGACCGCTTGTCGGCGTGTCGCTTCCAGACACTCGTGCACGGGGACGCCAAGGTCGCCAACTTTTGCTTCGGGGATCACCATGACGCCGTTGCCGCGGTCGACTTTCAATACGTTGGCGGCGGTTGTGGCATGAAGGACTTGGCGTACCTGATGGGCAGCTGTTTGAGCGACGAGCAATGTGACCGTCGCGAAGCGGAGTGTTTGGACGTCTATTTCGGCGAACTGCATGCGCGGCTCGATCCGTCGATCGCCGAGGACCTGGAGCGGGAATGGCGCTCGCTGTTCCCCTGGGCTTGGGCCGACTTCCACCGCTTCCTGTGCGGCTGGTGCGCGACACATCCCAAGCTGACCGACTACAGCCGACGCATGGTCGATCGCGTCTTGGGGTATTAACGATCGGATTCGTCGATCAGTTCGCCATCGGCTCGGTTTCCGAGGTAGCGGTAGACCTGTTCGTCGATGTTGTGCGTCAAGAAAACGACCGCGCCGTCGGCCATCGCGAAGTTGCCTCCGCCGGCGTGGTAGCTGTCGTAGCCGCCGACCTCCAACGCGCCGAGTTCTTGGTTGATGTGATCGTTGTAGGTCAGCTCGACGAATTCCCCGGTGTTGCGCAAGGTCGCCCGGGTTCCGGTGATCCAGCCCAACGTGTCTTTGTCGCCCAGGTGTTCGCCGATCATGATCGTGTTGGTCGACCCGTCGGTGATTTGGGCAAAGCGGAGTGAGCTGTTGAGGAAAAAGATGCCGTTGTTGTCGGCGTCGATGGGGGCTTCGACGTCGTGATAACAGCCGGCGTAGTCCGAGGTGCCGACTCGGTTTATCCCATCGCGTCCGAACGTGGTTGGGTTGGACGGGCATCGAAACGTTGGGATTTCATAGGCACGCACTTCTGCGTTTTCGGGGCTGTAGGCACTCTTGCGGAGGTCCAGTCTTGCGAACGCACCTTGTTGTTCGATGTAAGGCAAGATGCGTGCCATCCAGCCGATATGGTTGCCGGCATTCTCTTCGTTGCGGACCGGGCCTTGGTCGTCGGTCACTCCGTCGGGCAGATGTTCCATCGAGAATTCGTAATGATGGACCGAAAGAGCGATCTGCACCATGTTGTTGGAGCAGGACATGCGGCGTGCGGCTTCGCGTGCGGCTTGGACGGCCGGCAACAGCAAACCGACCAGCACGCCGATGATCGCGATCACGACCAGTAATTCAACCAGGGTAAATGCGTTTCGTTTCATTGGACTTCGCTCGATGAGTAAACGTGGGATTGGGTGGTGATGTGGGGCGCGGTGCCGAGTTTGGCGGTCACGGTCGTTTGGTCGTCGTCGACAGAGATCGTGACCGTTGCCGCGGCGTCTCGTCTGGCAAATGACAGCTGCGGTTGCCAGGTTTCGCCGCGGTAGTCGGGGTTTCGTTTCGATTGAATCGCCGCCCGCAGGATCCCCGCGTCCAGCAATCGCTGGGATTGGTGCATTTGCAACCGGATGCGGGTTTCACGCCGGGCAGACACCGCGTCTTTGGCGATCAGCCCGATCAGCGACCCGACCACGATCAGGCAAGCGAGGACGCCGATCATCAGCGTGCCACGCCGTCGGCGTTTTGGTTGGAACCTCATGATGCGATGTCTCCGTTTTGATGGCGTAACCGCAACCCGATCGACATTCGCAGCGATCGCCAAAGTGGGACTTCGGATTCGGCGAAGGGCGTGATCGATTTGACGTCCAGTTGAAGCTGGTTGTCCGCTTCTAATCGTGTCAACTTGAGCGTCCGCGGACGCTTGAATCGATAGACTTCGTTGCGAACCACCGCATCCTCGCCACGTTCGGTGCGCGTGACGGTAACACCCGTGATGGTGTAGATCACCTCGTTGCCGTTGACGGCAAGTCGCAGGGACTGGCCGGACGTGTCGCCGGAATCCAGGTCAGCCTGGTTGGCGAGGTGCAGGTCGTCGCGGAGTTGGCGGCTCAGATGAAAAAACGTCTGGTCGTCCAAGCGTCGATGTCGCGCCAGTGTCGACCAGTCAAAAGCATGGTGTACCAAGCCGACGGCAACCATCATCACCGAGCTGCCGATGGCGATCGCGACGGTCAGTTCACGGAGCGTGAATCCGCGGCGTGCTGCTCGGGTTCGGGGCAACGATTTCACTGGAGATCCTCCGGGTCGTTTTCGGCAGCTTCAGCCTCGCCAGACTCAGCACCGCCGGAGGCGGCGTCGCCGGGGCTGGGGGATTCCGCGGAGGTTGTCGGCATCGGATCGACCCAGGCGACCAGTCGGACCGGCAGCGGGTCACCGGCGCGTGTCCACTGGATTGACAACTCGATCCGTTTGCCGTGTTCGTCGTTGACGAGCGTTCCGTCGATCGTCGCGTCATGGAGGACTTCTGCGATCACCGGTGAGACGGTCAGTTCTTCCAACGCTTGCCGTCTGGGTTCCGCCGACATCGCGATCAGGCGATCCATTTGTCCCGACAGTTCATCGGCGGCGACCTGTTGGTGGCGGGTTTGTTTCCAAATCCGTGCCGAGCGGATCACCATCGGGACTGCGACCGAGAGCATGACCAGGGTGACGCCGGCGGCGATCAACGTTTCGAGCAGCACAAGCCCGTTGCGTCGGTCGCGTTTTCGTTGGTGTTGGTGTTGGTGTTGGTGGAGCATGGAAGCGGATTTTGATTAGGCGAGTGAAGTGACCAGGCTGGTCAGGGTTTGCATGACGGCGATCGTGATCCAACCGACGAACAGCCCCAGGACAAGGATCGGAACGTGTTGCAGCACGCGGGCCAGCGATTCCGCTTTTTGGGAGGCATGTCTTCGTTGTTTGACGGCCAAGGTGTTGAGGGTCCAGCCGCGTAGTGGCGGCGATTCGATTTTGTTGATCTTGTCGGCCTGGTTTCTGCTGATCAAACCTTGGTTAGCCAATTGAATCCAGATGTCCGCATCGGTCTGGGCATCGGTGCGGGCGCGGAGCAGGCGTTTTCGGGTTCGGCGGTCGGGATGGAACTGGGCCGCGGCGGTCAGCGTCGGCGCAATCGATGTGCCTTGCCGGGTGGGCACGGTCAGCAAACGCAGCAGACCGGCGGAGCGTCGCTCGGCGGTCGTCGGCATCAGTCGTCCCAGTAGGGAAAGTCGAATGCCACGCCGGACGTCCTCAAAGAGCATCAGGAAGCAGACGCCCAAGACGACCATCAGTGCGATCGGAAACACGGCCGCGAAGGTGTCGCTGAATTGGACCAGGGCTAGCATCAGCGGGGGCAGTTCCATCGCAAATTCTTCGAAGATCTGCTCGAAGGTGGGGACGATAAAAATCATCAAAAACGAAGCGACCAAGAGGGCAAAACCAAGCACCCCCAGGACGTAGCCGAGCATGCCGCGGATGATTTCACCGGCCGCGGTATGGGACGCGTCATCGCTGCGGTCCAGCAAGAACGCAAACGTTTCATCCAGCGTTTGGGTTTCAATCGCACACTGAATGGCCAACGTGTCGTCTTCATCCAAAACACCCGGCGTGTGCGTCAGTGCGGCGCTCATCGAACTGTCCGCGGCGATCCAGCGCTGAAGCAGCATCAGTTTTTTGCCGTAGCGTCCGGGATGCTCGGCCGCCAAATTCCGAATCAGCGTTTTCGGATCCAAACGTTGCGAGTGGGACAGTGCCAGAATTCGAAGCAGCGCGTTCTGTTTGCTGCGCGTCGAATTGCCGACCAGACCACTGGGAAGCATCGATTGAAGGAGTCCGGATAGAAAATTGAACATGGGAGCGATCAGGAGGAGAGAGACGAGACCAGGCTGACCATCGGCGAAAACAGCGCGAGGACGAGAAAGCCGATCATCAAACCGACACTGATGACGGTGAACTGTCCGAGGATGAAGGCGACCCAGTCCTTGCGACGCATCGACAGGTCACGATAGCTGGCGGCCAGTTCGCGAAGCATCGTCGTGTTGGGCGTGGCGGTGACGGGCTGCGCCGATGGTGCGACGGGGTGCAGTGCAAACAGAAAGTTCGGTGGAAAGATCAGGGCGGATCGCGTGCGGTGCAAGTGACTGGTGTCATGGCCGGCTTGGATCGCCAGATCGCCGATCAGGCTGCGCATCGCGAGGTCGGGATTGGATTCGGCGGCGATCTTGAGTGCCCGGTCCAATCCGATGCCTTCGTCGACCAATTCCGCCACTTGCAATGCAACCTTGGCCAGCGATTGCCTCATCATCGGGCCGTGCGCCGACGTTCCGAACAGCCTGCGTTTGATCGGGTTGTCGCCGATCCAGACCCACAAGACACCCGCCACAGCGGCCAGAAAGGTGCCGAGCAGGGTGAGGGCCAGCAGGGGATGGGCGTTGATCCCGCGGGAGAGATTGATCAACGCCTCGGTCGGCGCCGGCAGTCGCAACTCGAACTCCTGGTACATTTCATCAAACGTGGGCACCAGCAATGCGATCACCGCCATCAGCAAGGTGATCGCGATCAGCATCAGGACCACCGGATAGGCGATCGTGCGTATCTTTTTGGTGCGCAGGCTGTGTTGAAAGGCGGACTGTTCGAGCATCGCGGTCAACGCATCGGTCGTCGCCGCCGAAGACTGGAGCGTCAGCAGCCAGCAATGCTCTGGGAATCGGGCGACAAGCTGTGCGGGAGTCGCGTTGTCTTTCAGGGCGGCGGCGAGTTGGCGAAGCGTATTACGCGTCCAAGCACTCGGGATCTCTTGGGCGATGTTTTGCAGTTGCGCCGGCAAGTCCTTCCGCGCCGCTTTCACCTGTTCGATACGATCGTACAGCGACTTCATCGGGATCAGTGTCGGTTCGCCGCGCGAGTCGTCGCCTTGGGATTCAATCCTCATCGGTTCAAGGCCTCCGTGACGCCGCCACTTTGCAGGATCGCGATCCAGGGCAGAAACGTGGCCAGGCCGTAGCCGAGCACGATCAGGCCGGCGAACAACAAACCGAGAAATGCGGGCACTTTTGCAAAGAGGGTCTGACGGCGGTCACCGGCCAGGAAATGGTAAAACCCTGCCAGACGGGTCAACGCTCGCGATCGCGTCTGTGGGGCTCCGCTGCGCACGATGCTTTCGGCGATCGGTCGGATCGGGACACGTGGAGAAACACCGGAACTGGCCAGCGAGAGAGCCGTTTCTTGTTCGACACCCGATGCGATCAGCACCGCCAAGTGCCGCGATTGTGATTCGGCAGCCAGCAGACGCGAGTACGCGTTGCCGCCCGGAAAGAGTGCCAACAGCGGGCCGTTGGCCAGTTGACGCCAGATCCACCAGCCCGCGATCAGTAGGACCGGAACGCCGATGATCCAATACGGCATCGCCCCACGGATCGCAATCAACCATTGCGTCACACCGCTGGGGGACAACCCCTGTTGGGTGTATTGGGTTTCGATCGACGGAACCGAGAACGTGCAAAAGAGGATCATTCCCAGGTAGGCGAGCCCGGCGACGAGCAGGGGTTCTTTGATCGCTTGGCGGAGCGGGGTGGCTGCCGCGTCGCGATCAAGCTCTTGGATCGCGATCGACTCGAACACCGGAACGGGATCGTCGGACGCCAGCAGCATCCGTGCGATCGCCCGATACCGCTCCGGCAGGTCATGCTTTTCCAGCAACGCCTCGGGCGAAAGGTCTCGCCCCGCGTCGGCGAGCAACCGCTCGTTGATGTCACGAAGCCGTTCGGCCGTCTCGCTGCCGAGTCCGAAGTCCAACGGGATGTTCAGGCCAAGAATTGCGATCGCTTGCTGGTTGAGAGAGAGCAGTCGCGCAGCGGTGGTGTCGGACATGAAAATGCTTGCCGGCGGCGGAAGAGATCATCAGGGCAAAAGGCTGATGCGCCGGCGTCGCGAATTTGTCTGATCGATTAAAAATTAATCGTGAATGCCGCCAGAGGCGGGCACGATTTTTTGGCGGCAGGGTGTAGGTCACGCTGTGCGTGACGAATGGCATGCACAGCATGCCCTACTGACTGCCGAACTCGCCGGCGGAGCCGGCGGGGATGGCAAGCAGGATGCTTACCCCACTTTGTCCTTGGAACGCATTGTCCTCTACTGGACCGGAACCAGTCGGCTGGTCTTGCCGAGCAATCCGTTGGCGGCCGACGCACTGTGATCGAGCAGGAACGGTCCGACGGTGCGATCAAAGTGGTGCAACAGCACGGTCGACGCGTCGGGCTCGTGGCGTTTGACTGGCGTGAAGTCGTCACCGTAGCGGACTCCCGTCGACAATCGAAACTCGTCCAATTGGCCCACAAACGATCGCGTCGGATTTCCACCCTGATCGGGATCGGCACCGAGAAACAACGGCAACCGATTGGGTTTGCGTTTCCCCTTGGCGGGCTTGGATGCAACCCGTTTGCCGTTGATGTACAAGACCACGTTGTTTCCGTCGTAGACGCCGGCCAGGTGCGACCACTGGTTCAACGGCAACGCGTCGGGGCTGATCGCCGACACGTAGCGGCCGCCCAGGTGCACGTCGAACTGGACGATTCCGTGGTCGGAGAAAAACGCGTAGTCCGAGCTTTGTGTTTTCGCAATGATCGCGTCAAAGCCATCTTGCCGTGTCGGTTTGATCCAAGTTTCGATCGTGAACGGACCGGCGGGCAACTCGAACGCGTCGTCGCGGATCGCGATCGCGGACGATTCGTCGCTGACGACGAGCGATCGATTGGTCGACGGATCGAAAAAGTCAGCCGGCACCTCGCTCAATTGCAGCCCGATCGGATACTCCGTCTCGGGCAAGTCGACCGCGACGTTCTCGCCGAGGTAGCGTTTGGCGAGGGTGACCGCCGGGGTGCTGTTTCCGACGTCGGTGTTCGAGCCACGGCGGAGCAGGAATTCCACGGTTTTCGTTTCACCCGACTGCAGCGTCACGTGTTGGTGATCGAGCGTCGATGACCACTGGCTCTCCAACGATTCGCGGGACAGCAGCATGGTCAACTCGACGGGGTGCCCGGCGGAATTTTTTAATTCCAGTTTGACTTCACCCGTCGCCGAACCGTCGAAGGAGAGCATCACATCTTCGGAACGTTGTTTCGGTCGAATCGATTGGGTCAATTCAATCTCTTTCAAAAACTCGGGCGTGAATTGTTTGGGGTCAAACACCGCGCCGACCGGCAGGGACGAGACGGTGATGCGTTTGGGACGCACGGTGACCACGTTGAAGTGATGCAGATGGCCGGCACCGGGGATCGGCGTATCGCCGGGGATGTGTCCGCCGGTGGTCGCCAAGGCGTAATATTCGATGCCGTCCTTGACGCCGTCGTAACGCATTTTGTGAATGTGCCCGGCGAAGACTGCGGAAACATTGCCCGCGTCGGCCAAGCGTTGGTGGACGGTGTTCCAGTTGGATCCGGTGTAGCCGCCGCCGATCCAGCGGGGATGGTGCAAGAACACGAACACATGATCTTGCCCGGACAGATCCTTCAACGCTTGGTCGAGGAAGTCGAGTTGTCGCTGGCTCATCTGTTGCAATGCGCCGGCGTTGAAGGCTTTCAGGTTGGTCGTCGGGTCGCCTTCGTCGCTGTACAGGACGATGAACCCGGCGTTCTTGTGGCGGAAGGAATACCAGAGCGGACCGAAATGGTTTTCGTAGTTGGATTCGTGGTGTCCCGGCGGCGCGGGGGTTTTGCCGCGCCAGTAGATGTCGTGGTTTCCCGCCACCGGGAACCACCGCATCTTCAGACGATTCATGATCTGTTTGTACTCGTCGGCTTGCTCCAGCCATTCGGGGCTTTCGTTGTAGCCTTGAATCAGATCGCCGACGGTCATGACCAGATCGGGGTCTAGCAAATTGGTATCGGCGACGGCCTGTTCGAGCACCTTTAAACCGGCGGGAACGCCCCCGGTTCGATCGCCGTAGACGATGAACTGAAATCCGTCTTCGGCGACCGTCGGCGCGATGACTTTTGCCGCCGACCGCGTCGTCAAGACGCTTGGCGGGGTGTCGTGGTCGTGCGGGTGATCGCCGCCGGTTTCATGCGCCGATGCGATCACGGATGTGAACAGCGCGGTGGCAACGAACAGTGAGACACGCATAGCAAGATTCATGGAAGCGATGGGAGAGAGGGTGGGAGAGAAATGGGAGTGAAACCGATTCCGATCGATGTTTCAATCGACACGGTCATTAGAACGCCGCGATGAAACCGGGAAACGTCTGTTGGGAAAACTAAACGGAACCTTCATTCCCGTCCGGGGGTGCTTCATCGGGTCCGTTGAGCACTTGAAAGACGTCGCCCAAGGGAATGGAAAGACCCGGGATCACGTCTTCGCCGTCGAGCGATTGCGTTTCATCGAGCACGCGGTAGTCGGTCATCGATCGCCACACCGCGACGCTGCGTTGATCCGGATCGACCATCCAGATCAACTTCACGCCACGCGCGAAATAGTCTCGTCGCTTGTTGGTCATTTCGGTTCGCGTGTTGCCCGCGCTGACCACTTCAACGACCAGGTCGGGGATCACGGCGGGATAGGCTTCGGCGGGAACCTTGCGGTCGGGAAGACGATCCCAGGAGGTGAACGCGACGTCGGGGCCGCGGATCAGCGAGGGGGACAAGCGGAAGAATCCGTCGGCGCCCGAGACGACACCGAGCTTGTTTGTCCGTACGATCTGGTTGAGCAGTTCGATGAAAACGGCCGCAATCAATGACTCGCGATACCCCATCGCACGCTCCACCAAGTAGCCATCAATCAATTCACACAAGTTGCCTTGCCGGTGCGCCGCGAGTAGTTCGTCGGGGCCGGCGGGTTCGGCGAGTCGCGAGTGCAGGCGATCGGCGGCAATGCCGCCCAAATCCGTCAGCACGTCCGCCACGCGATCGGAGACGGAAAGGTTCCGCGGCGGGTGGGCAGGGGGCGAATCGGCCGGCGGCGATTTCCCCGCCAGCGGATCGGTGACCGCCGGGGTGATCGGCGGCGAGGCATCGGGGTTGGGGACGGTGCTCATCCCACCAGTTTAATCCGGCCGGCCGCCGCGCGGCAAACGACGGCTATTGCTGTCGAGCGGAAAAGGGGTCAGGTACCAAAAACCAAATGGCCCGCAGGGTGCTTCGCATTTTTGGTACCTGACCCCTTTTCCGCGGCACCCTCGGTTGAACATTTGACGCACCACTATTCCAATTCGATCGTGTCCATGACTTGATAGGTCGGTCCGGTCTTGTCAAGAAAACTGGCCATCAGGTGGACTTCGTCGACCACCATTTCGCCCAGTCCGATGTCGGCCAGATCCTGCATCGCGTCGACCAGCGCATCGCCGCCCCGCCGGGAATTGCTGCGGGTGCGTCCGAGGGTCAGGTGCGGGGTGTAGTCGCGTGGTTCGGGTTTGAAACCCAGATCGGCGAGTTGCTTTTCCAGGCCGGCGACCAGTTGGACCAGGTTTCCGGTGGGGTCGTCGACCCCGATAAAGACGACACGCGGTTTCTCGGCGTTGGGAAAACCGCCGATCCCGGCAAACCCTAATTCGAAGGGTTCGATGTCGTCGGTCACGCGGCGAATCGCTTTGCAAACCGCGGGGACCTCGACGTTGTCGACTTCGCCGAGAAACTTCAACGTTAAATGAAAGTTGTCGATCGGCACCCATTTGAAGCTGTCGTCGAGCGGTTTGAGTCGTTTCATGATCTTTCCGGCGGCCGAGGTGACGGCGGGGGGGACCGGAATGGAGATGAAGGATCGGATCGTTTGCATGAATCCAACGCGTTTCTTTACACTGACCGGGAAATGAAAAACTTTGTGCCCCCGCCGTTTAAGCCCGACCTGTTGATCCGCGGCGGGCATTTGCAAACGCTCGCATCGCTTCGGGCACCCGGGCAACAGATCGCCCCTGACGCAAACCACGTGGTGGAGTTGCCCGACGGGGATGCCATTGTGCTGCATGAGAACGCTGCGGTCGATGGTGGGGCGGTCGATGCTGGGGCGAGACGCTCGGTGGTGCTGTTCCACGGGCTCAGCGGTTGTCACGGTTCGCCGTACATGATTCGTCTGGCCGGCCGGTTCGTGCAGTTGGGCTGGACGGTTTACCGCGTGGACATGCGAGGTTGCGGTGCGGCCCGGGATTTGTCGCGGGGTTTGAGTCACGCCGGCCGCAGCGAAGACGTGTTGGCGGCGTTGGATTTTGTCGCGCGGCGGGATCCGAGTGCGCAGTTGGCCGCGGCGGGCGTGTCCTTGGGGGGCAACCAGTTGCTGCGTCTGGCCGGTCGGATCGGTGCGGGGTTGGATGCCAGACCGGAGTGGTTTGATCGGCTGGAGCGAATTGCGGTGGTCGCCCCGCCCATCGATCTGGTCCGCTGCAGCGAAAACATGGAGCGGCTCTCGAGAAGGTTGTACAACTACTACTTCATCCGCACCCTGTTTGAACGCATCGCGCCGGCGGTCCGCGAGCGTGAGCCATTTCAAAAAATCGCGTCGCTCGGTCGCCCCAAAACGCTGCTCGAGCTGGACGATCGGCTGACCGCCCCGTTGAGCGGTTTCGAGGGGGCTTTGGCGTATTACCGACAGTGTGGGGCGACCCACGTCACCGCGTCCAACCCCGTCAAAACCTTGGTTCTGGCGGCAAAGGACGATCCGATTGTCCCGGCGGACTGCTTCACCAATGCGCACTGGCCCGAGCAAACCCGGGTGCTGTTGACCGCAACCGGGGGGCACGCAGGTTTTGTCGGCCGGCGGCGATCGCATTGGATGGATGATTGTTTGATCGCTTGGCTGAATCGACTTTGATTGTGCCGCCGTTCTTCGTGTAAGCTACTGACTGAATCAATTGAGTTTCGGGTCGTTTGGGACTGAGGCATAGCAATGGCTGGTGATTACCACGGCTGGGACCAGGAGGGCGACCGATGGCGTTTCGCGGATACCGTGGGACGTCCCAAGAATGAGTCGGTGTTCGTGATCGAAGATTTCGGGGAACCGACCTCTGCCCGTCAGGCTTTGTCCGCGATCATGTCTGCCATGGCTCAATTTAAAAACCGTGTTCAAGTGGTCCAGACCGACAGAAACGATCGATTGATTCGGAAACTCAAGGAAGCATCGCTGTTGAGAGTGGCCGATATCAAGGTTGGCGAGACGCAACAGTGGGGCGTGTTAGGCGTGCAACCCAAGCGACCGACTCCCAAACGGTCCAAGTGGAAATTCTGGGCATCGTAAGCACGTCGTCCGAGACGCTGCGGGCCGGCTTCGAAACGGGGGAGATGAAACATTGGTTCGGCCACGATCAGAAACGGCAGATCAGATGCTTCCCCGCCACACGCCCCTGAAGGTGCCGTTGACGGTCGCCACCGCGGTTGCGTTGATCACGCTGGGCGTCACGCTTCAGCCCCAGGCGGAGCCACTGACATCACGGGCAGCGCCGCAAACGATGCCGCAGCGGTCGGCTTCGGTTCAGGATTCCGAGACGCAGCGGCGTGTCGCGCGGGCGCGGTTTTATGACGCCGAAGTGATCCCGTTGATCACCGAAGTCGATGCATTGAACCGGTCGGCCGCCGATCGATGTCTGCAACGAATCGATCGAACCTTGCAGCGCTACCACGCGGGGGTCGAACCGTTTGTCGCAGACATGACCAGCCTGTCCACGCGATTGGGCGTGCTGAAACGCATGCCCGGCGGCTGGTGGACCAGCGATGGCCGCGTCGAAGCGTACGTGCAGGAGAAGTTTGAATCGCATTTGTTCTCCGAAGCAACGCTGCTCGATGACATCTCCACCGCGCTGCTGCAATTTCGTCGCGACGTCGACGCGAATCAGACCTTGATGCTGACGCGCGTCCAGGCCGCTCTGACGACGTCCGACTTGCCGGGCGTGCAATTGGAACAACACGACGCCTTTTTTCGAGAATTATCGACCGACCTGGGCCGTTACGCGGCCGGTCAGGGAACGACCAGTGTGGAAAACATGCTCGGCGCGTTGGTGCTCGGCGAAGTCGGCGCGTTTGCCGCACGATCGGTGGTTGCCGGCTTGCTGGTCCGCTTTGCACCCTCGGTGGCGATCAGCTCGGCGGCCGGTGCGAGCGCGACGGTGGGGGCTTCGGCGACCGGTGCCGGCGGCGGATCGGTCGGGGGGCCGGTCGGTGCGGTTGTCGGTTTCGGGGCGGGATTGGCGATCGGTCTGGTGATCGACTGGTGGATGACCGAACGGTTTGAAACGGAATTAACCGGGCAAATGCACGTCTACCTGAACGATCTGGAGGCGACCTTGATTTCGGGTGGGGCGTCGCCAGTCGACGCGACGACAAACGAAGCAACGGGTGTCGCCGCGCGGCCGCGGATCGGTCTTCAGGATGCCTTGCCCAACCTGTGCGGCCAATTGCGTGACGCCTATCGTGATCGTTTCTATCAGCAAATTGTCGACGGAGAATCGTTGTGATGATGAATGCCAGTCGCCGTTTGACACTCGCGTTGATCGGAATCCTAGTCGCCCTGGCCACGATCGGTCCCAGGCCTGTCGCCCGCGCGGGCGCACCGTTGGGGGTGCTGTCGGGAACGTCGGTCGCCCGCGCGATCCTGAAGTATTTTGGTAAAGAAGGCACCGAGGAGGCGACCGAGTTTTTGGCTCGCCAGGGCGGACGCGAAATGGCCGAGCGGGTCGGCGCCGCGGCCGTCCGCGAAGGCGGCCAGGAGGCGGCCGAACAGGTCGGTCGGCTGGCCAGCAAGTATGGGCCCGAAGCACTCACGGCGCTGGACAACGCCCCCGAGTTGGCACCGCTGTTGGCCGCATTGGATGAATTGCCCGAGTCCCAAGTTCGCGCGGCACTGGCACGTCTGTCGGCCGGGCCCGCCGGACGCGAACTGGCACAAACCGTCGGACGCGTGGGCGTTTCGGCGCTGCGAAGCGAGTTGAAACATCCGGGCGTGGGAGGGATGCTCGCCCGCGTGCTGGGCGATGACGGGGCGGAGCTGGCGACCAAACTGACCAGCGATCAAGCCATCGCCGTCGGCCGGCACGCCGATGATCTGGCGGCGCTGCCGACCACGCCACGCAACGGCGTGTTGTCGCTGTTACGCAATGATGCCGAGCGGATGGTCGGCTTCATGGGCCGGTTCGCCGCCGACAATCCCGGCAAGACGCTGTTCACCGCCGCGACGACCACGATCATCCTGACCGAGTCGGAACGCATTCTCGGCGGTGATGAAATCGTTTTCGACGCCGACGGAAACCCGATCGTGGTCAGCAAGGCCGGCATCGCCGGGCGGACGATGAAGGCCGGCGGTGAAGCCATCGCGCACGTCTCGGTCAATTACCTGCAGCCACTGTTTCTGACCGTGATCGCGTTCGTCGTCACCTTCGCCACCCTGTTTCTGTCGCTGAAACTGTGGCACACCCATCAACGAGAAAAACAATTGACCGCCACGATGTTGAAGCAGCCGGAGACGATCGAGGGCTCGGTGGTGGGGAAGGAGTGAGCGGGTGCGGCAAGACGATGGGGCAAGACGATGGGGGCAAGACGATGGGGGCAAGACGATGGGGGCAAGACGATGGGGGCAAGACGATGGGGGCAAGACGATGGGGGCAAGACGATGGGGGGCAAGACGATGGGGGGCAAGACGATGGGGGGCAAGACGATGGGGGGCAAGACGATGGGGGGCAAGACGATGGGGCGGCAGAATGATGGGGCGGCAGAATGATGGGGCGGCAGAATGATGGGGCGGCAGAATGATGGGGCGGCAGAATGATGGGGCGGCAGAATGATGGGGCGGCAGGTGGTGTCGTCCTGGGTGGCTTGACATTGTATTGCCTCCATCGTTTTGCCACGTCCCGC
The DNA here is from genome assembly GCF_007754155.1 of Stieleria neptunia. NCBI lineage: Bacteria > Pseudomonadati > Planctomycetota > Planctomycetia > Pirellulales > Pirellulaceae > Stieleria > Stieleria neptunia. Next base: position 9,397,241 of record NZ_CP037423.1, on the reverse strand, counting down.
ACTGTTCCAATCGCGTCCCACGCGACTCTCCTACGCCTTCACCTGACCTCACGGAATTCCCCGTTGCTGGGTTCGCTTAGGTTTCTCAAGAACGTCGCCATCAGCGGTTCGACGGCGATCGCGATCGTGTTGATCGTCACATTGTGGACTTCATTGCGGCGCAGGATGTCCAGCAAGATCGCCGACGGGTTGACGACTTGTCCGTACGTCGGCTCGCCGTCGGTCAACAGGAAGACGGCTTCGAGTTGTGGGTCAAAGTTGAGCGATCGACGCAGCGCGGCGTAGGTGTTGGTACTCCGACCGGCGGACAAGTACTCGACAAATCGGATCGCATTGCGTTTGTTCGTCTCGTTGGCTTCGACCAACTCTTCGCGCCAGGCACGCACATCGTTGTCGAACACCAGGATGCCGAACTGGCACTGTTCGTCCAGGCCGTTGATCGCGGTGATCAATTCCATTTTGGCGCGTTGGATTCTGGCATGGCCGCCCACCACCGTCTTCATGCTGCCGCTGCGATCGATCACGAACAGCAATCGCTTGGCATAGATATTGATTCCGTAATAGTGCGACGGCTTCAATCGTTTTTCGCGTGCGTACGAGGCGGCGGATTTGGCCGGCTGCAATCCCATCCGCTGCGGTAGCGGCAGTTCCGGTTTGCCGTCTTGGCGAAGGATCTCGGCGGCCTTGTCCAAGGCATCCGGCGAGGGAGACTTCGCTGCGGGTGTCAATCCGACCAGACCTCGCCAGGCCTGGAAGCGTTCCTCATCGCCCTCGAAATCTTCGCTCGTGACGCGTTGGAATTCCTGGTCCAGTCGGTGTGCCAGTTGTCCATCGACGCGCTCGAAGAGTTTGGCCAGGCCTTCCCACGCGTCGGGATGTTTCATCTCCGTCAGTCCGCGTGCGAGCGTGAACCGGAATCCATAGCTGGCCTCAAAGGCTTCGGAATCGATCAGGCCGATGACGTCCTCGATGGCGGTGTGGTGTTGGTGTTTGCAGAGGGTTTGGATCGAGGCCATCGCCCAGGTCAGACGACCGCAGTCGAGTAAGTCGACGAGTGACGCGGTCGCCTCGGGGCGATCGATCGTGCCGATGAAATCAATCATCAATCGCACGCCTCCGGGCAGTTCTGGCTGGCCCTGTTTCATCGCCCGGTCGAAACGGGCGTCTTCGCAAAGCGTTTCCAAGGCGTCGGCGACGATCGGCAACGCGTACAATCGGCTTTGGAAGTCGCTCGGGACCGACCGCAGCGCCGCGACACGGGCTTCGTCATGACGACCGGTCAGCAAGCGACGAAAGCGGGCTTCGTTGCGATCGGCCGCGGCGGATGGATGCGGAATCGACGCAGCAATCACCGCCAGGCAAACCGCGATGGTCATCGGCCAGACGACGGACCGACACCTGACCCGACAGGAGACGCGACACACGGCGAGGCGAATCGGTGTCGCTGGACCGGGTGGCATGGCGAGGTTCTCCGCTGAAAAGGATTACCAAAAGCAAAACGATGGACACGCTACGAACGTGTCCATCGTAACGCCCCGATCACCCCACGGCAAAGCGGTCGGGTTGGACCGCATCCCCCGAGTGCTTTCCGCGGCTAAGCAACGCACGGAAAATAAGTGGGATAGGCTTCCAGCCTGTCGACGCTGGAATGACAGGCTGGAAGCCTATCCCACTCACAGGATCCGACACTTATTTTCCGTTCGATCCTAGGAATCAACCGATTCGATCTCCAGCGTCACCGCGCCGTCGAGTGCCGCGGGCGACGATTCACTCGATTTCAGCGTGATGGCCAATTGATTGGACGTCTGCAGATCCGCGGTGATGTTGACGCGGATCGGCTCGCCGGCGGTCGATCGGCTGATCAGCGTGTCATTGATTCGGACTTCGATCGCGTCCGCCGCGTAATGCGAAATCGACAGCCAGACCCCATCGGTCGGCGTCAACCCGGTGGGACGGTTGAAGGCGCGCCGATACGTCACCCGATCGCCTCCGGTCGCAGCCAGCGGTGCGGTGTCGGGGACATCCACCTTGTCGGGCGGGGATTGCGGATCGATGGAACGCAACCAAGGACGGCGGAGGCGAATGGTGTGCACGGTGGGTGATGGCGGAAACGTCGGGGGCAGGAAAAGGGAATCCCGGAGGGACACGGAACCACAAAAAAACCGCTGGTGAATTGTCACCAGCGGTTTCGTTTTACGAAAGGTGTCGGGGCGTCGGATCAGAAGCCTGACGCCATCGCACGGTCGATCGCATTGCGATAATCGTCGAATTCTTCTTGGACCAAGTCTTCGCTGGTTTCGACGAAATCGAAGTCGTTCACCGAGCCGAAGAATCGCACGCCTTTTCCGTCGCTGGTGACGACGAATTGGTCCAGTGTCAATCGCGCGGACTTCACTTTGCCGTCAGCCGAATCGATGATCGTCAGCAGGGCTGCGTCGCGGGCTTCGTTGAGCACGAGTTCGGCGAATTCCGGGTCGAAGCCTTCACCGGCGACCAACATCTGCATGCTGCCGTCGGCGTTGAGTTGGACCGATCCACCGGCAAGGCCTTCGGGCAAGTTGCTGGTGTCGATGATGCCGGCATCGATGTAGGACTTGGCCAGCAAGTCCAAACGTTGTTGAACACCGATCAAGCCGGTCGCATTGAGGGCGGGGCCGGATGCCGCTTCACCGCCGGCTTCGCTGATCACGACTTGGCCACGGGTGCTGCCGCTGTGATGAACCGAGTCGGGGATATCGTATTCAACGATGTAGGTTCCCGGCAGCACGCCGGTGAACGAGTACGCACCCTGCATGTCGGTCAGTACCGATGCGATTTGCATTTCGCCCGACGAAGTGACTTCGATCAGTCGAATGGTGACACCGGTGAGGGCTTTTTCGTCGTCATCTTTGACCCCGTTGTAAATCGGTGAGGCACCGCCACGGACGGCGTCGCGGTTTTCGAGGTGGTCGATGAACAGCTGGCCGGAGATCGACGAGGGGACGAGCGTCTGGCCGATGATCGTCACCGTCGCCACACGCGGGGCCGAGTTGCCGTTGTCATCGCTGACGCGGTAGTCGACGATGATGACTTCGGTTTCGCCGTCTTCCAGATCCGCATAGGCGGACGGATCCACCACCAATCGATTGTTCGCCGCGTCGATGGTCACGCCACTCGCGTCACCGCTACGGATGCTGGCTTCGATGACGGACAGCGGGTCGTTGTTGGGGTCCGTCGAACCCTGGAGGAGATCGACGAATTGGCTGGGGTCGTTTTCATCAAGCTCGATGCTGATGTCTGGACCGGGGATCGGGATGTCGGCACCGCCGGTGATCGTGACGGTCGCCGTTTGGTTGACGGTCGCGGTTCCGTCGGTGACCTCGTAGGTGAACACGATTTGGACCGATTCGCCTTCTTCCAGGCTATCGTAGGCGGCGGTGTTGATGCTCAGGTCGGCACCGGTTCGCGTGATGCCGCTGTCGTCGCCGGTCACGGAGACGTTCTCAACGGTCAGCACGTCATTGGTGTCCGCGTCGCTGGCGCCGAGCAACAGCGAGAGCGCCTGGGTGCCGGCATCTTCGGAGAACGTCTCGTCGATTGCCCCGGAGACGACCGGTGCGTCGTTGACTCCGGTGACCGTGACCGTGACGGTTTGGGCGGCGGTGCCACCGTTGCCGTCGGCGACGTCGTAATTGACGATGACTTCAGCGTCTTCGGTCGCACCGAGTCCGTTGAAGAAGTTGGGGTCAAACGTCAGTGTGTTGTCGTTGACCAGGGTGAACGCGGACGCATCCCTGCTGAAGGACAGGCTTTCGGCGATCAGGGTGTCGTTGGTGTCGGGGTCGGTCGCACCGCTGAGCAGATCGATGGACTGTGCCGCGTCGTCTTCGCTGACGGTCAGGGTGAGCGGTTGACCGACCGAGGGTGCGTCGTTGACACCGGTGATGGTGATCGTCGCCGACTGGGAGATCGTGCCACCATTGCCATCGGTCAGGTTGTAGTCGTAGATGATGACTTCTGATTCGCCCGCCGCCAGGCTGTTGTAGGCGGAGGGATCGATCGTCAATCCGCTGGTACCGTTGGCCGAGATGCCGCTGTCATCACCGGATTGGCGGACCAGGGAACCGTTTTCGACCGAGACGGTGTCGCCGTTGTCGGGATCGGAAGCCCCGTCGAGCAGGTCGACGTCGGTGCTGGCGTCGTCTTCGGTGACCGTCGAGGTGACCGCGGCGGTGACCACGGGGGCATCGTTGGCTCCGGCAATGGTGATCGTTGCGGTCTGCTCCACGCTGCCGCCTTCACCGTCGATGACGTCATAGGTGTAGGTCACCACCTCGGTGTCCGTGGCGGCCAGCGAGTTGTACGCGGAGGGGGTGATGTTCAGGAAGTTGCCGTTGACGGTGATTCCCGATGTGTCGCCGGTCGTCACGATGGTCGCGGCGTCGACGGACAGCGTGTCTTCGGGGTCTTGGTCGGTGACGTTGGTTCGCAGGTCCAGCGAGGTATCGGCGTCGTCTTCGGAAACCGCCAAGTTCACCGGCCCGCTGGCGACCGGAGCCCGGTTGGGCGTGTCGCCGTTGATGGTGACGGCCACCGTCGCCGTGTCGGTCCCGCCGTTGCCGTCGGAGACTTCGAATTGATACGTCACGGTGACGCTTTCGCCCTGCTCAAGATAGGCGTAGGCTGCCGGGTTGACGGTGATTTGGTTGTTGGCCTGGTCGGGGGTGACGCCGGAGGTGTCATCGCTGCCGACTTGAGTGATGCTGGAAATGCTGAGCGTGTCGCCGTCGGGGTCCGAAGCGTTCTGCAGCAGATCGATGTCGAACTGGGGATCAAACTCGTCGTTGGTCGCCGTGAGATCCGCCCCGGCATCCGGCGCGTCGTTGGCCCCGTTGATCGTCAAGGACAGTGTTTGCCCGACGCTTCCGCCGTTGCCGTCGATGATGTTGTAGGTCGCCGTGACCACCTCCGATGCGTTCACCATCAAGCTGTTGTAGCTCGACGGCGTGATCGAGATGGTGTTTCCGACGAGCGTGACTCCCGTTTGATCCCCACCGGTGAAGGTGAAGCCACTGACCGACAACGTGTCACCGTCGACATCACTGGCACCGGTCAACAGACTCGGCGACGAGTTGGAGTCGTCTTCGGACACCGTGATTTCCAAGGGAACCGGTGAAACGGTGGGCGGGTTGTTGATCGCAACGGCACCGGTGCTGATCGTCACGCGGGCGTCATCATCGATCAAAATCAAGTCTTCGGTGACGACGTCGTTGCTGCCGTAGAGTGTCAGCGGGTCGACGCCTTCACCCGGATTGACATCGATGATCAAGGGGCCGGAATCGGACAGTTCCGTATCCAGGAAGACCTCGATCCGGAACACATCGACGACGTCCGGCATCGTTCCACCGGTGGCCGCTCGCACTCCATCGGTGAAAACGCCACCGCCACCACCGATGTCGGTGAAGCCGACCGCCTCATCAAACGAGCCGCGATTGATGAAGTTGTAAAACTCTTGGTTGTTGGGCAGCGTTCGGCTTCGCAAGTCCAGATTGAAGCGGACCGCGGAGGAATTCGGGGTGACGCCGTCGGCCTCAAACGGTGCGAATTCGCGGAAGGTAAATGGGACCGTGTTGTCAAAGTTGGGGGTGAACGTCAGGTCGGCAATGTCGACGTTGCCGAAGGCGTCTGCTTTGTAAAAGATCTCGAAACCCAGGTCCTGTCCGTTTTCGCCCTTGAGCGCGGTCGGTTCGCTGATTTCAAAATCGTCGGCGGTCAACCCGAAGGTGTTGACCAACGCGCCCGCCAGTGCCGTGGAAAAGCCGCCTTGGATGTCACCAATGCTGATGTCAACGGTGTCGGTGGTGCCTTCACGGCCGATGGTCACCGAGCCGGAGACTGTCGAACGGATTTCTTCGCCGATGATGATCTGTTGCGTTTCACGCAACACCGGTTGCAAGATGCCGCCTTGGCTGACGCCTAGATCGGGAAAGACCGTGAACGCCCCTTTGTCATCACCGAAGGTTCGCAGGTCGTCGTAGGCGACTTCCAAGTAGAACGAATTGTCGATCCCGACGCCGGGCGCTTGGACGACGCCGTTGCTGGTCGGCAACAAGTTGTCGTCCTCGTCGCGGGCGCTCAACAAGAATTCGACCAACTCACCCAACTGCTCGCCGCGAGCCAACGCGTTGATCACGCTCAACGCGTCGCTGGGGGTCACGTTGCCGTCGGCGTTGACGTCCACTTTCCGGCCGGCAAATTCTTCTACCGTGCCGCCCCCCACCTGCTCGCCGTTGGCTTGCGAGGTCGCCAAGTAGTTGATCACGCTCAACGCATCGCTGGGCGAGATCTGAAGGTCCTGGTTGACGTCGTAGCCGTTCCAATAGTTGTGGGCGACTTGCAAGTCACCTGCGAGTAGCTGACGCTGTTCCAGGGTTTGAGTGCTCAGCCGTCGTGTCATTTCGCCGCCGTGTTGATGCTTGGTGGCTCGACGCTTCTGGGGGCGTTCCACACTGGAGGAGTGCAAACGGCGGCGGAGCAACTGACGCAGGCTTTTCATCTGGGGTTCCGGAAAGATGAAGTAGAACGTGGTTTGCCGGTGACTTGGGGTCTGTCAAGTGGCGAATCGGAGGAGTTGGATTCTGCAGGCGCAGAGCCCAAATATTGGAAGACTAGAGGGGTTAAAAGCTCTCTAGGCTGAATATTGGCCCTATCTTATCTCCCCTTCCTGCTTTATCAACGTTTCGATCGGATGGGAATTGGGCCAATCCGCTCGGCGTTTTAGACCGCGACCACGCCGCAAAGTTCCAGTAATTCCGATCAAAACAGTTGTTCCGATGAAGGGGGTCCCGCGAAACCACTCTCAATCTCGCCGTCGCGAAGCAAAAAACCCATCAATGGACGCTCAAAACCCGTGTTTGCCCGGGTTTCAACGGGCCACTGAACATCTGCCCCGGTGGGTCTATCGGATCGCGCGTCGCTGAGACTTTGGTCGGATGTCCGTTGGCCCGCACAGTTCAACATTTCCGGATCTTCACGATTTAGACTGTTGTCCTGGTGGGACGCGAGCTGCGGATTTTCGGGGCTGAAAACCTGGTCCACGGCGGGTGCAGAGAGCGGTTGGGCGGGTCGAGGTGATGGGGTTGCGACGGCGGTTTGGTTTGCAGCGGATATCGAGGCTGGGGATGCCGAGTTTTCAGAAAATGATTCACCCTCACTGAAAACGGCCCGTTCGAGCAGATTGATCACGCGTAACGCATCGATCGCGGAGACACGTCCGTCGTTGTTGACGTCGATGTGAAAGCCGGAGGTTTCGTCGGCGGCGAGGACTCGATTTCCCAGTCGTTCCAGGTCGTTGATGACCGCCAGCGCGTCGCGCGCGGTGATCTGTTGATCGCCATTGACGTCGCCCGGCAGCGAGTGGTTGTAGCGTGGGCTGTCGACGCGCTGGGCGGCGATGGCTAGGGGGGCGACTGTTCCGGCGTTGATTTCAAAGACGACCGGTTCAGAGGGGAACTGATAAATCAGGTTCGGCGTGGCCAGTTCGACGGAGTAGTGGCCGTCGGGTAAACCGTCCACGGAGAAGGCACCGTTGTCGTCGGCCGAGACCAGTGCGGCTTGGCCGATCTGGATGCCGGAAATCAAGATTTCGGTTTCCGCGTGTCCGTACACGACGACTCGCGAGATCCGGCCTAGGGAGTCTTCGATGACGAGTGTGTCCCTGGTGCCGGCCGGCACCAGGGGGCTGGTGACCCGATCGATGCGATTGCCTTGGGAGTCGTAGGCCTCGACACGCGCGTAGCTGCCGCTTTCGAGTCCATAGGTGCCGGTGTCCAGGGCGGTGAAATCGATTTCAACCCGCCCGGTCGAGCCCGAGAAGGCGACTTGCAGTCGTTGGTCGGAGTTCCAGGTGTCGCTCCATTGGTCGGACTGGGTCTCGTAGTGGTGGAGGACGCGGCCGGCCTGTTCGTCGCTGATCGCTGCCAAGGTCGCCACACGGCCGTCGACCTGGCTGCCCAAACTGGACAGCGTCAACTCGCCGGCGGGTGTGACCACCCCATCGGGCGAGTTCGCCGCCTGGAACGAGCGGGTGAACAGATCGCTGCCATCGTCGCGACGCACCGTGAACTGGGTGCCATCGACCAGCGGCTCGTCGAAGTCGCGTTGTCCGTTTTGGTTTTGATCAAGGTAGGCAAAACCGCCGCCGATCCCGGACCAGACCGGCGTCAGCAGGTCACCGCCGAGCACGTCGCTGGTGATCCCGGTCTGGGTATCGATGGCCCGCCAGGAGATCTGGTTGAAGGGGCTGGAAAGCTCGATTTCCAAATCAAATTCGGCGTGGGTCGCATCGGGTGCGAGGGCGGTTTGCCAAGGGCCGTCGTCGAGTCGGTATTGCAATTCGCTGACGCGGGCGAGCGTGATGTCGCTCTGCGTGCCTGCGGAGTTTTGGTTGGCCAGGGTGTCGACGGTCGCCGATCCGCGGATCGAATAGACCCCCGACTGGACATCAAAGGAGCCGACCGCGTCCAACACAAGCGGCACGTCGGCGAGATCAAAGATGCCGTCCCCGTCGCTGTCGCGCCAGCCGATCATGGCCAGGGTGGATGCCGGGGAAACCAGGTTGTCATACGCCCGCGTGGTGACCACGCCGCCGCGCATGATGCTGTCTTGCTGGACAAATCCCGGTGTCGGATTGTCCGATGCGTTCAGATTCTGTGCGTTGTAGTAGCCCCGCTGGTCGGTCCAACTGCCGGCCCCCGGGTATTCGTCTCGGGCCCAGAAAATGTGTCCCATTTCGTGGGAGAACGTGGAAACCGGACGCCCCGAGGGGACCACCATGAACAGCCCGCCGGGGTAGGCGAACGCGCCGATGAAGCCGCCGTTTTCGAACAATCCGTTTTCATCGTCGGACGAATCGACGACAAACATCGTGAAGGCCCAATCGGTTTGGTGGGTTTGCCGCTGGGAGTCGTTGAACAGCGACACGGCCCGTTCGATCGAGGGGGCATCACCGTAGCCCAGATCGGTCAGCCAGTTGCCGACGTAGCGTTTGAAGACGTTGCTGTCGTTGTCGATCGGTTCGTAACCGGTTTCGACGGGATCGCGGGCGTAGCGGTCGTCGATGACGAAATCCAGCGTGTGGACCGACGTCTGCGTGGCCAGTAAATCGCTCCACCAGTCCACGCTGTCGCGAATCTTGGCCAGCGTCTCGTCGATTTCTGATTCGGTCCAATTCTGGGTTTCGGCATCGATCGACCCGTCGCTTTCAAAAAAAACGGGGGTCACGGTGACGGTGCCGAGCAGAAATTCGCCGTTATCGATTGGGGTGGCACCGAAGGGCAAGTCGCCGGCCAGCAACCGACGGTCTTCCACGGTTTGGAAAGCGAGGCGCCGGCGGCGGGATCGTCTCGTCGTAACTCGGTTCATCGGCGATTGAAAACTCGCTCCGGGGGCGCCTGGCTCCGGATTCTTGTTTGGACGGTGGGGTGGGGTGCCCCGCGTTGGAGCGCCGGATTGCGAAAACCGTGTCAAAGACAGGCAGCGCAACCACAAAACGAACCGCAGTGGATTTCGAACCCATCCTAGTTGGCGGTCCCGCGTCTTGCGGGGACGCTCTCCATCGTCGGTCGACTTGTCCGCGGATCCACTCGCGGGCTGACCGTTGTATCGGCTGGCAGGGCTGCAACGCGCCCGTGAAAGTTGTGGATTCGGAGCTGCCAGCCCCGGGGTTGGCAGCTCCACACTCTCCTTGCACCGACGGTTGGACGTCTTCGGGGGACGAAAAGTTCAACTCAATCAGAGCGAAGCGAAGAAAAGGTCGAGGCCGTTTTCGTCTCCCGAGGTTTCATCGCCCGATTGGATCCGATCGGCAACCAGGTCATCGACGATCGAGTCGAGTTCGATCGAGGCCGGGGAATCGAAGACGCTGGTCTTGCTGGGCTGCTCGGCGACGGTTGCCACTTCGGCGGGCGCGGGTTCCGCGTCGGACTCGGATTTCTCGGGCTGCACGTCGGCGGTGACGCTTTGGTGAATCAGCAGATCGCCCACTGCGGTCGGTCCGCTGGCCAGCACACCGGGTGCGGCGGCCACATAACTCATCGCCGTCGCCTCGCCTTCGCCACCGATTCCGGCGACGATTCGACCGAGTTCGGTGATCACGGCATTGGCGTCCGAGGGGGACAACAGCCCGTCTCCGTTGACGTCGGGGAACTGGGGATTCGTCACCGGGGTGGTTTGCAGATCCACAAATCCGGTGGCGGCGGCGAGGCGGCCGATCGCATTGATGATGTTCAACGCATCCAGCGGGGTGACTTCACCGCTGTTGTTGACGTCATAGCGTCCGACCGGGTTCTGGTACGGATTGGTGGTCACGAAGATGGCGTAATCTTCGACTTCACCGCTGGTCGCGTTTCCGGTCGGTCCAGTCGTCGGCGACTCGCTGATTCGGAATCGGACGTACGTTTGCCCGGTCGCCGCATCGGCGGGGACATCGATCGCGACCGTGGTCAAGACGTTGTTGAAGACCGGGGTCAGGTTCGTGCCCGGCGTTCCGAATCGATGTCGCTCTTGGACTTCGAACTGGCCATCTTGGTCCCAATCGAACCAGGCGTCCACGTAGACCGGATTGTCGCTCAACAGTCCGGCGTCGGTGTTGCGGACGAACAGGCTGATGTTGCTTTCGAATCCGGATTGGAAGGCCGACGGCAGGGTGACGCCATCGTCGCCGGCATCGGCGTTGGGCAATTCGGCATCCGAATCGGCGGTGTTGAGCTGTCCCAGGCTGAGCGTGGGATCGACACGGTGGCGGGGGCCGCCATCGGCCATCGTGCTGGTGTACGGTGCCGGCGCGTCACCGTAATCGAATCCGGTTCCGACAAAGATGGTCAGTTCGGTGCGTCCGTCGGCCTGGTTGCTTTGCAGCAGGTTGCCGACTTGGTCTTGGACCACGACGACGTCGACGGCGCCGAAGCCGGACACTCCGCCGGTGCCCTCCAGGAACACGCGGACGTCGACCAGCGAGGTGCTGATGCCGGCCAGGTTCTCCGCGTCGATCGCGGCTTGGATGATTTTGACGATCTCTTCGGCGGGCTGATCGATCGGGATATTGATCGGAACCGTTGCGGCATCACCGGGCAAGCCGATTTGGGTGGCGCTGGAGTTCGTCAAGTCGATCGAGTAGTTGCTGTCGCCGCCCAGGAAGATCCGTCCGAATCCGGCGTTGGTCGGTGCCAGACCGAGTCCCGAACCGCCGATCGCGATCACCAAAGCGTTGATGACCTGGTCCAGCGTTGCGTTGCTGGCCAGGGGGACCGCCGTGGCGTTGGGATCGTTGAGCAATCCGTTGTTGTCGAATTCAAACACCACTTCGTTGACCGCACCCAGGCGGACGGTGATCGATTGACCATCGACGGCATCGGCGACGGTGCTGTTGTTGATCGGCGGGATTTGGAACCCGAAGCCGGTCGCGGTGCCGATCCGGCCTGCGATTTGGACAAAGCCGCTGGTGCTGGTCGCGGTCGACAACGGGGTGCCGCCGACCAGTTGGACGGTTTCGCCGGAGGCGCGGGCGGTGAAGCTGAGCAGCGTGTCGGCGTTGATCGCCGCGGCCAGGGCGGTGGCGAAGTCGGCGGTATCGCCGGCGGCCGGGATCGTCACGGCGGTCGAAATCGGGCTCGATGCGCCGTTGACGTCCAGCTCGAAGGATCGCGTGACCGAGCCGTCGTAAACCGTCACCGTCAAGCCGTCCGCGGCGGTCGGCGTCAAGCCGGGCAGCAGGTCGATGATGATCCCGGAATCATATTCAAAGACGGTTCGTTGATTCAGTTCGTCGATAACCGTAACGGTTTCGCCGTCGGGATACACGACGCCATCGGCGGCTTGGATGATCGCATCGCTGCTGTCGATCATGCGAATCACGTACGTCGAATCGTCTTCCCAAACACCGGCGATCGGTGTCAGACGAATGATGTTGGTGCTGGGGTTGTAGGCGAATCGATAATCGGTGCCTTCGACCAACGCCACGCCGTCTTTGAGCAGCACCAGGGAACTGGTGGAGATCGATCGATCGTCGATCCCGGTGCCGGGAACAATGTCCGCCGGCGAGATGCCATCGATGAGCTGGATTTCGAACGCTTGCGGGGCGGCGCCGAGCACCGTCACGCGTCCGGCGTCGAGTCCGATTCCGGGGGCCAGCGGCGACAGCAGGGTCACGCGGGGACCTTCCAAATCGCCGCGGTCGAATCCGCCACGATCCTTGAACACGTTCTCGCCCAGTCCGCTCGGGGGCTCCACCGTCGGATCGTCCACGCGGAACTGTCCGTTGACGTCCAATCGCGGCGCGAGCACCGGTGACGGATCGATGCCGATCGCGTTGCGGACGGTCGTCAAACTGAATCGATCGGGCAGCGAGTCAATCGAGCTGTCGATGATACGCGAGCCCGAAGCCGGGGAGAACGAGAAGTTGCCCGGATCGACGAAGACCGATTCGCTGTTTGTCAAAACCTGGGCCAAAGTGCCCAGCGTGACATTCGTTCCGGTGTTGTTCGTGTTCTGATAGTACGAGTTTCCACCAGACACCAAGCCGTCATTGCCACCGGTCAACTCGATGCCGGTTTCCGAGTTGGCGATCACATTGTTGAGCACCGTCGGTGACGAACCGCCGACGATGTTGATCCCGATCCCGCCTGGGGTGAAGGAGTCCACCGGAACCGAACTGATGGCGCCGACGGCATCGATGTCCGCTCCGAGCGCGCTGCCGGTGTCGCCGCCTTGACGCAGATCGGTCAGACGGACGAAGGCGAATCGGTCGTTGGGACCGAATCCGTACCGGTCGATGTCCAATTGGTTGGTCAAGCCACCGACGATGCCGACGTCGACGAAATCGATGCCATCGCGGCTGATCTCGACGAGAACGGATTCGATCTCGCCGGTTTCAAAGACGACCAAATCGTTGGTCGCATCGCCGCTGCCGGTCAGGAAGTTGTCGACGAATTGCAGCGTCAGGGTGCCGCCGAGACCGAGCGAGACGGCAAATTGACCGTCGGCCGGTTCCAGTCCGCGGCCGCTGCCGTCCGGGGCGCCCAACGCGGTGTTGGGCGTCTGGTGGGTCAGCGTCGGAGCGCCGTTGCCCGCGTCGGGGGAGTAATCCACCACGGCGTCGGCAAACGAGATCTGGCCTTGGTCGAACAGGATCCCCGCGAACGTTTCCGAGGGGGCACTGACGCCGGGCGTGATCGTTCCGCCGATGATCGTGTTGTTGACGATCCGTTCAATGGCGACCGGATCCAACGAGGTCTCGTCCAGGGTGTTGTCGATGCCTTGCAGATTGATGCCGCCGACGGTGTTGAAGGCGATGATGTTGCTCTGCACGACGACACCGGGAACCAGATGCTCGGAGTTCAGCTCGATCAGGTTTCTCGGGTAGCGGACGATCGAATCGGTATCGTTGCCCGCGACCGTTGCCGAGAGGTCATGCTGGATGTTGATGCCGTATTCTTCGTTGAACAAGAAACGGCTGTTCTCGATCATGATCACGCCTTGAGCGTCGCGTTCACGGTTGCTGTCGCCACGCAGTTCGGATCGGTCCACCGCGGCGAGTGCACGCGTGGGATCGGACACGACGACGTCACCGACCAGATTGATCCGCGGATCGATTCGGGAGATCTGTTTGATGCCCGGCAGGGCGACCACTTCATTTTCAAATCCGCTGCTGGGGACCGCTTGCACGTCCAACACGCTGCGGACATCCGAGCGATTGATCGCCGCGATCAGCGACTTGGCCACTTCGGTCGCCGTTTGTGGACGGTCCACCCCGGTGTCTTCATCGGGGACGTTCATCGAGAACGGGACTCGCACGCGTCCCGGCGTGACCGTGTTGTCCGAATCGAACTCGAACTCGACGACTGCGCGGCCGTCGGTGATCGTGAACATTTGCCCGTCCACAATGTCGGTCGCGCTTTTGGCGGTGATCGAGATCGCCGAACCCAAGCGGTCGTTGCTGTTGAAGGTGCGGAACTGGGTGGACGTCGCCGATTCGATGTACTCGCTGGCGTCACGGATTTCGACCTGGTAGGAACCGGTGTCCAGGTTGCTGCGCGGGTCATCGGGTTCGGGGAATGCGAAACGCGTGTCGGTCACAAACGCGGTATCCAAGGGCGCGTTGACGCCGCGTGGATCGGTGACCTGTTCCCCGCGTTCGGCCAAACCGATGACGAAGTCGTCCAGGTAGATGCCTTCAAAATCGTTGTCACGCGATCCGTCGACGGGCGAGCCGCCGAATTGGTCGGCGTATCGCTGCGCCGTGTTGGCGAACGGCCCGGCATCGGACACGCTGAACCCGGGCAAGGTGACGATCGCGTTGGAGGTCGGGATGTAGTTGGGGCCGGCCGCACCGACCGCGTCGGGCACGAACCGCTCCAGGATCGCGGATTGAACCGCCACCGCGACTTCGCCGGCCGACATCGCCGCGCGGACGTTGATCAAGTTCGCCCCGCCGGCCGAGGTGTTGCGGACCGTGAACAGCGTGGAACTGGAACTCAAGTCGACCGCTTCACCAAACTCGACCGAGTTGTTGTCGACCACAAAGTCGTACAGATTGAAGGTCGCCGGCGGCGTCGCCGTGACGGCCGCTTCGATCAAGGCGCCGATTTGCGACGGCGTCAGATCGGCAACCGTCGCCGTGCCCGTCAGTCCGGCGGTCAGATCGATCGAGATTTCATTGGGCGCCGAATTGGGATTGTTGGGATCCGACGGCGACGTGTCGACCGTGCGGGTGCCGTCGTTGAGCACGTAGGTTTGGCCATCGAGCACAAACGTCGCGCGGGTATTCGGATCGGCCACGTAGGCGACGGCCACTTGCGACCCCGCCGGGGCGATCAGCGTCGGTGGGAAATTGATGGTGAAGGTTTCACCGCTGACACGAATCGTTTCGCCTTCGACCAGATCGGAGGCGTCGACGGTGCGGATCGAGGTCGATCCGGTATCCAATCGGCCCGCGGTCGCGAACTCGATCCGCAGACTCAAGCCGGCCTGTCCGGCGAACTCGGCCAGCGGCACGCGAGCCTGCCGCCAGGTCGACGTGTTGTCAAAGAGTTGTTGCTTGTCAACATCGATCACGTCGTTGTAGGGGGCAACGGGATCGGGGTCGTCGAATTCGTCGTTCGCACCCGGGATCGCGTTGCGGGCCGTGGTGTTGAGCGCCACGGCGTGCTCGGTCCCGTCGGGCTGGACGACGTAGACCCGCAGTGCGTCGGTGCTTCCGCCGCCGTCGGCTTCGATCAGGTAGTTGAAGTACAGGACCGGGACATCGCTCGGCGAGTAGTTTTCCAACGAGAACGGCTTGCTTTGAACCTGTCCCTTGGCACCGCCGGGGAAGTTGTAGGTGCCGTTGACACTTTGGCCATCAATCCGCGCGGTGTTGGTCGGGTATTCCGCCTGACTGGAGTAGTTGCTTTGGAACGACGTTTCGTAGGTGAACGCCAGCGAGGTGCCGCCGTCGTGCCCGGCGTCACCGCTTCGCGAACCGGTGTAGTGCCAGAGGTTGTAATCCAGGGTGCTGAAATCCAGGCCTTCGGCGTTGGCGATTCCGGTCGAGATGCTCGAACGTCCGCCGGCGAAGTAGGGCAGGAATTCACCGGCCGTGTTGAAGGCGTAGATGTCGCCGTTGCCCGTGATCCCGAACAACACATCGGCGAAGGCGCCGCCGTCGACACTGTTGGGACCGGCGCGAAGGCCGGTGAAGCCGCCGGGGACGCGCAGCAGGTCGGTTGCGGTTTCGACGTAGGTTCCGATTTGGCGGTTGCCGTTGAGGAACTGGTTGCCGCCGCCGGTCAGTTCCGCGTCGGTGACTCGGAACAATCCGCCGGCGTCGGTGACGGCGTACATGTCGTTGCCGACGATTTCGACGCCGGTGATGGTCCCGCCTTGCGGCACGCCGCCGGCGACCAGATTTCCGCTGGCCCCGCCGATGAATCCGCCGCTGATGGTGACGCTGCGGTTTTCCGCGACCGCACTCGCGTTACCGCCCAGAGTGTTGATCGCATCGGCGACCTTTTGAGCGACGTCGGCGGCGGTATCGGAGAGTTCCAGTTGGATCGCCGTGCGACCGACTTGCACGCCGGGGCTGCCGCCGCTGACGAGGGCTTGGGAATTGACGCTGATCGAGGTCGCGCCGGGGACGGAGAACGATTGGCCGACGACGGTGTGGGCGATGCCGTTGGCGGTCAAGACATCGACGATGGCGTTGAGCACCTCGGTCGCACCGAAGGACTCGTCCACCGGGATCGCGATGTTGCCGGCCGCCACGCCGTTGGCGCCGACGATCGACATGCCGGCCCCGTCGAACGTGAAGGTTGCGTTGTCCAAGGCAAGATCGGTGTTCAACACGGTGGTCGTCACGCCGCTCAGGTTGCCCTGGATCGCGAGTGCCAGGTCATTGTTGATTTGACCGGTCGTGCGGGCTTGCCCGCTGGCCAGACGGATCGTGATCGGGATATTTCCCGCCGACGGCGTGTCGCCTTGGTTGACGAACTCAAACGTCGCGCTGACGTTGCTGGCATCGGTCACCGTGAATGTTTGTCCGACGTCCAGTCCGCCGTTGGCCGAGACGCCCGCCAGTCGCAGACGCGGGCCGGCGTCAAATTCAAACACGCTCGATCCGATCGTCATCGTGTCGCCGTCCAGAACCGGCGATCCGGTCACGGCCACGTTGCCGGCGATGTTGAATTCGAAGGACGTCGTCGTGGTGCCGCTGATCAGCGTGAACGTATCACCGTCGAAGAGCTGTTGTTGCAGCAGACCGCTGCCGACCACTTCGACCACGTCGGGAACACCCAACTGAGTCGAAAACGCCGTCGCGGGGGCGGTCGTGTCGATCTGGCCGATTTCGCGTGGGATCGTTCCCGCACCGGAGTTGAACAGGAAACGGTTGAACGAGGGGCCGACCGCCAGACCTGTTTGCGGGCTGAACTCCCACAGCACGTTGTCGCGGTATTCCAATCCCGACGCACCGTTGAACGTCGGGCGGCTGCCGACGAACAAACCGCGTTCGACGTTCTTGTACTCGCGGATCGAGATGGCTTCGACAAAGATCCCTTCGTCGGAAACACCATCCAGAATCTGTTGTGAATTGACCTCGAACAGGATGTCGCCGTAGGTCGTGATGCCCGCCCCGGTGCTGATTTGGTTCAGCGCCGCGGTTCCCGTGTCGATTTGCACATAGAACCAGGTGTTGTCGCTGCGGACCCGGTTGGCGAATCCGGTGTAGGCGAACAGTTCGCCGTTGCTGCGGAACGCCACGTCGTAGATGTCTTCGCTGCCGAAGCTGCCGACCAGACCGTAGTCTTGTCCGGTGAAGGGGTTGACGACGTGCAATCCGGAATTCGTGTTGACGTACAGAACGACGTCGTCGAGCGAGTACGGGACGATCGAGGTTTCGTCGAACAGCACGCGGTCGTTCATGTCGTCTTCGGCAATCCGATCGATCGCATCGATCGGCGCCAATCGGACCAGCGGGTTGTTGCTGGCCGGATTGAAGAACTGATCCAGCGCGATCGGGACTTGCGTCTGATTGGAGATCGCGACGTAGTAGGTGCCTTCGATCAACTCGACGCTGCCCAAGAACGGATCCTGGACTCCGGCACCGCCACGGCTGAGGTCATCGCTGCTGTTGTTGGAGCTGGAGGCCGGCAGGTCATTGGCGACGTTGCTGTCGGTGGCGGTGTAGATCAAATCGCCCAGTGCGTTGAACACGTACAGCGCCATGTCGCTGCGGGCAAAGTTGGACGCGTAGTCCAGGTCGATCACCGTCGACAGATACAGCGGGTCGTCGTCGCGGGTCAGGTTTTCGTATTGGATGTCGAACGAATACCAGTCCACGTCGGTTGCCGAATCGATGACGCCGGCAAAGGATTTGGCCAGTCGATCGCTCTGCAGCGGCCCGGCTTCGATTCCCACATCGGCCGTGGTGCCGTAATAACCCAGTCGCTGTGCTTCGGAGGCGGTTTCGTTGCTGGCCGTCGTCTCGGCGTCTTCGCCGGTCAACGGCGAGTGCAACGGTTGGCCGATGACTTGCACCCCGTTGGTCGCGTAACGGACGTCGGTCAATCGGATCTGCGTGCCGGGGCTTTCGTCGGTTTCGCCCAGGCGGATTTGCATCGAGTAGCGGCCCTGTGTCAGTCCGCCGAGGACGTTTCCGTTGACCAGGGTGTCCAGGTCACTGCCGTCACGCGTGTTGCTGCTCCGGACCCGCACGTGATACTGGTTCAACGTGCCGGATTCACCCGGCAGGCGAATCCGCATGCCGGCGTCTTTGGCGTTGTAGGAATACGTGTCTTGGAGGACCGAATCCAAAACGTCGGTTTCAAAAACGAGACTTCCGATCGCCGGGAAAATCGGGTTGGCGGTCCCAATGATCTCGGGGACTTCCAGGGCCGTGAAGAAGGCGGCGTCGAAACGGACTTCGATGACGAAGTCGCCGGTTTCACCTCGCGAGAGCAACTGCGTGGTGACGAATCCGAGCTCGCTTTGGAAGGCGCCGTTGAGCGCCGCGGCGATCGACCCGGCGGGATTGGCGATGAAGTCCGCCGCGTCGACGTCGACGGTCGTTCCCGGAACACTCGCCAGCCCAAACGTCAGGTTCCCGCTGGTGGCGTTGACGATTTCGTAATCGACCGTGATACGTTGGACCGGAATCCGCTCTTCGTTGACCGTCAACGGTTGGGCGGCATCGCTGTCCAGCCGTGGCGAAACATAAATGCCGGTCGCGACGTCCCGTTCGGCCAGCAGCGAGTCGTTCGAGGAGGCCAGGATGTCGCCGTTGAAATCGATCAGCTCGATCACCGTATCGAGCCCGCTGCTGGTGCGGTCGATGTCCAACCAGACTTCCGTGTTGCTTTCGGCGATGAAGGTGTAAACATCGACGTCATTCCGCGTCGTGATCGCACCGTCGACGATGAATCCGAGTCGTCGGTTTTCGTCGCCCGACTGCTCATCGGGGGCCAGTTCACCCAGGAACTGAGCTTGTCCCGGGAAGGAATTGGTGTCGAACACGGTCGTTCGCACCGGTTCTTGTTCGGCCACCGCGGCGACGTTGCGGTCATTGGCCGCTTCGCGGATCGTGACGCCGTTCCACTGGCCGGCTTGGACCAACGTGCCTGGGGTCTGGACGGTCGTGTCGGAGGCCAGCAGTTCCAAGAAACTGGTCACCCGGGCGCTCGATGCGTTGGAATCGACGACCCAGGAGTGGGCCGTGGTGATGTCGTTGGGGCCGAAGGTTGTGCCGAAGATCGGGTCGTTGCCTTGTGGCAAGTCATTCAGGTCGATCACGCCGGGAATCGAGTAGGTTTGGGTGCCGGCGGTGATTTGGGCCAACAGTTCGGAGTATTGGTCGGCCGCCCAGCCTTCGTAGGTGGCGCCCAACTGATTGACGCCGTCGTTGGTGTAGAAGCCGGCGTGGGAGAAACCGATCCGCAGCGGACCATCGATGGTGTAGACTCGGAAATCCGCTTGACCGGGCGTCCCCACGGTGTACAGCAAATCGTCCGAAATCCCTTGCACGTCCTCGTCCAAGTAGCTGACCACTCGGATGTCACCCAGTGTTGAGCTCGATTGCAGGTCCAGCGTGGAGAACAACGTCGGCAGTCCGTTGATGAAGTAGCTGGTCGCGATCCAGTTGACGTCTCCATTGGGACCGGTGTAGGTGCCGCGGCTTTCCACTCGGTCATCCGCGATCAGGGTCGCGGCTTGAGTGATCGTCGTCGCACCGAGGGCGGTGGTGTTGCCGCCGCTGGTCAGGAAGGTGCTGTACTGAAAGACGAAGTCTTGGTTGAGCAACTGTTGGGCGGTCGGCGTTTCGACGGTGGTGGCACTGGTCAGCACTTCGTTGGCGTCACCGATCGTCGCGGTGAACGACCCGGTGATGGTCGCCGCGACGTCGTTGTCGATCGTGTTGCCCAAGTTGACTTCGGGGCCGGTCGGCAGCGTTCCGACGAATTGGCCGCCCGTGCCGGTGTCGGTGTCATCGTCGTCCCCGGTGATGACGCCGCTGATCACGCCGTCGTTGTCGGTGTCGACTTGTGCGAAGCCGTCGATGGTGAATCCGGCGCCGGAGAAATCATCGGATAGCGCGGTCATGATCACGGGGAAATCGGGGTGGCCGATCAATTGCAACGACCCGCCGATGCGATCGGCGATGTCGGTGAATTCATCCGCCGCGGTGAGCAGTGATCCGCCGACCACGATCCCGGCCGGGTTCGTGTCTTCTTCGCCCTCCTGGGTCTGCAACTTGACGACCAGCGATCCGCGGGCATCGCTGATCAGCCGCAAACCGCCATAGATGTGTTGGTTGGGGATCTCGATCATGTCGGTGACGACGTGCACGATGTCGACGTCATCCCACACCCCTTCGGTGACCAGTTCGCCGCCGCGCACGGCCAGGCCGTTGATCGCGTTGCGTGTGATCGAGTTGTCTTCGATCAGCGGCCCGCTGTTGCCGATGACGTCAAACTTTTCGATCGAACCGGTCGATCGCCCGCCGTCAAAGACCTCTTGCGAGTTGAGCGAGTTGATGTCGATCGAGATCGCCGCGGCTTCGTTGTCGATGAAGTCGTTGTCGACGATGATCGGGGTTGCCGCACGCACGAACACGGCGCCCGATGCGTTGTCGCTGCGTCCCACGCGGGTACCGTTCAGCGAGCCGCGGCCGTCGGCGCTCTGCTCGATGCGGCTGTTGGTCAGACGCAACTCGCCCTGATGGACTTCGATCGCGTTGAAGGATGCAAAGCCGCCTTCGATCCGGGTCGTTCCGCCGCCGCCGGCGATCACGGCATTGTCGATGCTGGCCGAAGAGCCATGGCCGATGTACAGTCCGCCCCAATCGCCGGGCGCAATTTCAGCGGCGTTGCCGCGGTCGTTGGTGTCAAAGGTGCCGCCGGCGCCGTACCGCTGGTCTTCCAAGCTGGTGATCACCACGGGGTTGCCGGAGGTGCCTTCGACAATCAGGTTGGCGCCAAAACGGGCCTCGATTCGCGCCGAGTCGATTTTCACGACGGTCGACGGATCGATCACCAAACTGGCGTCCAGGCGGCTGCGCAGCGGGCTGGCGGTGAGCTGCATTTCCGCGCCACCGTCGGCCAACCGGTCGGTGAACGACGTGCTGCTGGCGTTGAGCTCGGCGACCAGTTCGAACGGGCCGGGGACGCCGCCCACGACGGTCGCACGGTACAGGCGTCGGGCGACGGTCGCGCTGCCGGGTTCGACCGTCGGCAGCTGTTGCAAAAGGATGCCGCCGGTGCCGGTCGTCGTGATCGACACCGTCGCGTCGCTGGCGGCCGACTCCAAATTGGCGTCGGTGACGTTGGTCAATCGGTAAACGTAGGTGCCCGCCGGGACGGCACCATCGGTCGGCCGGGCCGACAATCGGACCAGAAACGATGAGGGGGCATCGGACTGCAAGATCGGACCGCCCGGGGTGCCGGCGACCACCAGGTTTTCGGTCAGCACGTGCGTGATGTCGCTGTCGTCAAAACGCGTGCTGGTGGTGACCGATTCGAGGGTCGAACCGCTTCGCGTTTGCAGTCGAACGAACAAGCCGTTGATGCTGTTGTCGATCACGGTGTTGCCGTGGATCTCCGGTCCGACACGGGTGTAGTCGGGAGTGAAGTGTCCGGATTGCTGATACTTCGGGTCGGTGAACCGATCTTCGCGGAACGTGTCCGGGGTCGCAGCGATCGCCGCGTCGGCGCTATTGCTGATCGTCGAGTTGATAATCGTCGGTCGCGTGATCGCCATGTCGATCGGCGAGACGACGACATTGCGGCCACCGATCGGCACGGCGCTGCCGCCGTATCGAATGTCCGCATATTGGATATGGTTGTTGAAGATGCCTTGGTCTTCCGGATTGACCCGCAACTCGTCGGCGGTGTCGAGATCACCGCGGAAATCGATGCCGCCCCAATCGCCGGGTTTGGCCGCCGGCAACACGCCGATCTGGTTGCCGGTACCGATCGAATCATCGTTGACGCTGGTGAAAAAGACGCTGCCCGGGACGATCCCGCCGGACTCATCGCGGGCCGGCAAACCCGTGGCGGTGACCAGCGTCGGCGTGCCGAGCACTTGCAGGTTGGCACCGCTCAAATCGATCGTCGGCGCGATGCTGCCGACGCCCAGACGCGTGTTGCTGAACTTCAGGATCGCGCCGGCATCGACCATCATTTGGACGCCCGCGGGAAGGGTCAATCCGGCGCCGTCTTCCAGCGGCAAGCCGTTGTTGTTGACGCCGATGTTGTAGCTGAAGTTGTCGCCCGCGGTGTGCACCAATCCGTCACGACCACCGTTGCCGAGCACGCGGATGGTCAGGTCCAATTCGGACAGGTAGCGGGTGATCGAGTCGGCCCGCTGGATGTCGTTCAGATTGCCCGACAGTCGCAACTGATTCAGTTCGGTCAGGGTGCCGTTGAAGGCCTTTTGTTTGAGGATGGACATTCGATTGGCGTCGGCAAGCGCCAGGTCGATTTCATCGTAAGCGTTGTTGACATAGCCGATCGTCCGCGTCTGGAAGGCTTCGATGAAGGCCAGGTCACCCAGGCCCGACGGCAGGAACCCGCCGGCCTGACGCAGCGTCACGTTGCCCTTGTCGACGTAAAGTGTCTCGGAGGGATCGGACGGTTTGAACCAGTAGTTGAACGTTCCGCCCGGTGTTCCGTCGGCGTCGCCGTCGAGCGGGATGCCGGTGCCGTCGACCATCGTGCTGACCGCCGACGGTGTGAAATCCACGCGCAGCTCGTAGCTGCCTTGGCTGAGACCGCCAAAGCCGGTGCCCGGAATCACGGGATCGTAGGTGTCATTGCCCTTGGCGCTGACACCGATCATGTAGTTGCCGGGGTTCACGTTGTCGATTCGGATCAACGAATCGTTGCTGAAGTAGTCGTCATTCTGCGCGATCTCGACGAACTGCCCGTTGGCGTCTTCGACGTACAGGCGAAGCTGGGTGTCCAACAGGCTCGGGGTGCCCAGCCGTTCGGCGATGGTTTCGATCGCGATCGATCCGGTCTGGTCGACCTGGAAGCGATACATGTCGATGTCGGTGCTGTCCGGCCGATACAGATACTGGCCGTGGACGATGTCCGCGTAACTGGGATAGGCCGGCTCGTTGTCGGTCCCCGGTTGAAAAATGAAATCGGTGCTTTGCGTGACCGGTTGCGGCAGGTCATCGGCATAGCCGTAGCCGAGCAATTGGCCGACGCCGAACATCGCCCCGCGGAAGAACTCGCCGCCGAATTGATCATCGATCGACTCGTCGAAGTCTTGGAAGTCCATCACGACCAAGTCATCGACGCCGTCGCCGTCGCGATCACGCGTGACCACGGCCAAACCGCCTTGGGCGCTCGCCTCGCGTTCATCTCCCCCGTACAAGTCGCCGACGACGATTGAAAAACCACCGATGTCGGCGGGGTCGCGATCGGAAACTTCGACGAACGCGACACCCAAGTACTCGCTGAACAGCGACATCACTTCGCGAACACGCTGTTTCTGTTCTTCGCTGATGATGTTGAAATAATTGGTGTCCGCGGTGATCCCGGGACGATTGGGATCATCGCCCAACCAACTGGCGACGAAGTCGTATTCGATCGTCGTGATCCCATCGACCGTGTCGGCGAATTGACGGACGTAATCCAACGGCACGACGCGATCGAGCCGTGACGGGTCTTCCGACCGGATGTCTCGCGTGCCCGGGACGTCGGGGCCGGGAAGATCCAATTCGAACGGCGTCTCGTTGCGGATCTCGCTGACCAGCGTCGCCGAACGGGTCGTCGTCGCTCCGCTCAAACTCCACGTCGTGTTCAAATCGTACGCGGTCAGGAAACTGTCGCCGGCACCGTCGGGGGCGTCCGGCGTGCCGACCGGCAAGGCGATCTCCTGCGGCTCGATCGGCAAATCTTCCGCCGTCCCGATTCGCAGCCGCGCGTTTCCGGTCAGCAGTTGTCCGGGGTTGTCCGGATCGGGGATGCGGGACAGGGCCCGCTTGTAATCCAGCGTGGCGATGTTCGTGATGTTGCTGTAGGTCACGCTGCCCGGATCAAGCCGAACGATCACGTCGTCGGTGTTGTCGACCGTGTCTCGGGTGAAGATCAGCTGATAGAAATCGGGGTTGGTGGCCGCCGACTGCAACAGATCGTCGTCGTTGAAGTGGACTTCGATCTTGCCGGATTCGGTGCTCAGCGTTCCGTTGGGTTGGCGACGGACCGGTTCGGGGACGACCGCGACCACCTGGGGGCCCAAGTTGATGTTGAACACCCGTGTCAAATCGGTGCCGTCTTGGAACGCTTCGCCGTCTTCGCCACGCAGCGCGAATGTTCCGCTGCCCAACACGTCGATTTGGTAGATGTCGTCCGGCAGCGGTTCGGAAAATCGAAAGATCACCTCGCGCGAGGAATCGCCCAGCCCGACAAAGCCGGGCTCGACCACCACGTCGCTGACACCACTCAAGTTGATCGGTGAATAGTTGACCGTTCGCTGTCCGATCGGGGTCGCCCCGTTGCCTTCCTGAATGGTCGCCTGGACCAGGGCCGAGGCTTGCGGGTTGGAATTGAGCGCGGTGACAAACTCGTCGGCCGTCGTCGGGTCAGCGGCGAAGCTGTTGACCTGGACGCGAATCGTTTGGTCGCTGACGACGACGACCGGATTGGCCGGGCCGCCGAAGTTCCGCTGTTCGACGACCAGGTTGGTGCCGCGGCCGTCCAGACCGGGAAGCTGCGAAATCAATCGCACACGGACCGCGCCGTTGGTCCCAAAGTCGGTCACCGCTTGCGCGGCGTTGGCCCCGTCGAGCACCAGCGTTTTGTCTTGCACGCTGGCGGACGAAGCGATGCGTTGCCCCGATGGACCGCTGATCTGGATCGCTTCGATCAGATCGCCGGCCAGTTCCGGGTCACTGGTGCTGGTTCTCAGATTACCGTTGATCGCCGAAACCAAATCACGTGCCAGCGTCCGCTGCAACGGGTTGGTGTTGATGTCGATCGTGATCGTGCGTCCGTCGGTCGTGATGATCGGAGCCGACGTGTCGACCCGATTGGTCTCGGTAAACTCCACCGTGATGCCGTTGCCCAGGCTGCCCGATTGACGGGCGCGGAATTCAAACAACGCCGTCCCGCCGGTCCCCAAGTCGCTCGTCACCGACGCCGATTCAAACGTCCGATCCTCGCCCGCTCGCGTGATCCGAATCGCATCCAACGTGCTCTCGTCGATCCGCGTGTTGTCGTCGAATCGGAACACCAATTCCTTGGGCGAAAAATTCAACGTGTCGCCGTTGAACAACAAATCGCCCTCGTTGGGCTGGATCCCGATCAGCTCGGGGCCGGCCAACAATTGGCGCGTCTCCAAGCTCTCCATGAGCGACCGGCGTTTCTCGTCACGGCGCTTCACGCTGCGGCGGTTGCGGCCGGCACGCGGAGTGGCGGCCGGCGGCGTCGTACCATCGGAGTGCAACCCGGAGTTGCGGCTGAGATGTGTGCGAAGGGAATGCGATGGTTTGCGGAAGGTCATCCAGAGGCCTCGTCATTATGCCCGGGTTGCGGGCAGTCAGTCTGTTGGGGCAGCACTTGTGGGGTTGAGTCCGGCAACAACACTTCGGTTGTCGGAGTTGACCCGTCTTAGGTCAAAAGTTGCAAAATCGATAAGCTAGGGGATCTGCGCTGTTGCGCGGCGGTACCTGGCACGAAGTGTAATTAGGTCGTGTGGAACCGCAATGAAAAAGGCGTTTTTCACGGGGTTTGGGCTGTCTCCCATGATTGGTACGACCGTCCTAATCCGTGCAGATTGGCATTGCGAGCTCACGCGTGCCCCGTTCGACGTGGTTTGCGGCACGAAAGTTCCTCTCTTGCGTGGTTTCGGCGCGTGTTGATAGGGTTCCCCTGCACAATGCGACGCTCTTCGGACCGCGATGCCTCCGGCGGGTCTGAGTAGATCCCCCCTGAAGGTGCGGTCGTAACATGTCAGGATGGCAGTTAAATGACTTTTCAATCTGAACAGAAAGCCACCCATCAAGGCGGCGGCTCCTGCTCCGGATGTCGATTTTTCACCCGTCGGCGCGCAGCGATTCTTTTGCTGGCGCTGTTGCCAGTCCTTTCATCGGCCGGATGCAGCTGGACCGCGAGTGGAAAAAACGTCTTGGGTGCCCAGCTTCACCAGCAGGGGCAGTACACCGCGGCGCTGCAGCAATTTCAGCAGGTGGTGGCGGAGGATCCGAGCAATCCAGACGGTTATTACAACTTGGCCGCCACGACGCATCGGCTGGCCAGCCAGCGGAATGACGAGACGTTGTTTCGCAATGCCGAAGCGCTTTACAACCAATGTCTCGATCACGACCCCAACCATATTGAGTGCCATCGAGGGTTGGCCGTGCTGCTGATGGACACCGGCCGTCCGGACCGTGCGTTCGCGTTGGTCAAAAATTGGGCGTCCAATCATCCGACGGCGTCGGAACCGCGGGTGGAATTGGCGCGGTTGTACGAGGAGGCCGGCGAGTCTCAGACGGCACTGAAGTATCTGGAAGACGCGGTTCAGCTGGACGCCAATAACTCCCGAGCCTGGTTGGCGCTGGCGCGGTTGCGGGAAACCGATGGCGATCTGCCCCAGGCGCTGCAGAATTACCAGCGGGCCTTGGCGCTCAACAACACCCAACCGATGATCGCCGAACGCGTCGCGGCGCTCAGCCGCCAAATCAACTCCAATTTGGACGCCGCCCGCACCAACGCGAACAGCCAGATCGCCACCCCGCTGCCTTATCCGACCACCTCGCGGTACTAGGGCGTCCGCCGGACGTTCTGCCGATCAACGTCTGAAACGTCGCCAGGGTTCCGATCCCCAAGTGGGCGGATTCAGCGCACCGGCCCCGACGTCCGGACTCGGCAACTTGGCGGGTGGGTCAAAAAATGGGTGGCTGAGAGGGAGGCCCCCTGTCGGCGATCGGTAACGTCGGCGTCTTCTGCTCTTACGTCGCGGGTGCTTAGCGGCACATTCCGAACCCTCGCGCCGCCCAATTGGATTGAAACCCGCGGGCGACCGATCTATTGAATCTCCGTGGCCTAGCTTTTTAAGCACCGTGAGCGCCGCGTGATGAGAACGGCGTGGGTGAGTTTTCGGGCTTGATCGAAGGCATCCTTGATTGAAGGCATCCCTGGATTCCGTTCGAGTCTGCCGATTTCCAACACAATGCGGAACTGGGGGCTGATTCAGTGGACTACGAAGGTTTTCCCGTCCTGGAGGCTGACGAGGTGGCCGGCCTGATCCCCGACGGGGCGATGGTGGCATTCAGCGGTTTCACTCCGGCGGGGGCGGCCAAAGCCGTGCCGGAGGCGCTGGCCCGTCGCGCGCGACAGGACCACTCCGCCGGGCTGCCGTATGCGCTGCGAGTGCTGACGGGGGCTTCGACCGGCCGCAGTCTTGACGAAACGCTCGCCCAGGCCGAGGCGATCCGCTGGCGCGCGCCCTATCAATCTTCACGCACGCTTCGCGACCAAATCAATCGGGGCGACGTGGACTTCGTCGACATGCACCTGTCGGACGTTCCCCAGTTCACCCTGTTCGGTTTTTTCGGAAAGATCGATTTTGCGGTGATCGAAGCGTCCGAGATCACCGCCGACGGACGCGTCTATCTGACCAATTCCATCGGTGCCTCCCCCGCGTTTTTGCATTCCGCCGAACACGTCATCATCGAACTCAATCGCGGGCAGTCTCGGCGGATCGCGGAGATGTCCGATATCGTCATCCCCAAGACCCCCCCGTATCGCCCCGCCATCGATCTGGATCATCCCCTGCAGCGGATCGGCAAACCCTACGCACGCGTCGACCCCGACAAAGTGATCGGGATCGTCGAAACGAACGAGCCGGATGAAGCGACGGCTTTTACCGAAGCCAATGACGTCAACAAGGCCATCGCCCGTCATGTCGCCGAATTCTTTGCCGCTGAAATCGCTTGCGGCCGGATCCCCCGCGAATTCCTGCCGATTCAAAGCGGGGTGGGAAACGTTGCCAACGCCGTTCTGGAAGCGATCGGCGAGCACCCGGATCTGCCCGATTTCACCATGTACACGGAAGTCCTGCAGTCCTCGGCGTTCGAATTGATGTTGCAAGGTCGGCTGAAAGGGGCCAGCACCTGTGCGTTGGTGCTCTCGCCGAAACAGATGCAACAGCTCGACGAGCAGCACGACTTTTTCTCCTCGCGGCTGGTGCTCCGCCCGCAAGACATTTCCAACAATCCCGCGGCGGTGCGACAGCTCGGGATCATTTCGATGAACACCGCGCTGGAAGTCGATATCTTTGCGCACGTCAATTCAACCCATGTCTGCGGCAAGCGGATCATGAACGGAATCGGCGGCAGTGGCGACTTCACGCGCAATGCGTACACGTCGATCTTCATGTGCCCGTCGGTCGCCAAGGGCGGAAGCATTTCGGCGATCGTCCCGATGTGCACCCACATCGACCACAGCGAACACTCCGTTCAAGTGATCGTCACCGAGCAGGGGCTGGCCGACCTGCGTGGTCTGGCTCCGAAACAACGCGCCTTGAAGATCATCGAACGTTGTGCCCATCCCGACTATCGCGATTATCTGTATCGCTATTTGTGCGATTCGGGGGCCAGCCATATTCAGCATGATCTGACACGCTGTTTCAAGCTGCACCAGAATTTTCTGCAATACGGTTCGATGCTTCACGAAGACGGGCCCGCGTCGGAAATCGACCGGATCTTTTCGGCCTCATTCTGAATGTTGCCCCGCAGGTGGCATTGGAAAGGGGCAAGGGCGTGCCGACGCGTCCCACCGCGATTCATTGACGCTCAAGCTGGTCGCTGCGGGGGCTGGTCAAAAAATGGGCTGGTCAAAAAATGGGGGCAGAGCGGCCACGGCCTGAGCGGGGCCAATCGAATCTGCGGCGCCGCGGCAGACGTTTCGCTGACTGACCTTGCTCTCATTTTTTGACCCCTCCATTTTTTGACCCTTTTTCGGCTCAGACCCCACCAAAACCGCTCGGCGGGGGCGAAGCTGACCTCCCGCAAGTCACGCATTGCACGTACATTCTCCCAATTCGAGTCCTTTCCCCCCCTTTCCACCAACGTTTCGATCCTTCCGACCATGAAATCGATGGACAAAATCGTGTCGCTGTGCAAGCGACGTGGCTTCCTCTTCCAATCCAGCGAAATATATGGCGGTGTCCAGGGGTTTTGGGACTACGGTCCGCTGGGGGTGGAACTGAAACGCAATTTGAAGGAAGCGTGGTGGCAGGACATGATCCGCGGCCACAACGATTTGGTGACGCCGCCGGGCGCTCCGGCATCCTTTGAAATGGTCGGGCTGGATTGCACGATCATCATGCACCCCCAAGTTTGGAAGTGCAGCGGCCACTACGATTTGTTCCACGATCACATGGTCGATTGTCGCGAATCAAAAAAACGATATCGATTCGACCAGGTCCGTGGACGCTGGTGCGAACGGGGCGACCGAAAGATTTTCGTGTCCACGTTGGCCGAAGTCGAGCAGGAATTCGATGAGGTCCGTCGCCGTGCGATGAAGTTTTTCAAGCTGCGTGCCAAGAACGCGGACGAGCTGACGATTTCCGATGAATCGTTGACGTTGGACAAACTCGACGACACCGATTCGGTGCTGGCCCCCGATGCGAAAACGCTCGGCACGCTGACCGAGCCGCGAGAGTTCAATTTGATGTTCAAGACGACCCTGGGCGCGCTCGGTGGCGAGGACGACACCACGTTCCTGCGGCCGGAGACCGCTCAAGGTATTTTCGTCAATTTCAAGAACGTGCTGGATTCCTCTCGCGTCAAAGTGCCGTTCGGCATCGGCCAGATCGGAAAGAGTTTTCGCAACGAAATCACGCCGCGGAATTTCACGTTCCGATCGCGTGAGTTTGAACAGATGGAGATCGAGTTTTTCTGTCCGCCGGATCAGTCGCAAGCCTGGTACCGTTATTGGCGCGACCGCCGGATGGCCTGGTACACCGAACTGGGACTGTCGAGCGATTCGTTGATCATGCGTGAGCACGAGCCGGCGGAACTGGCGCACTACAGCGTCGGGACGGCCGACATCGAATACGCGTTTCCGTTCTTGCCGCCGGGTGAATACGGTGAATTGGAAGGCATCGCCCACCGTGGCGATTTCGACTTGCGAAGCCACATGGAAGGCAAGTTGAATCCCAATTCACCCGCAGGCGAGCCGATGCAGGTTGAACTGAACGAACACGGCAAGCCCAAGTATCGTGGCAGCGGCAAAGACCTGTCGTACCGCGACGAAGCGACCAACGAAAAATTCATCCCGCACGTGGTCGAACCGTCCGCCGGTGCCGATCGCGGCGTGTTGGCGTTCCTCTGTGAAGCCTACACCGAAGATCAAGCGCCCGACGACAAGGGGCAGATGCAGACACGCACGGTGATGAAACTGCATCCGCGTTTGGCCCCCATCAAAGCCGCGATTTTTCCGCTGGTCAAAAAAGACGGCATGCCCGAAGTCGCGCAAGAGATTTACGGCGAACTGAAACAGCACATGAATGTGTTCTACGACGACAAGGGCGCCGTCGGCCGACGTTACCGACGACAGGATGAAGCCGGCACCCCGTTCTGTATCACCGTCGATGGCGAATCCCTGAGCGACAAGACCGTCACGATTCGCGATCGAGACACATTGGAGCAGACACGGGTCAAGATCGATGAGTTGTCGACCGCACTGATCGAGCGGCTGGGTTGAGCCGGATCGCGACGGCGTGGATGCCCCGAGATTGACGACGTGTTCGCGGAACGGCGCGAGCGGGCTGTCGATTTTGTGAGCCGCGACGCGTAAGCGGCCGGGCACTGCGACGCTGCCCGAGGCCTTACGGCCAGCGGCTCACCATTGACTCAGCAGATCCCGACAAAACCGACAGCCCGCAAGCCGTCCGGTCGCGCATCAACAACACCGTGAACGACCGGAGGGCTCGCGCCCTGCCGCTAAAAACTGCTTCACCGCGTTGCCCGTCATTCCGGTCCTGACGATTGCTCCGACGGCCTCTTGAACCTCTTACGCCGTCCACCGCTGGGGCGGTTGCGATGTCCATCCCGACCTGCGATTGCTGAGCTACGGTTTTCGACCTGACGTGGAAATCCGTCCGTAATCACATGCCGGCAATCGCAACCATGGAAACCATCAGCGTAGAACAATTCTTAGCACTCGGAGCAATCAGCCTCGCGGTGATTGCAGGGATCTTGCTGACAACGGTTGTGTTGGCGGCCGGCTCTCTGAAACTTTCGATCCATTGGATTGGCAACGCTTCGCCGGGATTCTTGGCTTGCTGCGGATGGTTGGTAGCGATGTATTTCGTCAATGGCTTCATTGCTGTCGCGGTACAGGACATGCTCGGGCAGCTCGGCGCCTTGATCGCGATCCCACTGACCTTTTTCGTGACGCTTTACATGATTGCGCATGTCGCAAACTGCGGGCTGTTCCGCGCCTTCGGGATCTGGATCGTCAATTTCATCCTGAACGTGATCGGATCGTTCGTGGTCGTTATCTTTGCGATCATTCCTCTGTTGGCGATGGTTCCGGACCCCGACAAGGGCTCCCAAGCTGAAATTCACAGCGTCGATGAGATGCTGGCGGAGATGGAACAACAGATGCAAGAACTCGATTCGCAGATTGAAACGTTGGATCAGACGAAGATCCCTGAAATCAAAGAGGTCCAGTTTGAATCGGAGCAGGCGGTGACCGAAACGCGGAATTCCGAATCCACCGTCACGCCGCAGTCGTTTGCCAAGCCGAAACAGCTCGCTCCGGTTGCACCGTCTAATGAGCAAACCAAAACGCCCCGTCGCGCCGCCGATGGCAGCATGGTGAACCCGTTTTTCCAAGACTGATCGCCGGCCCGTGGACGTGCGATCGATCCGAAACCAGGAAAGCTGATGTCCAGCGTCGTCTTGCGCACGGTTGACTCGGAGGTGTGTCGCATCCGCTGCGGCCCGCCGTTGCAGGCGTTTGCGATGCGTTGGAACTATGTCGTTCGCCAACGGCATCGTTGGGCCGACGACCCGGCGGCCCGGCAGCGACAGACGGTTCGGCTGCAGCGTGAGCTTCGCGGGTTGGGAGTGACCGCCAAACACCTGCGGCGATTAAACGGGATCGTGGAGGTTTCCGTTCCCGATTCCCCGGTGGATGAATTCTGGGAGGCCAGGATTCTGCCCTGGGAATACGTGCTGGCCGCGGCCACCAAACCGTATCGCGACAACGAAGCCATTTTGGTTGTGCGGCATCTGAAAACGGGGCGTCGCAAACGCAAGCGGACGCCCAAACGTTTGGTCGTGATCGAGACGGCGCCGGGGGAGCTCGCGCGGCACTTTAATTTTTCGGCCCAGCGTCAATTGGTCACCGGAGGGTTGCGGGCGTTAAGTCCGGAGACGACCGGGGTGCTGGAGAATCCGACCGAAAGACAACTCGGTGAGGAAATCGAATCCGTGTCGCCGGACGTCGTTCACGTCACCGGCTTTGACAATCGGAGCGGCCGGGAACGACTCGGCGGCAATTTGTCAGGACTCCGCGATGGGCTTTATTTGGCCGATCCATCCGCGGAGGCGAAGGAGTATCGTGCCGAAGTCATCGCGCGGTTGCTCAACCGGGGTTCACCCAATCCGTTGCTGGTCGGTTTTCATTGCTGGGACTCGGCGGCGCGATTGGCCCCGATGACGATCCACGCCGGCGCCCGCGCCGCGATCGGGTTTCAACACACGTTTGATGAAGCCGTTGCGGAGATCTTCTTTCTGCATTTCTATCGTGCTTACGCCGATTCCCAGTGGAATCTGCTGGCGGCGTTTTGCAGCGGATGGGAATCGATCGCCGCCTATCGGCCACGGATTCGTGGCAGCAGCATCGTGTTGTGGTCGGCCGATTCGCTCGTCTCGAAAGCCACGGGGGAAACCGGGCAGAACCGCTTGAGCATCGGGGCGACCACCACGCGACCGTTGACTCGGTATTCCGCCAGGCCGCGTGCGGCTGATCCGCGGCGCGTTTGCATTCGCGACCTGGTCCAGGTTTCTGTCCGACCCAAGCAGCAGATCAACTACTCCTCGCTGCACAACGGCCAAAGCGTCTTTGAGCAACTGACGCTGCGGCTGCATCCGGACCACTCCGAATCGGAAGCGATCACGCAGATCGATGATCTGGAATTGGAAGTCCAATTGCATGTCGGCGTCGACTCATATCCCTTTCGGTCGCGGCTGAGATTAGACATGGAAGCTTATCGCTATGACTTGGCCGACCGCGTGACGCTGCCGTTGACCGGTGAATTGTTTCGCGCGATCAACGAGCGGATCCAGACCAGTTTGTTCGTCGATCTGCGCTGGCACGATCAAGTGCTCTACCGCCACACGCATGCGGTTTGGTTGGCGCCGATCGACCAGTGGACCTTGGACGATTCTCAACTCGGTTGGCTACCATCGTTCGTGCAACCGCGTGATCCGGCGGTCGCGCGAACGATTGATGTGGCCCAGGGTTATTTACAGTGTTTGCAAGATCAGGTCGGTGCCGGCTTTGACGGCTATCAAAGCTACGACGGGTTCGCTTCGGGGCTCGAGTGCTGGGCGGGCGTGGATCGACAAGTGCGATCAATTTGGGCGGCGTTGTTGCTGGGCAGCACGCTGCGTTACATCAATCCGCCGCCCTCTTACGCCGAATTCACTCAGCGGTTGCGGACGCCCGGGGAAACCATCGGCGGCGGCTTCGGAACTTGTGTCGACTTGGCGATTGTGATGGCGTCGTGTTTGGAGTGGATCGAAGTTCATCCCGTTTTGTTTTTGTTGCACGGCCATGTGTTCGTCGGCTATTGGAAGGATTTTCAGGCGCATCAACGATTTTTGGACGTTGCCACCGACGACATACCGGCGCGGTCGCCCGACGGCGAGATGCCGCGTGACGATGCGTTGCAGCGATGGGTGTCGGGGCCGAAGACCTATGCCGAGATCAAAGGGTTTGTCGATCGGGGCGAATTGGTGCCGATCGAGACGGTGGCGTTGACGCGTGGAAAAGGCTTTGCAGCTGCGATTGACGAGGGCCGCGCGCACTTCTACAAAAAACGCAGTCGTGCCTTTCGGGCCATGATCGATTTGGTCAGCGCCCGCGCCGACGACGGTGTCACACCGCTGCCGCTGCGCTTTTCCGAGTCTCACGTCGACTGACAGGTCAAAACAATGGACGGCAAATTTCTGGAAATCGCGCGCTCGGCAACCGCCGGCAGCAGTCAGGTCCGGCCGCTGGTCCAGCGGCCCGATCGGACGCGGATTCGGACCAAAGCGGCGGCACCCTCCGGGCCGCTGCCGCCGCGGGTTCGCCTGCAATTGGTCGACGACGACGGCATCCTGGACTGGGAAGACGTGACCGCGCTGCCGCCCGATCTCGGTCGATTTCGCGGCGCGCCGACGATCAAGAGCCGCGAAGCGTTCGAAACCTTGGAGTTGGAATTCGAGCGTTTGCCGCCATCAAAGATCACGCAGTTTCTCAGCAGCCGCGACGAGAAACTGACGCCGTATCGAGGTCTGCGGCGTTTGGACAGTGAAACCAAGACGCTTCAGCCGGCGAGTTTTCCGGCCACGGGCGACGTGTTGATCTTCGTCCACGGGACGTTCAGCAACAGTGACAACATGATCGCCGGATTGCTCGACAAAGAGAACGAACACGGCGGCGAGTTTCTCGATCAAGCCCTTCGCCGTTACAGCGGCAATGTCTTCACCTTCGATCATCCGACGCTCTCGGTCGGGCCGATCTTGAACGCCTGGGATCTGCAGCGTGTGATCGGCGAGAGTGACGCCAAAATCCACTTGGTCAGTCACAGCCGCGGCGGTCTGGTTTCGCGTTGGTGGTGTGAAACGTTTGACCCGCAGGGCCGGCAATGCGACAAGTCGATTTTTGTCGGGTCGCCGTTGGCGGGAACGGGGCTGGCCGCACCGCCGAATATTCGTGAGACGATTCACTTGTTGACTCAGTTCTCCAGGGCCTTGCAAGCCGCCGCGGGTTTGACCGCGCTGGCCATGCCTGTCTTTTCGGTCGTCGAAGCGATGTTGCGGGTGGTCACGTCGATCACCAATCTGGCCGCACGAACGCCGGTGGCCGATGCGGCGATGGCCATGGTCCCGGGTTTGTTCGGCATGTCTCGGGTCGGCAACAATCCCGAATTGCTTCGCTTGCTGGAAACCCCGTCGCCGCAAACCGATCGCTACTATGCCGTTCGATCCGATTTCCAACCCAGCGATCCGGCGTGGAAGTTTTGGCGGATGTTTCGCAAAGAACGCCTGGTGGACGCGGCGGCGGATGTGTTGTTCGACGGTGCCAACGATCTGGTCGTCGATACACCCTCGATGATCGATTTGGCCGCGGATGTGAAGATTCCCGACTCGCGGGTGATGGATTTCGGCCAGTCAAAAACGGTGCACCATCTGAACTACTTTTACCAGGGCGACACGGCCAAGTTCTTGGGCGACACGCTGTTGTAGGGGGCTAATGGGCGGGGCAATTCTTTGTTCGTCGCGATGCGATGGGCAAGAAGATTGGTCAAAGTCGTCCAACGGGCGTATTGCATTAAATGTGGTGGCGTTCAGCGAAAAGTGTCAAAAATCGGAATTGGTTAGACAAATCCGCCGCCGAAGCGCATCATGGGCAGTGTCATGCCGAACGATGCCCCCTTTAACGCCAAGATTCGCCAAACGGCCCGCGAGATCGCCGGGGGGCGAGAATCGTCTGCCGAGACGCTGGCGATGGCCCAATTGTATGACCTGACGGCGGATCGTTTGGTCCGGTTTGCCGCATCGATCACGCGGCGTCAGCATGACGCCGAAGACGCGGTCAGCACCACGATGGTGAAAGTCGCTTCCCGCCCCAAGTTGCTCGTCGGCGCCGATCAGCCCTGGCACTATTTACTCCGCATGGTCCGCAACGAGTCGTTGGTGATCCTGCGTGCGCGGAGCCGCTGGTCGGCAATCGGTTCGATCGCAGAACGCTTGATCGGTCGAACGTCGGACGTCGTCGAACGCGATGATGAGAACCGTTTGGTTTGGGAGGCGCTGGCCAGTCTGCCGCCGTCGCAAAGTGAAGTTGTGGTGTTGAAAATCTGGGAACAGCTGACGTTCGCCGAGATCGCCGAAGTGCTGCAGATCACGCCCTCGACGGCCGCCAGCCGCTATCGCTACGCGCTCGAAAAACTGGCCGGAAAACTATCACGCGCGTCGAATTCCTCTCCTGCCGATGTCGCCGCATCGTCTGACTCGGTTGTGGAGCTGGGCCGATGACGATGCACCACGATGGCAAACGAGGGCGTCCATTCCGTGACGACCATGCGGCGATCGAACGCCAGATCGCTGCGCTGGGCGGGTCGATTTTGCCCGGACGTCGACATCGCGATCAACTGCTTGAACACACCTCCGACTCGGCGGGACGGGCGCGCACTCAACTGCGAACCGCACGGGTCACGATCGTGTTGTCGTTGCTGTTGGTCGTCGTCTCTCCGCTGATCAGCGCCCTGACTCGCGTCCAAGCACCGTCGCCGCAGACGGCGGACCAGACCAACGCCGCGGCCCTTCGCCACGCCGAAGCGAATCGCATGAGCTTTGACTGGGCGCTGGTTGATCTGTTTCGCCAGTTCCGTGAAAGCAAACGGCCGGCACGCTAACGCTCTGTCCAAATTTGAAGTTGGGGTTGCGATTGTCGAGCGGAAAAGGGGTCAGGTACCAAAAACCAAATGGCCCAACGGGTGCTTCGCATTTTTGGTACCTGACCCCTTTTCCGCGGCACCCTATCGGCTCGTGTCACGTTAACGGATTTCGAACGGAATGCTCGATTGCCCGTACTTCTTTCCGACGATGTCTTCGATCGTCAATTGCAATCGATAGGTCCCCGGCGGCAATCCTTTCGGCAGGTTCATTTGATAGGCGACGAAATAGTCACGCAGGCGATTGCGCGATTGTTGTTGGTCGACCGGTAACAGTTGGCTGATGACCTTGGTCCCGTTGGTGCTGTAGATGTCATAGCTTCCCTGCAATTGCGTTTGGAAGTACCCGTTCAGATCCTCGGCGGCAAAGTTTTCGATCTCGCAGTACAGAATCACTTGTTGGCCGGCGACGAATCGGTTGCCTTCGAACGGTTTGATCTGGCCGTAGGATTCGATCTCGGTGCAGAACTCCAGGCTGCTAAGAGTCAGCGAATCCGTGGCGGTCGCCATCAGACGCGTCGCTTCGCGGAACTTCGGCAACGCTTCGGTGATCCGCCGGCCGGAGGACGGATGGCCTTCGGGATCAATCATCGTCCACAACCCCATCAGCTGATTCTTCAAATACAGTTGTTCGGTCGGGTTCAACCCTTGTGTGGATTCGAGCGCGCTTTCGGGGTCACCGGCGAGCACCATCAGGTGACGCATCACGAATTCGCGTCGCTCGCGCTGAGTCGGGCTTTCGCCGTCCGGTGGCTGAGACATTCGGTCAAGCAGTGCCCGATAAAGTTCCGCTTCGCTTAGCTGTTGCATCACAACGGTCGTCGGAATCGATTCAATCCCCGACGCGTGACGGTTGCCGGCGATTTCCAAGTGGTCCTCGCCTTCGTCACCGGCGTGCGACACCGGCAGCACCTGGTTCGCGTTCATCACCACGCTGGGGTCCTCGTCGGCGGCGAGCATCGGCCCGGTGGGCGGCGAGCGTTTCGGTTCCAGCGTTTCGGCAACCGGCTGCGTCGTCTCCGTCGACCGAGTCGTTTCCGGCAGCGGTTCGGTGGGCACGGGTGGTGAAGCCTTCGCGACCAGGTCGCCGACGTGGGGTGCCGCCGCTGGTTCGGCGGCTGGGGGTGGTGACGGATCGTTTTGCTGGGCCAGTTGGACCATGCCGGTGCCGAGCCGCACGGGGGCTAAGTCGTTGGCCGCGACGCGTGAATCGGGTAACGCGGGCAGCCGGGCAAGCGATTGCTCGATCGCTGCGGTCACGTCGTTGGGCAGGTCGGTCTGATTGAAGGGTTGTCGTCGGGCGCGGGGCGGCTGGGGGGCGGAAGCATTGACCAGTGTCTTGGTCGCCGCGGTCGACTCGCTGGTGGCAGCCGGCGGCGCGGCCTTGGCGACCGGTTCATCCGTGATCGGCTTGTTGGCTTGTTGGGTCGCGCTCAGATCGGTCAGGGAAGCCGAAACGAGTCCGGCCGGTGAGACGTCGACGTTGGTCGCGTCGGCGTTGTCGTTCTGTTTGGAGGGAGCTTGGGGCGCTGACGACTTGGGCTCGGGGTTCGCCGCGGCGATCGATCGTTTGGGCGGCTGGGCGGGTGGCCCGGCAGCCGTGCGGTCGGTTCGGGATGCATCCGACAGGCTCATTCGGGTCGTCGCACCGGCCGCCGTGGTGTTGGGGGACGGTTTTGACGCCGTCGGCTTGGGTTGGCTGGTCGCCCCGCTGGTCGTCGCACTGGCGAGTTCCGTTTTCGTCGTCGTTCCCCGATCAACCTTGACCAGCCCCCGTTCTTTGCCGGTCGTCGATGTGGCCAACCGCTGTTCCGGTGGCGGTAGTTTGGCCACGACCGCCGTCGGATCCTCGGTCACCTGGACCATGGAACCGGTGGGGCGTCCGCTTCGGCAACCCAGTAGGGACAAACCGATCGCTGCGACCACGAAAACGCGGGCGGCAGCAACCACTGACGCACGAACGGAGGTAAGTTGGGGATCGTTTAAGTGTCTCGCCGAGTGCATCCGTGCCTCGCAGGTCCAATTCGTTAGGTGTTGCCGCCTTCGGTGACGTCCGATCGACGTCTCACGCTGCGGCTTTAGCGCAATTCAGAACTTCCAATACAAAACATTGCCACCGACCGGCAATGTCAAACCACGGGGCATGAATCTTTGCTAGCAACCTATGGCCGACAGGACGTCGACTGAATGGTCGCATCGTCCAACTCCGATTGACGTTCAACATCTTTTTTTCCGACGAGATCATGTCTGACCAGAATCCGTACGAGTCCTCGCAATCGGGCACCGCCGAATCAGAGGTCAAGCCGTCGTCGATGCTTTGGTCAATTGGTATTGTGTTCGTCGCGTCAGGGATCGGCGGTGTGTTTGGCTTGGCGATCGGTGCTGCCCTCGGCTCGCTGCTGCCCGGCTACTATCGATCGGTGTTCTCCGGCGGGGATTCACCGAACTTTGATCCGTTGGCCGTTGGGATCGGGCAAGGCATCACGCAAGGTGTCGTCTTTGGCGCGGTGGTGGGGTTGGCGGTTGTGGCGCTGTTCTATTGGCGTCAGAGGTTGAACCGTCCTTCGTCGTCGGACCAGTAGCTCAAGACGCCAAGAGTTTTGTAGCGCCGGCCCTCTCTGGCGTTTGCTTGCTGCGCAAACGCCGTCTCTCCCAGAGGGAGAGAATCTAAATCGGTTGCCAGATCTTGCAGCAAAAGAATCGACGTCCCGATGGGCAACGCTGTGAAGGATTTTTCCCATGTGTTGCTTGAGGTTTTAGCGGCAGGGCGCGAGCCCTCCGGTTCTTCATCTCTGCCAAAACACCGGAGGGCTCGCGCCCTGCCGCTAAACAACGCTTCACAGCGTTGCCCAAAGGGATAGCCGCAAGCTGGAAGCTTACGCCACGTTAGGCGATGATTTCGCGTTTGTTTTGGACGTAGTCCCAGAGCACGAAGCGATCCAGGTTGTTGCCGCTGGTGAAGAACACGCGTCCGGAAGTGGATTGTGCCATCCGGTTGGCGAATCGGATGTCTTCTTCGGATTGCGACCAACTGGGGACCAGAAAAATGTTGATCGTGATTCCTTCCTTGGAGCACAAGGCGGCTTCACGCATCGTGGCCTGTTCGGTCCGCGGATCCGGCGGGTACAGCATGTACAGCCATTCGTCTTCGCAGTGCGCCGTCGGCAACCCGTCGGTGATCAACACGATCTGGCGGTTCGGCGTGTCGCAATGGACCAGATTTTGACGAGCCAGTTGCAACGAGCGTTGGATGTTGGTGAAGTGCGGATGGATTTGTGCTTCGCTGACATTCTGGTCACTGAGGTCCGCTTTCAGCCGCACCCAAGGATCGTGGATGGTGACCGGTTTGGGCATCAGGTTGATGATTTCGCCGGGGGCGCGCAGTTTGGCGAACGTGTACATCTCGATGAACCGCAAGAAATCACCGGGGTACTCCGACTGGATCAATCCCTGCAGCGCCAGCGCCATGCGTTTGACGTTCATGTATTGGCCGTCGTAGCGCATCGAACCGCTCATGTCCATGATCACGCACGTGGCACACTTGGGGTGATTGCGTGTTTTGTGGATTTCGATGTCATCGCCACGCAGCCGCAACGGCCGCTCATCGCCTTGGCGGAGCAGGGCGTTGATGACCGTTTGTGGGATGTCCATGTTGGCGACCGAATCGCCGAACTCGTAGGGTTTGGTTTGCTGCAATTCCACCGCGCCTTCACCGACGACGTTTCCGTGATGGCGTCCGGACCGCGACGGGGCCAACTCGCTGAAGATCCGTTCCAGCAGCCGGCCTTGAAAGATCTTGTAGGCGTGGGGCGTCAGACGAAACTGTCCCGTCGAATCACGTTGTAGCCCCTGACGTTCGGCTTCTTCGCGGATCAGGTTCTCGACCTGACGTCGCATCTCTTCCAGCTGTTCCATGTCGCCCGGTTGAGCGAACTCGCTGAGCATGTCCATGTCGATCAGCCCGATCTGGGCCGACTTGGCAGCCTCTTCGAGTTGCTTGAGCAGCTCGTCGATTTTTTCGAGTTCTTCCTTGATCTCGAGTGCCTTGGGAACCGACATCGACTCGTTGCCGGTGAACTCATACTTGCTGGCGAGTTCTTCGATGTTGTGTTTGTCGCCCATCCGTGCGGCGACCTTCAACAGGTCCGTCGACAGTGATCCGCCGTGATCTTCGGCGCGATACCAGAGCGATTCGAGCAGGTAGGGCTGCTCGCGGTTGATCGCTTGTCGGTAGGTTTCGGCCAGCTTTTTGGGGATCCGTACGTCCTTGGCCGCCGAGTGAAACGCTTTGCGGGCTTTCTTTTGGACCGACCGCGATTCGTAGGTTTCGAGAATCTTTCGTTTGCGTTCTTCGAGCATCGCTTTGAGAAAGTCGATACTCGGGCCCAGTCCTTGGATCTGGCTGGGATCCAGACGCACCGCACGGGCGAGTTCTTCTTCGCTCAATTCGCGAAACTCACCATACATCAGCGCTTGTTCAAAGGCCGGCGTCACGAGGTCCGGCGGCGGTTCGCTCGGTGGCGGAAACGAGGCCGGATCGTACTTTTGGTACGCGTGAATGATGCCGCCGAGTCGTTTGTTCATGCGATTAAACTTCGTATTCGATTTTGCCGTGACGTTGGGCTCGGCTGATCCGGTCCATGCTATACAGGCCCGCCAAGACAAACTCCACGCAACTG
Source organism: Stieleria neptunia (assembly GCF_007754155.1). Classification (NCBI taxonomy): domain Bacteria; kingdom Pseudomonadati; phylum Planctomycetota; class Planctomycetia; order Pirellulales; family Pirellulaceae; genus Stieleria; species Stieleria neptunia. Next base: position 9,355,866 of record NZ_CP037423.1, on the reverse strand, counting down.
GCCCGAACCGCCTCGTTTTCGCTGGCGTTGACCTCGAACGCCAGGTCCCAGGCCGGCGGGACACTTTGCAAACGTTCGGCGTAATCGCTGCTCGGTAACAAGTCTCCCACTTCGACGCGGACGCCGCTGCGAAAGATTTCGGCGATCTCACCGAGTCCATGTTTTTCGACGTATTCACCGAAGATGACTTGGACCGCTTTGGCGACGACCGCGTCGAGCACCTGTTTTTCACTCATCTGATGGGTGCCCATCAGATCCAGTTCCAGCTTGCCGAGCGAACTGGAGTACAGATGTCCCAAGTCGCTGATTCGTGGGACGGCCGGTTTTTCGTTGTGCAGGATGCCACGCTGGCGTGCCGAGGCGACCATCGTTCGGAAGTTGGCCAGTGAAAAGCGTGCCGACACACCCGACGCTTGATCGATGAACTTGCTCCGCCGCGCCTGTTCGGTGATCTCTTCGACCAATTGGAACATGAAGTACGGCACTTGGACCGGATACTCCCCCTCCAGGTCCGTGCCGATTTCTTGCCGCAGGATGTCGATTCCCTGATCACGTTCGGTGGGATAGTGCGTTTGCACGATCGTCCCGATGCGGTCTTTCAACTGGGGAATCACCTTACCGCTGCGGTTGTACGTCGACGGGTTGGCGGAGAACAGAATCATGATGTCCAAATCAAATCGGATCGGAAAGCCGCGGATTTGCACATCCCGTTCTTCGAGAATATTGAACAAGCCGACTTGAACCAGGTCGTCCAGTTCCGGCAATTCGTTCATGGCAAAGATGCCGCGATGCATTCGGGGGATCAGCCCGAACGACAATGCTTCTTCCGCACTCATGCTGACGCCGCCGGTCAGTTTGGCCGGGTCGATTTCGCCGATGATGTCGGCGAACTTGGTGCCCGGTGACAATCGTTCCGAATAGCGATGGTCGCGATGCCACCAGGCGATCTTGATGTCTTCCGGATCAAGCGTTTCGACCAGTTTTCGGCCGAGTGACGTGACCGGGTGGGTCGGGTCTTCGTGGACGGGCAACTCGGGATGGTCGATGTAGGGGATCCACTCGTCCAAGAAACGGGTCAGCATCCGCATGATGCGGCTTTTGGCCTGGCCCTTTTCGCCCAGGAACAGCATGTCGTGCCCGGCCAGCAGGGCCAAGTTGATTTCCGGGATCACGGTGTCGTCATAGCCGACGATTCCCGGAAACAGTTCCTCGCCGCTGGCCAGCATCTGCGTGAAGTTATCGCGGATCTCTCGCTTGACCGTTTTCGATTCCCATCCGCTGTCGATCAACTCTTTCAAAGTCGTTGCGGTCGGAGCTGCCGTCGCGACGTTCATTCACAATCATCCGTACGTGGTTAAGAAACGAGCTTTCGTCGTGACCGATTGTAGTCTCCTGCAAACCCGGGGAAGGGGCCGATCAACGACTGTTCGCCACCGGCAGCGGTCGCTCGGGCACTGCGTTTCGATGGTGCCCCCAGTTCCACACCGCTCCGGCGGTCAACAGCAGGGTGACGATCATCGTCAGGATCAGGCTGGGACGAGTGGCAATGCGTCGCAGGTGAGCGAACCAGCCGCGCGGTCCATCGATCGGCCGATCGACCGGCGAATCGATCAGGTTGCGGTCGCGTTGCAGCGTCATGGTTGGCTTTGCCGTCGCCGGTCGGACGTCTTGGAACGTCGACACATCCGAGGCAAACGCTCGCCCCTGGCAAACTTCGTCGACGTGATGGGTCGTGACCGAGGACTCGGACGCGTCGCAGGATTGGATCAGAATCTGACCATCGGCGAATTCTGCTCGGCCGGCCCGATACAGGGCGGCGGGACGAATGCGACCGACGTGGGCCCGGGAGTGACGATCCATTCGCTGTCGCGGGTCCAACAGCCGATACGTCGAAACGGCGATTCGCGAGAGCTGTTGTTCGGTCAACGGGTTGGGGGCGCTCAGCTGTCGCCTGGCCAGCGATTTGGCGGCGCGGCTGGCCGCGTGACGGATCACTGCCAGTCGCGTTTCAGTGGGCTGGATGCCGATCCGCTGAAAATCGTCCGGTCCCAGGGTGACGACATCCTCCACCACGTCCGCGTCGCCGACGGGTGGGGCAAGAAATTCGAATTCAGCCGGTTTGGACAAAATGCAAGTCGCAGGATGGGGAATTCAGTTCGCCGCACAGGCCACTTGATGGGCCGATCGAAGGTGGGGGACTGAAGGGACGGTGGGAATCTGACGTCGGCAAGCGTTTTTCGGCAGCTTGGGTTTTCAACGCCTGACTAATGGGAGCCCAACAACCTCGTAACGGTTCGCGGCCAAACTTGGACCTTTTTTCTTGGGCGCCATTCGACAGATTTAGTGCCATATTGTCGGTGGCGGGAATAGGTTCGTCCAGTTTTTTTAGTGCCCCGCGACCCGTCTCGCCGTCAGGACACCGGCACGGTGCAAATCGGGACCCTAGTGCTTTGCCAGCTTTTAATTTTCGAGCCTGCGTTTGTCGAGCGGAAAAGGGGTCAGGTACCAAAAACCAAATGGCCCGCAGGGTGCTTCGCATTTTTGGTACCTGCCCCCTTTTCCGCGGTACCCTAAGTATAAAAGTTGACGAAGCACTCGGTCAGTCATTCATGGGCACTCGGATCCTGGCCCAAAAGGGGCGTTTGCGGTCGGCTCGCCGCCGTGTGTCTTCCAGCAGGGGTTCCAGTTCACCATCAAATCGGTAGTAGTCCGGCACCCGATCGCGCGCTCGCCGAATCACGATTTGCTCGTTCAGATCGACCCCCATATCGGGGCGAAGGCACAGCATGTAGGTGTCGGAGGGGCCGTTGACGCGGATTTGGTTTCCGCCAAGGACCGCCGAGTCGATTTTGCCGGATCGCTTGCGTTCGGCTTGCTCCCAGAGCACCGGATTGATCTCCACCAGCGGTTTGAGCGGCCCCAATTCCAGCCACCAAAAGTACTGGTCCCCCTTTCGCATCGTGACGGTGTTGAGTTCCTGGGGGATGGGTTTACGCACGTGCGTGGAAACGTTCAACCATTCAAACAGTTTGGGGATTTCTTCGTAAAAATCTTCTCGTCCTCGACCGCGATACATCACCACGGTCGCGTCGTTTCTCGCATTCATGTAGTCATCTAGCACCGCGCCCATACGGATCAGTGGCGGCTTGGGGCCGGAGGCTTCCCCCATCACAAAGTACAGCGGGATGTGTTCCGCGTTGGGAAAGTAGTGCTGAATCGTCTTGTCGGGTTCTCCGTTGATGCTGATCAGGCCCGCCCAATGATCGGGATGAGACAGTGCGATGTCCCATGCGGCCGTCGCGCCGTCGCCGTGTCCGGCCAGGAAGACGCGATCGGCATCGATCGACGCACGACGCATCGCGTGCCGGAGCGACGAGAGCACGGCGTGGTGTTCACGCGGCGTGTACTCATACGTCCGCTGCGTCGCCCGTCCCCACTGGGGCGCGACGACGATGTAACCGTTGCGGGTCGCATGTCCGATCCGTGTGCCTTGGGAGGGATCGAAATCACCCGCCCACCAGGCCAGTTCCAATTCCGGTGACGCTCCCGGAGGCGCCAACACGACCAGGCACGGATACTCGCGATGCGGATCGTATTCCGGTGGCAGTTGAACCAAGTATCGGGGCTGGTCGATCAGCGATTGCTGCTCTTGCTCGGCACCCGCAACGTTTCCGACACGAAACATTCCGGGGATGGTCGGATCCTCTGAACCGTCCGGCCACTCCTTGACAGGCAGAAGTTGTGGCAGCAATCGTGCGACATACTCGATCTGAGAACCTTCGATTCCCCGCAGTTCCTCAAGAATCTGTGGCCGACGCGCCAGATCCGCCGGCCCCAGGTACTCGGCGACCAGGTCACGGACTTGGACCAGGGACGATGCGACGACCAGGTTCTGTTCACCCGAGCCCGGGCCCATCAACCAACCGGCAACCGCCAGGGCGACGCGTTCTTCCAGCGTCACGGTTTCGGAGGCTCGCAACCGCGAGTAGTCGTTCAAGCGGGGCAGGGTTGCCGAGCTGAGACCGTTTTCAATTTCGCCGAACACCTCTTGCAAGGAATCCCGCTGGCCTTCGGGAAGTTTTGCCAGATCGGCACGCAACGCTTCGACCAGGTCTTTGACTTGTTGATCGGTTTCGGCCAGTTTCTCCGACGCGATTTTGACTTTCTCACGCGTGATCCTGCCGACGGCGTTCATCGGAAATCGTTGATAGACCGTGCGGGCATAGTTTTCTTGCCCCACGCTTGCCCGCAGCGCGGCCTCGTCGATCAATTGATTGGCTTGTCGATTGACGATGCCGATCAACTGGGTTTTCATGTCCTTCAGTTCGGGAAAGGCGCGAATCGTCCGCGTTAATTCTTCTTCGGCGGCGCGAAATCGTTCGGCTTCGATGAAGAAGCGGACCACGGTCAGACGTTCATTGACGTCGGTTTGGTCGATGCGTTGGCGAAAGATGCGTTGCAGGGTTTCGGACATGATCGAACTGGTCGCGACGCGCATGTCCCAGATGTAGGAGGGTTTGGCCTTGAGCGCCTCGACCTTTGCATACCGCGAGTTCAATTCGGTGATGCCTTGAACGATATCGATCGCCGCGCCTGTCGGTCCACGGACTGTAATCGTCCGACGTCCGTATTCATTGAAGTCCGAAACGCCCAGGATGTCGCCGATGCCCTGGATGTCGCTACCGCCGAGCGGAAGGGATTGTTTGAATTCGATGGTGCGTTCGATGCCGCGGACATCTTGCGGCGGACCGGCGACCATGCCGCGCTCGTGGATGTAAACGCGGCGCAGGCCGTCATCGACTAACAGGATGGGGCGAGACTTGGGTTGCCCCTGCCCGCCGACATAAAACGGATCTTGGTTCAGCGACGCGATTTCGGCGAACAGACCTTCCAGCGCGATTCCGCTTTTGAGCACGATCCGTTGATCGGCGCTTGCAAACGGGCCCAGCACCATGATCGCAATCACGGCGCCGGCGAGCGAGGAGAGTCGGAATCGTCGCAGTCGCATCATCATTCGATTGCCCTGTTCGTCCACCTGAGAGTCATCGGTGACGCTGTGCGTCAGACCATGGCCAGTGACGCACAGCGTCACCTACCCCCGTTACCCCCCCGATTATACCAGCGACGCGAAATCGATGTCTGGATCGAAGGTGGAGGTCTGTTCTTGGAAGGGTTCCGGCTGGATGGTCGGCGTCAGGTTCGATGCGTCGATCCTAGTCGCATCGGACTGGATCATCAGAATCGCGATCGCCTGTTTCATCGAACGACCGATCGGTGCGACTCCGATTCGAACGGAGTTAACGGCTGGAAGGGTGTGGTGCACCCAGGGTTCGTCCGAGACCACACTCCACCACTGGCTGGTCGGCAAACTGATCGCCGCGGTCGGCAGTCGCGAGGGTTGGCCGAGGGAGGGATCTGGGGCACTCTTGACGGCGCCGGGGGGGGCCGGGGTTTGGTGCGCGAGGGTTCCGTCGGTGACCACCGATGCGATCGCGGAAGATTCGGATTTGTCCGTCAAGGAATCACCGGATAGCCAGCGACCGGCAATCGCCACGCACACCAGGACGGCGGCGGCGGTCGCCCAGGTTCGGGTCGCCCACGCCCCGGTCGTTGCGATCGGGACGGAGCCTGGAGCGGACTTTGGCGGTCCAGCGCAAACCGGCGAAACGGGTTCCTGCGGCGAAACGAAATCATCGATCGCGGACCAGATCTGCAGACTGTCGCGACAGGTTTGGCAATGGCTGGCATGGTCGCACAGCAAGCGGTCTCGGCCGACATCCTGTCGCGCGTCCAAGAGCTGATCCAACCGATCGTGAAACTGGTCGCATCTCATTTCAAAGCTCCTTTGTGCTGCGGCGCGGTGCCGGCCGAGTCGCCCGGCACGACGTCTCGTTGCCTGAGTTGTTCGATCAGGGAGAGTCGGGCGCGATGCACGAGCGTTTTGACGGTGCCGATCGGGCATTGCATCTGACGAGCGATCTGGACGTAAGACAGCGATTGCTCGTGGAAGAGTTCAAAGGCGGCGCGTTGCCTGTCGGGAAGATTTCCGAGGGCCAGCGTGATCTCTTCGCGCATCGCATCGGCGGCGTGTTGCTGACGTGTCGCCAGTGTTTGCGGTTCGTCGTCGGCGGTCAGCGGCGCGAAGACTTTGCGGCGGGCGAGATGGCTGCGGGAACGATTGCCGGCGACGGTGGCGAGCCAGGGTTCGAGCGGCCGTCGGGGATCCCAGCGGTCGAGGTACTTGGCGACTCGGCTAAAGGTGTCTTGCGTCGCGTCTTCGGCGTCTTGGCGATGACGCAGGATGGCGAAACAGATGCGGAAGACAAAATCGTGGTAGCGTTCGACCAGGAGGGCAAAGGCGCCACTTTCCTGGGCCATGATCCGCCGCGCCAGCGAGGCGTTGGATTCGAGGGTTGCACCGCCGGAACCGTCCATCGATGGCGTCGCGTCGGCGGGCTCCGATCGGCCACGCATCCGAAGGTTCTGGCGTGGGGACACGGTTTAACGTCCGCTGAAGAATCGTTTCAGTGCGTCGTCGGCGGCGGCCTTGGAGCTATCCGTCATCGACTTCTTGAGTCCTTCGGGCAGTTTACCCTTCTTGGTTTTTCTCTGCTCACGCAATCGATCCAGCAGGGAACTGTCGTTGGCCGAAAGCTCCGTGCTATCGCTGGAGGGATCCTTGGAGGACGAATCGTCGTCGTCCTCCGCCTCCAGTTCGGCTTTCTTTAAATCATCGATGCGAAACTGACGGGTGTCGGGATCGGAGAGTTTTCGGACACGGTCGATTTGGTCTGCTTCGTCCAGCCAGCCGGTCACATCCACTTCTTCGAATCGGCTGTCGCTGTCTTGGACGGTTCGCGCGGCGGCTTCGCCGACATCGGCGACTTGCGGTTTCTTGGCACCCTTCAATCCGTGTTCGATGACGACTTCAAAGAGCAGTTTGCCGATCTTGAGCGCATCGCCGGCGGAGAGGATTTTTGCACGATCGCTCGGTAAACGTTTTTCGTTGACGTAGGTTCCGTTGCGACTTTTCAAGTCCTGAATCAACAACCGACCGTCACGGATCACCAAGATGCAATGTTTCCGGCTGATCGAATCACTTTTGGGGCGCAGTTGACAGGACTCACTGCGGCCGATCAAAAATTTATCCCCGCTGATCGGGATCTCCGTCCCCTCGTGGCTCCCCGTCATGACCCTCAGCTTTACTTGCATACGGCACCTGTTCCTATCTTGACTTCCGCTGAATCACGGTTTGCGCAACTTGACTTGTCAGCAGCTGATCTGCGATGGGGCCACGGGAAAGCACGTGGCTGGGGCCGACAAGGGTGGTGGTATTGTAGACGGTTGCAGAGGTGGGGAAAATGCCGTAATTGCTGTTTTGCGCTCACCCGCAGCTTTCTCGATACCCGCCCGCAAAAGGGGGTTGGCGTAAACGCGCACTGGAACATCTTGCTCGGCTCACCCTCGGTCGCACCCTGAGTCTCTCTTTCCGGCGGTCAGGATATCGTATTCTGGGCGCCCGTGTGCGGTTGGTGAGCCGACTCACTCAATCTTAACGACGGGCCCACCAATCGGATCGACCGAATCGGCTGGCCACGATCTCGTCGGCCCGGGTCGCTTCGGCTGCTGACAAGACGTCGGACTGGAACGCGACGCCCGACAACGCTTCAAATTCTTCACTGATTCGCGTCAAAAACGTCTCGGGGTTGAGAGCGATCGAGGTCAGGTCGACAAGGCCCGGTAATTCGCTGGCGTACTCACTGGCACGCAATAGCAGGCTTCCGTGTTGCAACAGCGAGCGTTTGAACCGCCGTTGGGCGCTGCCGAGCACCTTGTACCCGCTGACGATCAGGTCTTCGTCGGTCCGCCGTTGAAAGCAGAGGAAGGGATCCTCGTCGACCGCGAGCGTTGGGGCCGCGCGAGGAGGGGCCGCGGGGGTTTTGTTCAGGTAATGGGGTCTCGCGTCGATCCCCTGACGGTGCAGTGCATTGATGATCGCGGCGTGGACGCCGCGGTATAAATCCGTTCGTGCCCCGTGTTCACCCGCTGAGCTGGGCACGGTCAAACTGTATGTCAGTTCGTGGTGATGCAAGATCGCACCGCCGCCCGTGCTGCGGCGAACCCGCTTGGTCGTGTCAAAGCGTGGCGACGCATCGCCGCTGGATTGAAAGTACCCCAGCGAGAGCGTCGGTGCGGCCCAGGTGTAGAACCGCAGCGTGTACGGCCGAGCCGATCCGGACTGGGCGTCGCCGCTGACGGATTCGGCGATCGCTTGGTCCACCGCCATGTTCCAGGCCGATTCGCCATCGCGATGAAACAGCAGTCGTCCGGCGTGTGGATCAGCCATGGGATCAACCGGATTCGGCGCACTGCTTTTCGTAGGCCGCGAAATCCATCAGCTTTTCCAATGCGGATTCATCATCGATTTTCAGTTTGACGATCCAGCCGAAGTCATAGGGATCGTCGTTGAGTTGATCCAGATTGTCCGGCAGTTCGGCATGGACTTCGATCACTTCGCCGCCGACGGGGCTGTACAGCGGGCTGACCGCTTTGACGGATTCCACTTCACCGAATTCTTCGCCGGCATCGATCGTCTTGCCGACTTCGGGAAGTTCCATGTAGACCAGATCGTTGAGTTGCTCGATCGCGAAGCCCGAGATTCCGATCGTCGCGATCTTTTGACCGCCTTCGTCGGCAACGTCGACCCACTCATGGGTCTCGGCGTACAGAAGTTTGCTCTTGTCGCGTGACACTTTGGCTGGTTCCCTTTGCAGTGGTTTGGAATGGTGGGTTGTCAAACGGGTCGGCTGAGCGTCGCCGCCGGCCGGTGGATTGATTATGGCAGACGCCGCTACGATTTGGCACGCCGGTAAAAGGGTAACTTTGTTCGGGTCGCCGGGGAACGTTTGCCTCGAATGTCGATCTCAAACTCCGGCGCGGTCGCGTGCTCGGCGTCGACCATCGCCATCGCGATTGGGTGACCGAGCGTCGGGGAAGGGCCGCCGCTGGTGATCTTGCCGATGACCTGCCCGTCCGCCGACAGCACGTCGCATCCCTCGCGGGCCGGCCGACGTCCGCCCGGCAGCAGTCCGATGCGAACCCGCCGGGGGCCGGCGGATTTGACCGCCGCGATCGCATCGCGGCCGATGAAGTCTCGGTCTTCCAAATTACAGGCGAAATTCAAACCGGCAGAAACCGGATCAACCGTTTCGTCCAGCTCATGCCCGTACAGCGGCATCGCGGCTTCCATCCGCAGCGTGTCGCGGGCACCCAGTCCGGCGGGGGCGAATCCCGCGTCGCGACCGGCCAGCAAGACGTTCTCCCAAACTCGGGTCGCCTCTTCGGCCCGTACCACCAGCTCGAATCCGTCTTCGCCGGTGTAGCCGGTGCGGCTGACGATGACGGGTTTGGAGAACTGGTCGGTGATCCGCGCCTGGTAATACTTCAATCGACTCGGGTCGAAGGTAAACAGCCGCTTACAGGTCTCCATCGCCAGCGGGCCCTGGACCGCGATCATCGCCGTCAGTTCGGTGCGATCGGAAAACGTGACCTTGGGGAAATCGTCGAGGTGGGGTTTGATCCACTCCACGATTTTCGCCCGGTTGGACGCGTTGACGACCAACAGGTGGTAGCGCGATTCGCTGGGCGTTTTCAGGTGGGAGACCAACACGTCGTCCAGAATCCCGCCGTCTTGGTTGCAGATCATGCCGTAGCGAACGCCGCCGATCGGCAGGTCCGTCACCCGCCGTGTCAGCAACCGGTCCAGCAACGCTTCGCTGCCATCCCCGTCGAAACGCAGCCGTCCCATGTGGGAGACGTCAAACAGGGCCGCGGCGTTGCGACAGGCCTGGTGTTCGCTGACGATCGATTCGTATTGAATCGGCATCTCGTATCCGGCGAACGGAACCATCTTGGCCCCCGCCGAGCGATGCCAGCCGTCGAGCGGCGTTTGCGAGTACGTTTGGGATGAAGGGTCGGCCTGACTCATGCGTCACTCTAAAAGTGGGTGATGGCGTGGTCGCTCAGAAAGCGGGGCAAAGATGTCAATGATCGGCTGGGGGGCGGAGCGAAAAACACGCCGCGAAAGCTTCCGCGGTGTCCGCCTGACGAAAAGTGTACCGAATTCACAACGCCGTTCCAGGGTCGGCAAGGCCGGAAAGGGGGGGGAAGTTGTGCAGTCGGTCCTGTCACCCTCCCTGTCAGCATTAGCGTCGTTTGCGTTTGCCCTTTTGGCGACGTTCCTTTTTGCGTTTGTCTTTGTGCTTCGACTTGCCGCCGCCGGAATTGGCGGCTTTCACGCCTCGGTCGTTGGGGTTGCTGTTGCCGACCGAGTGATTCTTGACCGGTTCCAGGAACAGTTCCCGTTGGATCAGGTCGACGCGGCTGATTTTGACCGTCAATTGATCGCCCAGCCGATAGCGATGATGCGCTTTGAATCCGACCAGCATCTGACCGCGACGTTCGAATCGATATTGATCCGACGGCAGCTGGTCGACGCTGACGTAGCCGTCGACGGGAAGTTTGATACAGCGTGCCAGAAAGCCGTCGGCGAAGACCCGGCTGATGACGGCGGTCATCGTGTCGCCGAGGTGTTTCTTTAAGTAATGAAGTAGCTTCAGTTCGGTCAGTTCACGCTCGGCTTGCGCCGCGTTGCGTTCCATGTCGCTGCAATGGTGCCCCAGTTGCAACAACGCACCGACCGAATCATCCGGGGTCTTTTCACCGGCGTGAAGTCGGTCGATCAGACGATGCACGGTTAAATCCGGGTAACGCCGGATCGGACTGGTGAAGTGGCAATAGTGCTGCATGTCGAGCGCATAATGCCCGTCGGTCTGGGGGCCGTAGACCGCTTTGTTCATGCTTTTGAGCACCGCGAAATTCACCGCGTCTTCCAGCGGTGTGCCGGCGACGCGGTCGAGCACGTTTTGAATTTCGAAACGGCTTTCGACCGAGTCGATTCCCAATCGCAGGTCGCGAACGAAATGGGACAGCTGGCGCAGTTTGCGTCGTTCCGGCGGCGGGTGGATGCGGTGCAGGAATTTCAGCCCGGCGTCGTCCAGCCACGTCGCGACGGCTTGATTGGCCGCCAACATGAACTCTTCGATCAACTGGTGGCTTTCGGTGTTCTCCGTCCGGTACGCGCCTTTGACTTTGCCGCTACGGTCCAGTTCCAGTTTGACGTCGGGCATGTCCATCGAGATCGCACCGCGTTTGAAACGACGCTTGCGGATCGTCATCGCCAGGGAGTGCATGTCGCGGAGCATGTCACAAATCGCATCGCCCCACTTCTCGCGATACTTGTCCGGGGCTTCCAGGAATTGATCGACCAGGCGGTAGTGCAACCGCATGTCACTGCGGATCACAGTGTTGTGAACTTCGCTGTGAATCACGGTGCCGTCGTCGGTCATTTCGATCTCGACCGATTTGGCCAGCCGGACTTTTTCTGGCTGCAGGCTGGCCAAGTGATTGCTGATGATTTCCGGCACCATGGGAATCACGCGGTCGGGCAGGTAGACGCTGGTCGCCCGCTGGCGCGCTTCCTGGTCGAGTTGGCCGCCGGGATGGATGAAGTAGCCGACGTCGGCGATGTGCACCCACAACCGCCAGCGGCCTTCGTCTTCGCGAACCAGCGAAATGGCGTCGTCAAAGTCACGCGCGTCGTAGGGATCGATCGTCAGCGTCAGCTGTCCAGTCAGATCGAGCCGATCGGCGGGAGGGTTGTCTTCGTCAAATTCGTCGGCGCGTTGCCGTGCTTCGGCGATCACCGCTTCGGGGAACTCATCGGGCAAGGCGTATTGCCGCATGATGGTCAACGTGTCGATCCCGGGGTTGGTGGAACTGCCCAGTCGTTCCAGCAGAACCGCTTCGCCGCCCTTGCCGTTTTCGCCGGGAAACGTCACCACTTCGACAAACACCTTGTCGTCTTTCTCGATCGGCAAGCCTTGGATGTCGCCGATGAAGACCGGTGCGTCGTGTGGTGTGCCGTCCAAATAAACGGCCGGGCGGCCATCGACCATGTTGAACGTGCCGGTGAATTGGCGGCGCGATCGCTCGATGATTCGGCTCACGCTGCCTTCGCTTCCGCCGCGACGGCTCGGCCGGACTTTGACTTCGACCAAGTCACCTTCGAACGCCCCGCCGGTCTGTCCCGGCGGAATGAACAGGTCTTCGCTGACCGCTCCGTCGCCGGAGTCGCCCGGCCGGACGAAACCGAATTGGCCGCCGGCCGCCATCCGAAAGACGCCGCGAATCCGGTCCAGGGGGCCGCCGATCGCCCCGGTGCTGATGATCAAATGATTCGACGCATAGATCAGACGCCCTTCCAAGACCAGTTGCTTGATCGTGCGCCGCAGTTCCCGGTAATCGTCCGCGTCCAGATTTAACGTCGCGGCGATCTGCTTGGGTTTGCTCGGCCGGTATTCCGGCGAGACGACCAACCGCATCACGCGGTCGGCGAGTTCTTGTGAGATTTCCATATCAGGAAGGTAACGTTGTAAGTTGTTTGTTGTAAGTTGCGGGTTTCAAGTTCCAGGCGTTTGGGTTTCAAGTTGCGGGTTTCAAGTTTCAAGTTCCAGGCGTTTGGGTTTCAAGTTGCGCGTTTCAAGTTTCAAGTTCCAGGCACTACGTCAAATCCCAAACTTGGAACTTGAAACTTGAAACTTGAAACTTCAGTTCCGAAGCGTGACCCATTTCCAGGTCGTGAAGTCTTCGATCCCCGTCTCCATGCCTTCGCGGCCGAAGCCCGCTTGCCCGTCGCCTCCGAACGGGACTTCGGGTTCTTGCTGGATCGTCATGTCGTTGACGTGAACCATCGCAGTGCCCAAAGAATCTGCGAACGTCATCACCGCATCGAGATCCGAGGTGAAGACGGCTGCGGCGAGCATGCCGGGGGAGGCATTGGCGAGTTGCAATGCGTGCTGGCGGTCCTGGGCAGTCTCGATCGAGACGACCGGCCCGAAGGTTTCTTCGCGAAACAGCTTCATGGCAGACGTGACACCGGAAACGATCGTGGGGTTCACTCGATTGTTTGTCCACCGATTTCCGCACAAGAGGTTTGCCCCGCCAGCGACCGCATCGGCCAGATGATCGCGTATCCGTTGGCGGGCTTTCGCCGTGATGATCGGTCCGATCATCGTTTTCGGATCCGTCAACGCTCCCATGCCCAGTGACCCTGACGCGGCGACAAAACGCTCCGTGAACGCCTGTGCCAGGGATTGGTCGACGATCACGCGGCTGGATGCCATGCAGATCTGGCCCTGGTAAATGAACCCGCCGCGCACCGCCGCAGCGACCGCGGCGTCCAGGTTCGCGTCGTCGAGCACGATCAGCGGGTTCTTGCCACCGAGTTCCAACGTGACCCGTTTTCCGTGACGGCCGCACAGCGATTGCACCCGCCGTCCGACGGCCGCCGAGCCGGTGAAACTGACCGCGTCGATCCGCGGGGCGCTGACCAAGTCGTCCCCGATCTCTGCGCCGATCCCCAGCACCATGTTCAACGCCCCGGCGGGCAGCCCCGCGTCGTGGTACAGCTGGGCGATCGCGGCGGCGATCATCGGCGTCTGTTCCGATGGCAGCCAGACGACGGTGTTGCCCGTCGCCAACGGCATGCTGCTGTGTTTGATGCCCTTGATCAGCGGGACGTTGAACGGGGTGATCGAGGCGACGACGCCGAGCGGTTTTCGAAACCCCAGACTCCAGCGGCCCGGAACGTCACTCGAATACGTGCGCCCGGTCATCCGTCGGGCCATCGCCGCGTTGGCTTTTAACACTCGGGTCGCGATCCCGATTTCCATCGACGCTTTGCCCAAGGGCGATCCGATTTCGCGAATCAATAAATCGCGAAAGTCTGCCGATCGCTGTTCCAACAGGTCCGCCGCCCGCAGCAAGATGGCTTCACGCTGCGACGGCCCCAGCTCTTGAAAACGCTCGAACGCCTTGGCGGCTGAATCGACCGCCAACGCGACATCGCCGGCGTCGCCACGGGGTGCCGTCGCGATCACCGAGTCGTCTTCGGGGTTGAGCGATTGGAAACTGCGGGCGGACGACGCGGCGTGGTGCTGGCCGTCGATCCAGTGGTGCAGGGTAGGGTGGTTCAATGGGCTTTCGGTGCGGTGATGGCGGCAAGTTTTCCCCAAGTCGTCTTCCAGGATTCGATCTCGAAGTGCCGCTGGAACGTTTCGCGGATCACGTCGGGCATCCCCAGCCATTGTTCGTACGTCACGCGTTCTCGCTCGGTCATGATCGCCAACGCGTCGCCTTTGGCATACAGCTTTCGCATCAACGACAGCTCGGTGACGGCGTGGGCGAACACCAGGAACGGCGTCTTCCACGGTTCGATGACGTAAAACTTTCCCGAAGGTTTTAGGATTCGATGCACTCCCGCGAGCGATCGATCCAAATCCGTCGGCATGTCCGGCAAGTGGTGCAGACCGCCCTGGACGATCACCACATCATAGCGGTCCGATTCCAGCGGCAGGTCCAGGCAATCGGCCAAGTGCAGTTGGGCCGGCCCGCGATACTCTTCCAACAGGCTATCGCTCAGATCGACGCCTTCGAGATTTCGGAACCCCATACGCTGCAGTGCAACGAGCCCGTTGCCACGGCCGCAAAAGATTTCGACGATGCGGCTGTCGCGGTTCAGTGTTTCGAAACCGAATCGCCGCAGCCGTTTGATGAACTTTGCGATCTCCTGTTCCGGCGTCTCAAACCGCTTGTACGCGGCTTCCCAGACGGGGTCACAGCACAATTGCCCCGCGGCGACGTGGCGGATGATGTCGGGGCTGGCCGAATCGCTCATGACGGGGTCTCCTCCGCCGGGGCGGTGTTTGTCGGGTGATCGTCGCGTGTTCCCGCGACCGGGCGATCGAGCCGGCGGGAACGTTGCATCATCAACACGCCGCTCATCAGTGATGCCATGGCGGTTTGGAAACCGATCGCGACCAGTGTCACGCCCGGTACGACCCAACGCATTGTGAACGGATAATTCAACGCCCCGAAATCCTGTTGCCACCATCGCCAAACCACGAAGCCGATCATCGCCACGCCGCCGATCCCGGCCGCAATCCCGAACGCCAGTCCGCGTTCGACGGTGACGTGTTCCAGTTTTTCGTGGGGCGGCATCATGCCTTCACGGCCGGTGAAAATCCTCGCCAGCGTCGCCAGCAACACGCACTGCCATCCCATCAACACCAACAGGCTGGCGACCAACAGCGTGTGGACGTCCAACGCCGCGCCGAACACTTTGACTTGCGGCAGCGCCAAGGCGTAACCGACCAGCCCGACCATCAACAGAACCATGCCGGGGCGGAAGAACGTCCACGTGGGGCTGAAGGCCAAGAACAAACGCAGCGTTCGCCAGCCGTCGCGAAAGGTCCGTAAATGCGGCGGATGCGCCTGGCGGCCGTCGGGGTGAAGCGTGATCGGAACCTGGCTCCAAGACGTGCCATGGGAATCACGATGCAGTCCGCTCTTGATGATCATCTCCGTCGCAAACTCCATCCCCGGCGAACGAAGGTCGAGCTGGTCGTAGTGTTTCCGCGTGAAGCCGCGCATCCCACAATAGATGTCGTTGATCGGGATGCGAAACATCAATCGGACGAGCCAGCTGAGCACGGGGTTGCCGAACCAACGATGCAAAAACGGCATCGCACCGGGTAAGACTTTGCCGCCACCGCGGGGCAGTCGGCAGCCTTGGACCAAGTCGTGTCCCTGACGCAGTGAGTCGATGAATTTGGGGATTTCCAGAAAGTCGTAGCTGTCATCGGCGTCGCCCATCAGCACGTACTTGCCTCGGCTGGCTTCGATGCCGTGCATCAACGCCGCGCCGTATCCTCGCTGGGGAACGTCGACGATCCGCGCTCCTTGTTCAATCGCCAACTCCTGTGACCCGTCGGTGCTGCCGTTATCGGCGACGACGACTTCGCCCACGATGCCCGCTTCCTTCATCGCCCGGACGGCTTTTTCGACACACGTTGCCACCGTATCGGCTTCGTTCAGACAGGGCATGACGACCGACAGCTCGATCCGCTTGGTTTCATCACTCGGCCTGCTTTCTCCTGAACTGCTCATTCGGATTGGGTCGCTTCGGTAGGATCGTCGTTGGGGAACAATGGGTCAAAAGATGAGTGGGTCAAAAGATGAGTGGGTTAGAGTTTGATGAGATTTCTTCCTCGTTCTCTCTTATTTTTTGACCAATAAATTTTTTGACCAAACACCCCGCCAAACTTTCAACCCCCCATCGCAAGCCGAAATCGAGACGATTGCCAGCACGATCACCAGCAGGACAACCGGCTCGACGATCATCCGGTAGCGGTACGCGGGAATCTCCAGTACCGCGGTCACCGTGGCAAAATAGCCGAGGATCGCTCCCAGCCACAGGCCGGCGGCGCGTGTGGGACGCCGCCAGATCAGCAGCATCGTTGCAGCGAGCGTCGCCAACATCAACAACGTGTTGCCGGCCAGCCAATTGCTCCATCGATGGCGGAGGGCTGTATCGACAGGTGGGACTTTAACGCCCCAGACCGGCTGTCCGACATAAAACTCCTGTGACAACGTTTCACGCGTCACGGTTTCGTCCGCTGCCAGATCCGCCAGTTGAGCCGGGATCTGTGTCGCCCGTGTGCGCCAAAAGTTGATCAGCCGACGCAGTGTTTTTATTCCGAACGGCAACGGTGACTCCGCGATCGCCTCGGTCGCCACGCGTTTCATCAATCGGTCTGCCGAGGGGTCGTCCATCCCCGACGTGGTCAGTGCGTTGGAGACGGTCCAGGTATGTCGCCAACTCTGGTCGACCGACAGATTGCCCCACACGTCGTCTCCCAACTGTGTCTTCAGCCGCGCAGCACCGGCGGATTCGGGCAACCCCAATCCGGCGCCGCTGCCGTCCTGGAAGGTGACGATCCAGAGGTTGCGTCCGACGAATTCGGTCAGCATTGCTTTGCCGAACAGGGCGTGATTGCGGGCCAGCCAGGGACTGACACAGCCGACCGTGACGATTCCCGCCAACAGGACACCGATCCAACCACGCCGATGGCACAGGTGCTGCGTCGCCGGATTGGCAATCCAGTACCAACTGGTGATGACATAAATCAGGTCGGCGATCCACACCAACATCGCCACCGGACGCGTCAGGATTGCCAACCCGAGTGTCAATCCGACCATCAACCCGCCCGCCACCGTCGGCCGGCGGGTGAACCGAGCGACCGACCATAGATGCAGGACGATCGAAAAAACGAACAGCGTTTCGGTCAGCACCGTCGTGACATACACGGCCGAGCAGAGCATCGGGATCGCCAGGGCCACGACGACCCACACGACACGCCGGTCTCGCGAAATCTCCGACGCAAGCGCCGCGATCAATCCGATCGTGGCCATCCAGAGCACACCTTGGAAGACAACCAGGGCGAACAGCGGATCGCTGGAAACGGCGCGGAACAAACCGATCAGCCACGGGTAGGCCGGTGTTCGGTAAGCGATCGGGCGTTGCATCAACAGCCAATCGCCGTCGGCGACCAAGCCGCCCAATTCCCAATAGAACCCGGCGTCAAGCACCATCGGACTGGGGCCGCGCATCACAACACCGACCACTTTGGCGATCAGCAATCCGATGAGCAAGAAGAGCCCGATTTTGCGCGGCAAAGACAATTTGGTCGATTCGGTAAAGGTGCTCGGTAAAGGTGCCTGGTGTACCTGTCTCGCGACTGCTACGCCGGTCGCTGGCAGAAAGTTCTTGATCGCGGGCGGATTCGGCGGCGATTCCGGGCTGGCGGTTGCACACACCGCGTGGGCATTGTCTTATCTTTTGCACTGCCCCTAGCTCCGTCGCTCCCATTCTTGCTGCGTCCATGAAATCACTGTTGCCGGTCATCAACGCCGGTCTGCCTACCAATCTTGTCCAGCCGTTCGCCGCCCGGGTCGCCCGCGAAGCCTCGCCGCTGCGGCGAATCGCGGTGGAACAATTGCAAATCAACCTCGGTAAACTGTGCAACCAGACCTGCACGCACTGTCATGTCGACGCCGGGCCGACGAAAACGCGTGAGAACATGGACGCCAAGACGGCGGCCCGTGTCGTCGAACTGTCACGCGATTGTCGCTCCCTCCGAACCGTCGATCTGACCGGCGGCGCGCCGGAGATGAATCCGAGTTTCTGTGACCTGGTCCGTGAGTTTCGCGGTCGCGGAATTCGGGTCATCGATCGATGCAATCTGACCATCCTGCAACAACCGGGCTATGAATGGGCCGCGCCCTTTTTGGCAAACCACGGCGTCGATGTCGTCGCTTCGCTGCCGTGCTATTTGGAACAAAATGTCGACGGCCAACGCGGCGACGGAGTGTTTCGACAAAGTCTCGATGCGCTGCGCCAGTTGAATGACCTCGGCTACGGTGACGATTCCACCCGACTGCGGCTGGATCTGGTGTTCAACCCCACCGGTCCGTCTCTGCCCCCGGACCAAGCGAGTCTACAAGCCGACTACAAACGCGAACTCCATGCACGCTATGGCATTCGATTCAACCAGCTGCTGACGATCACGAACATTCCGATCAAACGCTACGCGATGTTCCTGGCCAAAAAACAACGCCTCGAGCAGTACATGCATCTGCTGGAGGAAAATTTTAATTCCGATGCGGCAGAGGAGGTGATGTGCCGATCGCTGCTGTCGATCGCCTGGGACGGTGCGATTTATGATTGTGACTTCAATCAAATGATCGAGTTGCCCGCCTCCAGTTCCGCCGTTGGATCCGGTTCGTCCGCGCCGCCGACGATTTGGAACACCGATTCGCTGCACCAGTTTGCCAACCGCCGCATCGCAACCGCAGACCACTGCTACGGGTGTACCGCCGGTGCGGGCAGCAGTTGCAGCGGCGCGTTGTTGTAGTTGTTGTAACACGACCCTTTTCCTGACCGACCAACCTTCGTCCGCCATGTCAGCATTGAATACCGAATCTGCCGTTCGTCAACGTTATTCCTCGGCCGCCGAGACGCGTGAACCCGAACTGTGTTGCCCGGTCGACTACGACCGACGCTACCTGGAAGTCATTCCGCAAGAAGTGATCGATCGCGATTACGGATGCGGTGACCCATCGAAGTATGTCCGACAAGGCGAGACGGTGTTGGACTTGGGCAGCGGTGGCGGAAAGATCTGTTTCATCGCCGCACAAGTCGTCGGTCAGTCCGGCGCCGTGATCGGTGTGGATATGAACGACGACATGCTCGCGTTGGCCAGAAAAAGCCAACACGTCGTCGCCGAACGAATCGGCTACGACAACGTCCGGTTCTGCAAGGGCAAGATCCAAGACCTGCAGATCGATCGAGATCGCGTGGATGAGTACCTGGTCCAAAACCCCGTCAACAGCGAAGCCGCGTTGCAGCGGTTTGAAGCGTTCGTCGCGGACATGCGATCGCAACAACCGATGATCCCCGACAACTCCGTCGATGTCGTGGTCAGCAATTGCGTGTTGAACTTGGTCGACGCGGCGGAGAAGGAGAAACTGTTCGCGGAGATCTTTCGCGTCTTGCGGCCCGGCGGCAGAGCCGTGATCAGTGACATCGTCAGCGATGAACCGGTCCCGGTGCACATGCAGCAGGATGGTCGTCTGTGGAGTGGCTGCATCAGCGGATCGCTGCAAGAAAAAGCGTTCATCGACGCGTTCACTCACGCGGGGTTTCAAGCCGCCCAGATGCCGGCCTATCAAAACGAACCGTGGCAAATCGTCGAGGGGATCGAATTTAGATCCGTCACGGTCATCGCCTACAAGTACCCCGACACGCTCTGCTATGAACACAACGAAGCGGTGATGTATCGGGGGCCCTACGCCAGTGTGAAAGACGACGACGGCCACGAATTCACTCGCGGTGTCCGAGCCGCCGTCTGCCGCAAAACGTTCGAGAAAATGCAGAGCGAACCCTACACGCAAGACTTCGTCGGTCTCTCACCGGCAACGGAAATCCTGCCACAAGACGCGGCGCACTACGACTGCACCGGCGGCCGGGTCGAACGCTCGCCGAAGGTCACCAAAGCCGGCGGGAAATCGGTGCAACTGCCGATCGGGGATTGCTGCGGAGAGGGAGGGTGTTGCTGAGGGGAGGTTGGTCAAAAAATGGGTTGGTCAAAAAATGGGTTGGTCAAAAAATGGGTTGGTCAAAAAATGGGTTGGTCAAAAAATGGGTTGGTCAAAAAATGGGTTGGTCAAAAAATGAGTTGGTCAAAAAATGAGTTGGTCAAAAAATGAGTTGGTCAAAAAATGAGTTGGTCAAAAAATGGGCGAGTGATTTTCCATGAACGTACTGCCCTGTTCTTTCTTATTTTTTGACCACTAAATTTTTTGACCAAACCTCTCCACCAAACCTCTCCACCAAACCTCTCCACCAAACCTCTCCACCAAACCTCTCCACCAAACCTCTCCACCAAACCTTCAAACCACCGTCACAAACCGAACCTCTTTAAGCGAAATATTGATCCAGTGAATCGCCTCGAACGGACTATGGCGAAGTAGCTTACGCAAATTCTGTTCGTACTGGCGATGACCGTTCAGCAACGCCGTCACCTCAAACGCCGACCGATTGCTCAGGACATGGAACCGTTGCCTTCCCAGTGGCAATCCATCGCGATTCATTGGAACCTGTTTCACCACACGCTCTTCACCGCCGAGCAAATGTGTCAACGCCTGGTAGTACAAGGGCAGGCTCAGGCCGGTCCCCCAATCTCGGAGAATGTCGATACACAGGCGTCTCAACGGTGATTCGTCGCACCAGCGAATTCCATCGATAGCGAAGCTCTGACGTTGTGATCGAGTCGTCCCCGAATTGACAAATTGACATTCCACTCGATCTGTCCTGAAGTTGATGAGTTTCCCGCGTTCAATATCCAGCAGGTAGAGATAGTTCAGCAGTTGCATTTCGTGCTCCGGCGTCAAGGCACGTGCCACTTTGAGTTCATAGACACCACATTTCCCGACGACCGCGTCTAGGACGTAGCGTTTTTCAAAGGTGTCGAAGGTCACGTAGACCGGAACCTCGATCTGCGTGTCCAGTCCGGATTCGCGTAGTCTGGCGGCAAAGTCGGCTTTGTAGACGAATTCGTCCGCCAGAGGGCCGAGGCAATTGTGGGTGCAGAATGCTTGGGGCATCACCTTGCAGTAGTCCAAGGCTTTGAATTCTTGATAAGACGGGCTGCGAATCGCCAAGGGGCATGAAATGGGCATGATCGATCCTTTGGATGAGCAGAAGAGGATTGGATTTTATAGAATTCTCGTGCCCGTTTGATCTCCTTTGCCCAAGAGTCGTTCGATGAAATTTGGTTACACGCTGCTTTATGTTGCCGATGTAGAGCAGTCCCTGGCGTTCTATGAGTCCGCGTTCGGCTTTGCTCGCAAATCCATGCACAAGGACGGTGACCAGGAATATGGCGAACTGGACAGCGGTGCCGTCACGCTCGGGTTTGTCTCCCATGCCTTGGCCGGGTCACACGGGTTGGACTATGCCGAAACGCGTCCCGATGGCCCATCGGCCGCGTTTGAAATCGCGTTCACAACCCCAGACGTCCAGGCGGGCTATGACCGCGCGATCGAAAACGGTGCCGTCGCCGTGTCACCGCCGAAGACAAAGCCGTGGGGGCAAACCGTTTCCTATGTTCGCGACAACAACGGTTTCTTGATCGAGATCTGTTCGCCGATGGGCGGCTAAGAGTCGTCGCCGCCGCGACTGGTGGGGGGCCCCGGATTGGAGCCAATTGGCGTACACTCGCTGAGGCAGATAAACTCAGGGGCATCCGGCCGCTATTCCTTCTAACCTCCAAATTCGCATGAGTTCCGCGCCTCGATACCGTCCGGCTTACACCGTGGAGGATTACGCGCGATGGGAAGGCGAATGGGAACTTTGGGATGGGATGCCCGTTTCGATGAGCCCCAGTCCCTTTGGTCGGCACTCTCAGCTGCTCGTTCGCATCGCAACCCAACTGGAGCTTGCGGTCGAGTTAAGCGGATGCCGTGCCGCGGTGCTCGCCGAGATTGATTGGATCATTTCGAACGATACGGTCGTGCGCCCCGATGTGTCGGTGGTTTGTGGAGACGCCCCGGTCAGGCATGTCGAACAGCCGCCCGCGCTCGTCGCGGAAGTTCTTTCGGATGCGACCCGCAGTCGAGACGTCGGAGAAAAGAAAGACCTCTATCGCGACCAAGGCGTCCGTTGGTATCTGGTCATCGACCCCGAGGCGAACAGCCTCTCGGCGTGGTCGCTCGATGCCGGCGGGCGCTTTCAGTCGGTTCCCGCAACCGAATCTCTCGCTATTGACATTTGTGGTGATTGCCGATTGTCTCTCGATTTGAAACGCATGCTGCGTTAGCGGATTACAGCTGCCCAATCGAAAACACCAGTCGGTGAAGTCGTCGACGTTGCGACTGGTGGGCGGAACGATTCGTCGGTCCCATCGGGCAAAACAATGGGGGCAAAACGATGAGTTCGCAGAACGATGGCCTTCCGACTCCCTCGTTAACGCGACTCTGTGGTCAAAAGAAGCCACCCAAAAACTTTTACGGCTGAAGGTGACCCGCAGGTCGCTCACAATCCATGGACGCTGCCAGTCCGGCGAACGGTCGACGAAAATCAAACCATTTGCAATCGTCATCGCAGCAGGTCGCACCCTCTGCTGCAGTGTACTGCGTGTTCCGTGGATCAGTTAGAGTGACCTGGCGTCGTGGTCGCGACGTTGCACGTGACAATGGTTGCAGTGAAAACGTTGGGGGCCTCGTAGTCTCCGGCGGCCGACTGGTCGTCCGAACCGACCGACACTCCGTCCTTGGGTTGCACCGTGATCAATCCGGGTGAGGGCAGCGTCGTCGCCGTCCCGCCGTTGATCGACAGGCTGATCGATTGGCCATCGAGCGTTGCGACCAGGCGACTTTGCCCACTGACTTTGATGTTCGATTTCAGCCGCGTGACGTTCCCGGATCGGCGGACATCAAAGACCGGTTCTCCGTCGATCACGTGCAACGCATAGCCGTGTTCGCGTCCACCTTGCGCCACGACCACACCGTGCGGTTTGGGGCCTTTGATCGTCGCTTTGATCTCCAAGTTTCGGTTGGCGATCGGCGGCGTCTTCAGGACCGGGAGGTTTTTTTGCGAAGATCGCGATGGCACGCGGCGGTTCCTTGGGACCGCTTCGGGATAGCCGGCGAGAATCGCTTTCAAGTCTGCCAGGAGGTCCGGTTTTTCATTCGCCAGATTCTGTGTTTCACTCGGGTCGGCTTCATAGTCGTACAGTTCGTACTCGGCATCGGTCGAGTCTACACCGGGTGTTTTCCATTCGACCAACCGGTAACGTTCGGTGCGAATCGCTCGCCCCATCTTGCGTTTGGGGTAGGCGTGAAAGGCGTGTCCCCGCACGCGAACGCTGGGATCTTTCAGCACCGGTACCAGGCTGACGCCGTCGATCGATTGGGGGCCGGTGGGCTCGGGCAGTCCAGCCAACTCGGCCAGCGTGAGATAAATGTCGACGCTCTCGGCGGGCTGGCCGGTGGATTGATTCGGCTTCGTCGTCCCCGGCGCGATGATGAAGATCGGGATCCGATTGGCTTGTTCGTAGTTGGTGTGCTTGGTCCAGATCCCCAGATCGCCGAGGTGGAACCCGTGGTCGCCCCAAAGCACGATGATGGTGTCATCGGACAGTTTCAGTTCATCGAGTGCGTCGATGACCTTGCCGATTTGTGCGTCGACGTAACTGGTGCTGGCATAATAGCCGTGAATCAGGCTGCGTTTCAGCTGGTCGGAATACTCGGCATCGCGATCTTCGGGGACGGGTTTGTAATTGGTGATTTCACCGCCGCGTTTGTGCGCGACGGTCGGCGAGTCTTTGGGCAGGTCTTCGTTGTCCGGCATCGGCAACTCGTCCGGATCAAACAGGTCCCAGTATCGCTTGGGTGCGGAGAAGGGCAGGTGGGGGCGGGCGAACCCGGCGGCGATCAAGAACGGCGTTCCATCGGCGTCGCGCCGTTGTTTGGCCGCGCGCAGGCGACGCATCGTTTCGGCGGCGACACGTCCGTCGGCATAGGCTTCGTCGTCGGCGACGGGCGATTCGTAGGCCGCTCCGCGCGGCAGCGACTTGATGCGGTCGAGCTGTTGGTTGGTGAAGTACGCTTCTTCACGCGTCAGCTGTCCTCCGCCGGTGCTTTCCGGATCGACGTACTCAATCACTTTTTCTTTGAAGTGCTCAATGGAAAACGATTCCGGATCGCCATGGTTGCCGTGGCCGATGTGAAAGATCTTGCCGAGCGATTCGGTGCGATAGCCGTGCTCGGCAAAGTGTTGCGGCAGCGTGACCGCGTCGGGCATCACTTGCCGCAGTTCGCTGCCCAGCCCATACAGCCCCGTCGACGTGGAGTGTGAGCCGAGCATCAGGGTGAACCGTGAGGGAGCACAGACGGCTTGGTTGCAATAAGCGGCATCGAATCGCATGCCCCGCGCGGCGAGTGCGTCCAAATTCGGCGTCTTGGCGATCGGGTCGCCGTAGCATCCCAGCGCCGGTTTCAAGTCGTCGACCAGAATCATCAGGACGTTGGGCCGCTCGGCTGATACGTTCGTCGTGGCCGACCAAAGGACGAGCAGACAACAGAGTTGTAGGGACAGGAAACGGGGGCGGGTATTCATCGGTGCCGTGTGGGGAGGGGGCGGTCGGGAGCGAGACGCTCTATTACAGCCTGTCATCGTCGCCCGTGCCATGTAATCAGGCGTTTTGTTGCTTTGAAATCTTGTCAGGCGGTGGGAGGAGATTGTTGGTCAAAAAATGGGGTGGTCAAAAAATGGCGGGGAAAGGACCACGGATCGCAAAGCGTACCCACGGATTTCAGGGGACGAGAACTCCGCTGGCACGATTTCTGATATTTTTTGACCCACCCATTTTTTGACCACCGCTCCGGATACCATGGGTTGAAACCAAACCTTCCCAAGACGCGAAATTCCCCAGACCGATGCATCGCCTCCGATCGATTTCCGCCCTCTTCGTCTTCATCGCAGCTGCAGCCACGCTCGGCGCCGAACGCCCCAATGTCCTGTTGATCTGCGTCGATGATCTCCGTCCGGAACTGAATTGTTTCGGGAAATCGTATATCCAATCGCCGAACATCGATGCGCTTGCGGCGTCTGGTCGTGCGTTTCAGCGGCATTACGTCCAGGCACCGACGTGCGGTGCGTCTCGCTACACCTTGCTGACGGGGCTCTACGGTCCGGCCAGCAACGGGGCGCTGTTTGCACGCGCGAAACAAATGCAAAACGATTCCGCCGCGGTTCCGCCCAGCATGCCGGCTTGGTTTCGCAAGCATGGTTATCGGACCGTTTCGGTCGGCAAGGTCTCACATCATCCCGGTGGACGTGGCGGTTCGGACTGGGACGACGAAGCGATGCCCGAGATGCCGAACGCCTGGGACCGACATTTGCTGCCGGCCGGCGACTGGCAGCACCCGCGCGGTTGGATGCACGGGCTGGCTCACGGCGAGATCCGCAAGAATGCCAAAGAGATGGACGTGTTCCAGTCGGCCGAGGGTGATGATTCGATTTATCCCGACGGAATCTCGGTCGACGAAGCACTGCGTCAGCTGGATCAATTGACCGCCGCCGACGAGCCGCCGTTCTTTCTGGCCGTCGGAATCCTGCGTCCCCATTTGCCGTTCGGTGCGCCGGCCAAGTACATGAAGCCCTACATCGATGTGGAATTGCCGCCGATCCCGCATCCCGAAAAGCCGCAGGGAAAAACGACCTGGCATTCGTCCGGCGAATTCATGAAGTACAACCGCTGGGGACGCAACCCCAACGATGACGATGCGTTCGCCACCGACGTCCGCCGACACTACGCCGCTTGCGTCACGTATGCCGACGCGCAGGTCGGTCGAGTGCTCAATCGCTTGGAGGAAACGGGGCAAGCCGACAACACAATCGTGGTGTTGTGGGGAGACCACGGTTGGAATCTCGGCGAGCACGCGATCTGGGGCAAACATTGTCTGTTCGAAGAATCGTTGCGGTCGCCGTTGATCATCCGCTACCCCAAGATGAGACAGGTCGGAAAGCCGGCCGATGGAATCGTCGAAACCCTCGACGTCTTCCCCACTCTCTGCGACCTGGCGGGGGTGCGGATTCCAGCGTTCGCTGCAGGCCGATCGCTTCGGCCGTTGTTGGAAAACGAAGACGCTGAGGGGCATTCGGCGATCGCCTATCGCAACAACGCCAAAACGATTCGCACCGACACACATCGATTGATCGTGCACAAGGACGGATTTGTGGAATTGTACGATCATCGAAATCCGGATGCCGAAACGGTCAACCTGGCGGCGTCGGACGATCGCCCCGAGGAGCTGATCGAGGAGCTGCTTGAACGGATCGAACAGCGGTTGCCCGAATCTCGTTGAGACCATGATCAGAGAGGTGGGATAGGCTTCCAGCCTGTCGGCTGGAAGCCTGTTCCACGGGATCGCAAGCTGGAAGCTTACGCCACGTTAGGCTGGAAGCCTGTTCCGCGGGGTCGCAAGCTGGAAGCTTACGCCACGTTAGGGCAGGAAGCCTGTTCCATGGGGTCGCAAGCTGGAAGCTTACGCCACGTTAGGCTGGAAGCCTGTTCCATGGGGTCGCAAGCTGGAAGCTTACGCCACGTTAGGGCAGGTTGGGGTTGGTGAAGATGGCCAGACCGAAGCCGGCTTGCCAGTCATCGGCATCGCGGCCTTCGGTGGTGACCATGTATCGCCCGTAGCTGGTCAAGCGGATTCGGGGTGTCCACCAAAAATGGGCGCCGACTTCGGGATAGATCGCCGCCAGGGAGCCCGAGAAGCGTTCCTTGTCTTCGCCGCGTTCGTCGATGAACCCGTCGTCGTCGTTGTCGATCCAGTCATCGTCGGCGGAGACCACTTCTTTGGCGTATCCCGCATAGACGCCCGCGCCGACGAAGGGTGCCAGTCGGCTGGGCGTTTGCAGTCGCAACCCCGCGTCCACGCCGGTGAACCAGTCATCGCCGTTGCCCATGCCCATCAAGGAGGCCCGCGCCGTCATGAAGCTGGTCGCATACATTTCCGCTCCGATGTCGACCGTGAATAGGCCGTCGTCGGCATCGCTTCGTTTGGTGACGCCGCTGGAGACGAACATGCCGCTGGCGTCTTCTTGGAATCTCGCGTCGGAGGCCTGCTTGAGCTTGCCCAGCACGTCGCTCTTTTCCGCACCGTCACAGTATTTTTCGGCGTACTCGGGATCGTCCATCGCCCAGCGGGAACGCAGGATCCCGGTCGGCAGCGCGCAGCCGAGTTGCGTCAGCGCGGCGACCGTCATCGCTAGCATCAGGGCGGACGCTCGGTTGGGGATCACGATGAACTCTCATTGACGATTTGCGGGGGCACGGTTCAGCGATCATCCCTAGCAAAACGGGTGGGGCAAGGTCAATGGATGCCTCGCTGACGCGTCGCGCCGCCAACTTGAGGTTTTAGCGGCAGGGCGCGAGCCCTCCGGTGGTTTGGCAAAGATGAGCAACCGGAGGGCTCGCGCCCTGCCGCTAACCAATGCTTTACAGCGCGTCCCGCTGGGGTGCCGGTCGTCGATCACGGCAATTCGCTCAGCCGCTGTCTTAATTTGCGCAAAACCCGTGATTTGGATTGATACACACTGGCGACGGACAACCCGGTGGTCTCGGCGACCAAGGCTGCGGGTTGGCTCTCGATCGTCGACAACCAGAAGGCGTCCCAGGTCGCCGGTTCGAATTCCACCTTGACGGACTTCAAGACCTGACGCACCAGCGGGCTGCTGATCGAGTCACCGTCGATGGATTCATCCAGCGAGTCGGCTTTCTGTTGCAGCCGTCTCAACGCCTCCGTGCCGCCTTCGGCCGGTTGTCTGCCGGCGAGCTTTCGAAAGTGATCCCTGACGCGGTTGCGTGTGATCGTCGCCAGCCAACTGCGAAAGCTGCCGGACTCCTTCTGGCGTTCGAAACCGCAGATGCCCCGAGCGACCGACGCAAAGATTTCTTGCACCACGTCGGGCGCGTCACTTTCGGCGACGCCGGAGGTGCGGCACCAGCGGTACACGATCGGACCAAACGTTTCCACCAGCCGGCTCCACTGGGCGGGGTCGTTCTGCTGGACGCCTTCAAGAAACGGGTGGGACAGCGTCGGGTGCTCGGGGCGTCGCCGGTCATCGGGATGGGCATTCATAGGGAAAAGTGTAACCGAATCTTTTTTCGGAATTTGGTGTCAGACGTCTGCGTTCATCCAAGTGGCAAGACGCCCACCAGCACGTGGCGTGAGCCAGTGGCGGGTGACGGCTGTGTTTTCACTGCACGCCGCTCGCTGACCAGCTTGTCGATTGAACTGGGATCTGCGGAGTCAATGGTGAGCCGCTGGCCGTAAGGCCTCGGGCGGGCGCCGAAATGCCCGGCCGCTTACGCGTCGCGGCTCACTCAATCGACAGGCCGTGACGCTTCCGGCTGGGATGACAGGCTGGAAGCCTATCCCACTTTGATGCTTGAACCTGAACCGAAACATGAGGAGAATGCGATGATGACAGCGACCCAGTGCCCGACGGCGGAACGATTGAGAGCTTATTCGCTCGGGCGGCTGCCCGAGGCCGAGAATGACGAGCTTTTCGAACACCTTCGTTCCTGTACCTCGTGTCAGGCCGAACTCGAAACGGTCGACGACGCCGAAGATTCGTTGATCGGCGAACTGCGGGCGACGGATCAATTCGCGAGCCTGGCCGAGGAGCCCGATTGCAAGCTGGCGATGGTCAAAGCCTTGGGGGCGCTGGCGACGGCCGATGCACCGTCCGACACCGGGCTGCACAACGTCCCTCGAACGATCGGCGAGTACGAAATCGTCCGCTTGCTCGGCCGTGGCGGGATGGGCAAAGTCTTCTTGGCGCGGCACAACAAACTCGGCCGCCACGTCGCCGTGAAATTGCTCTCGGGACACCGACACGCCGACCAACGCACCCGCGATCGCTTTGATTCCGAAATGCGTGCCGTCGGCCAGTTGAGCCACCCCAATATCGTGACCGCGCACGATGCCCGCGAAGTGGACGGGGCGGCGGTTTTGGTGACCGAGTACATCGACGGGTTGGACCTGGGCGAGCTGGTGGCAAAGCACGGTCCGGTCGCCGTCGCTGACGCCTGTGAGATCATTCGCAAAGTCGCCGCGGCACTGCAGTACACCAGCGATCAAGGGTTTGTACATCGCGATGTCAAACCGTCCAACATCATGATCAGCCGCAACGGTGAAGTGAAGTTGTTGGATCTGGGCCTGGCACGCTACCAGAGCGGCCGGGAACATGAGCTGACGGCGGCGGGTCAGGCGATCGGGACGGCGGACTATATTTCGCCGGAACAGGTGACCGATGGTCGCGAGGTGGATTGCCGGTCGGATATTTATTCGCTCGGATGCACCCTCTTTAAACTGCTCTCGGGCAATGCACCCTTTGCCGATCAGACGCACCAGACGGTGTTCGCCAAAATGACCGCCCAGGTCTCCGAAATTCCGCCCAGTCTGGCCGATCGGGTTCAGGATTGTCCACCTGCTTTGGTACGTCTGGTCGATTCGATGTTGGCCAAGGATCCGGCCCGACGCCCGCAAACACCGGCCCAC
This sequence comes from Stieleria neptunia, assembly GCF_007754155.1. NCBI lineage: Bacteria > Pseudomonadati > Planctomycetota > Planctomycetia > Pirellulales > Pirellulaceae > Stieleria > Stieleria neptunia. The sequence continues at coordinate 9,326,268 of NZ_CP037423.1, read as the reverse complement.
GTCGCGGCGTCGTTGGCGACATGGGCCGCTGGGCATGACTTGGTTCGACTGGTGGAAACGGCGTCCGCTGCCGAAACGCGGACACAAACGTTACCGCATTCGACGACCGCGCAGATACAGCCGTGGTATCGACGGACGGTTCCGTTGACCACTGCGATCGCTGCGGGACTGCTCGGCGTTTTGCTCGGACTACTGATGGGATTGTTCATCAAGATCACGTTCCCCGACGGGACGGTGTTTCAGGCGCCGCTCGATGGAGCCACCATCGAAGTCGTGAAGGAACCCGATGACGACACAGGGGATGCAAAAGCGGCTGACGTCGTTCGGCCGGCCGCCGAGGAAAAACTGGCCCAGCGGGCAGCGACGCGGCACAACGACGTGCTTGAAAAACTCTCGGGGATCTGGCTGTTGGTCGGATACAAACAACCCAACAGCGTCCTGCCCGAAGGCATGCTGCTGGCCATCGATCAAACCGAATTCTATGCCGTGACCAAACAAAACTCGCAGGCGGACCTCCAAGTCTCCGCCGGTCAGTTCACCAGGTTCCAGCAGGATCATCAGGGGCTGAAGATGCTGGCGGTCGACGAAGTGACGGGGAATCAAATCCCGGTCGGCTGTCAGTTCCCCGATGAATCCTCCATGGTGTTTCAATTTGATCCCTTCCTGGACACCGCGGAGATGCCGTTTCAGGGCCGGCTGAGAAACCAAGGGAAGGGGCACCTGTATCGATTCAAAAAGCTGGGTGCATTTTCCGAGATCAATCAAATCCCGCCGACAGGTCCCGATTCAGATGAAGCCAAAGCGCTGGCGACGATTCGGCAACTGAAAACGCTGGGAGTCGATCAGTATCTCAAACAACATGGTGACCCGACCGGCGCGGCGGTACTGCAACAGAATTCGGTAAACAACTTGAAGCAGATCGGACTCGCCTTTCACAACTTCCACTCGGTCTATCGCAAGTTCCCCGGTTCGGTCAACGTGCAGGAAGGGGCCGTGGGAGCGGGAAAGAAAAAGATCTACCCGTTCAGCTGGCGCGTCGCGATCCTGCCGTTCGTGGAGGGAGCGTTGTTGTACGAACAGTACAGGTTTGACGAGCCCTGGAACAGCGAGAACAATCTCAAACTGCTCGATCAAATGCCGGAAGTCTATCGCAGTCCAAACGCGGCCGATGATCAACCGAGCGGCCACACGAACTACTTGGGCTTTGCGACCGGAAACAGCGCACTGGGAACCGAAGGCGGAATCGGACTACGTGATTTCCTCGATGGCACCAGCAATACACTGCTATTGATCGAAACCAAAAACAGCGTGCCGTGGACCAAGCCGGAGGATCTGATCTGGAATGGCGAGACAGAGTTCTTTGATCCGGTGACTTACCTGATGGCCGACGGCAGCGTTCGGAGGACGGAGAAACTCGATCCGGAGGTGCTCAAGAAACTGATCACCCGCGACGGCGGCGAAGTGATTCCTCGTTGAGGAAGGGACGCGGGGTTGGCAGAAAAATGGGGGGCAGGAAAATCGGTGGGGAAGGAAAGACAAGAAAATGGGTGACAAGAAAATGGTGCCGGTGATTTATTTTCTTGTCACCGATTTTCTTGTCTCCGTCTCTTCATTTTTCTGCCCACTATTTTTCTGCCATCCGACTCCCGACTCCCCGGCACGCCTACCCGCAGAAATTATCAACCACGCCGATGCCCACGACGCCTTGGCGGCGGAGCTGGGCGGCGGCAGAGGCGACTTCGGAGGGGCTGGTTCGGCGGGCGTCACGGACGATCAAGCTGGAGTCGACCGCGGCGGCAATTTGAGGCGTCGCCCAGGCGCCCGCAACGGGGCCGTCGAACAATAGCAGATCGAAACAGCCGTCGAGTTGTTCCAGCAGTTGGTCGATTTCTGTCGGAGTGATCGGCAAGCCTCGGTGACCGGAAAGCACCAGCGGCAGCAGTGTCACACCGTCTTCGATCGATGCGATCGCGGCATCCTCGATGCGTTCGCCTTGACGAATCGCGGTCACCCAATCGGTTTCGACTTCCAAACGCAACAGTTCCGATTGGCTGGGCGTGTCCAGATCGATGTCGATCAGGGCCACGCGCACGCCGGTGGCTGCCGCGGCAATGGCAGTGCCGATCGCAACGGTCGAGCGTCCTTCGCCCGCACTCAAACTGGTCACCAGGACGCTGCGCAGGCCTTCTCGCACGGATTGGCCGAGGTGTTCGGCGATCGAGCGAAAAAACGTTTCGTCAAAGAACAGGTCTGCGACGGTGGAGGGGAGATCGAACGCGTCGACTTCCCAAGTCGCACCGGCCCAGCGTGGGGCGGTTGAATCGATGTCGTCCGCTGGCGGATCGACGGCGGGGGCCGTCGCGCTGTCGACGAATGCGGGTTCGGCGATGGTGTTCGGCTTCTGGGGAGCCTGATCGTCAGCTTTCGCGTCGCTTAAAAACTCCTCGTTCGCTTGCTGCTCCACCACATCGACCAACGCGTCGAGCTCTCGGGTGATCGTCTCCCCGTCGCGAACGTCGGCCGCGTGCTGGGTCGGGGCTGCAGCCGCAGTCGATTCCGTCTGCTCGGCGGACTCGGCGCAGGCAGCCGGTTCGGCCGGAGCAGGCGGCTGGACTTGAGCAGTTGGCTGAGCTTGAACAGGTGGCTGAGCTTGAGCAGTTGGCTGAGCTTGAGCAGTTGGCTGAGCTTGAGCAGTTGGCTGAGCTTGAGCTGTTGGCTGAGCTTGAGCTGTTGGCTGAGCTTGAGCAGGTGGCTGAGCTTGAGCAGTCGGCTGAGCTTGAGCAGTCGGCTGAGCTTGAGCAGTCGGCTGAGCTTGAGCAGTCGCTGAGCGGTGGCTGAGCTTGAGCAGTCGGTTGAGCTTGAGCAGTCGGTTGGGCTTGAGCAGTCGGTTGGGCTTGAGCAGTCGGTTGGGCTTGAGCAGTCGGTTGAGCTTGAGCAGTCGGTTGAGCTTGAACAGTCGGTTGAGCTTGAGCAGTCGGTTGAGCTTGAGCAGTCGGTTGGGCTTGAGCAGTCGGTTGGGCTTGAGCAGTCGGTTGGGCTTGAACAGTTGGCTGAGCTTGAACAGTCGGCTGGGCTTGAGCAGTCGGCTGGGCTTGAGCAGTCGGCTGGGCTTGAGCAGTCGGCTGGGCCGACGCGACGGTTGGGACAGGTTCGATCGGTTCCGGGGCGGGGGCCGGTGTCGGCGGACGATCAATCCGCATCACCTGGCCTGCGGGCTGATCGATCCAGATTTCACTGGCTGCGACGAAGGTGTCGGACACGGAAATCGATTGACTGAGCAGTTTTTCGAGGGTCTCGGTTTCATCGATCGCTGCCGCTGCCGGTGCAGGCGCCGATGTCGGGGGCAGATGGGAGGCAGGGGGGGACGCGTGCGGCTGCTCGACGACTTGGCTGGCAAGCTCTGGGGCGACCTCCTCGGGGACGATCGCCTCGGCGGGCTCGATTGCCGTGGGCTCGATTGCCGTGGGGGCGTCGTTGGGATGCAAGCCTGTGCGACGACGGTTGCGTGTGTAGGCGCCGATGAACGTCTGGTTGGTCTTCATGGTTTGGTTCGTTTTCAATCGGGTGACAGGCTTGTCGCTGCTGCAGGTGCTGCACGGTCAGATTGGCTGTTCGGCTGCGTCGGACGACGGAGCGTTGAGGCCTACTGCTGTTCGGAGTCTTCCCAGGCTTTCAGGATTTCCAGAAAGTTGCCGATCGCATACGGCGTGTCGCTGTAACGCAGTCCATCTTCCAGTCGCAGGCGGTCTTCCATCCCGGCGGGCAGGTTTCCGGCGGGCAGGTTTCCGGCGGGCAGTAGATCGGAATCGACATCGGTGGCGGCGGTCGGTGGAACGTTCGGCGTCTCGCCGCTACGGAACCCGACGACCGACTGATTGGATTCGAAGCTCGGCGGAATGTTGGGGATTTCGCTTGCCGCCGAGGCGGACGAGATCGCTTGGTTGGCCAAGTCGAATTCCGCGGGCAGGATCGCCGAGGGCTCGCCAAGCATGCCCGCTGGTGCAGGTCCGTCGGCGATATAGCTGGGTGGGGCATCCAGTGCCGTGCCATCGACGGTCTCGGTGGGAACGTCAGCGGTGGGGGACTCTTGTGCGATCTGCGCGGACCGGTCGTCCGGGATGATGGCCTGCGGCGCTTCGGCGGCGGCCGCATCATCCATCAACTGGATGTCTTCGGTGATCATGACGACGGTTTCTTCAACGTCTTCGGCGTCGACATCGGTCAAGCGAGCCGGATCTTCGGTCGTTCCGGTCCTGTTCAGTCCGCGTCCGGAGAAGAAAGCCAGGGTGACCATCAGCAACACCAGCATCACAATGGCCGAACGTGTCGCCCAGGATGCTTTGGCGGTGGCCCAGTTCATCGATTCGTCGTGGTAGGCCGCAACGCGTGCTTCGTCGGGTGATTCACTTGCGTCCAGCGGTGACCCGACGCGGGACGGATCCGAATCGGAACGCCGGTCGACGCCAGCGGGCATCGCAGATCCACCGGGCATTGCGGAATCCGAGTGGTCCGGTGAGAGCGGACCGGAGTGGCTGAGATGGCTGTGGTTTCCCGACGGCGGGTCGACGTGGCTGGCCGGAGGTCCGCTGTGGGCGCCGTGGATCGAAACGCGTCCGGCGTCGCGCTTTCGCTGCAACCCTTCGGGGGTTCGATCGGGCAATTCAAACAGCGTGGGCAAGGGTTCAGCCGCCGAGTCCACTCGGGCGGACGTCGGATCGGAGATTTCCTGGAAGTCCCCCCTGTAGGAAGGGGCGGGCGTTTCCGGCGCGTCGCCCGGACGCACAACTTTCGGCGATTTCTCAGCCCGAAAGCGTCCCGGTCGCGAACGTTTGGCGTTATTCGTCGTGTCTCGTTCCTGATCCATCAGTGATTTTCCGCAGCGAGTTTCCACGCCTGTTCGGCACAAGAAAGTCAGAAATTCCCCGAAATCGGCCCATCCGTGGAACCGTTTCATCTGGGGAGCACCGACCGGCCCTGGTAAGGCTTCATCGGTGTTTATCTGTGTCTGTCTTCAGGCTTTTGCGGAATAGTCAAACTTGGGCGGTTACGGCAAGGCTGAATGTCGTCTTCTCGCCGACTTTCCCGGTTCACCTTGTGATTTTCTGCCGGACCACGAGAATACGGGCTCGAAGAGTCCACACTCATTAGTGATTTTTATGATGCTGCAAGCCAATTCGACCGCCGATCTCCTGTCCGAACTCGTTCGGGACCGCATTCTGCTCCTGGATGGGGCGATGGGGACCATGATCCAGCGTTTGGGGCTGGATGAAGCGGGAGTGCGTGGGGATCGGTTCGCCGATCACCACAAAGATCTGAAGAATTTTTCCGACATCCTGTGCCTGACCCACCCCGAAAAGATCACGGACATCCACCGGGCCTACTACGAGGCCGGGTCGGACATCGTCGAAACCAACTCCTTCGGTGCCTCGCCGGTGGGCATGGTCGAGTTTGATCTGCCGCTGGAACTGGTCGACGAAATCAACAGAGCCGCGGTCGCCTGCGCCCGGAAAGCGGCCGACGAGTGGACCGAGCGAACGCCCGACAAGCCGCGTTTTGTCGCCGGTTCGATCGGTCCGACGACGATGCAGCTGGCGATCAGCACGAAGGTGGACGATCCGGCCTTTCGACCCACGACCTTCGAAGCGATGCGTGCCAGCTACCGCGCCCAGGTCGAATCGCTGGTGGCTGCCGGAGTCGACATCCTGCTGCCGGAAACGGCGATCGACACGTTGAACTTGAAATCCTGTTTGTTCGCGATCCAAGATTTTTTCAACGCCGGTGGACGCCGCGTCCCCGTGATGGTCAGCGGCACGTTTGACAAGGGCGGCCGAACCTTCGTCAGCGGTCAGTCGGTCGAAGCGTTCTTCACGGCGTTGGAGCATTTTCCGCTGCTGTCGGTCGGCATGAACTGTGCCCTCGGCCCCGACGTGATGCGCCCCCACATCGAAGCCCTGTCCCACGTCGCGGGCATCCCGATCAGTTGCCACCCCAACGCCGGATTGCCCAACGAAATGGGCCAGTTCGATCTCGGTCCCAAAGCGATGGCGGACATCGTCGGCGAATTTGCCGACAACGGTTGGATCAACATCTTGGGCGGATGTTGTGGCACCACGCCCGACCACATCCGTGCGATGGCGGAGCGGGTGGCCAAACTGAAACCCAAACAGGAAACCCCCGGGCCGGTCTACACCCGGCTGTCCGGTTTGCTGCCGATGGTGATGCGGCCCGAAGTTCCCTTCACGATGGTCGGCGAGCGAACCAATGTCACCGGCAGCCGCAAATTTGCCCGGCTGATCCGCGACGAAGACTACGACACCGCGGTCGAAGTTGCCCGCGAGCAAGTCGAGAACGGTGCGACGATCATCGACATCAACTTCGACGACGCGCTGCTGGACGGTGCCGAAGCGATGGTCCGTTTTTTGAGGTTGATCTCCGGTGACGACGTGACCGCGTCGGTGCCCGTGATGATCGACAGTAGCAAGTGGGAAGTCATCGAAGCGGGGCTGCAAAACGTCCAGGGCAAAGCGATCGTCAATTCGATCTCGCTCAAGGACGGCGAAGAAAAGTTCATCGAACGGGCTAAATTGGTTCGCCAATACGGTGCCGCGGCGGTCGTGATGGCGTTTGACGAAAAAGGCCAAGCGGCGACCGAGGACGAGAAGGTGCGGATTTGCAAACGCGCCTACCAAATCTTGGTCGATCAGGTCAACTTTCCGCCCGAAGACATCATCTTTGACCCCAACATCCTGACCGTCGCCACCGGGATCTCCGAGCACGATAACTACGCGGTCGACTTCATCAATGCAATTCGCCGGATCAAACAGGAATGCCCGGGGGCGAAAACCAGCGGCGGCGTGAGCAACATCAGTTTCTCGTTCCGAGGCAACGATCGCGTCCGCGAGGCGATGCACAGCGCGTTTTTGTACCACGCCATCGAAGCCGGTTTGGACATGGGCATCGTCAATGCCGGCCAACTGGAAGTCTATGAAGAGATCCCCAAGGACCTGCTCGAACACGTCGAAGACGTCCTGCTCAATCGCCGCAGCGATGCGACCGATCGATTGCTGGAACTGGCCGAAACCTTCAAGGGAACCGGCATGAAGAAGGCCGGCGAGGACTTGGCTTGGCGTGACGCGCCCGTGGCCGAGCGGATGAAGCACGCCTTGATCAAGGGCATCGATAAATTCATTGAAGAAGACGCCGAAGAGGCCCGTCAGAGTTTCGATCGCTGTTTGCAAGTCATCGAAGGCCCGTTGATGGACGGCATGCAAGTCGTCGGCGACCTGTTCGGCGAAGGCAAGATGTTCCTGCCCCAAGTCGTCAAATCGGCGCGGGTGATGAAGAAGGCGGTCGCCTACTTGGAACCCTTCATGGAAGAAGAGAAACTCGCCGCGGGACTGGAGAACGCCTCGGCGCGGGGCAAGTTCTTGATCGCCACGGTCAAGGGTGACGTCCACGACATCGGCAAGAACATCGTCGGCGTGGTGTTGCAGTGCAACAACTTTGAAGTCATCGACCTGGGGGTGATGGTCAGCGCCGACGCGATCCTGGACGAAGCCGCCAAGCACAACGCCGACATCATCGGGCTGTCCGGGCTGATCACACCCAGCCTGGATGAAATGATCAGCGTCGCACGCGAGATGAAACGCCGCAAGATGAACGTTCCGCTGTTGATCGGCGGGGCGACGACCAGCGCCAAACACACGGCGGTCAAGATTGCACCGGTCTATGAATCGCCGGTCGTGCACGTCGTCGATGCCAGCCGTAGTGTCGGCGTCGTCGAACGCTTGCTCAGCGACGAACACCGCGACGCCTTCATCGCCAAGAACGCCGAAGAACAGGTCAAGGCGGTGGCGAGTTTCAAAGAGCGAAAGCAAAAACTGGTGCCCTACACCGAAGCGCTGGAAAAACGATTTGCCACCGATTGGGAAAACGTCCGCATCGACGAGCCGTCGTTCACCGGAACACGTGTCTTAAAGGATGTCCCGCTGGCCGAGATTCGCGACTACATCGACTGGTCGCCGTTCTTCATGACCTGGGAACTGAAAGGCAAGTATCCCAAGATTTTTGAAGACAAGGTGGTCGGCGAAGAGGCGAAAAAGATCTTTGACGATGCCAACAAACTGTTGGACCAAATCATCGCCGACGGCAGCGTGAAGGCTCGCGCGGCGTACGGTTTCTGGCCCGCGGCAAGTGACGGTGATGATGTGATCCTGTACAGCGACGAGTCTCGTCAGACCGAGCTGACGCGTTTTCACTTTTTAAGACAGCAGTGGGAGCGAAAGGGGCAAAAGGATTTCCGCAGCCTGGCCGACTACGTGGCCCCGGTCGACAGCGGCCGCAAGGATTACATCGGCGGTTTCGTCGTCACGGCGGGAATCGGAGCCGCCGAGCTGGCGGCAAGTTTCAAGGCCAAGCACGACGACTACAACGCCATCATGGTCCAAGCGGTCGCGGATCGTTGTGCCGAGGCGCTCGCGGAAATGCTGCACCAGCGGGCGCGCCGCGATTGGTCCTATGGTGCCGAAGAAACGTTGTCCACCGAGCAGTTGATCGACGAAGCGTATCGCGGCATCCGTCCCGCCGCCGGCTATCCGGCCTGTCCCGACCACACCGAGAAGCGAACGTTGTTCGATCTGCTCGACGCGGAAGCCAACACGACGGTCGAGCTGACCAGTTCCTACGCGATGACACCGGGTGCGGCCGTCAGCGGATTGTACTTCGCCCACCCCGATGCCCGTTATTTCGCCGTCGACCGAGTCACCAAGGACCAGATCGAAGACTACGCCAGCCGCAAAGGCAAGCCGATCGCCGAGATCGAAAAGTGGCTGACACCCAACCTGGCCTACGAGCCGGAGTAGGGTTGGAGGTGAACGGTACACCGGCGCCGTTGGTGTCTCGCCTTCAGAGACCATCCAGTTTAGGGCTAGCGCGAAACGCGACAAATCCGAACGATCTGACCGAATGGGTAAGAGGTGGTCGGCGGAGGAGTGTACGACGTCCTTTCTAGGTCGTCGCGCAGAGCCCCACGGGCGACGGCCCGGAAGGGCCATCGTACATCAGAAAAGCGACCGTCTTAAGCTGGACGGTCTCTTCAGGCGATTCCCGATCGCTGCGCTCGCAGCGACGGATTGCGCCAACATCCATCCATCAGCCCTGAATACAACCGGTGGACGCTTGTTTCTTTTCACGCGAATGATGTTCTTGGCGTGAACTTTTCTTTCAGCTTTGCAACAGGGGTGTTCGATGCCCCGCTATACTCCTTCAGCGTCGAAGCAAGCCATCTCAGAAAGCTGCGGTGGCGTTCCATGAAACGTGATTGGTTGCCAGGGGGTAAGAATAGTGATCGCTGTTAAGAAACGTCACAAAAGCGACGCTCGTCCGTCGCTTCAACGCGGGTTTACGCTCGTTGAATTATTGGTCGTGATCGCGATCATCGGAATTCTGGTGGGGCTGTTATTGCCCGCCGTCCAGGCGGCGCGCGAGGCGGCTCGCCGGATGAGTTGCAGCAACAATTTCAAACAAATCGGGATCGGGCTGCACAACTACCACTCGGCTTTCAAACGATTGCCGAAACATGGCACGGGAACGCCCAGCGGAAACGGGGGAAACCCAGAGGCGCCCAACCCGGGCGCCGCACCGCGCTCCAGCAATCGTTTGGAGGTGAGTTGGTTGGTTTCGATGTTGCCATATGTCGAGCAGCAGGGGTTGTGGGATCAAATCGGTAATCCGCTGACCGACGCGAGCACCGGAGCGCTGTTTCCGCCGATGGGACCCTGTCCGCGCCGTTCACTTGCCCAACATGCCAACGCCCGATACGAACCGTGGCTGACGGAAATCCCAATGTTCCGATGCCCGAGCGATCCAGGCGTCGGATTGCCGGCCCAGGGACGCAGCAACTACATGGCTTGTGTCGGCGATTCGATGAGAAGTTGGCATGGAGGTCGCTCAGACAGCGGGGCGGATTTTGGTGGTGCGGCGGGACCGCTCCATCGCCAGGCATCCTGCCGCGGCGTGTTCATTCATCGTTACGACTCCAAGTTTCGCGACATTCTTGACGGGTTGTCCAATACCATTGCCGCCGGCGAGATCGCCAGCAGCCTGGGCGACAATGACGTGCGGACGCGTGCCGCGCTTGCCCCGAGCGGTCGAGACACCATCTGGCTGCCCGGAGGTGTTCAGCAATGCGACGTCTACATCGATCCGGAGCGCCCACGATTTTGGTTGTCGACCGCCACGTTTACCAACCCCCATGGGCCGGGCGGTCACGCAGAGCAGAAACGCGGGTATCGCTGGGCGCACAGCCGATCGCTGTGGGGGATGTGCACGACGATCTCGCCCCCGAACTCCCCGCTCTGCACAGACTGGAATAATTTTAACGCGGGAATCTTGCCGCCCAGCAGCCGACACCAGGGCGGCTGTCACATCCTGTTGGCCGATGGTTCGATCCGATTCATCACGGATTCCATCGAGGCGGGGGATCAGACCAGCGCTCAGGTCGGCAGGGACACGGACATGGTGCCGCCGGGCAGCAAAAGCCCCTTCGGTCTGTGGGGAGCGTTGGGGACGCGAGCGTCGAACGAAGTCATTTCCGCCGATTTTTAATTCGAATCGGCGCGCCGGACCCGCGTTCGTTTCACGTTCATTGGATTGACGAATCAGAGTCTCTCTTTTTTTCCTGTCGAGGATTGCGATGAAGAAATGGTTTTGCTGTGCGATGGTTTTGGTTTCGTGCGTCCCGATGCTCGGCGGCTGTGGAGGCTCTGCCGATAGCGTGGAGACGACCGCCGAGCACGATGAATTGGCTCAGTGGGTCGATGAAAATCCCGAGCCCGAAGAAGTCGATCCGGATGCCCAGTAGGTTTCGACCGGGTTGAGGACCGCTTCGCGAGAGTCGCGTCACCGCACGCGGTTGTCCGTCGATTCGCGGTAGGCGATGGCCATGATGTCGTTGGTCGCCATGCCGATCTCCCCGGTCACCGTCGGCGGGCGGCCCGAAACGATCGCGTCGGTGAAGTCGCTGATCAGCGGGGCGTGCAGGTTGGCGTGCGGCGGGTGCGACTCGGTGCGGCGTCCTTGGGCGGTGATGATCGTCAAGTCGCCGCCGTTGAGGTCTTCGGTGGTCGCCCGACCGTCGGTGCCGATCACTTCCAAACGGTCGGGGGTGTCGACGGTCCCAAAGTAGCACTGCAGCATCCCGTGGCACCGGTTTTCGAATTCGATCAACAACGATGCCATGTCTTCGGTGTCATGTTCCGGCGACGGCGCGCAGGTCGCTTGGACGTGTCGCGGTCGTCCGAAGAGTTGCAGGAACAAGTCCAAGCGGTGGCTACCGATGTCCATCAGCGGACCGCCACCGCCCAGGGCTTTCACCACCCGCCAGTCTTCGGTGGGGAATCGTGTCGAATTGCCCGTCGTCGCCAGGATCGAAAGCGGACGCCCCAGGGTGCCGTCGGCGATCAATTCGGCCAAGCGTAAGACGACGGGATAAAACCGCCGGTAATAGGCCACGCCCAAGATCACTTTGGACGTGGAACAGGCGGCGATCATCCGTTGGCATTCCGCGGGGGAGTAGGCCATCGGTTTCTCGACCAGCACGTGTTTGCCGGCTTCGGCGGCGGCGATCGTTTGGGCGCAATGCCGATAGACCGGCGTGGCGATGTAGATGGCATCCAAGTCTTCGCGGGCAAATAATTCCTTCGCAGACGTCGTCAACGTGGGGATGTTGAATCGTTCTCCGAACGCCTGGAGCAGGTGCTCGGTCCGCCGGCAAGCGGCCGCCAATTCGGAGCGTTCATCGGCGACGATCGCGTCGGCAACCCGTTTGCTGGCGATGTCGCCACATCCCAGCAATCCCCAGCGTATCGTCATGATGCGTTTTTCGTTTGCGAGGAAGTCATTGGCGGCGTGTGACACTAGTGAGCGGGTGGACGAACAGTGGGATAGGCTTCCAGGCTCGTCGATCCAGGAATGACAGGCTGGAAGCCTATCCCACTCCAAACATGACGTCTTGCGGACCGTTGGGACTAGACTCTCAGCGACACCCTCAGCTCTTCATCGCTCTTTGGGTGGGACCTGTCAAGTGTGTTGATTCTCAGCCGCAGCTCAGAATCGGAAAAAGTTCCCTGCACCCAACCGCTGGGTTGCTTTGAATCAAACACGTAGGCGACGGCTGATTCGGTGTTTCATGGAGCGATGCTGATTCGGGTGATTCATAATGTTCGTGTTGGCATTGATTGTAAACGATTGGTCACGTGCCGCTCGCTAACCGGGTTGTCGATTGAACCGAGATCTGCTGAGTCAATGGTGAGCCGCTGGCCGTAAGGCCTCGGGCGGGCGCCTGGATGCCCGGCCGCTTACGCGCCTGCGGCTCACTCAATCAACAGGCCGCTTGCGCATCCCGCTGGGGTTAGCTGCGTAGACTCGTGATCAGGTACTCGATCAGGTCGGCCATCGCTTGCGGCGGGATCGCTTTTTCGAAACCTTCGGGCATGATCGATTGATTGGTGTTTCGCAATAATTCGATGTCCTGTCGCAAAATGGTGTCGGACACATTTTCGGCGCGGCGCAGGGTGATGCTGTTGGCGTTTTCCGAGGCGATCATCCCGGCGATCGTTCTGCCGTCGGTAGTCAACACCACGTAGTTGACGTACTGCGGATTGACTTCACGGTTGGGGTCCAACACGTTGGTCAAAATCGATTCGCCGCCCCGCGTTGCCGCCGCAGCCAAGCTGGGGCCGATCGCGTGTCCGACGTCGCCCGCTTGATGGCAGCCGGCACACTGCTGTTTAAAGACTTCCGCCCCGCGCCGGGCATCACCGGTCAACTGAAACGTTTCCTGGTACCGCTCGATGACCGCCTCCCGTGACGGACCCTTGGTCGTCGCCAGGTAGTCTGCGGCGCGCTTTTGCAGTTCCGGATCGCGACTCGATGCGAGTGCATTCCAACGTGCCAGCGAAATGTCCGCCGCGTCGATCGAGCCGGCATCGATGGCGTCGAGCACGGCGGTCGAGCGAATGGCGGTCGAAAACAGAACGTCACCGGCGGCACTGCGAAGCCGTGGACTCCAGGTCGGCCAGGGTTCCAACAGGATCTCGACCAGTTCGGGCGAATCGCTGCGGGCCATCGCACGAATGACGGCGATCTGTAACTCCGACGACGTGTGCTGACGGAGGACATCGACGAGCGTGGGGAACACGTCTTCGATCGCCGCGTTGCCCAGCCAGCCGATCGCGCGAGTGCGTTCGGCGTCGGAACGCTTCGCGTCGGAAACTTGCTCCAGTGCCATCGGGATCAGACTGGCGGCAAGCGATTCGGCGCGTTTGTAGAGTTCGTCGCCGATGGAAGCTCGTCGACCGGAGCGATTCAAACGTCCGATCGCCGGCAACAGACTGGGGTGATGCACCGCGCCGACCAGCGCAGACAACGAGCGACGTCGCTGGTCGTTCTGATCGCCGCGATCGATTTGCTTGGCCAGTTGCAGCAGGAAGGGGGCCAGCGGTTCGACGGAACCGGATTTCAACAGGGCGGCGAACAAGTGATCCGGTTGGCCGCCGGTGGAGCTTGAGACGGCGGTCTGGATCCACCGATCGGTGGGATTCTGCAGGGCCAGTTCGGCGAGCCACTCCGGCTTGGCCTGGAACGAAAATTCACCGAGCGAAAACGCCAATTGATAACGGACGTCGATGGAGGCATGACGAACCAGCGGCTTGAGGTCATGGATGATGTTCTCGTCGGCGGTAAATGGCTCGGCCAATCGAATCGCGTGGCGGACGACTTGGGGATGATGATCGTCGAAACGCGCCGCCACGTCTTCGGGCTTGAGCAAACCGAGTCCGTGGAGTGCGTAGAGCGAATGCAGGCGTCCTGCGGCGGACTTGCTCTGTCTGGATTGTCGCCGTAGCGTCTCGGCGATCGCATGGTCCTGACGCTGGTAGATCAATCGGGCCGCGGTTTCACGGTGCCACGCGTTGGGGTGTTGCAACAGCTTCGCCAAGGACTCGATGTCGAACGTGTTCAATTTGGGTGTCGGGCGATGAAGAAAGCGGTCGGGGACGACGCGATAGATTCGGCCCCGATTGCGGCCCGATGTCAGGTCCACGTGTTGCTTGATCTCCGGCGGAAGACTTTTGGGGTGTTCGATGACTTCGCGGTAGACGTCGACGACCGACAGCGCACCGTCGGGGCCGCAGGCGAACTGGGCCGGCCGAAACCAGTTGTCTTTGGAGGCAACAAATTCCGATTCGGTATCGATTCGTTCTCCGATCAGCTGCACGCCTGCAGGCCGGAGACGTTTGCGATGGATCAGATTGCTGCCGACATCACCAACGATCGCCAGCGAGTGATCGTCTTTGGGCCAGGCGTCGCCGCGAAAGATCGTCACGCCGGTCGCGCCGGTGAAGTAGCCCGCCGCGCGGCCGCCGCCTTCGATCGGGCCGCCAACCAGTCCCGCGACACGCAATCGCGTTCGAACGACACGCCAGGGTTCGACCGGGCTGATCCGGAATACTTCGGCTTGCGGTCCATCGGCGGCGATCGATTGGCGAGCCGACGGGGCGACCAGCAACGGGTTTCGTTTGATGTAGCGATCTTCGTACATCACTTGTTGCAGGTGATCGCTATTGGAGGAAACAAATTTGCGTCCCCAGTCGTCGAAACACATTCCGTGTTGGGCGCCGCCGCTGGTCAAGCTGAACGCATAGGTTTTCGGATCAAACGCCATGTCATGTCCGCGGACTTCTACGGCCGCCGATTCGTCTTCGTCCGCTCGTCGCACCTTGCCGCCGACGGTTCCACAGGCCAGGTGGATGCGGTTGTCCAAACCCCAGCGAAACGAGTTCAGTAGACCCTGGACGTTTCCGATCGAGAATCCGGTGAACACGACTTGCTTTGAATCGGCGACGCCATCACCGTCGGTGTCTTTCAGGTAAAAGATGTCCGGCGCGTCGGCGACAAACAGGCCTCCGTCGTACGGGAACAGTGCCGTCGGCCAGAGCAAGTGGTCGGCGTAAACGGTGTGACGATCGAAGACGCCGTCGTCATCGGTGTCGATCAGTCGCGTGATGCGTGAGAGCTTGTCGTCGCGGTCTTCGCTGTAACCACGCATTTCACAAACAAACAGCGCGCCCTCGGCATCCCATTCGATCGCCACGGGACTGTTGACCAGTGGTTCGGCGGCGACGAGTTGGATTTGGTAGCCGTCGGCGACCCGGAAGCCGTCGAGCGTGTCGCCGGGTTCGGTCGGTGCGATTCGCGGCAATTGATCGGCAAAGTCGGCCGCAGGGGTGGGGGTGAGAGAGAGGAGGGCGGCCAGGCAGGGGAGAAATAAACGGTAGGACAGACGAATCATGATGCGTCGGGTTGGGATGGGTTGGGATGGGCAGGGCAGAGGAGTGGGCCCACGGATGGCAAGGCGTACCCACGGATGTCATGGGGAGTGATCGATTGGTGTGGCTTTCAACTCGGTGAGGTGTGTTTCATCCGTGGGGACGCTTTGCCATCGGTGGGATTCCATTTCCTATTCTTTCGAACCGAGCAACTTCGCGATGTTGTCCATCAGGACTTGTTCGCAACTCTTGTCGACGCGTGACGCTCGTTCGCTGGTTTCGTAACCGCCTTGTCCGTAGGCGATCTCGGTGCCGATGTAGCCGGGGCCGTAATCGCCATAGGCCGCCATCGCGACGTGCAGGTCGTCGCGCATCTTCTTCGCGGCCAGTTGGTATTCGACGAACAACTCCCCGGGCATGTGCAGGATGCGAACGTCACCGACGGCCAGACACGTCAGGTCGATCTTGTGACCGGATTGGCAGCGACCGAGCCAAGCCAAGTTGGCCGCCGCGGATTGAGCTTCGGGTGACGACGGATTCTCCAGTGCCGCTTGCAACGGGTCTCGGTCCAAATGCGGGGCGGGCGGCAAAGCGACCGGGGCGACCGACCAGGCAATCGAATCCGCAGTGATCGGGAATCGCTCGGCAGAATCGAATGCGCGTTTCATCGCGTCGGCGACGCGCGCGGCCAGAATCAAACGGTTCGCCTTGTCGCCGTCGTTGTATTTGCCAGCGCCGATGTTTCCACCGGCCCCGTTGAAATGAATGTGCATCGTTTCGGGGACGTCTTGGCCGCGGATGATGCGTGCGATGCCGGGGAAGTCGGGACTGGGGACACCGGTGCGATAGTAGCTCTGCGGATGACAGGCATAGTAGGTCATCGACGCAATCGCCTTGTCGCCGTTGTAGAACACCAGGCAATTCAGTTCCGGGTCGATCGTTCCTTCCGGTTCAGCTCGCAGGTCCGGATCGCGGCAGGTGGTGTAACGGGTCGCTTTGACGTTTCCGTCGGGGCCGAGCAGACGTCGGTTCGATGCCACGTCTTCGACGGTGGCGGTGCCGAAACCGGCGTGCGTGATCGTCTGGGCATGGGGCCGGGCCGCGGTGACCGCTTGACCGAGTTGCTGCAGCACCTCGCGTTGGAAGGAACTTTCGAAGCTACCGAGATCCGTCGCGCCGGCGTGGTGCAGGATCTGTTCGGCGGTGAAGTCGCAACGCGGCGCGTCGTGTTGATGCAGGCAGTGCACCGCGACGCGATCGGGAGTCGTTTCGGCGGCGGCGGCCAGGGCGTCGCGGAACGCGTCATGGGCGCCGTTGGCGATCCCGATCCAATCGACGGCGCACAACACGATCGGCTGGTCGGCGCCACGAATGACCAGACCGCGACATCGCAGCCCCAATTCATCGCTGCGGCGAACCGGGTCGTACGCCATCATCGAACCGACCGGCGGCGTGACATCTAAATCAAAGGTCGCGATTTGGACGGCATCGCTCTCGGCGGCATGGCCGCGGGCACTTAATCCAGGAAGCCAACACATCGCGAGGCAGGCGAGAAATGCGACGGAGTTGGGGCGGGGGCGATGAATCTTGTTCGACATGCAATCGTCTCGGCGGGAATTCAGTTAGAATCGGGGCCGTCCATGATAGCCGGTCACGGCACCGGAAACACGGTTGACGCGATCCATCCCTCGGGCAACTTTTACAGAGCAAAAGCCGACGATGACGCGTTCGGATGAATTACAATTTCAGCTCCTGCCCGATGGTCCCACCTACCTGAAAGAGTTTTCGATGATGCGTTTTTTCAAAATTTCCGCCTGCGTGTTGTTGTCGATCGTTGCCGCCGAAGCGATGGCGATTGACGTCGGTGACAAGGCGCCGTCCTTTGAAGCGGTCGATGACACCGATGCGACTTGGAAGTCGGCCGACCACGTCGGTAAAAAAATCCTTGTCGTTTACTTTTATCCGGCCGACATGACGGGCGGATGCACGGCCCAGGCCTGCGGTTATCGTGACAAGATGGAATCGTTTACCGCCGACGGTGTGGAAGTGATCGGGGTCAGCGGTGACTCGGCCAAGAATCATCGCGTCTTCAAGAAGGCCCACCAGTTGAATTTTGCGCTGTTGGCCGACACCCAGGGCAAGGTTGCCAAAGCGTTCGGCGTTCCCGTCACCCTGGGTGAAAAAACGGTGACGAAGATCATCGATGGCACCGAGACCGATCTGTTGCGAACGGCCACGGCAAAACGATGGACCTTCGTGATCGGTCTGGACGGCAAGATCGCCTACAAGGATTCCGCGGTCAACGCCAAGCAAGACCCGGAGAAGATCGAGGACGTGATCGAGTCGTTGAAGTAGGGCATGCTGTGCCTGCCATTCGTCTCTGGTAGGGCTTGCTGTGCATGCCCTTCAGTCACGCACAGCGTGACCTACGCGAACAAGCTTTGTTGTTTCGCGTGATCGCTTTGGTACGCCGGTCGGTCGATCGTGTAGCGGCGGAGCAGCGTGCCGGCCAGGGCGATGCCGCTGAGATAAGCCGCCTCGACTCGGCTGCCGCCGCACCAATCACCGCAGGCACCGATTCCGGTCGTGGCGTCAAACAAGCATTCCTGATCGAGCGGTTTTTCGGGCACGGCGTATCGCCAGCGGTGCGCGGTCGCGTAAAGCGGCTGCGTGATCGTTTCGCCCAACAGCGACTCGAAGGCTTGTTGCAAGGTTTGCAGGACACAAGCAGGGTCATCATCGACATGGGCCTCCGACCAGTCCGCCGACGCATGGATGACCCACGAGGCGGGTGCGGTTCGGCCGGGCTTCTTGTCGTTCCTTGCGATCCACGCGATCGGGCTGTTGTCGACAAAGGCACCGTCATAGGGGACATCCGACAGCGACGGGTCGGTGATCATCAGCGCCCAACACGGACGCATGTGGACCGAACGCACCATCTCGGCCAGTTCGGTATGGCCGCCGATCAACGCGAGCGTTTGAGTCGGCGGACAGTTGCACAACACCACGTCGAACGGTCCGTGTTTTTCACCTTCCGTCGTTTCGATCTGCCATTGCCCTGCTGACTCGGTCAAACGCGAAATCGTTTTCCCCAACCGCAACGTCAATCCTTTGGCAAGATGTTTGGCAACGGCGTTCATGCCCGGTATGCCGAGGTAGCGGGGCGTGTCGTTCTTTTCGCCGAGGATCTGTCCCCGGCCATCTAGGTGCACGATTCGGCCCGTCCAGGGTTCGACCAATCCGTCGTGAATCCAGCTGTTGACCGGTCGACAGAACCGCGCGTCGCGGGCCGTGAAGTACTGGGCGCCGTGATCGAACTGTAGCTCGCCTGGTCCGTCTTGGTGCGGCGTGCGGCGGGTGGCGGTCCGTCCGCCGACGCCACGTGATTTATCGAATACCGTGACATCGATACCGTGGTCGGCCAGTGTCCGCGCGGCCGTCAGTCCGCCGATGCCGGCACCGATGACCGCTACGCGGGGAAGCGTTGCGGCGATGGGGCGATCGACATGTCGGCGAAAACGTTGCAGATCAATTTGATTTGCGTGGTCATCGACGCCGCGTGGACGGAGTTTGCCGATCACCGGTTGCTCGGGCGTGAAGGGGCGATCGAATTGACCGTAACACCACAGCACGCCGCCGTAGGAAGCGGGGTTGCGTCCGTCCAGCGAGTAGCGGTGGTTCAAGTCCATCGTCAACTGTAGGGCGCGGGAGGGAGATTCCAGCCAGGGCAGGAACGCTTTTCCCCACGTCATCCGGACGTTGTTGTGCAGTTCGCCATGTTTGAGCAGGCTCCGCTGGGCCGCGTCCCAAAGCGGACGCCCCGTGTTCGCCCGCGCCAGTGTTTCCCAACTGCAATCGGCTTCGCGCGGATCCCCCGCGTGCCGGCACAGCGATTCCTGGGCCCAATCCGGCACAGCATCCAAGCTGTCAATGGTCTCGCGGTTGTGAAAGCAATAGTGGAACGCCATCTCACGCCAGGTCAGCAACTCGTCAAGAAACTTTTCCGCGTTCTGCTGTGAAGCTTCCCGAGCGATTCGGAACGGGCTGACCATGCCGTAGTGCAGGTACGCGCTCATTCGGCTGGCACCTTCGGTCCGCAGCGGGTCGTGGCGAGCGTGCTGATACGTTGCCAGGCCGTGTGCTTTGAACGCATTCCAACGCGCATAGCCGGCGCGGGTTCCGCCGGGTGTTTCGGCGACCGGCGCGATCGAATGATCGATCCGGCACTGGCCGATCAAGGACGCCAGGTCCGCGTCTTGCAACGAGATCGGTTGCAGACCCAGCGACGGGGCAAGCCCTTCGACGTCACACATCGGGACATCGACCTTTTGTTCCGGATAGCTCGCGGCGACGCGCTCGTCGTAGAGCGGTTTGGCGTGGCGGCGAAATTCAGCGGCGGACGTGAACGCTTGATCGAACAAGGTGACCGGAGCGACACAGGAGCAATCGACGGTGGCGACCGGTGTCTTGCAGGTCGCGACCAAGCGTTCCATCCAGCCGACGAGTGGTTGCACCGGCATTTCTTCGGTGATCAGACAGGCGGCCGCACGCGTCAGGTTCCGCAGGTACGGTCCACGTTGTCCTTGACGCTGCAAATGAAACACGGCCACGATGCCCCGGTCGGCCAATTCGCGTTGCACATCACGATGCCCCTGCAACATGAACGCGTGCAGTCGATCCGACGCATACGGGTACTCTTCGCTGAGCCCGTGATAAACTAGCAGTGGCAGTCCGTTTTGGCGTGCCAGACAAATCGCGGCATCGAGCGCCGGGTTCTCGTGAGCACGGAGCGCGTTGTGCATCCAGTACAGCACAAATTGCCCCGGTTCGTACGCCCCACCATCGGGCGACGCCATCCAACGAAGACGCTCGGCAATGTGTTCGGGAAGTGCGGTGTCCAAGAGTTCCGGTCTCGGTCGGAGAAAAGACGGTCCTGCGTCACATCGTAGGACCGTGGCAAACATTCAGTCCCGACGGATCAACCAGCGGGCCAGGCGTCCGGGGGGCAAGCCGGGGCAAAGCAAGCGGTTTGGCGGGGCGAAATCCCAACCGGAATCGCTTCCAAGCTGCTCGGCGACCGCCTCTGCCGCCAACCGACCGCTGATCACGGCGCCTTCCATCGTGGCCGGCCAGCCCGTCTGTGTCCAATCCCCCGCCAGGTGAAGCCAGGGCAGTTGCGTGGTTGCCGCCGGACGCAGCGCATCGACTTCCGGACGCAATGAAAACACGCTCTTGGGGTCGGTGACCAGACGGTGCCGCAGCAGCGTTGCACTGCGGGCCGCCGGAAAGGCGTGTCGCAGTTCGGCCAACACGGTGTCGACAAGTGCCTGTTTGGAACCCGAGATGGTTTCTTTGGAGGCGCTGATCACCACCTGATAATAATGTTGCTTCGCCGCACCGGATGTTCCCGCGGCCGGTGTTCCCGCGGCTGGCTCGTGACGCGATGCAAACGGGTCACGGAACAGCCACTGTGCGGTGGTGCCCACCATCACCGCATGATCCAACGCCGTGATGGGTGAATCAAACCAGAGGTGCAGCCCCGTGATGGGAGAGGACGGGATTTTCGAAATCGCGTCCAGGTTCGGCAACCGACTTCGCTGTGCGTCAGGCCAGCGGTCGAACAGTTTGTCGATCTGGTGCCAGGGGACGGCACCGATCACGGCGTCTGCCTCCAGGTCTCCCGCCGGGGTGATCACGCGAGCTTCGGGGGTGATCTGTTGAACGGGGTGCCCGGTTCGAATCTCCACGCCTCGCCCGGCCAAGACACCCGAGAGCAGACGTCCAAACAGGTCGGCCAGCGGGACGGTGGGGATCAGCACATCACTGGCACCGCGGGCGATCGCGAATCCGTCGATCAGCACCTTGCGGGCGGCGGCCATCGAGACGTGGCCGGTCGATTCTCCCAGGGCGCTGACCAGGATCACGTCCCAGAAATTTCGCACGGTGTCGTCGCTTTGATCAGCCCGGGCCAGCCACTCGCGGGCACGACAATCACCCAACGCACGCGGCGGCGTCCGCATCAGCCGCCACAGCCCGGAAAGGAGTTCGCATTTCTGGCGGGCGGAAAGGTAACGCTGCGCCAAAACGGTACCGAGCAGGTGCAGCGGCGGCGGCAACCAACGGTTCGGCGCGAAGCGGCTCGGCGGATGCTCGGGGTGCAAGAACGTCAGCGATCGGTCGCGGCGGAAGTGGTGTTGCAAACCACAGCGATCGAGCATCTCGATCAAGTTGGTGCAGCAACCCATCGCCGCGTGCTGGCAATAATCGACTTCCGTGCCCGTTTCGGGATCGACGTACGATCCGGCGCGGCCGCCGGCGATCCGCTTGGATTCCAACAGTGTGATTTCGAACGCGGGATGTCGGCGTTGGGGGGGGACACGTGAGAGCGCTTCGGCGGCGGCCATTCCGGCCAGCCCGCCGCCGACGATCACGACGCGATGGCGGGTCACGCGCCGGCCTCGGTGACTTCGATCGGTGGCACGGGCAGACGATGAAAGATCGGTTTGAGGAAATGTTGGGAAACGAGGCCGATCTTTTCACCGGTGCTCAGTTCGACGCGCCGGGTCGCGACCGCGCGGGGGTTTTCTGCGATGCGATCGAGCAGTCGCCGGTAGGTCCGCCACATCATCGAAAACATCGGGCGGCCATCGGGGCCGAGTGAATCCCAGACCTGCCAACCGCTGACATAGAGTGCCTTGGCGCGACGGATTTCGTCTTCGACCAGACAGACCAAGCGATCGTCCGGGCGCGGTTCCAGCAGATCATCTTCGCACAATCCGTGTTGGGCAAAGTGCTGGCGGGGCAAGTAGATTCGGCCCCGCTGTGCGTCTTCGGAAATGTCGCGGAGGATGTTGGTCAGTTGAAACGCCAGTCCGCAGTCGACGGCCGCACGCATCGGCAACGGGGCGTCGAATTCCCAGATGTGCAGACAGGCCAACCCGACGGCCGACGCGACCAGGTAACAATAATGTTCCAGTTGTTCGTAAGTGTCGAAGCGTGTTTTTTGTTGGTCGGCCAGGACGCCGTCGATGATTTCCAACAGATAGCGAGTGGGGATCTGAAAACGTCGCGTCGTGTCGCGCAACGCCGGCATGATCTCTTTGGCGCGACGGAACAGATCGATCGGCCAATCCGAGGTGTCGTCGGCCAATCCCGGGGACAGCGGCACATGGTCCACCGGGGTGTCGCTGATCAGGTTCAGTGCCGTGGTTTGCCGCCACCAATCCAGCCAGCGGGTCCGCAGTGCCGCCGGTTCGTTGCAATCGCCGATGTCGTCGGTGATCCGGGCGAAGGCGTAGAGCGCGCACATCGCATTGCGTTTTTCGCGCGGCAACAGCCAAAACGAGCGATAAAAGTTGCTGCCGCTGCGGCGCGAAATGCGTCGCACCCGTCGGTAGCTGTCGGTCGTGATGGGGGCGGATCGCATGATTACAGTTTGCCGAGGGTCGCGCGGGCGACGAGCAACCCTTGTTTGATTTTCCCAACCTTGGGCCGGACACGCAGGACATCGAAGTCGATTGCTCGGATCGCATCGAGCGTCGCCAAGCCGCCATGGGCGAACAGTTTGATGTCGCCGCGGAGCCAGGCGGGGACATGATCGGCCAATGGCAATCCGCGACGGAAATGATTTTCGGCTTGGTCGCACAGAAACGCGAGTGATTCACGCAGGGCAGGGGGCGTGGACGGTTCGGCGAGCATCGACACGCTGACGCCGAACCGCTCGCGAACGTCTGCGGGCAGGTAAACCCGGCCGATCGCGTGGTCTCGCGAAACGTCTTGCCAAAAATTGGCCAATTGCAGCCCCGTGCAAATCTGGTCCGACAAGGCGGCCGTCGTCGGGTCGAGCGAATCGGCCAATTGCAACACCAGACGCCCCACCGGATTGGCCGATCGCGAACAGTAATCGATCAATTGCGGCGTCGTTTCGTACTGTTTGATCCGTTGGTCTTGCCGAAACGCCGACAACAGGTCATCAAAGGGCTGTTTGTCCAGACGAAAGGTCGCGACGGTGTCGGCCAAGGCGGGGAACAGTCCCGCTGTCGGGGTCGGGCTGTCCGCCTGGGGCTGGTGATCTGCCGTCGTCTGGAGGGCAAACAGCCGGTCGATCTGGGTTTGCAAACGGTCCAGGCCATCCAGGGCGGTGCGTGCGTCGGCCGATTCGTCGGCGATGTCGTCGGCGGTACGACAAAACGCGTAAATGTTGTAAAACGGTTGTCGCATTCGCCGCGGCAGTAGAATAGAAGCGACGAGGAAGTTTTCGTAGTGGGACGTGGCGAGCTGACGGCAATACCGCTGGCTTTTTTTTAACTCGATCGGCGGCGTGGTTCCGGACGACATTCAGGATTGATTCGATGAAAATTGTGCTGGCCGCCCCCCGGGGATTTTGTGCGGGGGTCAACATGGCTGTCGACTCGTTGGATTTGACGCTCCAACATTTTGGCGCTCCGGTCTACGTGTACCACGAGATCGTACACAATCAGTACGTGGTCGACACGTTTAAGCAAAAAGGAGCCGTGTTTGTCGATTCGGTGGAGGAGGTGCCCGAAGGGAGCGTGCTGATGTTTTCCGCACACGGGGTGTCGCCGGAAATCCGCGCCGCCGCCGCCGCTCGCAATCTGACCGCTCTGGACGCGACCTGTCCGCTGGTCACCAAGGTTCACTTGGAAGCGATCAAGTACGCCAAACGCGGCTACACGATCGTCTTGATCGGGCACCAAGGCCACGATGAAGTGATCGGCACGATGGGGGAAGCCCCCGAGGCGATTGTGTTGGTCGAAGACGAACAGGATGTGCAGGAGTTGGAGGTCGCCGACGAATCAAAGCTGGCCCTGCTGACGCAAACCACGCTCAGCGTGGATGACGCCAACCGGATCATCACCAAGCTGCGCGAGCGGTTCCCGATGATCCAAAGCCCACCCAAAGGCGATATCTGTTACGCCACCCAAAACCGACAAGATGCAGTCAAAATACTGTCCGATGATGCCGACGTCGTCGTCGTACTCGGCAGCCAGAACAGCAGCAACAGCGCCCGCTTGCGTGAACTGGCCGCCGACCGCGGGAAACGCGCGTTCTTAGTCGACGGACCGGGCGATTTGAAACGGGACGATTTTCGTGATTCCGACACGGTGCTGATCACCGCCGGAGCCAGTGCGCCGGAGTCCGTCGTGCAAGAGATGATCGAGTGGTTGCAACGTGAATTCGATGCCAGCGTGGAAACGGCGACCGTGCGGGAGGAATCCGTTGAGTTTCCGCTGCCGAAACCGCTACGGGCGATCTCGGTGGCGAAGTGACGTCGGACGATGGGGGCAAGACGATGGGGGCAAGACGATGGGGGCAAGACGATGGGGGCAAGACGATGGGGGCAAAACGATGGGGGCAAAACGATGGGGGCAAAACGATGGGGGCAAAACGATGGGGGCAAAACGATAAGAAGGCAGAATGATGGGGTGGCAGAATGATGGGGTGGCAGAATGATGGGGTGGCAGAATGATGGGGTGGCAGAATGATGGGGTGGCAGCAGCAACCCCGCAGTTCTTATTCCACTCGATCGCGCGACCCACTCTCCTTGTCTCCTTGTCTCCTTGTCTCCTTGTCTCCTTGTCTCCTTGTCTCCTTGTCTCCTTGTCTCCCCCTCCCCTTGTCTATTCCAGTTCAGCGATTTGCAAGTTGCGGAACAGCACGTCGGTGTTGGGATCGTGTCCTTGGATCATGATCGTTCCCGCGGACGTCCGTTTGCCCTTGCGAGGGTTTTCGTGTGCTTCGCGGGTGTCTTCCCAGTCGCTGACTTGCACCCCGCCGACCCAGGCGGCGATTCTGTTGCCGCTGGCGTGCAGCAGCACCGTCGACCACTGCCCGTTTTCTCCGGCGATCACGCGGGCGTCTTGGCGGCGAAAGATTCCACCCGTGCCACAATCCAAGGGCGTCAATCGGTTGCCGTCTTTGAATCCGTTGTTGACCTGGCATTCATAGCCCATCATTTCATCGCCGGGGATACAGCGGAAGAAGATCCCTGAGTTCATTTCGGGGTCATCGATCTTGTACTCGGCGAGCATGAAGAAGTCGCCGTAGCTTTGTCGGGTTTCCAGTTGTGTCTTGCCGCCGAGCACATGCAGGTCGCCGTCGTCGTTGATCGTGAAGGTCCCTTCCATCTCCGGATATTTTTTCCATTGGGACAATTCCGCATCGAGCATCGGTTGCATGCCCAGCGGACGGATTTTGATGTCCTTGAATTCGACGCGTCCGGAGTTGTGTTGCAGCCCGATGCGGCGTGCTGCCAAATCGACCGGATCGGTGTAGCGGCAGACGACGTTGCCATCCAGGGACACGGTGACATCCTTGCCATCGGCGATGACGGACATGGTTCGCCACTGCGTCGGCGTTTGCGGTCCCGCCGCTTCGCCGTCGACCTTTTGCCGCTGGACGATGCTGCCGGTCGGGAACGGGTTGTCGTCCGGGGCGATGTTGATTTCGTAGCAATCCGAGGTCACGTTTTCCGGTTTCAGCGGTGTGCGAACAAACACGCCACTGTTGGTTTCTTGATCGGCTTTGAATTCGAACGTCAATTCAAAGTCGCCCCAGCTGGTCGAGGTGCACATCAAGCATTGGTCGCCCTGGTCGACCACGATCGCGCCGTCTTCGATGCGAAAGTTTGCGTTGCCGGTGATTTCCCAGCCGAACAGCGTGTGCCCGTCGAACAGACGGACCCAGCCCGCGGCCGATTCTTCGTCCGGCAGTCTGGCGGCCAGCAGGTCGTCGGCGCTGGCCGAGTAGGTTTGCGGTTCAGGTGAAGCGGGCGCGGATGCCGTCGAAGCGGGGGTCTGTTCGCTGGTCACCGGGGCGGCGGCGGTGGGCGGTTCCGCAGTGGGTGTTTCGGAATCCTTGCGGGCACAACCGATCAGTGACGTCGACAGGACGATCATCACAGCGCAGGCGAGGGCGGACGTTGTCTGCCGCCGGCATAGGCCACGCCCAGCGATGCGGCATGCAGTGGAATGGCAACGCGATTCGTTCAGACGCGAGTTCATGTGATCAGTAGCCATAGGTTTCAAAGTAGTGTTTCCAAGCGGAGCGAATGGTCGCTTCGTCTTGGGGGGACAATTGGTGCCGGTTGGTTTGATAGGAACGGTGTTCGCTGGCGGCCCAGGATTCGATCACCGGGCGGACCGAATCGAAATCGCTAAGTTTGAGCGAGCGATAGATCGTTTCCAGCATCGCGACCGGGTCGGCCACCAGGTCTTCGTAGCGGATATCCACGATGCGGTTGGAGTCGATGGTCGGGCGATCGCGGAGGAAGGCGTCGTACATTCGCCGCAGGCAATCGACCACGTATTGTTTGTCGGCCGACAGCGGCGGGGCGTCACCGTCGTTCGGTGGGCCCGTTGACGCGTCGTCGTCGGGGCGCCGGGCCACTTGCATCCCCTGGGCTTCGGCCAGCCCGGCCCACAACCGGCAGGTCGAGGGGAACAGGGCGCGTGGGTCGCGGGTGACGTGGATGAACCTGGCGTCGGGAAACTCCTTGGCCAGTGCGGCGATGCGGCCGGTGTGGGTGGGGCTTTTGATGACCAAGGGGCGTCCGGTCACGGTGCTGACCCCCAGCAAAAAACGCCTCAACGTGTCCAGCCAATGGCGCAGGGCCGACGGGGAGACGTCTTGAAAGTCCAGGTAATTCAAATCCACGGGGGCTTCACAGGGAAACGCGATGTGGCGATAGGGAGACGGCAGCCCCAGGTTCATCAACGCGAATTCGTCTTCTTGGGGCCGTTCCCAGCCAGCCGCCATGTTGTCCATGGGGCGTTTTCCCGGCAGCAGCCAGCCGAAAAATTTCTGAAAAATCCATTCGGTGACCAGAAAGTGATGGGGCGCAAAGCACTGGAACGTCGTCGGGCTGCTGTAACGTTCGTCCAGCACCAACAGTTCGTGCAACAAGGTGGTGCCGCTCCGCCAATGTCCGATGATGAAGACGGGGGGGCCATGCAATTCGGCCGCTGCAAGCCGATTTCGGAAAATCAGTTGCTGGAGACCTGCCAAGACCGTGTTCCAGGGCGTCGCCAGCGAAACGCCCAGCAGATTCGGCAGCCGGCTCGGGTGGATTTTGAACCGCCCCTGACGCAGCAGGCCCCACCAGGTCAGCGGCCGCATCCCGTGCCAAAACCGCGGCGCATAAAACGGGTAGCGGTGGAATTCGGCCGGCGGTTTTCCCGCGGCTTTATCATCGGGGGCGGCCATCCGGCGGTGCTCAGAATCAGTCAACGAACGTCGCTGCGGGGTTAAAAGAGAGAGCGAAAGGCAGGTTTTCGAAAACGATCGTGCAGACGGGCGGAAGCAAACGCCCCGGGGGCACTGAACCAAACGGTCGCAAACGCTGTACGGATGGCTAAACCCTAATCTAACTCAGCCCACCCCGATCGCGAAAGCGCCACGCACGCGCTACAATCTGCCAGCATGAGTGATTCTACTGAATTATCGTTTGCGGATCTTCAGCGGCACATTCGTCAGATGTACCACGAGAAGGACGTGGCCAGGGGGGTGGAAGGCACGTTCATGTGGCTGATGGAAGAGGTCGGCGAGCTTTCGTCGGCCTTGCGGGGCGACGATCGAGCCAATCTGGCCGAAGAGTTTGCCGACGTGATCGCTTGGCTGACCACGATTGCCAACGTCGCCGAAATCGATCTCAACGCCGCCTTGGTCGCCAAGTATGGCGGGGGATGTCCGGGGTGTGGCAAACTGGTGTGCGAATGCCCCGATTCAGAGAAGCCATGACAGACCACGTCCAGTCCGCGGTCATCGCCGCGCTCGTCTCGCTGTTTCTGCTGTCGTCGACCACCGTTGGAGTGGCACAGCAGCAGACGGCGGTTGCGGAAACCACTGCGGAAACCACTGCGGACGCCGTGGTCGTCGGCATCAACGGGCACTACCGCGTCGGCCGGCCGACCGCGATCCGCCTGGCCGAAGCGATCGGTGCCACGATGCGAACCGAGGCTGGGACGCCTTCGCCGTTCACGTTGGAGACGCTCGACGGAGACGGCGTGCGGGTGCGTTATGGAATGTATCCCAACGCCACAGAGGATTCCGACGCGATCGAGCTGGGTTACGTGGTGCCGGGCTCCGAGGCGGCCCCGCTGACGATTGAGCGGACGACCGAAGCGGGCACGGAAGTGATCGTCCAGACACGGTTTCCTGCTGCCGGCCGACCGGCGAGCGGACCGTCGATGATCCCCGCCGGGATGCCTTGGATCGTCTCGGTCGGCGATCCGCTGGGCGTGGACCAGATCGGCGCGTCCAACGTGTTGCTGGACAAGGCCGCTCGCATCGCCGTGACCCGGATCGATTCGGCCGATCGTCTGCCCTTTCAATCGCTCGGCTATGACGGCGTCGACATGGTGATGGTCAACGCCAGCGGCGTGCCCGTGCTGCAGGCGATGGTCGGGGAACAGACCGATGCGTTGGTGTCCTGGCTGCGGCGCGGCGGTCACTTGTTTGTCTGTCTGGGCGAGGCCACCGAGCGCACCCTGCAAGCGGCACCGTGGCTGGCATCGCTGTTGCCGGTCGAGGACGTCACGCTTTCACGTTATGACCCCGCGGCCTTTGAAACCTTTACGTCCAGCCAGACGCCGCTGGATGTTTTTCAAGGCATCAAGCTGCCGCGACGCGAGGGACGCGTGTTGATCTCCGGCCGCACGACGCGACGCGTCTCCGCCGTGCTGGGGGCCGATTACGTGATCGGGCTGGGGCACGCAACGGTCGTCACGGCCGACTTGGATGCACCCCGGTTTGCCCAGTGGCCCGAACGTCTGGATCTGGTCAAACAGGTCGTCGGCGACCTGCTCGAGGAACAGACCGGAGAACGCGACGGTCGGACCGGTTCGACATCGTTCTCGGATTTGGCCGGCCAGATGCGAGGCGTGTTGGACCAGTTTGCGATCAAGCCACGCTTCAGTTTTTCGGTCGTCTCGGTCGTCGTGATGTTGCTGATCGCCTTGATCGGGCCGCTGGATTACCTGTTGATCAATCGCGTCTGGGGAAAGCCACTGTTGGGATGGGTGTCGTTTCCGCTGATGGCGATCGCGCTGTCGGTGTTGCTGGTCATCCAGGCCGCGCCCCAAACCGTCGCCGACGCGGCAGGCACAGGCTCGGCAAATCCAGACGCGGCAGGCGCGGCTTCGGCGACGTCCGCGCTGTTGCGGGCGAATCAATTTCAGGTCACCGACATCGATCTGGTCGACGGGGCCGGGCGCGGGTTCGCGTGGTGCTCGCTGTATTCGCATGATCCGGCCCGAGTGGATGTGCGATATGGGGCCAGGGAAGCCTTCGAACTGCTTGAACCCCAACCGCTCGGGCAACCCGGTTCGACCGCTTCTCGCTCCTTTGTGTTTCCCATGGGGTATCCCGGCCGCGCGTTCGGCGGCATTCAGCTGGCCGGGGAGAACACGGTGTTTGACGAGTATTCGGTGGTGCCGTCAACGATCGATTCCGATGTCGGTCGGGGCGTGAAAACAGAACTCAACGGGTTGACAATTGCCCCGCGCAGCAGCAAGTCGATTGCCGCGCGGTGCTCCTTCGCCGCCGACACGGACAGGGCCGTTTCCGTGATCCGTCGCCCGGGAAGCGAGTTGTTGCGGGGCGCGTTGGTCAACCCCTTGCCCTATGACCTTCTCGACGGCGTCCTGATCTATGGGAACTGGGTGTATCTGTTGCCGACGCGTGTCCCCGCCGGGTCGAGTGTGGCGGAGTTAAGTGAATTGCGCCAGAAGAACTTTCGTTGGCGTTTGACGCGACAACAGTCCGCCGACCAAAGCACGACGGCGACGACGCCGTGGTCGCCGAGTGATTTTTCAGACGCCAAGCGGGTCGCCGAAATGATCCTGTTCCATCGCGCCGCCGGAGGAGAACTCTTCACCGGGCTCGGGCACCATGTGCTCGGCGATCTGGATCTCTCGGAACTGTTGGTCGAGGACCGATGTCTGTTGATGGGGCGGACAGAGAAACCGCTGTTCGAATTGGAAGTGAAAGAAACGATGGATGGTTCCGCGGGATTCATCCAGCCCGGTGGTCAGGTGCTGTCGATGGTGCGCGTGGTCGTGCCGGTTCGTTCGACTCGCCTGAACTGATTCGCCAGAACTGAACGAGAAAAGACTCCCGTGATCAAGACAGTCGATTTGACAAAAAAGTATGGCGATGCCTTTGCGATTCGCAGCATCGACCTGGATCTGAAGGCAGGCGATCTGTTCGGGTTCATCGGACCCAACGGGGCGGGCAAGACCACGACGATGCGGATCATCGCCACCTTGCTCGAACCGAGTTGGGGCGAGGCGTACGTCTGCGATCACTCGGTCCACACCGCCCCCAAAGAGATCCGCCGGCTGGTCGGTTACATGCCCGACTTCTTCGGCGTTTACGACGACATGACCGTGGTCGAGTACTTGGAGTTCTTCGCCGCGGCGTACCGAATCAACGGCCAGCAACGACGCGAACGCGTCAATGAAATGCTGGAAATCGTCGACCTGGAATTCAAACGCGATGCCTTTGCCAATACCTTGTCGCGGGGACAGACCCAGCGACTCGGGCTGGCCCGAACGCTGCTGCACGACCCCCAAGTCCTGCTGTTGGACGAGCCCCTGTCGGGACTCGACCCCAGGGCACGGATCGAGATGCGTAACCTGTTGCGCAAGTTGGGGGAGATGGGGAAAACAATCATCGTCAGCAGCCACATTCTGCCCGAGCTGGCCGACGTCTGTAATAAGGTCGGCATCATCGATCGCGGTGAACTGAAGCAAAATGCCGAAGTCACCGAAGTCATTCGGATGGTCCGTGAACACGTCGTGCTGGTGATCCAACCGAACCGCCCGGACCAGTTGAATGCGATCATCGACTTGCTCGCCCAGCACGAGAAGGTCCAGAATTGCGAACTCGGTGATGCCTCGATCCGTGTCGTGTTGAAGCCCGACGTCGAAGAGTACAGCGACCTGCCGAAGCTGTTGATCGAAAACAACATCGATCTGAAGCGTTTCTCGGAGGAAGAGTTGGACTTGGAGTCAGCCTTTATGGCTCTGACGAAGGGGACCAGTACCCGCATGTAGGTGTTTCACCGCTGCGGTTGCTGTTGCATCAAGCACTGAAATTGACAGACTGTTCATCACAACCCGGCTGATCGGGTGATGAATCGTCCGGGCCGGGATCGACGTGCTAGGATCATGGTGGGTGGCGCGTTCACACGCGATCCTCGCTTTTCCAAGATGCCGAAATCACTCTGTTGCCCCTACCATGCTGATGCCAGACCCGGTGACGCCAGACCAGTGGTACATCAAGACCAAAAATGGAAAACGTGGTCCGTACTCGGTCCAGCAGTTGCAACGCTACGTGGACGCCGGAGCCATTGTGCCCAATTCTGGCGTGGGAAATGGACAAGGTCCGTGGGTCGCCGCCGCAACCGTCCCGGGATTGAATTTTTCAGCCGATTCCGTCACGCAAGTGTGTGCGGCCAACCAGGCCACCCCATCATCGATCACGACTGGCAACGCTGCCGCAGCGACGCTGAAGCAGCGGGCGGCGGAGCTGCAGGCGCGCGAACAGGCGTTGCAGGATCGGTCCGAAAAGTTGGACGCCCGTGGCAATGAGCTGGACGCCCGTGGCGATGAGTTGGACGCTCTGGCGATTGAGTTGGAGCGACGCGGTCGGGAGCTGGACCAGCGAGCGGAGGACATCGACCAGCGAGCGGAGGACATCGACCAGCGTGAATCGCAGTGCGACCAACAGCAGCAGGAGGTTCTGTCCCGATCGGAAGCGTTGCAGCAACGTGAAACGGAGCTGCAACGGCAGCAGGAACAGCTCGATGCCAGAGCCGAGGAGTTGGACGCGCTGGCCGCGGAGCTGGAGCAACAACGGGAACGTCAAGCGGCACGGATCGCCGAGACGCAGCAGTTGGAAACGCAACGGGAGGCCGAACAGGCGGCGCTTCAACGGCGCCGCGAAGAACTCGATGAACGCGAACAGGCGTTGGCCGACCGTGAGCAGGCGGCGCGTCAATTGGAACAGTCGCTGCAGGAGGAGCAGCAGCAGCTTGCCGACGCCGCGCCGGACGCTTCGGCCACGCCGCCGCCTGTGGTGACGTCCGACGAGGTCCCCGACGTGTCGGCCGAATCGATTCTGGAGGAAAAGAAGCGACTGTTGCAAGAGTTTGCCGATCGCCAAGAGTCCTTGTCGCGCCGCGAAGCGGAATTGATACGGCGTGAAAACGAATTGACCCGTCGCGAATTGGACATCGTCGTGACCCCTGATGCTTCGACAGAGCCCGGTTGGGAACTGGAACCCGAATCCGAAGCCACACCCGAACCGGTGGAGGCTGCGACGCCGGTCCACGATCCGACGCCCGAGCCGCCGGCGGAATCTGTTGCCGAAGAGTCTGGTTCGACGGACAGTCCGCCCGCGTCTTGGCAGGATGTGCTGGGGCGTGTCCAGGAACAGCCTGCTGATTTTGAACTGGCCGAGTACGACGAAGTTTCCGCCGCAGCCGTGGCAACGGCCGGTGACGTGGGCGTCGCCCCGACCCGAGCGACGGAGGCCCGGGCGACGGAGGACCAGCAAGCCGTTGTCGCTGCGGCCCAGACGGGATTGAGTGAACTGCGGCGACTCGCTTATGAAGAACGGTTCGGACCGCGCAGTCGCTATGACGTTGATGATGACCCTGCGATGCGAGTCGACGTCTCGGTCCATCTCCCCGAAGCCGCCCGCGATTTCACGACGCTGGTGACCAGCGGAATGAGTGACTATCCGATCCCGATGCCGAACGGCCAACGGAGCGTGCGGGCTGAACTGTTGCTGTATGTCACCCATCTGGACGAATTGGCGATCCAGGTTCTACGCGGCGCGGCCAAGCTTCCGTTTCGAAAAAAGAAGGGGCTTTCGATCGGGACGACGGAATCGCTCGATGGGCTGCACGATCCGTTGTCCGGCAGTCAGCAACAGGACTGTGTGTACATGTTGCCGGTGGTCGAATCGGATTCCAAACCGATCCAGGCGAAGGAGGTGATCGGTGGAGTGGTTCAATTGTTCTGGTTGGTGACGATCACCGAAGCGGAACGCAAACTGATTGACACCGGCGGCATTCACAAGTTTCTTTCACTGCTGGAGAAGAACAATCACGCGGTGTTCTTCGATTTGATGCGTGATTGTTATGTGAAGCGCAAGGGCTGGTTCCGGCGCTAGGACCGCTCAGGTTGCGCTGGCCAGTCGCATCACAAATTGCTCCAGCATGAACCGGTCGCGGCCGTCGGCGCTGTGCGTCCCTTTCAGCCTCAGGTCGGCATCGAGCAGCCATGCCAACAACTGGACCGCCTTTTCACGTTTCATGCGTTTCATGTCGGCGATCGCCCGCGAGATTTCGGCGGGACGATGGATGCCGGCTTGGGCCAACGAGTCTTCCAGCGTCTGGCGTTTGCCGGCGCGTTCGGCGGCCACGTGGGCCGAGGCAGCCAGCCCCAGTCGCCGCAAGGACCAGGCGATTTGGGGCAGCAGTGCGATTGCCGGTTGTCCGCCCGAAATCAATTTGTCGAGTTGCTTGATCGCTTCGGCAGCGTTGCCCGACGAGATCGCTTCGGTGATCTGCCATATCGTCTTGCCCTGCCAGCCGGCGACCACGTCTCGGACCAGTGGTTCGTCGATCGTTTCGCCGGGCGGCAGGTAGAGCGCGAGCTTGGCGATCTCGGTGTCTAAGAAACCGATGTCGTCGCCGAGCATTTCGACCAGGGCATCGGCCGCGCCGCCACTGAGTTTGGTTTGGTGGCGAGCGGCAATGTATTGGGTCAAGAACTTGCGCCGTGACGCCGCCGTGGCACCCGTCTTCTGGCCCGTTTCGCCGCTGCAGCAGACCAGTACATGCGACTTGTCGAGCGCCTTGTAGACTTTGGTGTTCGACGCCAGGGATTCGAATTGCAACACCAGACGGGCCGCCGATCCGGGCTTGGCCAGGTAGTGCTCGATTTCGGGGCGATTGGCCGAAACGAATTTGTCGGCATCGCGGATGACCACCGATCGCTTTTCGCCCATGTCAAACAACGACGCGGTCGACAATTCGTCGTTGATGTCGGCCCAACGTGCCGTCGTGCCTTCGACATCGGTGACGTCCGCCGCGCCGGTCAAGACCGACGTCGTCCAGGACGCCAACGTGTGGTCGCCGCCAAACACCGCCGCGACCGCAAAGTCGACCGGAGCGGCAGAAGAATGGCTGGTCAGAAATTCAAACGCATGTGTTTTGGGCATCCGCGTAGTCTAGCAAGTGCAAAGGCAGCGCCGAAGCAGGGGCAAGACGATGGGGGCAAGACGATGGGGGCAAGACGATGGGGGCAAGACGATGGGGGCAAGACGATGGGGGCAAGACGATGGGGGCAAGACGATGGGGGCAAGACGATGGGGGCAAGACGATGGGGGCAAGACGATGGCCCAGGGGGTGTCGCTATACTTCTTGTGTGTTGTTGTTTTGCCCCAACGTTTTGCCACCTTCCAACTCTCAACGAGAGGTGTCGTCATGCCCATCAAGGTTGACTCAGAAATTCAGGTTCTTGACCGCGACGAGTTCCAGTCATTCGCATACCGAGTCATGGGAATCATCTACTCCGCTCACAATGATTTCAGTCGTCTGATCGACGAGACTCCATTCAAAAATATCATTCGTCGGCGTTGTGAACTTGCAGGCGTAGTGCCCGCTAGGAGAGAAGTCGAAATCAAAGTGTCACACAAACACTTCTGTAAGTCGTACTATATGGATCTGCTTCTGGGCC
This sequence comes from Stieleria neptunia, assembly GCF_007754155.1. NCBI lineage: Bacteria > Pseudomonadati > Planctomycetota > Planctomycetia > Pirellulales > Pirellulaceae > Stieleria > Stieleria neptunia. The sequence continues at coordinate 9,291,170 of NZ_CP037423.1, read as the reverse complement.
ACGCGCTGATGGTGGAAGCAAAAACCGTTGATTGTCTGACGCCTGCTCACGACGCTCAAGCAATCAACTATTTGCTTCTCTCGGGAATGAAACATGGATTGTTGGTGAATTTGCGAACGCCTCGTGTCCAAAAGCGTTTCATCTCGACCAATCTTGATTCAGCAGCTCGACACCGATTTGCGATCGATACCAAACGATGGCGAGGCGTCAATGATGCGAGCGTTAGATTACGAGAGGTATTGGAAGATCTTTTGAATGATTGGGGCGTATTCTTAACCGCATCTCTCTATCGTGAAGCCACCTTATTTCTGCTCAATGGATTCCAGGGTGCATCGAGCCGCGTTCCGATCTTTGACGGGAACTTCCAAGCTGGCATGCACGACGTGTTTTTAATCGACACTGACACAGCAATGGCCATCACAATGCTAACCGAGGGCGATGCAGAGATGGAGACGCAGTTAAAAAGACTGCTGTGTCATACAAGCCTTCGTTGTATCCAGTGGACGAATCTAAACCATCACGATGTGCGAATGACAACACTTGAATGATGACTTCGGTTGTTGCCCAATTGTCTTTCCTATTGTTTTGCCCCCATCGTTTTGCCTTGCCCGGCACCCGCCATTGCCTACTTCTTCGATCTCCGGCGTCGGTCGAGCCAGGTTTTGTATTCCCAGCGGTCTTTCCATTGCTCCAGGTGGGGTTGGTAGTCGGGGCGGTCGACCCAGAACATCGGTTGGGGATGATCCGCTGCGACGCGGCCTTCGGGGTAATCCCGGCCTGCTTCGCTGGCGTCGGTCGACGCGAGCCAGTCGCGGAGTTGCTGCCGGAGCGATTGGAAACGCTGGGGATGTTGCTCGGCGATGTTTGTGGATTCCGCCACATCGCTGGCCAGGTCGTACAGTTCAAAGGCATCCTTCTTGAAGTCTTTGGTCAGCAGTTTCCAGTTTCCGTCGACCACCGCGGCGGCGGATTTGTAGCGAAAGAAAATCGGCTCGGGGCGATCCGGCTGATCATCCGATGGACCGTCAAACAAAGGCGTCAAACTGATGCCGTCGCGGGGACGCTGCGGGGCCGGATGTGCTTGGCCGGCGAGTTCCAGGATCGTGGGCATCATGTCCATCACGCTGGCCGGATAATCGGTTTGTCGCGGTGTAACGGTTCCGGGCCATTCGATGATGCCCGGCACCCGCAAGCCGCCTTCGAAAATCGTGCCTTTGTTCCCGCGCAGTCCACCGGTCGTCGTCGGCATGATCTTGGGCAACCCGCCGTTGTCGCTGCAGTACCAGAACAGCGTTTGCTTTTCGATGCCCAGCTTGCGCAACCCGGAACGCAGCGCGCCGATGCTGCGGTCCAGCGCGACCAGTTCACCGTAGTGATGCATCGATGTTTCGTTCAGATCCGAAAACGGTGCGTTGTCTTCGGCAGACGCTTTAAAGGGAGAGTGGGGCGTGCCGTACCAGATGACCGTGAAGAACGGTTGGTCGGATGCGGATTGACGTTCGATGTGCCGAAGCGCTTGCTCCATGATCACGTCCGACGAATCGCCCCGGTGATCTTCAAACTCTCCGCCGCGGCTGAGCAAGGGATCGCGATCGAAGAAGTTGGTCACCGACAGCCAATGGTCAAAGCCGAACGTGCCGGGATGGAATTTGTCGCCGCGCAGGATCGGTGCACCGGGGCCACGCAATCCGTTGAGGTGCCATTTGCCGAAGTGGGCGGTCTGGTAACCCGCTTGGGAGAGCACCTGTGGCAACGTGATTTCTTGGTGACGCAAGGCATAGCCGTGTTCGGGGACGCCGACTCGGTAACAGGACCGGCCGGTCAACACGGCGGCGCGGGTCGGCGAGCAGACCGGGGCACCGGCGTAAAACCGATTGAACCGCAGCCCGGACTCGCTCATCGCGTCCAAGTTCGGTGTTTGCAGCCGCGGGTGATCGTTGTAACTGGTTTCGCCCCAGCCTTGATCGTCGGCCATCACCAAGATGATGTTCGGTCGGGCGGCTTGGGCCGCAACGGGAAGCAACGCCAGGATCAACAACAGGTAACGCATCACGGGCTCCGGGGCAGGGAAGGGCAGGGGGGAGCCGTAGTTTAACCGCTAGTGCTGCGTTGCAACTTATCTCTTCGGGTGGCGCGTTTGATCGGAAACGGGGTCAGGAACCAAAAATGCGAAGCACCCTTCGGGCCATTTGGTTTTTGGTTCCTGACCCCCTTTCCGTGGACAATCCTAAGAATCAGCCGCAACGCAGCACTAGCGTGATCGGAAGCCGAGGATTCGGGCCCGCGGGGCGAGCCCGCCGGTGGCGATCGGTTGGTCCAACAAGTAGCTGCCCGTGTTGCCGGCCTGGTCGGTGGCGTCGACACGCAGATAGATTTCATGGGGCAACTTCGGATCGGCCGGCCAGACGTACAGCCCGTCGTTGCGAAGCCCCGCGGCGATGGTCGTCCACGGCCCGTCGATCGAATCACTGAACGCGATCGCGACCGGGCGGTTCATCAGGTTTTCATCGCTGCACTCATAGCGAATGATCAACGACCCCGTCCGATCGCCTTCGCCGTAACGGGCCGACGTGATTTTGATCTTGGGCAGCGTCTGGTCCACGATCACCGCGATGTCGGGTTGATCACCGGGCAACGGGCGCGGGCTAGCCAAACCGTTGTTGCCGAGCACGACGATGCGAAACGCAAAGACGCCTTCGCCCTTGGTTTCGATGTCAAAGGGGCTGGTCCGATCCGGGTCGGCGCCCCATCGTTTCCAAGTCCGCCCGGCATCAAGACTGCCGTACAACTCGACCGCTTCGGTCCCCGAGGCCCCGACGGCTTCGAGTTCGTATTCCAAACTGAAGCGATTGGAGTTGCTCCAGCGAAAGGGAACCGTGCGGGCCAGTTGGGCTCGATCGTAGCGTTGTTGTTGCTCGCGGCTGAGTTGTTCGGCTCGCTCGGCCCGGTCGCGCCGTTGATCCTCCGGCGTGCTGCTCGGAGCGGGCGTCGGAATCGGTTCCGCGGCGGGGCCGGGCGACGGCCGATTCGGCGTCGTCTGGGATCGCGGGGTGATCGGCCGCAAGGCTTCTTCGAGTGTCCGAGACCGTTGGGGCGTGGATTCGCCGTCCGCATCGGCTTTCGCATCGGCTTTCGGCCGTGGGATCGACTCGGTGATCGGGGCGCCGGGCGATTTCGGCGGGGCCAGGTTCAGCGTCGGCGCGTCGGCGGATTCCGGCTTCGGTGTCGGCAACGTTTCCGGCGTCGCCGCGGGCGTCGTTGCAGGTGCCGGCGGCGGCTCTGCGGGTGCGGATTCGGGTTGCGGTGCCGGCAGCACCTCGATGCCTTCGGGCGTCAGCTTGGCGGTCAGCCCCGACGCGGGCAACGTCATCGGACGCGACGGCGTGCCGGGCAATCGGGCCGCGGGTGAAGGGGGCGCGGGCGTCGTTGCCGTGCCTGCGGGGGCGGGTTCGATCGGTTTGGTCCGCGGTCGAGTGGTGGGGCCGAACGCCGAACCGAAAGACTGCAGCGAACGTCCCGTGGCCGGTGTGGTGGCCGGGGCGGTGCCGCGGACGGGGGGGCTCGCGTTGCCGGTCGATCGCAGCGGACCCGAACCCGGCGACTGCAATGCGGCGCCACTCGCGGGCGATGGCGGGGATGTCGTCGCGGGGGTCGGCGTTGTTGTCGGCGGTGACGTCGGGTTGTCGGCCGTCGGGCCGAGCCGATAGCTGGGCGGATCGCTCGGGCCGGCGACGGTTTGGATCCGCAACTGGTTGGGCGACGCGGCCATCCGTGGCCGTTGGGTTGCCGCCACGCGGGGACGGCGGAACGTTTTCGCCTGGACCGATGCGTTGCCGATCGAGTCGGTGGCCGTGACATGCACGGACATCTGTTGCCAATCGTCGGCGGGCCGAATCGAGAACCGGCCTTCCTGATCAATGGACGCGTTGGGGACCGTGACCCATTGGCGTCCGACGTCGGTCGCATACAGCACGCGGAGCGTGGCGACTTGGTGCGGATCGGTCAGTGTCAACTGGGCCGAAAGGTTGCCGCCGACGTCGGCGCCGGCTTGCAGATCGATCGCCGGCCCGGTCGTGTCGATAAAGATCTTGCGTTCCGGTGAGAGCTTTTCGGTCGGTCGGGGGGGCGTGTCCAAATCGGTCGCGTGGGTGAACCAGTAGTCCCCATCGGCGGTCGCTTCGAAGTGGAATTGCTGGATCGGCAGGGGCTGCTCGGCCGCCTTGTCCCAGGTTTGTCCGCGGTCGGAGGAGACGTAGAGCCGCACCGTCGTCGCTCCGCTGTCCCGTTCCATCTGAAATGGGATATCAAAAACCCGAGATGTGAGGACAATGGCGTCCGGGTCGACCGCCAACGCCGGAACGGCGAAGATGGCGAACAGGGCCCCCATCGCGATCGACAGTCCGACGGAATGGTCTTCCGGTCGGCGTACCGCAGGTCTTCGGCGGGGTGCCGTCGGGATGAACGGGGGGCGATGACTGATCGCCCGGACGAATTGGCGGAAAACGCCCATCGGATGTACCGGAGTCGAAAGAAACGGGTGTACCTCATCTTCCGGTTCGGCAAAATGAAGGGCCATTCTTGATGGGGAAGCAGGAAAAAGTGTTGCATCGAGTGTTTCTCCGCGGCCGGTGAGGTCCCCGGCGGTGGTGCCAAGGCAAATGAGTAAGAGTTCATGATTCAGTATCAATACGATGTCGTGGTGATCGGGGCAGGCCATGCCGGGACCGAGGCGGCTGCCGCGGCGGCTCGGTTGGGCGCGCGGACGGCGCTGCTGACGACCAATCTGGATACCGTCGGGCAGATGTCCTGCAATCCGGCGATCGGTGGCGTCGCCAAAGGCCAGATCGTCCGCGAAGTCGATGCGCTCGGCGGGTTGATGGGGCATGCGATTGACGCGACCGGCATTCAGTTTCGACTGCTCAATTGCCGCAAGGGGCCGGCGATGCACAGCCCCCGGGCACAAGCCGACAAGAAGGCGTATCAGCAATACATCAAGCACGCGATCGAATTGCAGAGCGACTTGGATCTGCGTCAAGAAACCGTCGAAGACCTGTTGACCGAAACCACCGCCGAGGGCGAGCGGATCGTCGGGGTCCGCGTCCGCGGCCAAGCCGAGTATCGCGCCGCGGTGGTGGTGTTGACCACCGGCACGTTTTTGTCAGCGATCATGCACACCGGCGAATCCAAGACCGCCGGCGGCCGTGCCGGAGAGGGAACGACGACGGGGATCAGCGGCGCGCTGAATCGATTGGGATTCCAAATCGATCGATTCAAGACGGGCACACCGGCGCGATTGAACCGCCGCACGATCGACTACGCCAGCTTGGACGAACAGCCCGGCGATGAGGTGCCCCAACCGTTTTCGTTTCTCAACGATTCCTTGTCGATCGATCAGGTGCCCTGTCACATCGCGATGACCAATGAAGCCGTGCACGATCTGATTCGCGCCAATCTTCATCGCGCGCCGATGTACAGCGGACAAATCAACACACGCGGGCCGCGCTACTGTCCTTCGATCGAAGACAAGGTCGTTCGCTTTGCCGATAAAAACAGCCACCAGTTGTTCCTTGAACCGGAAGGCCATCACACCGAAGAGGTTTACGTCAACGGGATCTCGACCAGTCTGCCACGCGACGTCCAGGACGGGATGTTCCGGCTGATTCCCGGATTGGAACGGGCAACCATCATGCGTTACGGTTACGCCGTGGAGTATGACTATTGTCCGCCCACGCAGCTCTGGCCGCACCTGGAATCCAAACGCGTGTCGGGGTTGTATCTCGCCGGCCAAATCAACGGCACGACCGGGTACGAAGAGGCGGCCGGACAAGGTTTGATCGCCGGTCTCAATGCGGCGCGGCAAGTCGCCGGTCAATCCACTTGGGTCCCGACTCGCGATCAAGCTTACATCGGTGTGTTGGTCGACGATCTGGTCACCAGCGGCACCGACGAACCCTATCGAATGTTTACCAGCCGGGCGGAATATCGACTGCTGCTGCGGCAAGACAACGCCGATCGCCGATTGACCCCCGATGCCGATGCGTTGGGATTGATCGATGACCAGCGACGCCAGACGTTTGCATCCAAACTTGCCGACATCGACCGAGCGATCGAGTTGCTCGGGTCGGTGCGGATCAACACGCCCAAGGGAGACGTCAAGGGCGACGTTTATCTTCGTCGGCCCGAAGTCGATTGGGCGAAAATGTGCGAGTTCATTCCCCAGCTTGCGACCATCGGCAACCAGGCCGCACAGCAAGTCGTTTACGACATCAAATACGAAGGCTATGTCAGTCGGCAACGCGACGAAGTTGCCCGTCAGCAGCGGATGCTGAAAAAGAAAATTCCCGGCGGATTCGATTACGCCGCGATCACCGCGATGCGCAACGAAGCCAAAGAGAAACTCAGTCACATTCGGCCGGTCTCGCTCGACCAGGCGCAGCGGATCAGCGGAATCACGCCGGCGGATATCGCGTTATTGCTGGCCTATCTCGAAGCCCCGTCGTCAAGGTGATGCAATTGCCTTTGAATCGACTGGGCTGATCGAACGCCAGAGCGGGCCGGCGGCTCGCGAAAGTCTTGACGGGCTGTCGATTTAGTTGGGATCTGCTGAGTCTATGGTGAGCCGCTGGCCGTAAGGCCTCGGGCAGCGTCGCAGTGCCCGGCCGCTTACGCGTCGCGGCTCACCAAAACGACAGCCCGTTGACGACTTCCGCTACGATCAACGCCGCCACTTTTACAATCAACGTCCCGCACTGATCGTTGGCTGTTCAAAGTTCGCCGGTAACCTATCTTGACCTATTCTGGGGATTCGGTAAGATTCGTTGGTCGGGCAAGATCGGCAAGCTTGAGGGTTTCGGAGTTTGCTGTTACTTACGTTTTTGACGCAAATTGGCAATGAAATGCTCTTGTGCGGAAGCGTGGGGGTTTTGCTAAAAGAAGCCTGTCGTGCTGGTTTGGTGACCGGCACAAGAGTGCCGGCGAATGCTAGCACGGAAAGACATGGAACAGGGTGAAGCTTCCACGAAGCTTCACTCGCGACAAACGCACAGGTTGGGAAACGGCTCGTCCTGCAGGGAGGATGGTTTCTGCGATGACCACGAAGACGGTCTTTACGACAGGCGAAGCGGCTAAAATCTGCAAAGTCAGCCAGCAGACGATCATTCGTTGCTTTGACAATGGTTCGCTGAAGGGCTTCCGGGTGCCGGGAAGCAAATTTCGACGTATTCCACGTGAACAGCTCTACCTGTTCATGAAGGACAACGGGATACCGACAGACGCCCTGGAGAGCGGCAAGAAGAAGTTGTTGATTGTCGATGACGACCAGGATCTGGTCGAATTGATGAAGGACGGCTTTGAACGCGACGGGCGATTCGACATCCGCACGGCCAACAACGGCTTTGATGCCGGCATGGGCGTGAAGGAATTTCGACCGGATTTGGTCGTGTTGGACGTGATGTTGCCCGACATCAACGGCAAAGAAGTCTGCCAGCGGGTCCGCAGCGATCCGGCCTTGGACATGGTCAAGATTCTTTGCATTTCCGGGATGGTGGAGCACAACAAGGTTGACGCGCTGCGTGCCGCCGGTGCGAACGACTTCATGCAGAAGCCGTTTGCGATCGACGACTTGGTGTTGCGATCTTGCGATCTGCTGGAAATGGAACGCAAAGTCCCGAATTAGATGAATGCGGTGACGAGTCTCCGCGACCAGTCGAACGAATTCCCGTTTCCGGGCTCGGTATTGGAGCTCGGCTGGTGGGGCGTTCTGCCGCCCATCTCGCGCGACGGCAAACGCTGGTGGTTGCCACTATCGGACACCGCCATGGTCGCAATTTCGACGGCGATTTCCGGGTCCGATGCCGGCTGGCGGGACGTCAATCCGCTGGTCGTCAGCCGGGTGACATCCGCGTTTCTCGAAGACCCGCCGTTGTTGTTGTACGCCCTGCTGCGCTGGCCGGGTGATGAATTTGTATCGGCGACGGAGCTGGCGGAGTGGTTCATCGGTGCGGCACCGGGTGAATTCGCCGACGGTGAGTGGATTCTTGTGGCGCCGGAGGTCACCAACGCGCACCAGCATCGTTGGTCCCGTTTGTTGGCCCGCAGCCGAACGACCGAGCCGAACGAATGGTTGGCCGCAGCGGCGGAGTGGCTGCAGGTCTTAGGGCCGGCGATCGATTCGGATTGGATCGAGCATTTGCCGGCGGTGATTTGGGACTGTATCGCCGAGCCGAAACGCAAACTCGAAGGCAGTCGTTTGCTGCAGCAATGGGCGCGGGCTCGGGAGCGGGAGTTGGTGGCCGAGTCCAGCCTGTCCGCGCTGGCCGAGAAACGCAAGCTGGCTGCCGCGAAGCAGTTGGCTTATGGATTGAGCCACGAAATCAACAATCCGTTGGCGAATATTTCCGCCCGAGCGCAACAGCTCGCCCGCGAGGAAGCCGATCCACAGCGTCAGCAATCGCTTCAGCAAATCGTCCAACAGGTCTATCGCGCCCATGAGATGATTGCGGGTTTGATGTTTTTCGCCAATCCGCCGGACGTCGATCGGGAACGCGTCGATTTGAACGCGCTGGTCGAGGCGGCCGGAGAGGAATTCGACGCGATCGCTGCGGAATTCGATATCCGGTTGTTGGCCGAAACGCTGCCGGAGCCGGCGATGGTGACGGTGGATCGAGCGATGATCCTGGAAGCGATTCGAATCTTGCTGCGAAATTCGATCGAGGCGATCGGCAGCGGCGGGACCGTCGTGCTGTCGATGGAGCGTGTGGAGGGCCCGTCGCGGGATCCGCAGTGGTTGATCCACGTCGCCGACAGCGGACCGGGGCTGAGCGTCGAAGCCTCCAAGCATGCCTTTGATCCGTTTTACAGTGGCCGGGAGGCCGGCCGCGGGTTGGGGCTGGGGCTTTGCCGAGCCTACCGTGTCGCCCAATTGCACGACGCCACCATTCGACTCTCCGGCGGCTTGGCCGGTTGCGTCGCCACGATCGCGATCCCGGATTGATCTGCGAGTGTTGGTGTGCAGGCTTCAGCCGCCCGCTGTCGCTGCTCCGCAGCGAGCGGGGAATCGCCTAAAGAGACCGTCCAGCTTAGGGCTAGCGCGAAACGCGACAAATCTGAATGATCAGACCGAATGGGTGAGAGGTGGTCGGCGGAGGGGTGTGCGACGTCCTTTCTAGGTCGTCGCGCAGAGCCCCACGGGCGACGGCCCGGAAGGGCCATCGTACATCCGAAAAGCGATCGACTTAAGCTGGACGGTCTCTAAAGGCTGGATACCAACGTGCCCTCGATTCCCCCCTTGATGCCCGGTGGTCGATCGGCGGGTGATGGTCGATAATTCGTAGCTGTCATCCATTTGGTCGAAACGAGTCACCCCCTTCATGCTTGATTCTGCTTTGGAAGTGCTGCGATTGCAGGCCGCTGGCGAGGCGTCGGCGGTTGAAATCGCCGAGCGCGCCCTGGACGCGATCGAGGCGTCTCAGTCGACGCACAACGCTTACACCCACGTCGATCGCGAGTCGGCGGTCGCGGCCGCCAAATCCGTCGATGCCAAGCGTGCCGCCGGACAACCGCTCGGGGCGCTGGCCGGTGTGCCGATCGCCGTCAAAGACGTGTTGTGCACGTCGGACATGCCGACGACCTGTTCGTCAGAAATGCTGCGTGGCTTTCGTCCGCCCTACGATGCGACCGTCGTCGGAAAGCTCCGCGCCGCCGACGCCGTGATCGTCGGCAAGACGAATATGGATGAGTTCGCGATGGGGGCGAGTACCGAAACGAGTGCATTCGGGATCACCAAGAACCCCTGGGACACGTCTCGCACACCCGGCGGCAGCAGCGGTGGGGCGGCCGCGGCGGTGGCCGCCGGGACCGTTCCGCTGAGTCTGGGCACCGACACCGGAGGCTCCATCCGTCAGCCCGCGGCGTTTTGTGGCGTGACGGGATTGAAGCCGACCTATGGTCGGGTCAGCCGATACGGGTTGGTGGCCTTTGCCAGCAGTTTGGACCAGATCGGTCCGATGGCCTGGTCGGCCGACGAGTGTGCCTTGTTGATGAATGTGATCGCGGGGTTTGAGCCGCGGGATTCGACGTCGCTGGACCAAGCCGTTCCCGATTTCACGTTGGCGACCGAATCCAATGACCTTCGCGGTGTGCGAATCGGGGTGTTGCGTGAATCGGCGCAAGCCGAAGGCATCGACGAATCGATTCGAAACGCGGTCAAGCATGCGATCGGCGTGTTTGCGGAATTGGGCGCCGAGATCGTCGATGTCGATCTGCCGCACCGTGAGTATTGGGTGCCGACCTATTACGTGATCGCGCCCAGCGAGGCGAGCAGCAATTTGTCTCGTTATGACGGGGCGCACTATGGACATCGCGCCGGCGCCGAGGCGAAGGATCTGGTGTCGATGTATTGCCGCAGTCGTGCCGAGGGGTTTGGCGCGGAAGTCAAACGCCGCATCATGATCGGGACCTACGCACTCAGTGAAGGGTACGCGGACGAGTACTACAACAAAGCGCTTAAGGTACGGCGATTGATTCGGGGCGACTATGACGCCGCGTTCTCACAAGTCGATCTGATGTTGGGGCCGGTTACACCGACGCCGGCGTTTCCGCTGGGCGACAAGATTGACGATCCGATCCAGATGTATCTGTGTGACCTGTTCACCGTCGGCGCGAACCTGGCTGGCGTTCCCGCGATTTCGTTGCCGGGCGGATTCGATCCGTCGGGGTTGCCGATCGGGATTCAATTGCAGGCCCCGACGTTGGAGGAAAGTCGCTTGCTGTTTGCGGCATCCGCCTTCCAGTCGGCGACCGATTATCACACCCAACGACCGAATCAATAAACGATGTCACAGCTACCGACCACGACGATCATCGGACTGGAAGTCCACGTTCAACTGAAGACGGCAACCAAGTTGTTTTGCGGTTGCAGCACCAAGTTTGGCAGTCCCCCCAACACCCAGGTCTGTCCCGTCTGTTTGGGCCTGCCCGGCGCCTTGCCCGTGATCAACGAGCACGCGATCGAGTTGGCGATCCGGGCCGGATTGGCGATCAATTGTGACATCCCGCCGCTGACCAAATGGGATCGCAAACAGTACTTCTATCCCGATTTGCCCAAGGGGTACCAGATCAGCCAGTTTGATCTGCCGATCTGTGCCGATGGGTGTTTGGAAATCGTCGACCCGGCCGACGCCGACGCCACCCGCAGGATCGGGATCACCCGCGCCCACTTGGAAGAGGACGCCGGCAAGAGCATGCACGACGAGGCGGCCGGCCGGGCCGACAGCCGCATCGATCTGAATCGTTGTGGGACACCGCTGTTGGAGATCGTTAGCGAGCCGGATTTGCGAACGGCCGAAGAGGCGCTGGCGTATCTGACCAAGCTGAAAGAGATCATGACGCACTTGGGCGTCTCGGATTGTGAGATGCAAGAAGGCAGTCTGCGCGTGGACGCCAACGTCAACTTGCACATCGACAAACATGGCCAGCGGATTGCCACGCCGATCGTCGAAGTCAAAAACATGAACAGCTTTCGCAACGTCGTCGCGGCGCTGCACTTTGAAGTCGATCGACAGTATGCCGAGTGGGAAGAAACCGGCCACACGATCGAGACCCACGGCAAGCGCACGTTCGGTTGGGACGACGTCAAGGGCGTGACGTATCCGCAGCGCGAGAAAGAAGAATCCGCCGACTATCGCTATTTCCCCTGTCCGGACTTGTTGCCGATTCGCATCCCCAGCGAACGCGTCGAAGAGATCCGCGGGTCACTCGGGGAGACACCCGAAGAAACCCGCGAACGATTGCAGTCTCAGTACGGCATCAAAGCCTACGACGCCGACGTGATCGTTTCCCAAGGCCGCGCGATGGTCGAGTACTTCGATGCCGTCGCGATGGCCAGCGGCGAGGGGAAACGGGCCAGCAGCTGGATCCAGCAGGACGTGATGCGAACCTTGAAAGAGCAGGGCGGGGACATCGAATCGTTCGGCGTGACGGCCGAACAGCTCGCCCAACTGTTGTCCAAAGTCAGCAGCGGAGAACTGACCAACGACCGCGCCCGCGACGTGTTCAAACACCTTAGCGAAAACGGCGGCGACGTCGACCAGGCGATCAAGGCGTTGGGGATCGAAGCGGTCGACGATTCGGAAATGGAAACGCTGGTCAAGGAGTTGCTCACGGCCAACCCCAAGGTCGTCGACGATGTCAAAAACGGCAATCAAAAAGCCGTCGGTTCGCTGATCGGCCAAGCCCGCGGCAAAAACCCCAACGCCAATCCGCAAAAGGTTCGCGAGATCGCGCTGCGGTTGATCGAACAGGCGTGAGTCGTTCACGGCATAGGCCGGATCCTGGGGACAAGTCTGGTATCATCAATGGCAGTGACTGATCGATCGACCAGCGTGTCCTGCTGGTATCCCCTTCCAAGGCAATCAGTGTGATGAGCAGCATTCCCGCAAGGCCATTCGTGTCGATCGAGGATTACCTGAGCGGCGAAGTTGAGTCGGAAGTCAAGCATGAATATCTGGCCGGACATGTTTACGCCATGGTCGGTGCGACCAATGCACACAACTTGATCGCCAGCAATGTGCTGGGGCTTTTACACGCGCAACTTGCGGGGCGCGGTTGCCGCGTCTTCAACTCCGATACAAAGGTCCGCCTGCGACGTGAACACGGAACGTATTTCTACTATCCAGATGTGATGGTGGCGTGCACGTTGAATCCGCTTGAGGAGACCTTTCAAGATTCTCCCGTTGTCATCATCGAAGTGCTCTCCGACAGCACTGGACGTACCGATGAGGGAGAGAAACGCGAGGCGTATCTTTCGATTCAGACGCTTGAAGCGTATGTGCTGATGGAACAAGCCTTGAAATCGGCAGTGGTTTACACCCGCGGGGATTCAGGCTTCCTTCGTCAGGAGTACGGTGCAGGAGAGCGGTTCGAATTGCCGATTGAAAATCTGAGTCTGGAGCTTGATCGGGCGTATGAGGGTTTAGCGATTTAAACGATCAGGCAGGTTGCGTCAAAGTTGCTTGAGAGGATGGCATGGACACCGAAACTCGCCGACCGCGTCGCGATCCGCTGTTCGTGCTGATCCTCTTTGGGGTTTGTGTGGTGACGGTTTGGTTGTTGCTGATGCCGTTTTATCCGGCGATCGCCCGTGTGACGATGAAGCGTTTTCATCTGTCGACCGAGTCGTTTGCGTGTTGGGCCATCCAGGCTCCGGTTCCGGCGATGTACAACTTTGGCAATCAATATGAGATCCGTGATTTACCGGAAGGCTTGATCACGCCGGTGCTCGATTCGAGTCGAGCCCGCTACATCAATCACTTTCCGACTCGGGTGCTGACGTTTGCCAACGGACGCTTTTCGTTGCTCAGTCCCGGCCAGGATCGCTGGGTGACGATCAGGTCGTCTTACCGCGGCGAGACGTTGGAAACCAAAATCCATGCCAAGCCGATCGGCGGAGGCAGATTCGAGTGGATTGGCGAGTCTTCTGAAATCATCTCGCCCCGAGGTGCCCGGTGATGTTTAGCGGGGAAACGGCGAACGGGAGTGGGGAGGAAGTCGAGGTCGAGGCGCCTTTCTCGGGGCGGGTGTTGTGGGCCTACTTGATCGTGCAGCTGGGCGTGTTCGGGGGTCTGGCGTGGAAGTACGAATTCTTTCTGCTGGCCGACCAGGTCTATCATCGACTGCCGTTGTCGGATCCGTTCTTTCCCGCCTGGCTGCAATCGGCCGAGGTCATTCGTTGGGCCTATCTCGGATCACTCGCTGCGATCATCTTGGGCGTGGTCGGCATGTTGCCGTGGATCCGCTGTCTTTGTGCGTTGGCACAGGTCGGTTGCCTGGGAGTCATGCTGATCCACCAGGGCAGTCACAACGACATGACGTTTGCGACCAGTTTGTGGGTTTCGATTTGGGTGTTTTGGTTTGCGACACGGATGGACCGGGACGAGCCATCGGAGTTGCTTCGTCGCGGAGCGTTTCTGGCCCGCGCGATCGCGTCGATGATTCTGCTCGGCGGTGCGGTCGGCAAGTGGACGGCGGAGTACTGGTCGGGTGAAGTGTTTTACGACATCTATTTTCGCGAACGCGATTTCTGGGTGTTCAACTATTTGCGCGAGAGCTACGACGCCGAGACGCTGCGTGGCATCGCGACCTGGTACAGCCGCAAGGTGATTGTGGTGGAGACGCTGTTCGGATTCGGGTTGTGGTTGCTGCCGCCGAAGTGGGCGGCTGCGACGGGCGTGGCGATCTTCTTTTCGATCGCGTTCTTTTCCAACTACCTTTTGTTTTCGGTGCTGTTGTCGATGATCGGATTATCGGCGGTCGGTTTTTTTGTGCCGAAAACGATGAACGACGCTTCGACCCGTGGCACCGGCTGACGCGGCGTGCCACATCAACCGTGTGGGCTCGCGTGAACACAACCCAAGATCCCGCGCGTTGAGTGTCGATCCTGGATCGATTTGACAGCGGTCTTGGATCTCCATAGAGTGGTTCAGCTGCCCCTTTCTGTTCCACCTTTGCACGGCCGAGTTGACGATGAACCAGGAACTGCCTCCCGGACAGGAATCCGATGAGATTCAAGGCCTAGCGGAGGTCGTGGCGAAAAGTTTGTCCGAGGGTGAAGACCCGCAATCGATCGCACAAAAGTTAGTCGACAGCGGATGGGATCCGGAGGAAGCGGCCAGCTTCGTCGGTTCCATCGAGCATCACATGATGCACGCTCAGCATGCCGGGGGCGGATCGGAAGTCCAGGGGTGGATGCTTTGGGGCGGCGGGTTGATCGTGATCAACTTGCTCAGCTGGATGTTCAATTGGGGATTCTGGATCTACTAGGCTCTGTCCCTAGACGACGTTCACCGCCAGTAAACCGCGAAAACGGGGTCAGGAGTCAATAGCCGGAACGGCCCTACGGGTGCTTCGCACTATTGACTCCTGCCCCCCCCTTTTCGCTCGCAGAACTTTAGGGACAGAGCCTAGTGCCTCCGCCGCCGCGTCTTGTCGACATCGCGATCGGCGTTTCGATCCTGGGTTGGGCCAACGCCGCGACCTGGTCGAACTTGGGGCAGCGTCCGTTGGCGATTTTGATCGCGACGTCGCTGTTGCATTTGATCGTGGGCGTGCTTTTTCTGCTGCGGCGTGGTGTGGAACGGTCGGGGGATTGGGCAACCTGTTTGATGGCCATCCCGGCGGTGCTTGTCGGTGGCTGGGTCTTTGGTTGGTCGCCTAGGGACTGGAATGTTGCCGCGCAGATTCTGTTCGTTTGCGGCAGCGGTTTGGCGATCGTGAGTTTCGCGTTCCTCGGTCGCTGTTTCGCGATCTTGCCGGCGATTCGCGGCACGGTCGTGAACGGTCCGTTTTCGATCATTCGGCATCCCGCCTATCTCGGTGAACTGGCGATGGTGGTCGCCTGTTTCGTCGCCGTCGGACTGGACTGGAAGCAACTGGTGATCTTACCGATCATCGCCGCGCTGTTCGCGATCCGGATCCGTGTTGAAGAACGGCTGTTATTGAGCGATGTTGAGTATCAACGCTACTGCCGGAAAGTGCGTTGGCGGCTGATTCCGCTGATATGGTAGCCGATTTAGATTCTCTCCCTCTGGGGGTTCTTCGTGGATTTTAATGGCTAATCACTCAGGACCCAGGTTTTTTGAGGCATTGCTGCGATGTCCGAATGGGTGTTGGACGACAACCGCTCGGCTCAAACGCCCCTCCGGCGGCGCGGGCCGGTGGAGGGCACGAAGCACCTTCGCCGCATCGCAGACCAGGTGATTCCTAGGCGGGTTGCTCCTCCGCAGAGCCCGTCTCCGCTACAGCTGGCTTCGCCATCAGACCGAACAGAACCATCGGACATCGCAGTCATCCCTCAAAAAACCTTCTCCGAGTATCCGAGAGCAGCCACTAAAATCCGCGAAGAACCCCCTCTGGGAGAGACGGCGTTTGCGCGGCAAGCAAACGCCAGAGAGGGCCGACGGCTCGCGAAAGTCTTGACGACTTCCGCTACGATCAACTCCGCCGCTTCTACAATCGACGTCCCTCGCAGCGACAGAGGAAATTCAAAGCGGACAGAGCCTCGACTATTTCATCATGTCGTTGAGCGTCTGGAGGTCTTTTTTGATCGCGGCGAGGTGTTGGGGGACCAGTTCGGCGGGGCGGTGGTCCAGATATTCTTCGTGCAGTGAAATCGGGCCGGTGAAGTCGGTGTCGGCGAGCATTTTGAAAAACGAGGGGTCGACCCGGCCTTCGCCCAGCGGCACGTTTTTCATCTTCGACCCTTCCCAGACAAAGTCTTTGATGTAGACGGTGTCGATGTGGTCGCGGATCATGCGGAAGGTGGTCGGCCAGCTTGTGCCTCCCTCGACGGTGGCATGCCGGATGTCATAGGCCATGCCGATGTCGGTCGCCGCGATGCCGTCCAGGACGCGATCGAGATCCCAAATCGCCGCGCCCATGTATTTGTTGCCGGCGTGGTTTTGGTACAGTCCGGTGATGCCGAAGTCGTGATTGAGCGCCGCCAGATCGACGAATTGGTCGTGCCAGTTGGCGAGTTGGTCGTCGATCGCCAGATCCGGGGCATAGTGGACATATTTCATGCGGTAGCGCTTGATCCCCAGGGTCGCGGCGGTTCGCAGCACCCGCTCGGTCAGCGGGTCGTCCGGGTCATTGATGTCGGAGGTCATGACGGTGATTTCCAGGTCGCATTTGGCGAGTGCTTCGACCAGTTTGGGCAGTTCATCGGCAGCTTTTTCCGGTTCGATGTGTCCGCCGCGTCGAATCGGGGCTTCGATCCCGTCGTATCCAATTTCCGCGATCTTTTCGGCCAGTTCGTCAAAGGTCAGCGAGTTAAACGGTTTGGTGAAGACACAGATGGTATTCTTAACAGATGCGGTGGCGTCGTTTCCGAGCGCCGATTGAATCGGGGCGGCGGCGAAGCTTGCGGCGACACTGGCTGCGGATGCGGCAAGAAATTGGCGGCGGCTGGTGGTCATGAACGAGTATGGGGTTGGCGGGGTATTCTTGGAATCAGCGTCCAGGCCCTACGAACGCAAGGGACGACAGGCTGGAAGCCGCTTCCACGGTTCGGCGCCGTGATGGGTGCCGATCAGGTGAGCATCGAGGGACTGTAACCATGATAACTCAAACGCACTGGTACACGGAAACAGACGACGGGCGAATTCTGTGTCAGCTTTGCCCGCGGGCGTGCCGGATGAAAGACGGTGACCGGGGCTTCTGTTTTGTTCGCAAGAACGTCGCCGGTCAGATGGTGTTGGACACCTATGGCAAGAGCACCGGGTTTTGCATCGACCCGATCGAAAAGAAACCGCTGAATCATTTTTTGCCCGGCACCCCGGTGCTCAGTTTTGGGACGGCCGGTTGCAACCTGGGGTGCAAGTTCTGTCAGAACTGGGACATTTCCAAGAGTCGCGAAGTGGCTCGGTTGAGCGATCGAGCGATGCCGAACGAAATCGCTTTGGCGGCCCAGCGATCGGGTTGTCGAAGCGTCGCGTACACGTACAACGATCCCGTGATTTGGGCCGAGTATGCGATCGACACGGCGCTGGCCTGCCGCGAAATCGGAATCAAGTCGGTCGCGGTGACCGCCGGCTACATCACCCCGCAGGCGCGCGGTGAGTTTTTCGGCGCGATGGATGCCGCCAACATCGACCTGAAAGCCTTTTCCGAAGACTTTTATTACAAGGTCACCAGTTCGCACCTGCAACCGGTTTTGGATACGATCGAATTCGTCTGCAATGAAACCGATTGTTGGGTCGAACTGACCAATTTGATCATTCCCGACGCGAACGATTCCGCCGACGAGATTCGGCGGATGTGCACGTGGGTGATGGATCATGTGGGGCCGAACGTGCCGATTCACTTCACGGCCTTTCATCCCGATTTCAGGATGACCGACCGCAACGGGACCGATGGCGCGACGCTGATCATGGCCTATGACATCGCCAAACGCTGTGGATTGAATTACGTGTACGTCGGCAACGTGCATGACATCGCCAGACAGAGTACGTACTGTCACGGCTGCGGGGCGTTGTTGATCGAACGGGACTGGCATCAGCTGGGGCGGTACACCATGTCGGAGAATCGCTGTGCCAAGTGTGGCGAGACGATTCCGGGCGTGTTTGAGGATGTTCCCGGGGAATGGGGTGGGCGACGGCAACGTGTCCGAATCGAGCCGATCGAGCAACCGCCGCAGCCCGCTGCGCCGCAGCAACGGCTCGTGCAGATCGAAAAAACGGGATCAGGGGCGGACGAAACCAAACGGCAACCAGCAGTGGAGGAGAAAGCGATGGCGACGACACAACGGAACGATCTGACGAAGTTGACGGACGATCAAAAGTCGACGGTTTTAAAAGCGGCCTCGGCGATGGTGCAGGCCGCGGTCGGTGGACTGGATCAGTCCGTCGCGATCGAATCGCTCGGTGAGCTGGCCGAGCTGCCGATCGACGGGGTTTTTGTGACGGTCAAACGTGGCGAGACGCTCCGCGGCTGTTGCGGCCGTCAGGGCGGGTTGATGAAACTCGGGGAAGCGATGGCGGATTCGGCGGCGCGGACGGCCCGCGATCCGCGCATGGCGCCGTTGTCGATGAGCGAATTGCCGTACTTGGATCTGTCGGTTTCGCTGCTGGGACCGTTGCGACCGATCGGCGTTCAGGGCGAACAGCGGGAGCAGGCCGTCCACGTGGGGACGCATGGGTTGCGGATCCAGTTCGGACACAACAGCGGTTTGCTGTTGCCGCAGGTTGCGACCGAGCAGGGCTGGAATGCGCGGCAGTTTTTGGATGCCGTCTGTCGCAAGGCGGGATTGCCGGCCGGGGTCTGGTTGCGCGACGATGCCCAAGTGATGTTGTTCGATGGCGTTCATTTCGGTTGCAAGTTTGAAACCGATCCGTCGCGTTTGCGGCATGAGAAGCAATTGCTGACCGGGCATGAATTGTCACTCTGCCGCGACTGGGTGCGGAGCAATTTGATCGCCCTGCAGATCGGCGCCACCCCGATGTATTACGCGATGGGCGTCAGCGATTTAGAGGTCTTGGGGCTGATCCTTTCGGTTCGGCATCCCAGTCACGGTTCGCACCAGTGGTTGCAGCTGAGCATCAAAGACACTCGCCCGATGCAAACGTCGCTGTATCAGATGACCGAACAAGCGTCGCTGTGGTTGGATGAACGCGTGTTTTCGGCAAACGAGTGCGACGTCGAGTTGGCGGTCTTGAGCGATTGTGTGCATCACGGCCCCGTCGAGGATGCGGACATGCGGGGAACCGATGGCGGGACGCGCGCGATGGTGCTGACCGATGGTCGGCGTTGGGCGATTCAATACGCACAGGCACAGCAGCCGCAGGCCTTGATCGAAGCGGCACGGTCGATGGAAACGTTCCGCGGCGGCGAGCAGTTGTATTCGATGCACTGTGATTGTTCTTGCGATGCGATCTCGGTGTCGCTCGGTCCCAGGGCCGACGCCGATTTCACGGTCCGGCGGCCCGCGGTGGCCGGGGCGTTTTACCCGGCCGAGGATGCCGCGCGCGAAGCGGAAGTCGATCAGTTGCTGGAGGGATTGCCGGATTGCGACAAACGCAAGGCCTTTGCCGTGATGGTGCCACACGCGGGGCTTCGATTCAGCGGTCGGGTGGCGGCGGAAATCTGGCGGCGGGTCGATGTCCCCGATCGCGTCTTGATCATCGGACCCAAGCACACCGCCGAAGGGGTCGATTGGGCGGTCGCGCCGCATCATCACTGGCAGTTGAGCGCGTCGGTCCAGATCGCGGGCGATGAAGAGTTGGCCCGCGAGATGGCCGAACAGATTCCCGGGATGGAGCTGGATTCGCGTGCGCATGCGCGAGAGCACGGGATCGAAGTTCAATTGCCCTTGATGAATCGCTTGTGCCCCGATGCCCGCTTGGCCGCGATCGCGATGCACGGCGGAGACCTGCAGACCTTGGAATCCGCCGCGTCGGCCTTGGCCGAGTGGATCAAGGAGCAAGACGAACCCCCGCTGTTGGTGATCAGCAGTGACATGAATCATTTTGCCGACGACGAAGAAAATCGTCGCCGCGACCGATTGGCACTCGACGCCTTGGCCACCGGCGACGGCGCCGAATTGTTGCGGGTTTGCGGCGAAGAAAGCATCAGCATGTGTGGCCAAATCCCCGCGGCACTCGTGTTGATGGTGATGCGAAACCTGGGCAAAACGGCCAAAGCCGAGGAAATTGCGTATGCGACGAGCGCCGATTACGGTGGTGGGAAAGACCGCGTGGTGGGGTATGCGGGGGTGATTTGGGAGGATGCCTGATTTCGCTGCTGTGAAAATCCGACGGCGATGAGCCTTGCGGGCAAGGCCAGATTTTCGGTATGGCGTAAGGTTTCACCAGAAGATCAGCCACGAAAAGGATTTTGTGCCGATGCGATTGTCTCGTTTTCATTCCTCGGGCAAGGGGACCCGCTTGGTCGCAAGCCTCGGCTTGACCGCGGTCGCTTGCATTCTTGTTTCCACTCAAGCCGGCTGTCTCGGACTGCTGTCCAACCTGATTCACGCTTCCGGTGCGGACAAGGTGCCGGCGGCCTACGAGGGGTTGGAGGAGTCGCGCGTGGCGGTCGTCACGTTGACCGAAAACAGCCAATTCAGCGACGACGTGTCGGCGCGGATCCTGGGCCGCAATGTGATGCAATGGCTGTCCAAGGAGGTGGACGACATCGAACTGGTTCGCGAAGACAAGATCGCCAACTGGCGCGACACGCACGGCTGGGATCAAGTCGAATTCGCGGAAATCGGCCGCGGTGTCGATGCAGAGAAAGTACTGGCGATCGAAGTGATGAATCTGAAACTTCGCGATGGAGCCACGTTGTATCGCGGCCGCGCCGATGTTCACTTGACCGTGATCGATGCCAAGACCGGTGAAGAATTATTCAGCCGCGACATTGAGGACTTTACCTATCCCAGTACCGCCGGGGTTTACACCAACGATACGACGGAATCCCAATTCCGTAAAATGTACTTGGGCATTCTCGGCAAACGCATCGCACGACAGTTCTTTCCGTACGACGCACACGAAGATTTTGCACTCGATTCGATCATCGCCCGCTAAAGCACGCCCTTGGTGCTGGGGACGCTGTCGCTGCGCGGGTCGGATTCGGCGGCCATTCGAATCGCCCGGGCGACCGACTTGAACACACACTCGGCGATGTGGTGTGCGTTGCGTCCGTGATGCAGCACGACATGCAGATTGCAATTCGCATTGGCGGCAAAGGATTGCCAAAAGTGTTCGACCAGTTCGCTGTCAAAGGTGCCGATCTTTGAAGCCGCAATCGGGGCGTTGTATTCGAACGCGTAGCGCCCCCCCATGTCGACCGCCGCGGTGACCAGGCATTCATCCATCGGCAGCGTGAAGTGGCCATAGCGACGAATTCCGGCGCGGTTGTCGAGCGCTTGATCGATCGCCTGTCCCAGCGCGATCCCGATGTCTTCGGCGGTGTGATGGTCGTCGACGTGCAGGTCGCCCTTGGCCGCGACGTCCAAATCGATCAACGCGTGTTTGGCCAGCAGATCAAGCATGTGATCCAGAAACCCGATCCCCGAGCTGCGTGTCCCCGAACCGTCCCCGTCCAGATTGATCGACAGGCGGATCTCGGTTTCACCGGTGGTGCGATGGATTTGTGCGGTGCGTGGCATGGTGGAGGCGAGGTGATGGGGTTGGGGATGTCCGATGGTTGGCAGAATATAGCGACCGAATAGGACCAATGGGACAGATGGGACCCATATGTCGTATTTGTCCCATTGGTCCTATTTCCCCGGCAGCTGACCCATGAGACCCATCCAAGCCACCTTCACAAAATCGACCATTCGGGGTCCACTTCGTCGATGGTTTCTGAGGGGACGCTGATTTGGTGGCGCTCGATCTGGGTGGTGGCTTTTTGGCCGGTAGCGGGCAGTTTGGCTTCGACTTGCATCAGCCCGTTGCGGTTGTACCGAAAGGTGACGTCGACGGGGGTCCCGGCGGGCAGGTTTGCGGGCAGATGACCGAGGACACATTTGCCGATGTGTGTCCCGTATCGGCCGCGTGAGTCTCCGCCTTCGACGATCTCCACCGCGACGCTGCGTTGGTCGTCACGGAGGGTTTGGAAACGCGTGGTTTGTTTGGCCGGGATGGGCGTGTTCCGCTCGATCATCACGTAGTTGCATGACAGACGGGTCTGCAGATCGATGCCGAGCACACCGAGGTTGTGGGCGTTGACATCCGAAATGACGAGTCGGCCGGTTTCAGGTTCGCCGGATTTTTTTGCCGCGTTGCGTGACTGAATCGTCGACGCGTAGAGGGCCGCGCCATGGGCGATCGCTTCATCGGCCGAGATCGACAGGTTGGGTTCCATGCCCGAGAGGGCCGTGATCATTTCGGCGACTTGGGGCAACCGTGTCGAGCCTCCGACCAAGATCACTTGGTCGATGTGGTCCCAAGTGGTGCCGCTGTCCTTCATCAGTTTCCGGACGGTGAACCGTGTGCGGTCGAGCAAATGTGCGGTCAGGTCTTCAAAGCCGGATCGTGTGATCGTGGTGATCAGCGTCGAGGATTGAAAGGTCAACCGGACTTTGACTTCGGTTCGCGAGGTCAGGGCATGTTTTAATTCGGTCGCTTCTTGCATCAGCCAGGCGGGGCCGGTTTCCGTTTCGGACGGACGGAATTTGCACGCTTTGGCGAACTGATCATCGAGCCATCTGACCAGGCATCGGTCCCAGTCGATACCACCGAGCATGGCGTTGCCGTCGGTCGCCACGACGGTGATATCGGAATGGTCGACTTTGACCATGGAGACATCGAAGGTGCCGCCGCCGAGGTCATAGATCAAGACGGTTTGCGGCCCCAGGATCTCGCTGTGTTTTTCGATTCCGTAGGCGATGGCGGCGGCGGTCGGTTCGTTGATGATCGCCAGCACGTCCAGTCCGGCCAGTTTGGCGGCGCGAATGGTCGAGCGTCGTTTGGGTTCGTTGAAGTAGGCGGGCACGGTGATCACGGCTTGGGTGATCGGCCGTCCGAGTTTGGTTTCGGCGTCACGTTTCAGCCGCCCCAAAATCAGGGATTCAATGAATTCGGGGGCGACACGGTGGCCGTCGACGGGGTGCGAGAGGGCCGGTTTACCGATGTCGCGCTTGGCGAAGATGGCGACGTTGCCCGGCAGCGTGATTTGAGCTTTGAGCGCCAGTTTGCCGATCGTGACTTCTTCGTTTTCGATCAGTGCCGCCGAGGGGGTCGTCAGATCGCCTTCGCTGTTGATGATCGTGTGGGGCTGGCCACGGTCGTCGACGTAGGCGATGGCGCTGTACGTGGTTCCCAAGTCGATGCCCACGACCACCGGCTTGTGGGGCTTGGACGTCGGCGTTTTGGACCCTTGAATGCTCAATCGTTTACTCTGAATCGAGAGGGATGGATCTTGGCTGCCACGCGAGAGTCGCCGTCAACATGCGATTCATGCCTGAATTTTGCATGTAGACGGAGAACCAACACCTGCCGTCCCAATTGCCGGGCGCCCATTTTTCTAGATCGAGTGTGTACTGGGGGCTGACAGGCAGAAAATCACGGTCGTCGGGCGCCTTGCCGGTTCCCCAGGGCGGATTGGAATAAAAGTAGTTGGGGGTGTTGGTGCCGAAGTTCAGGAACACCCGCTTGGTGTAACGGGAACCGGTGTGGTAATCGATGACGAAGCCGATTTTCGAGGTGGCCGAGGAGCTGACCATGGTGGCGTGGGAGGGGGCACCTTGCACGCTGATCGTTCCGACGTTGTCGAATTCGATTCCGGCTGCGGCTTCGCCCGTTCCCGACGACGTGTTGCCCATTCCGATGACGAGCGTGTTGCCGCGGATGCGGGCAAAATCCGTGGAGGCGGTTGAATCGTAGGTGCGGGTCTGGATGACTTTGGCTTGGGCGGCCAACGCGCGGTGCTTGGCATCCAGTTTGGCCTGGGCCGCCGCCTCGCGTTGTTCGGCGCGAATTCGCGTGGCGCTGAGCGGGCCGGGCGTTCCCAACGCATTGAGAACGATCAGGCGTTGATCGATTTTTCGAATTTCCAAGCCGGCGGTCTTGAGTCTGGCTGCTTGATAAAAGGTTTTGGCGTGATCGGCCAAGGACCGTTTTTCAAAACTCGATTCAGAGCTGTTGATGACCTTGAACCAACCGTCGGCGACCATCAGTTGCGTCATCTCTGCATCGGCGAGCGTCAATTCGTTGGAAGCGGCTTCACGGTAGAGCGGATCGGAACCGGCGGCGAGTCGCGGCAGGCCATCGTTCCAGCGGTTTTCGACGAGGCACAGGTACTTGCCGACGGCCGATTGGGCGTCGGCGTCGTCGGGATTCGATTCCAACGTCGTCAGACTGCGTTGGTAAACAGTGAGCAGCGTTTGCGCGTCGGCGAGTTGTTGTTGAAGATCCTTCAAGTGCGCCAATTGAGGCGTCGGGATCCGTTTGGCCGTCTCCTGCAGTGTCTTGCAGATTGCGATGCCGTCATCAAGTCGGCCGACGTGCAGACATTCTTCGGCAACCTCGATCGCTGCGTCGGAAAACTCGGTCGCGGGCACGCCTTGGCTCGGCACACTTTCCATGATGTCACGTTTCAGACGAATCACATCGATCGCTTGGAAGGATTGGTCGAGCAGATCGACGATTTCAAACGCGGACGCAAAGTCACTTTCCCCGATGTAGATCTCGCGGGCGACGCGGTACAGGGCGAATCGGCCTTCGGGATCGTTCCTCGTTTCGTCGGCCGTTTCACGCATTTGGTCGGCGACGGCGATCCGCTGCTCGCGCTGCTTGGCCTGCAAATATTCCGCTTGGTACAAGTCCCTGACCGTCTGCATCTTGGCGGTGATGGAGTCGGCCGAGGGAATCGGGTGTTTTCCCGCCGGCGTCACGTACTCGGCCAGGCTGGGTGAAACGGGCGGGGTGACCGCCGGGGTGAACATGCCCGGCGGAGGTGCGGCGGTTGGCAAAGAGGACGTGGGGGACGTCGGGTTGGGCGAAGCATCGGACGGACGTGGTGCGGGTGCGGGGGAAACCGCGGCGATGGCGTGGTCCGATTCGGGCGGGGCGGGCCGCACGGACGCGGTGGCTTTCGTCGCTGCAGCAGATGCATCCGCTGTCTCCGCGGTCGCGGGCGACGCGTCCGCTTCCGCGGGGCCGCCGGCGTCACCGGAAAACTTGGCCGCTTGATCGGCGGAGAGCCCCAGCTGTTGCAACTTGTTCGGATCCAGATGCAGATTGCCGGTTGAGATCGAAACGATCAGGTATCCGAGCACGATCAGAGCGGGGAAGATGCCGATTGCCCAGAGCAGGCTGAGGCGTTTTCGGCGGGGCGTCTTGCCGATCGGTCGCGCGTGGACCCGCGGCGTCGCCGGTGCTGCGGGGCTTGGCGTTTGAGCGGCCGGGGTGGTGGTCGGGACTGGGGTTGAAGCGACTGGAACGGTCGGCGAAATCCCCAAGACGGACGAGGCGTTGTGCGTTGCCGCGACCTGCTCGGATGTTTCAGCCGCGATGTTTTTCGGCGTGCCGAGAGCATCGATGACCGAATCGATGTCGATTTCGCCCTCGTCCAGCAGTTCACGCAACTGGTTGTCATAGACCGCTTTTTTTTCGACGTTGAGCAACCGCAGGCGTGCCGCCGAAATCCGATTGGAAAGCTCTTCGGCGAGGTCGCCGTGTTCCCCGTTGGTCAGGTCATGCAGAAACGTCAGCTCTCGATCGGCGGCCATGTCGATGACGTCCGGGTCGTCTTCAAAATTGGCCAGCCCCAGCAGCCGATAGTCATTCGGCGGCTGTTCCGAGGGCGGGATTCCCAGCCACTTGTGAAGCGGGTCAAACATGGCGCGTTGGGGGGCGGCGGCAGGTGCGGTTCTAGAGCGACTGAAGAAACCGCTCGATCATCATCATACACGCATCGGATTGTTGGTCTGTGCCCACCGAAATGCGCAAACCATCGCCCCAGTCGGGGAAGTCCATGTAGCGGATCAGGACTTGTTGCTTTTTCAGGAACTGGTGCAGGTCGGCATGTCGACCGCTGGGGTGTTGGCACCAGACAAAATTCGCGTGCGAGGGTGTCACGTTGAATCCCATGTCGGTCAATTGAGACTGCATCCGGGACCGGGTGGCGTTCATTTTCGTCACCACGTCCTTGAGCCAGTCTTGCGAGCGGATGGCCGCCGTCGCCGCGACGGTTGCCAAGTAGTCGCAGTTGTAGCTGTCTTTGATGTTCGACAATTTGGCGACCAACGACGGTTGGGCGACCAGAAACCCGAAACGGATGCCCGCCAAGCCGTACGATTTGCTGAGCGTTCGCGTGACCAGGATGTTGTCGTGCCGTCGGACCAGATCCAGGCAATTGAAGTCGGCAAAATCGACGTAGGCTTCGTCGACGACCAGCGGACAGGGCAACGTGGCGGCGAGTTGCTCGATCTGTTCGGCCGGCACCACGGTTCCGCTGGGGCTGTTCGGATTGGGCAACAGCACCAGACGCAAGTCGTTGCCGCCTTCGCCAAACATCGCCGGCAGGTGCCAACCGTCCAGAAACGGAATCTGTTCCCACGACGCGCCTTGGATGTCCGCCAGTGTCCGGTACAGGATGTAACTGGGGTAAGGCAGACGCAGCTTTTGGCCTTCGCCGACAAATCCCCGCACCAGGATGGTCAGGATTTCATCGCTTCCGTTGCCGGCCAGAATCCAATCGGGACCGGGCAGGCCGAGCACCTCCGCGGCGGCGCGGCGAAACAGGCTGGCGGTCGGGTCGGGGTAGCGGTTGAGCGGTCCCGAGGCGGCATCTCGGATCGCCGAAACGACCGACGGCGGGGGCGGGTAGGGGTTTTCGTTGGTGTTCAGCTTGATGAATTTGCCCGGCGGCGGTTGCTCGCCCGGCGTGTAGGGCAACATCCGCGAAAGGGCAGGGCGGAGGTCGGTTTTTGACATGGGGGAGATGGCAGAAAAATGAAGGGCAGAAAAATGGAAGACCGGAAAATGAACCTGAAACTTGAAACTTGAAACTTGAAACTTGAAACTTGAAACTTGAAACTTGAAACTTGAAACTTGAAACGTGAAAAAAACTATCTCCGGATCGAGACGCTGCGGGCGTGCGCGGTCAGGCCTTCTTTTTCGGCCAGACGCTCGACGTCGGGGGCGATCTGGTTCATCGCCGATTCGTCGAATTCGGTGATGCTGCCGCTGCGCAGAAAGCTGTTGCTGCACAGTCCCGCGGCCCAGGTGCAGGTGCCTCCGGTCGGCAGCACGTGGCTGGGGCCGGCGGCGTAGTCGCCCAGCGCGACGGGCGTGTGGTGGCCCAGGAAGGCGGCGCCGCTGTTCTTGATTTTGGCGATCTGGTCACGCGGGTTGGCCGTTTCGATGTGCAGGTGTTCGGGGGCGAAGGAGTCGGTCAGTTCACAGGCCTGGGCCTCGTCGCGGACCAGGATCAGCGCGCCGAAGGCTTCCAAGCTGTCCAGCGTCAACTCGGCCCGTTCGAGCAGCGCGAGTTGCTTGGCCACTTCCCCGCTGACCGCGTCGATCAACGCTTCGTCCCACGTGATCAGGATGGCGCTGCCGGGGGAATGTTCCGCCTGGGCCAACAGATCGGCGGCAATGAATTCGGGGCGGGCGGTTTGATCGGCGATCACGATGACTTCGCTGGGGCCGGCAAAGGAATCGATGTCGACGGTGCCATAGACGTGTTTTTTGGCCAAGGCGACGAACAGGTTTCCCGGGCCGACGATCTTGTTGACCGCCGGGACGATGTCGGTCCCGTAGGCCAGTGCCGCGACGGCTTGGGCGCCGCCCATGCGATAGACTTCGGTCACGCCGAGTTCGTGACACGTGGCTAACATGTCTTGATTGTACGCCCCGAACGCTGTCGGCGGTGCGACCACGGCGATTTCTTGAACGCCGGCGACTTGGGCCGGGACCACGGTCATCAACACGGTCGACGGATAGGCCGCCGCGCCGCCGGGGACGCAGACACCGACGCGCCGCAGCGGCACGTAACGCTGGGTCAGCGTGACCCCCGGCTTGGGCTCGATCGTGACGTCGCGATGCAGAATCGCTTGCTGGAACGTGGCCACATTGTCCCGGATGCGTTGAATCGATGCGATCAGTTCCGGATCTGCCGCGGCATGTGCGGCGGCCAGGTCTGCCGCGGGAACACGGAGCTGGTCGGCGGTCAGGTCGGCCTTGTCGAGTTGTCGATTGAACTTCAAGAGCGCTTCGGTGCCGGCGTTCTGAACCTCCGCGCAGATCCGCTGGACCACTTCGACGGGAGTCAGCGGGGCTCCGAAGACCTCTTCGGTCAGTGCCCGTCCGCGGGGAGAAACGACGTCGCCTTGGGGGCTGAGCTTGTCGCGGAGCTGTTGCAGGATTTCGGCAGACCCGACGCGTGCATCGACGCGTTGCAGGTTCAATGTGGGGATTTCGGGAGCGGACATCACGATGTTCTTTCGATTCGATGGGAAGACGCTGTGCCTTTCACGGGAATGCCTGTCGGGGGGATGACGGCCGACGGGGGCATGGCGATTCGGGCAGAGTCCCTATGATAGCGCCGATGCCCAGTCGTAGCCATGTGGCGGAACGACACGAGGCGGTGCGGGGGGCGAGCATCGGAAAGGCCGTCCGAGCTAGAAAAAACTGTGAATGGAGAGTCGATGAGTGATTCAATGGAGCAACGTTCGGGAGGGATCGACCCGCGCGCGACGTGCTTGGCCGTCGTTGCCGTGGTGTCGCTCGCGCTGGCGTTCCGGTTGCCGTCGTGTCAGGAGAGTTTTTGGCTCGATGAACTGCATTCGGCGTGGGTGGTCGCGGATGAGTTTTCCGAGGTGGCACCCCGCGCGGCCGCGGGGAATCAAACCACCGGCTACTTTCACTTCTTGTGGCTCTGGTCGGCTCTGGTCGGGGCCGGCGAATTGCCGATGCGGCTCAGCAGCGTGCTGGCGAGCGCGTTGGCGTCGGCGTTGCTGGTGGTGGGGGTCGCTTATCGAACCGGAAAAGTCTCCGCCGGAGTGGTCGCGGGAGGACTGCTGGCGATCGATCCCAACGGCGTGTTTTTCGGTTGCGAGCTGAGGGCTTACGCCTTCGTCATGCTGTACGCCGTCCTGGCCGTTTGGTCGATGATGGCCTGGCTGGGAAAGGCCCCGGCAGCGACCGCCGCAACGGTGCAGTCGGAAACGCGTCGCTTGGGCCGAACCCACAGTCACGGCGGTGCGCGGTGGCGTTTGTCGATGTTGTTTTGGATTTGTGTCGCTGCGCTTGTGCACCCGACGTCGTTGGGGGTGTTGGCGTTGCTGATCCCCTGCGCCGTGTGGGTTGCATGGAGACGGCGGCGATTGCGTTGGTGGCGAGCCGACGCGATCGCGGGCGTCGTCGTGGTAGCAACCCTTGCCGCGCTGGCGATGTCGTCGCTGCCGGATTCATGGCAGCGGCGCGAGTTATGGAAAGCCTTCGGGCAGGCGACGTCTTGGTGGCAACTCTGGTACGCCTGGGCTTGGTTGCCGATGCTGCTGCTGCCATTGGGCGGCGCGGCGGTCACGTCGATGGCAAGCCGCCTGGTGAAGCGGTTTCGGTCCGGTCGGGACGCCGCCGTTGGGGAGCCGGCCGATCGCGTGGATTGGGTCGGGGCGATACCGGGTTTGGTGGCCGTGACAGGGACGATGCTGTTCTTTTGCGCGTCGTATTTCGAGTGGGTGCCGTTGTGGCATCGCCGCTACTACGTCGCCGCGCTGCCGCTGTTGGCCTGGACCGCGGGTGAGATGGTCGCGATCTGTGGATCTGAAATCGTTCGGATCGTGCGGGGGTTCGGCAGCGTTGGTGCGGAGCGCAAATCGTCGCCGTGGTGGGGCCGGGGTTGCGGAATCTCGCTCGCGGTCGTGTTGCTCGGTTTCACGCTTTGGTACCAGGGGACGTGGTGGACGTTGGCCGCCGGTCGATGGCCGGTGCAGCTCCGCGGTGAGCAATGGCGTGGGGCGGTGGCGGCGGTCCGCGGCGAAATCGCGGCGGGCGATGTGGTCTGGTTGGACAGCCAGCTGATCGAAGCCAGTTTTCTGCGGCGGCCGATCTCCGAGGCCGAATCCGTCGGCGAGGACCAGTGGGACTACTTGGCGTTTCCGCTCCGCGGCCCGTATTCGCTGGCCCCCGTCGTGGTCGTCGGCGCGCTGGAGCACGAAAGTTGGGTCCGGCATCACGTGGAAAACCTGCCGCAGGCCCAGGCGAGGGTCTGGTTGGTCTCGCGTTCGGGCGCGCAATCGACCCAGCGATTCGTCGACCGGTTGGTACGTTTTCGGCCCGTTTCGTCGGTGAAAACGTTTCCCGGCCGGCCGGTGGTGTTTCGATTGGATTTCGGCGAACGAGTGAATTGATTTGCGGTCATGCGGTTGATGGCGCAGACTACAAGGTCTGCCGCCAGTCGGGGCTGGGCGGATTCGTACGATTGAACAACGTTGGTACCCAGGCTTTCGCCGCATGCTCGGTGCCCAACGCGAGCCTGAAGGCTCTCTGCGGAGCGCCTCAAGGCTGGACACCAACGAAGCCTGTCTCCTTCGTCGTTCCCCAACTTTTTTTGCAACCTCAAACAACTGATGAAACCGTCTTTCATTGCCGTTTGGATCGTCGCGTTCGGGATCGGCACGTTCGGGATCGGCACGGGGGGCCTGTTTCCGGCGAGCGTTGCTGCCGCTGAACCGGATGCGGCCGCGCGGGGCTATCGGTTCTTGACCGAGACGGCGGTGTTGCCGAGCGATTTCCGTCAATCGACGTTTGACCGCCTGTGGACGGTGTGGCCGGAACCGCTGCGGAGCGAAGCGGAGAACGCATCGCTGCAGCGGCGTCGCGAGCTGGCGTTTCAGCGGTACGGTCTGACGACCCGCCCGGGCGATGATTCGGGCAAACCGCTTCAGTATGTCGTCAACGCCGAGGGCGATTGGACGATGAACTGTTTTTCGTGCCACGGCGGGACGGTTTACGGCAACCTGACGCCGGGGGCCCCCAACAACCGGTTCGCGCTGCAAACGCTGACCGAGGAGATCGGAAAGGCGAAACTCGGTTTGGGTTTGTTGCCCGGACGCATGGAGCTCGGTGCGATGTTCATTCCGCTGGGGACGACCAACGGGACGACCAACGCGGTCGTGTTCGGAATGGGATTGATGAATGGCCGCGACGAGCAGTTGAATCTTGTCGTCCGGCGACCGAGATTTTTTACGCACCACGACATGGACGCACCGCCCTGGTGGCACTTTCACAAGCGGCCCAACATCTATATCGACGGCTTTGCCGCCAAGGGGCATCGGGGGCTGATGCAGTTCACGCTGGTGCCTGAGAATGGCCCCGATTTTTATCGCGAGCACGAGCAGGATTTTGAAGACGTGTTCGCCTACCTGAGTTCGCTGCGGGCTCCGGTTTATGAAGGATCGGTTGATCGGGAATTGGCGGAGCAGGGCAGGGCGGTCTTTCACGCCAATTGCGCCGAGTGTCATGGAACCTACGGGGCCGAGTCCGACTATCCCAATCGTCGTGTGCCGATCGACGAACTCGGCACCGACCCTGTCCGATTGAACGCGTTGACCGTCGAAGGCCGCCGGAAATACGCCCGCAGTTGGTTTGCCCATGCCGGCGAGCCTGATCAGCAGGAAACGGTGATCGATCCCGACGGCTACGTCGCACCGCCGTTGGACGGCGTTTGGGCCAGTGCGCCGTATTTCCACAACGGAAGCGTGCCGACGCTGTGGGACGTGTTGAATCCCGACCAGCGGCCGACGGTTTGGCGGCCCATCGCGACCGACATGGACCCCCAGAAAATCGGGCTGACCGTGGAGGTGGTTTCGGGGGTGCCCGAAGACGAGACCGACATGGCCGTCAAACGCAGCTATTTCGACACAAGAAAATTCGGCAAGAGCAATCGTGGGCACGATTTTCCCGATGTGCTCAGCGAGTCCGAAAAACGCCAGGTGCTGGAGTACCTGAAAACGCTGTAGGAGCTTGCGTCACCGATCGCAAGCTGGAAGCTTACGCCACGGAACGCAAGCTGGAAGCTTACGCCACGGGGGATCTACTCTGAATCGTGGTTCGGGCGTATAACAGGGCCTCCAATTCAGAGCTTTTCACCGCGCGTGCGCGGGACAATCGGAGTAAATCGATGAGCAAAACGCAGATTTTGGCGGCGCAGGCAGGTGAGATCACTCCGGAGATGGAGTTTTGCGCAAAACGCGAAGATCTGGCGGTCGAATTGATTCGCGACGAGGTGGCTGCCGGTCGCATGGTCATTCCGGCCAACAAGGTTCATGCCGCCGGCGCGCTCGAGCCGATGTGCATCGGTGTCGCGGCGAAGTGCAAAATCAACGCCAACATCGGCAACAGCGCCGTGACCAGCAACGCCGGCGAAGAGTTGGAAAAACTTCACACGGCCGTTCACTTCGGTGCCGACACCGTGATGGATTTGTCCACCGGCAAGGACATCGACAACATCCGCCGGCAGATCATCGAAAAGAGCCCGGTGCCGATCGGAACGGTGCCGATCTATCAAATGCTCGAAGAACTGGGCGGCAACATCGAAGACATGAATGCCCAGCACTTCTTGGACATGGTCGAGCACCAGGCCAAGCAGGGTGTCGACTACATGACGATTCACTGTGGCGTGAAGCTGGAGCATTTGCACCTGAGCATCAATCGGGTGACCGGCATCGTCAGTCGTGGCGGTTCCTTGATCGCCAAATGGATGATGTCGCACAACAAACAAAACCCGCTTTACGATGCCTTTGATGATCTGTGTGACATCATGCGTGAGTATGACGTCACGTGGTCCTTGGGGGATGGATTGCGACCCGGTTCGATCGCCGATGCGTCCGATGATGCCCAGTTCGCGGAACTGGAAGTGCTGGGTGAGCTGACCAAACGCGGTAAAAAGAACGGCACGCAAGTGATGGTCGAAGGACCGGGGCACGTGCCGATGCATCAGATTCAAATGAACATGGAAAAACAGGCGGAGCTTTGTGAAGGCGCGCCGTTCTATGTGTTGGGGCCGTTGGTGACCGACATCGCACCCGGCTACGACCACATCACCAGCGCGATCGGTGCTGCGATGGCGGGTTGGCACGGGGCGGCGATGTTGTGCTATGTGACGCCCAAGGAACACCTCGGGTTGCCCAACGAAGAAGACGTCAAACAGGGCGTGATCGCCTACAAAATCTCCGCCCATGCCGCCGACGTGGCACGCGGCCGCAAAGGGGCGCAAGATCGTGACGATGCGTTGAGCAAGGCGCGCTTCGAATTCGATTGGAATGAACAATTCCGCCTTTCGCTGGACCCCGAAACGGCGCAGCGGTACCACGACGAAACGCTGCCGCAAGACACCTTCAAAAGCGCTCACTTTTGCAGCATGTGCGGACCCAAGTATTGCTCGATGAAGATCACCGAGGACATTCGCAAGATGGCCAAGGACAAGCAATTGGTCGGGCTTCCGGTCGCCGAGTGAGTGAATTACCGGTCGTCGATTGCGAAGGTTGCGGCGTGTGCTGTTTGCACATGGGGTTTCCCGCATTCAATTTGACGGTGCATCAACTGGCCGACGTTCAGGCCATTGATGTGGCGTCTTTGTCACAGGTCGCGCGGGCCGATTTGGCGCGTTGGGTCGCCATGCCGTCACCGTTGCGTGATGAAATCTTGCAGCAAATGACCGAGCATGTCGCGCCGACCGATGGGGCGCTCGACGGGCCGTGCACCTGGTTGGACCTGGAAACCAAGCAGTGTCGCCATCATCAGCATCGGCCACAGGTTTGTCGCGATTTTGCCGTCGGCAGCGTCGGCTGTCTGCAGTGGCGGGCGGCCTACGATGAGGTACTTCAGTTGCCGTAGGGCATGCTGTGCATGCCAGGTGTCACGCACAGCGTGACCTACCGGGCAGACGTCACGCACAGCGTGACCTACCGCGCAGGTGTCACGCACAGCGTGACCTACCGCGCAGACGTCACGCACAGCGTGACCTACCGGGCTAACCGTCCGGTTGATCGTTCGGTTTGGATCCGATCAGGATGCCGGTGCCGCGCAGCTTCCAGAGGAAGAACAGCGAGCCGGCGAGCATCAGGCCGCTGGAGACGTAGAACATGCGTTGGGGGCGATTGTTGAACGCCGGCGTCGACATGACGGCCCAGTACAGCAAGCCCGCGACCGTCATGAAGGCGAAGGAGACGGCGTTGGCGGTCCCCAGGAATTGACCGCGTTCATCATCCGGTGAAAGTTTCTGCAGCAGGGCCTGGAGCGGGATGATGTAAAACCCGGCGAAGAAGCCGGCAAAGAAGATGAAGAACGCAACGTTGCTGAGCGCGACGCGGATCATCGGGCGCGCGTCGGGCATCCAGGGCGGGACGGCGGCCAGCAAGAAAAAGAAGATCACCAGGCCTGCGGCGCCGATCGTTGTCAGTCGGGGTTCGATCCGGTCGCCGGAGATGAATCCCGCGATGGCACAGCCAAGACCGATCGCAATGCCCAGCACGCCCATCAGCACGCTGGCTTCGTCGTCGCCCACGCTGAGGACTTCGGGATAGCGAAACAATGTCGACAGGGCCAATCCGGCGAGTAGGTAAAAGTAGCCCCAGGCCATCATCACGGTCAGCAACCGTGTGCGGCCCATCTTTTTGATCGTATCGACGTAGATCACAAACGGGTTGTAGTTGATGTTCAGGTCACGCTGCCCGGGTTGCAGACGGGTGATCAGCAAGCTGGCGACGAATCCGAGGATCGCGGTGCCGACAAACAACGCACCGGGGAGCCAGGCGACGCGTGCCACGTCTTCCGCACCGTGATAGCGAACGCTGGCCGAGCCGGCGATCACGGTGCCAAGGATCACGGCGATGTTGGTCATCATGTTGATCGAACCGTTGGCCCGACTGAGGTTCTTGTCGCTGACCAACTCGGGGATCATGCCGTACTTTGCCGGGCCGAAGAAGGAGCTTTGGCAGGTCAGCGCCACCAGCGCCAGGAGCGCCAGGTAAAGGTTTTCGAAGTAGAACCCGATGCCGGCCAGCAGGGCGATCGGGATCTCGGCGATCTTGACCCACAATGTGACCGTGCGTTTGGAATAACGATCGGCGATTTGGCCTGCGAACCCCGACAGCAGCAAAAACGGCAAGGTAAAGCAGACGCTGACGATGCCTTCGCCGCCGTCGCCCAGTCGGCCTTCCCAAACGCCGCGAACGACGGCGAACGCCAAGATGACTTTTAGCAAGTTGTCATTCATCGCCCCGAAGAACTGCGCCACCATCAAACCCAGGAAACCGGCATTGAACAGCTTGTCGGAGGGTTCTTTCACGGCGGGTGTTCAAAGGGGTTGGGCGAGGCGTCGAGCGGGTTCGGGCCGATTCTAGCATCCGATCGATGCCAGGATCAGGCCGGTTTTTCGCCTGGTGATCACGCGCCGCTCGCTGACGCGTCCCGCTGGGCAACGCAGTGAAGCATTGCTTTCTTGTGTTCTACAGGGTTTTAGCGGCAGGGCGCACGCCCGATGTCACTTACTTTGGCTTCAAAGGAGTTAGCGGAACGGCGCGAGCGGGCTGTCGTTTTTGTGAGCCGCGACGCGTAAGCGGCCGGGCACTGCGACGCTGCCCGGGGCCTTACGGCCAGCGGCTCACCATTGATTCAGCAGATCCCGACTAAAACGCCAGCCCGCGAACCGTCCGGTTGCGTTTCAAAAACACCGTGAAAGACCGGAGGGCTCGCGCCCTACCGCTAACAAATGCTTCACCGCGCGTCCGGCCGGGGCGGTTGGGCTGGCGCATCAAAAACCCTGCCCGACGTGCATCGGGCAGGGTGGATGGAAATTGGGCTCGCCGGGAGCCGATCCCGCGTTACTGGTTGAGGGATTCGGCGATGACCTCTTTGCCGGAGCGTGTGCCGAGGGCGCCCCACAAGCCGTAGGGGCTTTCCAGGCCGGGGGTGGGTTGCGGGGCGTTGGCGTTGCCCGATTCGACCGAGTCGGTGATGAAGACGACGGCACCGTCACCGGTCAGCATGTGGCAGCCACCGGGGTGCCGGCTGCTCGGCGGCGCGATCGCTTCATTTTCCGCAAACGAGTTGGTGCACAGTCCCTTGTTCGGGGGCAGGATGCAGTTGACTTCTTGATAGATCGGTCGGGCGTCGCACCAGCGAAAGCCTCGGCCTTCACCGAAGCCGGCCGCCCGCGGTTGGTCACCCGGAAAATTTCCGGAGATGACTCCGTCGGCGTCCAGCCAGAACGTGGGGTTTTCGGGGTCGATGAAGTTTTCTTCACAGTAGTTGGGGTTCATTGCGATCGAGCCCGAAAGCGTGATCGCGGGGGTGGTTCGTTTGTCACCGTCTTTCAGGTCGGTGGCGATTTCGCCCATCGCCATGGTGTTGGACAGTCCGTCGAGCACGTCGCGGAAGCGGGTGAATTCGCGCGGCACGAAGAAGCCCCGGTTGACCTTGCTGTTTTGGTCATCGAGTGAATTGATGATCGTCAGCCCAGGGTCCTTTGCTCCAAACGACAGACTGCGGTTGTCACCGCATTGCGGGCCGTAATTGGAACGCCCCATCGCGGGCCGTCCTTCGCCGGGGTCGCTGGGGCAGCGGAACGCGGGCACGTCGGTCCACCACGGGTCGTAGCCGTTCCGCGCCGGGTCGGCCCCGGTACCGGGGGTCGGGGTCGGGCCCATTGCCGGAAAGGTGAACGCGACCGGGGTGGTGATGGGGAAGGGTTGGCTGATCGATTCCCAGAGCGCTTGCTGTTCCATGTAGGGCGTCAGCGGAACCAGGATGCTGAGCAGTTCGTGGTTGCCGAAGTTGTTGCTTTCCCACCAGCTCGTCACGGCGCCGGGGCCGTTGGCCAGCGGTGCGACCGGCGTGGTGCCGCCGTAGTTCATCGGTAGCCGTTGATAGGCGGAGTGGTAGTTGTGAAGTGCCAGACCGATTTGCTTGAAGTTGTTGCTGCAACTCATCCGTCGCGCCGCTTCGCGCGCCGCTTGGACGGCCGGCAGCAGCAGTCCGACAAGGATGCCGATGATGGCGATCACCACCAGCAGTTCGACCAGCGTGAAGCCGGCACGTGTCGAATACCTTCGCATTGAAAACTCCAAGGTTACCGAGACAGAAGAATAAGATCTCTATTAGACGAGCAAATGGCTCTCGTCGCTCCAACTAATTTTCCATTTGCTTCGCCATTTCTTGATCGTATTCCGCCTTTTGGGCGTCCGACATCGCATCGTAACCCGATGCGATCGTGTCGGACTCGCTGGGTTTGTCGATCGTTGACGATCTGCCGCATCCCGCGATCGCGGACGTACCAAGGATCAAGGCAAGCAGAAGGATCGCTGGTCGCGTCATGATGTATCCGGTGAGCAGACGAGTCTGGCGAGGTGCCGTCGCGAGACTGGGATGAGGCAGAAAGCGGAGAAGATTGATCGAAGCACGTGCCAGAAAACAACCGCAATGCACGTGATTCCCTTCTGGATAGACTACACCTTGCCAGGTCGATGTACAAGGTTTGCCGTCGGCGAAGCAGCGCCGTCTCGGCGGGGCAGAATGGGCACTCGACGGTGTCGCTGTTTCGATACCAGGTCAACGAGGGTGATGTCGCCCTCCCAGGGGGCATTGGTATCTATCCGTCCAACATCACCCTCTCCGGCAGAGGTGGTGCAGTTTGAAAGTCACCCTCCTGGCAGGAGGGTCGAGCGCAGCGAGGGGCATAGGCACCAAGTTAAGCGATCCGTTCATCAACGAAGTTGTAGTCACCCTCCCTCTGGGAGGGTCGCGGAGGAGTGTGCGACGACGCGGGGAGGGTTGTTGCGAAGCCAAAGTTGCTAACAACGATGGAGCATCAATGTCGGAAACCCTCCCCTCGCTTCGCTCGACCCTCCCGCACACGGGAGGGTGACTTCTTAACTTGGTGCCTATGGGGTCGAGCGCAGCGAGGGGAGGTCGAACGGTCGATCCCGGCGTTCACTTCACTCTTGATGGGCGCCCCCAAGCAACAACGCAATCCCTCTCCTCGCTACGCTCGACTCTCCCAGGGGGAGAGTGATGAAAATCCTTGACGATCAAAGTCTCAAAAACTGTACGACCTCTTTGCGAGGGGGCCCGAATCAGTTTTTGCCCGTGAAGTTGCGGTTGCCTGACGCGTCGCTTTCGGTGGGGCGCGGAAACCGTTTCTCAGCTCGGTTCTACTCCGATCGGTAGGTTTCGATGGCCTCGGGCAGAGGGTACTGGGTCAGGTCTCGGTCGCCGGGCCAGTGGTTGATTTCGTGCAACCGTCGGAAGCCACGTGTGACCAAATCGCGGCGCTCGGCGACGAAATCGGGGTCCAGGTTGGCCAGTCCCATCGGTCCGTCGACGACCAGCGGTTCAAATCGCGGGTCGTCGATGAACTGGGCCAAGACCGGATTGCAGCGGAGGTGACGTTCGGCGGTCGTGTGCAGGGTTTCGGGGTCGAGCTGGCCGATAACATACCGCAAGTACAAGTCGCTGTCGACGATGGAGGTCACGTCTTGGCCACAGACGTCACATCGATAACCCTCGTCACACTTCATTACATCTCCAGCACGTCGAACATGTCGTACATGCCCTCCGGTTTGTCGTTCAGCCATTTGGCGGCGGCCAGGGCACCGGCGGCGTAGCAATCGCGGCTGCTGGCGGCCACGTTCAACTCGATCCGTTCGCCCAGCATGCCGAACACGATGGTGTGTTCACCGGGATTGTCGCCGACGCGGACGGCGTGGTAGCCGATTTCATTGCGGGTGCGCTGGCCGGTGTGGCCTTCGCGTCCGTGCACGTGTTTGGTGTCGTCGCCCAGCTTTTCCGCGATCAGGTCACCGAATTTGAGTGCCGTTCCGCTCGGGGCGTCGGCCTTGTAACGGTGGTGGCGTTCGATGATCTCGATGTCCAGACCGCCAGGGACATCGAGCAGTTTTTCGGTGATTTGCTGAGCGAGTTTCATCGACAGGTTGACGGCCAACGACATGCTGGGGGCCCACACGATCGGAATGTTCTCGGACGCTTCATTGAGCCGTTCGACTTGCGCGTCGGTCATTCCGGTGGTGGCGACGACCAGCGCGGTTTCGTGCAGTTCGCATTTTTCGATGCAGCGATCGATCGCTTCGGGCAGAGAAAAATCGATCACCACGTCGGCATCGTTGGGCCACTTGGACGACAGCGGGACGTCCAGGGTTTCCACGCCCGCCAGATCACCAGCGTCTTGGCCCAGCAACGGGTGCTGGTCATTTTCGATCGCGGCAACGAGCTGGAGCGTTTTGTCTTCCGACGCCAACGCGACGACTCGGCGACCCATGCGACCGGCAGCTCCGTGGACGGCAATTTTCAGTGGAGTGGACATGATGGAGGCGTGGATCTCAAAAGGAAGACGGCTGCGATGGGGACACGGCAACAATGTAACCCCTGGGGCAGCCGCGTGGCAGGGATGACGCATCTCCGCACGCGGCGTCAGCGGGTTGTCGATTGAGTGAGCCGCGACGCGTAAGCGGCCGGGCATTTCAGCGCCTGCCCGAGGCCTTACGGCCAGCGGCTCACCATTGATTCGGCAGATCCCGGTTAATTCGACAAGCTGGTCAGCCAGTGGCGCGTCGCCCGCCGGGGTGAACCCGTGGCGGTCGCTGACGCGTCCCGCTGGGATTGCGGCGGCGGTTCGCGCAGGTTGACCTGGGCAAGCCGGGCAAACGATTCTACCGTGTAGGCGCGCCCCGCACTCCCACGCGACCTCTCCCACGCACCGATCGCTGGCGGCCACCCGCCGGGCCAGCAGAACGACGATGAATCAAGCAGAATCGACCATGGAACCCTCGGAAACCGGGCTTTCCGGCGATGTGACACCCGCCAGCCGGTCGCTGGTCGGCCGATTTGGCCTGTTTCTCTCGATCGCAGTGGTCGGCGGGGGGCTGGATCTGTGGAGCAAAGCCGCGGTGTTTCGCTGGCGAGGCCTGCCGACCCAGAGTGACATCTGGTGGGTCTGGGAGCCGTACTTTGGGATCGAGACGGCCGTCAATATCGGCGCGGTGTTCGGCGTCGGGGCAGGGCAGGGCACCTTTTTTGCCGGCATGAGCGTCGTCGCGGCGATCGGCATCGTGGTCTGGTTGTTCTGGTTCCGCGCCGCCGAGTCGCTGTGGTTGACCGTGGCGTTGGGGATGGTCGGCGGCGGGATCATCGGCAATCTTTACGATCGCCTGGGGTTTTGGTGGCAAACCGGCTACCCCGACCAATGGCGCAGCGGTGTCCGCGATTGGATCCTGTGGCGAATCAACGAACAGTGGACTTGGCCGAATTTCAACATCGCCGATTCGCTGTTGGTCGTCGGAGCCGGGATGCTGCTGTACCAAAGTTTCTTTCCCGGGCAATTTGCCGGTCCCGCGGTCGGCGATGACGGGCAAGCTGACCAACAGACAACCTGACCTCGTAGACAATCTGACCCAGTAGGCAACGACAAACCGATGACGGATTCAAACATGGAATCGACGGAATTGACTGGACCGGACGCCTGGTCGTCGCTGGAATCGGGTCGGCTTTCGGCCATGGTTTCGATCGCACGCGCCGCCGGAACGCACACGTTGCAGTACTTCGGCACGAGGGATCTGCGTGTCGATGCCAAGAAAGACGACTCGCCGGTGACGATCGCCGATCGGGAAGCCGAACAGCTCGTCCGCGACAAGATCGCCGAGGCGTTTCCTGAGGACACGGTGCAGGGAGAAGAATTCGCCGAGACCGTCGGCCAGTCCCGGTATCGCTGGGTGGTCGACCCGATCGACGGCACCAAGTCGTTTGTGTGTGGCGTGCCGTTGTACTCGACGTTGCTGGCCTTGGAAAAAGATGGCCAGCCGATCGGCGGGGTGATCTTCATTCCCGCACTCGGTGAAATGGTGGTCGCGGCGCTCGGACACGGATGCTGGCACCAGCGGCGATCGATCGATGGAACCCTGCAGGGTTGGACGCAGGCTCGGGTTTCCGGGCGGACCGAGTTGTCTCAAGCGGTGTTTGTGACCAGCCAAGTGGACTCCTTCGACGCCCGCGACGAAACCGCCAGCTATAAACGGATTGAACGGGAGTGCTGGATCACCCGCACGTGGGGTGACGGTTACGGGTACCTGTTGGTCGCGACGGGGCGGGCCGACGTGATGATCGATCCGGAGTGCAATGCCTGGGATGTGGCCGCGATCCTGCCGGTGATGGTGGAATCGGGAGGCCGATTCACCGATTGGAAGGGCGTCGCGACGGTCCGCGGGGGCGATGGGTTGGGCACCAACGGTTCGCTTCACGACGCCGTGCGGCAGATTCTGGGTTGCGAGTGATGCCGGCGGATTGGTAAGCACGGCGGATGAACGAATCTATTTTAGGAGACTGCAAGGATGCATTGGCGAATCGGATTGCTGGGATTGGGTCTGCTGGCCGCCTTAGTCGTCGGCGGCGTTGCCGACCAGCCATCGCCTTATGGGATGCCGGAAAACGCGGGGGGCGGTGGTGATGAAACCGGGCTGCCCCCCGGACAGGCGGTGCGCGGCTTGGGGGCCTCGACGATGCAGCCCGCCGCCAGCGAAATCGGGCCGCAAGTCGCTGCGGCGGGGGAGTTGATCGGGTTTAACGGATTTGACGGCTCGGGAAGTCAAACAATTACGCTGGTTCATACCGGAAAAATGCAAATCGCCGTGTATCATATCGATAGGTCGGGCCAGATCCGCTTGGTCAGCAGCCGCCCGATCGATGCCGACTTTTCCTTGTCGCTCAACCTGACGAAGCCACTTCCCGGTCAAATCCGACTTCTTGGCAGTCCAGTCAAGTAGCGTTTGCCGGTGATCCGAGCGATAGGGAAACGGGGCATCCTTTGGACCCAATATTTCTCCCCCCGCTCGAATCAATCTTCGCCCATGTCTTATCTGTCACTTGAAGAAGCTGCTGCAAAACTAGGGATCAGCACCGATCGCCTCGTTGAACTTCGCAGCCAAGGCCAAGTCCGCGGTTTTCGTGACGGTTCCAGTTGGAAGTTCCCCGACACCGAAATCGACCGTTTGGCAGACGAATTGGCGGACGGATTCGGGTCCGGGATTTTGGTCGACGAGTCGGGCGCGGGATCGGGCAGCGTGATCGGCGGTGATGCGGCGGCCGATGGTGACGGCAGCGATTTGGGCATCGGTTCGGAGACGCCCGGCGAAGGCAGCGACGTGAACTTGGTGACGGGTTCCAAAGAAGACGGCAGCGACGTCGCCTTGGTGGCCTCGGACAGTGGCAAACTGGGCGACGAGCTG
The DNA here is from genome assembly GCF_007754155.1 of Stieleria neptunia. Classification (NCBI taxonomy): domain Bacteria; kingdom Pseudomonadati; phylum Planctomycetota; class Planctomycetia; order Pirellulales; family Pirellulaceae; genus Stieleria; species Stieleria neptunia. The sequence goes on along the minus strand of NZ_CP037423.1, from coordinate 9,248,929 downwards.
GAGCAGGATTCGCTGTTTGAGAGTGACGAAAACGCGTTGCAGGAAATCGATTCGGCGGAATTAAAACTGAACGATCCGGCGTTGATGGACGACAGCATCGATTCGATCGACGTCGCCATTGATCCCAAAGAAGGCAGCACCGGGCCGGTCGCCAAGGCCGAGATCCAAGCCGAGGCCGACAAGATCTCGATCAGTGACGTCGACGTCACCGATGACGCCAGTTCGGACGATGAATTTGCCTTCGCCGGCTCGTTGTCCGAAGACGACAGCGATGATTTGATGCTGGGCGAAGATTCGGACAGCTTGGATTTGGATTCGTTGTCCGAGGATGAACTGCAGGTCAAGGCGGCCGGGGCGAGCAGTCTGGAGCTGATGAATGAACTCGATTCGCCGGATTCTGGGGAACAACTCAAATCGTCCGGTGCCGACGTCTTGAGCGAATTGGATCTGCTCGGCGCCGAACAGTCCGGCAGCGGCAGCGGTCTGATTTCGGGCGACAGCGAAAATCTGTTGACGTCGTCGGGTTTGGGCAGCGGGCTCGGGTCCAGCGTGATCAACGAGATGGACGACGCCTTGGATGAAGACGATGACTTGGTGATCGCCGATGACGATGCCGATTTGATGCTCGATAGCGTCAGTGATATTTCGGTCGCCGGCGACAGCGGAATCAACCTGATGAGCCCCAGCGACAGCGGATTGTCACTCGAGAGCGAGCCCCTGGATCTGGCCGGCAGCAGTTTGTCGGCGCTGGATCTGGGTGCCGAGCTGACCGACGGCAGCGGGATTTCTGGATCCAGCGGCAAGAACGCCGGAGGCAGCGGGGCGGGATCGGACGAGGAATTCCAGCTTTCGCCATCCGGAGTCGGATTGGACGCGGATTTGGAAAGCAGTTCACAGGTCATCGAAGTCGAAGATTCGGAACTGGTCGGCGAGGCCGTCGATTTTCAAGATGACTTCGCCGACGACGCGGGATTTGCCGATGCAGGTTTCAGCGATGCGGAACCGCTGGGGGCTGACGCGTTTGAAGAATCGCCCGCCGGGATGGAAGGGGAAGCCCTCGGTGGGGAAGCGATCGAGCTGGACGAGGTCGACGAATCGCCTGCCGTCGGCGCCGCGGTCGGCATGGGGGGCTACGAAGTTCCCTTTTCGCTGCTGCAGTGCCTCTCGCTGATGTTCATCATCTTGACGCTCTCCCTGGGCGGCATGCTGATGACCGATCTGGTTCGCAACATGTGGACCTACAACGATATCTCCTCGCCGGTCAGCGCCCTGACCGATTCGCTGATCGGATTGATGGGCTGGGATTCCTGACCGAGGCTGGGATTCCTGACCGAGGCTGGGATTCCTAACCGAGGCTGGGATTCCTGACTCGCATTTTGGCCCTGGCGGGTACGAAGAAGGGTGGTGGCGCGTCTATACTAACCAGGTACGGATGCCACATTCCCACCTGAGACGGACTTCACCCTCCCGCCCGCCCCCGCTATGAACGCGCCCATGATTCCGGATCTGAGAGAGAAAGTACGCCACGAGGGTGGCGGGATCCGAAGACGGCTTGCCGTTCTGCCGGTGCGGATGTCCGCGGCGTTGCTGCTAGCGACGCTGATGCTGGCGACCCTGATGATCGGGGGCTGCGAACAACCGGAGGGAATCGTCACCTACAAGATTCCCAAGAAGGTCCCCGAGCAGTTGTTGCCGGGCAAGGATCGGTTGCTGGCGGTGATGGTCCCCCGCGGCGAAAAAGTCTGGTTCTTTAAAATCCTCGGCCCCGAAGACGCGGTGTCGCTGATCGACGAAGAATTTCAATCGTTTGTCAAAAGTGTCCAATTCGATTCGCGCGACGAACCCGTGCTGGAAGCGCTGCCCGAGGGCTGGCGTCGCGGCGGAAAAAAGCCGATGCGATTCGCAACGATTGATATCAACACGCCCAAGAAGCAATTGGATTTGAGCATTTCCAACCTGTCGGCTCCCGGCACAATGGATGAGACGGCGTGGAACGACTATGTCCAGCAGAACGTGAACCGTTGGCGCGGCCAAGTCGGCTTGGACCCGTCTACCGAGACATGGTCCGGCGGCGAACCGATTGAGGTGGCCGCCGCTCAGGGCGAAGCCGTCTGGGTGGATCTGGTGGGTCAGCCCGGCGCCGCCACGGCCGCTCCGATGGGCATGGTGCCTGGCGCCGGCCCGATGGGCATGCCGCCGGCCGCTCGACCTCCCATCAACGCGTCGACCGGCAACGCGCCGCAGGGCACGCCGGCACCAACGTCGCTCCAATCGGAGACGCCCGAGGGTTGGCAGCGATTGGACGTCCGGCCCGGCGGGATGCGTGAAGCGGCGTTCAAAGTCGGCGAGTCAGAAATCACGGTGATCACGGCCGGCGGCGACCTGCGTAGTAACGTCGCACGCTGGATGGGGCAGGTCGCCGGAGGAACGCCCGAGGAGGCCGCGGTCGATGAAATGATGGCCGGCGCCGAGAAATTCGACGTTTCCGGTCGTCCGGCACAGCGGTTTATCATCGCGGGTGATGCCGAAAAAGGCCAGAAATCGATCGATGCGACAATTGTTGAAATGGAAAGTGGACGCAGCAAGTTCATTAAAATGACGGGTGATCCGAAAACCGTCGCCGAGCAATCCGATGCGATGCGAGCGTTCTTGGATTCGCTGTCGTTCTAGAAATTCGTTCCCGGGCTCCGCCTGGGAACGCGATGGAAGGTGAGGCTCAGCCTCACGCGGTGGACGGAGGCGGAGCCTCCGGCGCAGTGCGTTCCAAGGCAGAGCCATTGGAACGAGTAGCAGGACCTCGTTCCCAGGCTCCGCCTGGGAACGCGATTGGAAGGTGAGGCTCAGCCTCACGCGGTGGACGGAGGCGGAGCCTCCGGCGCAGTGCGTTCCAAGGCAGAGCCATTGGAACGAGTAGCAGGACCTCGTTCCCAGGCTCCGCCTGGGAACGCGATTGAGGTGAGGCTCAGCCTCACGCGGTGGACGGAGGCGGAGCCTCCGGCGCAGTGCGTTCCAAGGCAGAGCCTTGGAACGAGTAGCAGGACCTCGTTCCCAGGCTCCGCCTGGGAACGCGATTGGAAGGTGAGGCTCAGCCTCACGCGGTGGACGGAGGCGGAGCCTCCGGCGCAGTGCGTTCCAAGGCAGAGCCTTGGAACGAGTAGCAGGACCTCGTTCCCAGGCTCCGCCTGGGAACGCGATTGAGGTGAGGCTCAGCCTCACGCGGTGGACGGAGGCGGAGCCTCCGGCGCAGTGCGTTCCAAGGCAGAGCCATTGGAACGAGTAGCAGGACCTCGTTCCCAGGCTCCGCCTGGGAACGCGATTGGAAGGTGAGGCTCAGCCTCACGCGGTGGACGGAGGCGGAGCCTCCGGCGCAGTGCGTTCCAAGGCAGAGCCTTGGAACGAGGGCTTCATTCAGCTGAATCAAAACAAACAGAAGTAAGCAAATGGCGACCATTCCCAATCCGACCGGCCAGTTCCCTGATGAGCGTGAAGAGTCGACCGTGATCTCGTCGGCCGACGTGCTTGCGGCGCTCGGTTCGCTCAAGCTGACCGTCGGGCTATTCGCCGCCTCGTTGATCATCGTCTTGGTCGGCACGCTGGCCCAGGACGAGATGAACATGCAAGACGTCAAGGAACGGTACTTCGTTTCTTGGATCGCTTGGATGCACTTTGACGATTTCTTTCCCCAAGCGTTTTTCCCACACGCCAACCCGATCCGCGGCATCATTCCGTTTCCCGGCGGTGCGTTGATCGGCGTGTTGCTGATGATGAACTTGATCGCGTCCAAAGCGACGCGGTTCCGGGTGTCGGCGTCGGGCGGACGTCTGGCCGCGGGGATCGTGTTCATCCTGGCCGGATTTGTCGTCGCCGGTTTGATCATCGCCAGTGGGCACAGCAGCGATGGATTGCAGGGCGCGCCGCCGATCTCGTATGAATCCCTTTGGACGGTCGTGCAGGGCATCGGGGTCGCCGCTGCGATCGGTTTGACCGCCGTGTCGACCAATGTCAAACATCGTTCGCTACGCGTCACCGGTTACATCACCGCGGCGCTGGTGGCAGGCGTCATCGCGTACACGTTCTTCAGCGGCGCGCGGATCGGTGATCCGGGCTTGCGGATCGTTTGGCAATTGACCAAGGGGCTCGGTGCCGGTGTCATCTTGCTGGTCGGGTGTTTGTTGATCTTCGGACGCCAGGGCGGAAACCTGTTGCTGCACTTCGGCGTCGGGCTGTTGATGTTCGGACAATTCGCTTTCGGTGACCGGCAATTGGAACAGCGGATCAGTCTGGTCGAAGGCGAATCGACCAACGCGCTGATCAACCTGGACAAGGTGGAATTGACCTTCATCGTGCCCGGCGAAGAAGAAGACATGGTGACGGCCATTCCCGGGCCGCAAATCAACCAGGCGTTGTCCACCGGCGAACTGATCCGCAACGATGCGTTGCCGGCCGATGTCAAGGTGGTCGCGTTCTATCAAAACTCCGACCTGATCAATCCCAAGCCGACCGGCAATCCGGCAACCAAGGGCGTCGGGTTAGAAGTCCAGGCCGTCGAAGCCCGCAAGCGTGGCGGAACGGATGGGGAAGTCAACGTGGCGGCGGGCTACATCGAATTGATCGACAAGGAGACCGGCGAGTCGTTGGGCACCCATCTGGTCAGCCAGATGTTGTCCGATCGAGAAACCTTGATTCCGGGCGGAACGGCCAAGGATGTTTATGACGAAGTCACGATCAACGAGACGGAGTATCAGATCGGGCTGAAGTACCACCGCGAGGTGAAGCCGTATTGGGTTCACTTGGAAGACGTGCAACGTCGCAACTACAGCGGCACCGAAACGCCACGCGACTACAGTTCCTACATTCGCATCATCGACCCCGAAACCGGCGAAGATCGTCGCGAGCGGGTTTGGATGAACAACCCGCTTCGTTACCGTGGCGAAACGTTCTTCCAGTCCAGTTACACGCCACTGCCCGGCGGAAAAGAACTGACGGGACTGCAAGTGGTGCGCAACAGCGGTTGGCTGATTCCCTATGTCGCCTGCAGCATCATGGCGCTCGGCATGCTGGCCCACTTTACCGGAACCCTCAAACGATTCGTCGGACGTCGGGAACGGGAACGGGCCAAGGAGATGGCCGAGATGAGCCAAGAGGATCGACAAGTGCTGACCTCCTCGCGACCGGCCGTGATCGCGTTCAACATCGCCGCCGTGCTGGCTTTGATGATGTTGGTCCCGTGGTCGGCGGCGATGACGTCGCTGAAACCCGATTCGCGTGACAAGGGCTATGACTTCTACACTGCCGGCAAAATCCCCGCGCAGTTCGGCGGCCGGGTCTTGCCGCTGGATGCCTTTGCCCGCCAGACGCTCAAGGCGATCAGCAACAAAGAATCGCTGCCGATGGAAAACGCTCCCGGGGCCATCAAGAGCCGCGTCGACAAGAAATCCATGCCCGCGATCCAGTGGTTGATGGAAGTCGCGATCGACGATCCGGCGCTGAAGTATTTGCCGATGTTCCGTGTCGATGCGGAAGAGGTGCGGAGCCAATTGAAATTGGATCGCCGAGAGAGTCGTCTGTATTCGCTCGATGAACTGTTGGCCGAGTGGCCCAAGGCCGACGCGCTGATCAAGGCGGCCCGCGGCAAAGACGAAGCGGCGTTGTCGTTCAAGGAAAAGAAGCTGCTTGAGCTGGATCGTCGAACACGTCAATACATGTTGACCGCCGAGGCATTCCAGTTGCCGCGTCCGCCGGAAATTCCGACCGACAACTTGCCCGAACGGATCACCGAAGAGATGGTGCGACGATTCGCAATCGATGAATTGCAGCGGCGGATGGCGTCGATCCAGAGTATGCCGACCGCACGAATCGTTCCCCCGACAAAGGACGAGGCGACCGACGCCGTCAGCGATCCCGATTGGTCAGCCTTCGCACCCGCCTTCTTCGCCGATGCCGCCAAGGGCCCTTCGGATGACTCCGATCGCAAACTGGCTTCGGATCCGTTCAGCCGGATGATCGAGTCCTACAGCGACGAGAAGAAAGATTACGAAGCGTTCAATCAAGCGGTCGATGACCAGCTGGCGCTCTCGGCCGCGTATCCGATTCCCGGACTGACTGCCAAGAAAGTCGCCCTGGAACGTTGGATGGAATCCAATTCACCGGAGGTCCGCTCGACCATCTTGTATATCGGCGGAATGATCATGGCGTTGCTGTTCTTGGCGATCGGCGACCACCGCTTGAGGAACGCGACGTGGGGCGTGTTACTGGTCGCGGCACTGATTCACTCGGTCGCGATCCTGAGCCGGATCTATATCACCGGTCGGGCGCCGGTCATTAACATTTACTCCTCCGCCGTGTTCATCGGTTGGGCCGCCGTCTTGGGCGGTCTGGTGATCGATCGAATCTTCCGATTGGGATTCGGGAACCTGGTCGCCGCGACCGCCGGAACACTTTCCCTGTTGGTCGCCAGAGGACTCAGCAGTGGCGACACGATGCCTGTCTTGCAAGCCGTGTTGGATACCCAGTTTTGGTTGGCGACCCACGTGATCAGCGTTTCGCTGGGCTACGTCGCCACGATGGTGGCGGGCATGCTGGGGATCGGCTATCTGATCAGTAACTGGATCGGCGCCGAAGAACGCGCCGGGCGTTCGCTGTACCGCATGATCTATGGCGCGGCGTGCTTCGGGATTCTGTTCAGCACCGTCGGAACCATCCTCGGCGGGTTGTGGGCCGATGACAGTTGGGGCCGGTTCTGGGGCTGGGACCCAAAAGAAAACGGCGCATTGCTGATCGTGATTTGGAACGCGTTGATGCTGCACGCCCGCTGGGACGGCATGGTCAAGGCGCGTGGCTTTGCGATCCTCTCCATCGGCGGGAACATCGTCACCGCGTGGAGCTGGTTCGGGACCAACGAACTGGGGATCGGATTGCACAGCTACGGCTTCACCCAGGGTGTGCTGATGTGGCTGACGATCTTCATGGCGACGCAGTTCGCGTTTTTGATCGCGGGTTTGTTTGCATGGCGCAAAGTGGGGTAAGCATCCTGCTTGCCATCCAGAGTGCGTCAGCACTCTGTTTGCCAGGTAGTCCCATCGCAAGCTGGAAGCTTACGCCACGGATCGCAAGCTGGAAGCTTACGCCACCGGTTGTCGGCGGCCGAGGTTGCCGTAGCGGTGGTAGTCGTGGGAGATCGATTGTTCGTTGAGGTAACGCAGCATCTCAATCTCCGCATCATCGACCACCGTTTCCGCGAGGATGCTGATGAATGCCTGTCGGCAGGCGTCGTGCACGAGTGACGGCAGTTGCTTCGTCGCGGTCAACAAGCGGAGACGATCGACGCGGCCGTCGGAGATTTCTTCCGCCAACGCCTCATCGGATTCTTGCACCCATTCGCATCGCCACGGCGTGACGGCGTTCTCGATCAGGTGTTCGGAAATGGTTTCCAAGGTTGGGACCAAATCGGAGGATTCGTCGCACAGCGAGTAGGTCACCGGACAATTCGCCGCCGCCGCGGCCAGCATGGAAACGGCCAAGTCGTCTGCGGTTGCGTCTCCCTGCAGCCGGACGCGAAGTTGTCCCACCGGTAGATAACGCCGCCAATTGTCTTGGCCGACCAATCGCACGTGATCGTGCATCGCTCCGGTCAACTGCCCGGCGACCCGTTTGGCGGACGTTGCGAATCGCGTCACACGGTCGATGTCGGTCACGCCTGCATCGGGCGCGGCGATCGCATTGAAAGCGTCGTCGACCGACGTGGTTTCGGAAGCCATCGTCGGCTTCGCGTCGTCGTGCTGATCCTCGCTTGGCGGTGTGGAGTCGGTGTTTTCGAATCGCATCAGCGGCAGCACGTAGTGCGGGCCACCGGCTTTGGCGCCGGGGCCATAACCGCTGCTGCCGATTCCGCCGAAGGGTTGTCGCAAGACGATGGCGCCCGTCGTGGGACGGTTGATGTACAAGTTGCCGGCGCGGATGTTGTCTCGCCAAAGCCGTTGCTCACGGTCGTCCAAACTCTCCAGCCCGCTGGTCAGACCGTAGCCGGTCGCATTGACCATCTCGATCGCTTCTTCAAGTCGGGTGAAGGACATCACGCCCAGCACGGGACCGAACAATTCGGTGCGATGCGTAAAACTTCCACGCCGCACGTTCCATTTGATTCCCGGTCGATATAACTGGCGGTTGTCGCCGACCCGGCGTGGCATCACCAGCCACTCTTCACCGGATTCCAATTCCTTGATGCCTTGTTCCAGCACGCCGCTGGGTGGGCGAATCAAGGGACCGACACGTGAGGACAGGTCCCAGGCCGAACCGACCGGCAAGCTTTCGGCGGCATCGGCCAGCGTGTTTCGAAAGTCGGCATCGTTGTAGAGTTCTTGATCGAGCAACAGCAACGACGTCGCGCTGCATTTTTGACCCGAGTGACTGAAGGCGCTGTGCAAGAGATGTTTGATTGCCAGGTCGCGATCCGACAGCGAGGTCACGATCGTCGCGTTCTTGCCGCCGGTCTCCGCGATCAGCTGCAATTCGGGCCGCTGACGCAGCATCGTTTGCGCCGTCTCGGTGCCGCCGGTCAGGATCACCGCGTCGATTCGCGGATCGTCGACCAACCGTTTGCCCGCACCGGAGCCGCTACACGGGACCAGTTGCAGCGCGGTTTCGGGAACACCGGCGTCCCAAAAACACTTCGCCAGTCGGTAAGCCGGCAAAACGGTATTGCTGGCGGGTTTTAATATCACGGTGTTGCCCGCTGCGAGTGCCGCAACGACGCCGCCACAGGGGATTGCCAGTGGGAAATTCCAAGGACTGATCACGGCGACGGTCCCGCGCGGCGAGGCCGAAAACGGGCTGCTTTGTTGTCCGGCGCGCTGGAGGTAAGGCCGGACGGTCAACGGGTAAAATTCGGTGAAATCGATCGCCTCGCTGACTTCCGGATCGGCTTCGGAGATTAATTTTCCGCCATCGATCATCATTGCGCCGATCAGTTCACCGCGCCGCGCTCGCATGTTCTGCGCGGCCTTGCGAAACAGTTCGTAGCGAGCGTCCCAAGACATCTGTCGCCAATCGGCCGGATCGTCGCTGGCGCAGCCGATCGCATCGTCGACATCTTGCGCCGTCGCTTCGGTAAACCGGCAGGCCACGTGACCGGGTCGCGACGGGTCCATGGATTCGCGCAGCACACGACCGTGGGGAGCGTCGGTTGAACCGGGCGTTGCATCTGGCGCGCGGGTCTGGCCGGCCACGCGGAGCGGGACGTGTTCGGCGGCATCGTCGCAGCGCGGCTTCCATTGGTCCACGATCGATTCGGCCCACTCGCTGTGCTGGGTCAGCGCCCAATCGGTGTCCGGTTCGTTGACGTAGGACCTCCAATTCGACGCGGCCGCCGGTTGGCCGGGGGGCGTTCGTCGGTCTTGGGTCCGACGAGGAACCTTCGCAACGCTGTCGATCATTGCCAGTGATTCGCGAAAGCCTTCGGCAAGCCGGTTCCAAGTGTCGGAGTCGGGTGAAAGCCGGAACGAATAACGCAAGAAGTTGTCGTTGCCTGTGTTCTCATCCAAACGGCGGATCAGGTAGCCGATCGCGTTGATGAAATCTTCGCGGCGACAGGCAGGGGCATAAAGCAGCATTCGGGGAGCGGATTCAAACAGGGCGCGGCGCTGATGATTGGCCATCCCTTCGAGCATTTCGAATTGCATCCGGTCCAACACCGTCGCTTGCAACGCGTGGTTTGTCTCGACACCGCGTCGTTTGGTGCGGTAACCCCAGCGCATCGCCAGGGCAATGTCGAACAGGTTGTGCGAGGCGACACCGATGATCAGATGGCCTTCGGCGGCGGCTCGGATCATCGAGCGCAGCATGCGTTTAAAGTTCGCGTCGGTCTGCGTCTTCTGCGTGTAAGGGGTCTGTGGCCATCCGCCCACGGACGCTTCGACGCGTTCCATTTCCATGTTGGCACCCTTGACCAGTCGCACGGTAATCGGAACGCCACCACTGCGAACCCGTTCGGCCGACCACTCGATCAGGTTGGTCAGCACGTTGAAGGAATCGGGGATGTAGGCTTGCAGGGCGATGCCGGCACGCACCTGTTCCAGCCCCGGGCGGGCGAGTGTTTCGGTGAACGCGTCGGCGGTCAGATGCAGGTCGCGGTATTCCTCCATGTCCAGATAGACGAACTTGGAACTGACGGTTCCGTCGGCGCGGGTGAATCGTTCCCGCGCCGCGGCGCGATACAGCAACTCCAGTCGATCCGACACGACCGCGACGGTGTGGCGACGTGCGATCGTCGAAATTTGGCTCAACAGGGTCGAGAGTTTGACGCTGATGCAAGCGATCTCGGGGATCTGCAACGCGCGCAGATAGTTTTGCAGCCTGGCGTTGGCGTCGTCTTCCCCCAACAACGACTCACCCAAAAAATTGACGTTCATCAGCACGCCGGAATCCTGACGCGCGGCCAAGTGCTCGCGCAGCGGTTGCTCCTCCGCCGGCAGGATCACGTTGGCCGTTTCCTGCCGCATCTTGTCCTTGACCAGCGGCACCGCGACGCCGGGCAGATAGCCGCCGAAGGTTTGGAACCCGCGGAGCATGGTTTGTTCCAGCGGACTGAAAAAACGCGGCACACCCTGGACGTCCAAGATGTGGGTCAACTGATCGGCCACACGTGCGGGGCTGTGCGTGCGAAACGCCTGGTCGGTCATCTCGACCAGCGTTGCTTTGTCACCGGGGCGACTGATCATCCGATCCAATTCGGCTTGTTGATGACGTTCCTGAGGGGTTTGTAGGGCACGCGATCGCTGCAGCAGCGCCTTGGCGATCTCAATCGCCGCATCGGCATCGTCGTCGAAGTGGTCGTCTGCGATCGCCAGCAGCGAGGCAAGGTCCAGCGGGGTGTCACTCATCGCACAAGGTTCCCAGCGTGAAGGTCGAGAGAGTGGATTCGTTTTATAGCAGCAAACGAATGGGTGTCGCCCCGTCGCGCATTCGAACGGGCGATGTCGGTCGGTGATCGGCCGCTCTCCGGGATCCTACGGCGCAGGGATGACCGTACGATGGGGGCAAGCGGGAGGCTCAAGTGCGAACGCAACCTGGTGGTCCGCGACCCGGAAAACGAGTTGCAGCGCGCCATGCGTGATAGCGGGATGACAGAATGGTTTGAAGTGGCAGAATGATACGGGGCGACAATGATGTCCCGGCCGCTCCGATCGTAGACCCAGGATCAGACGGCTACTCCATCATTCTGCCCCTGATCGTGCTGCCATCCCCGTCTCAGGTTCGGGCTCGTGCCACCCACTGCATGCCTCCGCAATCGATGGGCAAGGCGGCTGCTATCTAATCAGTGGGAGGCACTCAATTGACTTGCGATGTCTTGCAGGCCCGGAGGGCCGGTAGAGTGTCTGCCGGTGGTGTCAGCCCAATGCCATCTACTTTGACGCCAAGCGGGGTGTTTTTGTTAGCGGTAGGGCGCGAGCCCTCCGGTCTTTCACGGTATTTTTGAAGCGCAACCGGAGGGCTCGCGGGCTGTCGATTTTGTGAGCCGCGACGCGTAAGCGGCCGGGCATTGCGACGCTGCCCGAGGCCTTACGGCCAGCGGCTCACCATTGACTCAGCAGATCCCGACTAAATCGACAGCCCGCTCGTGCCGTTCCGCTAACACCTTTAGAGCGAAAGCCATCCGGAGGTGGCGCTGCGCTGACCTCCGGCTACTCGCTGTGATCCCTCCGGGATGTCAATTGTAGACGTGGCGGATTTGATCGTCGCGGAAGGCGCCCAGACGCTCGCGGCGTGGGCCCTCTCTGGCATTTGCTTGCTGCGCAAACGCCGTCTCTCCCAGAGGGAGAGAATCTAGATCGGTTGCCAAAGGCTGCCGGCACAATCGAGATCCCCAGAGATACCGTGGACGCCGGGCGTCTCTACCGCTGACGGATCGAGGCGTCGCCGTCGAGGTTTCGGACGTTGCGAAACGCCGCCGAGGGGAGGCCGTCGGAGGCGGCGGCCGGTGAGGACGGTAACAGGACCGAGTTCCAGGCCGCCATCCAGCGACTCGGCGGTGCCAGCATCGCAGTGATCCGGGCGGCATCGATCCGCTGGGCCGGCGGCGCGGCGATCGGGCGGCCTCGCGAATACAGCACGACGTTGTCTCCGATGCCGGTCAGCGTCATCGTTTCATCGCGAATGTCGAAATCGAGCGCCAGCTCGCATTCGATGCCGTTCGGATTGGGAACTAACTCTCGCTCGTCGACCGCCATCGCCAAGTGGTCCCGCATTGCCGTCAGCAGCGGGGTTTTGATCCGCAGGTTTGCGGGCTTGGTCGATTTCAACGTGCCGTTCAGATTCACCGATTCGCCCGGGTGGATCACGCAACGACGGAAATGCAATTCCGCTTGGCCGATCACCCGGTGCGGAAGATGGTCGGTCAAGTCGTTCAGGCTGAGCTTTGTCAATGAAGACGAACCCAGGTCATACGACCAGCCATGGGCTGTTTGCCGGCAGGCGATCACGCCGCTGAATTCTGCCGTCGGACCGAGGTGCTCGATCGCCGGCGCGTACTCGGCCAGCGCCGAGCAGGGCAGGGCGGTACCGTCGGTCGACAGTACCAATTCGGTCGCCGGAACCTCGCGGTCACGATCGCGAAACAGTTCGACCCGGATTCGCGGGCCGATCTTGCGGGCGGAATTCTCCGCCCGGGCGATCAGCCGCACGCTCTCGCCTTCCGGGGTGATCGTTGCCGAAACGTCCATCGGCGGCATCGATCCGGCGCGGCTGAGAATGCTGACGTCCGTCGCGTCGATCCGAATCGGTAGCACCGTCTGCGCCGGACGGCTGATCAGACGGTCATGCAGCATCGTCCAAGCATGGCCCAGACCGGCCGACTGAAATTCCGGTTGATGCAGCCACATCGACACGCGATCGCTGCCGTGAAAGTAATCGATCAATCGAACCGTCACGACATGTTGACGCGTATCCGGATCGCTGACCCGCACGTTCTCCAACACATACTTGCCCGGGGCGATCCGCTGGCAACGGTCGACTTGAAACACCAATCCCGTTTGCAAGCCAAGGTGGTGAGTCAACTCGGCCAACTTGCGGGACTGGTACCACGACGTCCAGGTCACCAGGATCGAGAGGAAGACGATCGGACGGGACCGCGCAGCAGAAAACGAACAACAACCGAGCAACGGCTCGCTGGGTCCGTTCATGCATCCATGCAATCCCCTTTGGTGGCGACAGTTCACCCGAGATTCTAGGTGTCGGGCCGGGGACAGGGGTAGATCGGTTCGACGAACCGCAGCGATTCAAGCAAAGAGAGTTTTGCTAGCAAAGAGGAGGAGAGGACGGGGCGGGAGATGGCAGGAAAAAGGGGGGGAAGAAAAATGGCCGTGGGGAAAGAGCAGACAAGAAAATGGGTGACAGGAAAATGTGGAGCATGAGGCGGGTGGCGGCTCCAATCTCCAATCTCAAACCTGGAACCTGGAACCTGGAACCTGGAACCTCAAACCTCAAACCTCAAACCTCAAACCTCAAACCTGGAACCTGGAACCTGGAACCTGGAACCTGGAACCTGGAACCTGGAACCTGGAACCTGGAACCTGGAACCTCACGAGCTGCCACTCACTCCACCACCGTCTCGTAGCTCCAGACAACGGTTTCGATGCCTTGGTTTTTCAGCCAGGCGTGGACGGTGGCGTAAGCGGCGGCGGCGTCGCGGGTGGGGGTGAGTTGCAGGTAGACGCGTGATCGGCCGTCCTGTTCCAGGGGAAAGGTCTCGGCGAACGCGGTGTCTGCGGCGTCCGGGGTCCATTGGTACGCGTCGACGTTGACGCTGGTCGCGCGGAGCGGATGGTTGGGGTGCAGGTACCCGAGTTCGGGCAGGAGCGGCATGAGGTAGTCCGGCAGCGTCGGCGGCGGTCCCTTTTGCTCGTAGGGACGTTCGTCTTGTCGCCATGCTGTGGACTCGGATTCGAAGTCCAGGAACGCGTTGTAGAGTTGGCGTGTCGTTCCCTCGCTGGATTCAGCTTGCTCGCCGATCCAGTCGAGACGATTCCGTTGGATCTGTTCAAAGCGTTCGGCGGACTGCCGCATCTGGTTGCGAAAGCCCATCGTTTCGTCTTCGTCTGTGGAGTCATCCCGGTCGGGCGGCGGAGCGTGTTCCCACGGCAGCGGATCGGATTTGCCTTGCAGGACGAGGAGTTTGGCCTGCAGTTGTCGTTGAGCTTCGGTCGCCTGGATCTTGGGCGTCCAGGGTGCGATCGCCACGGAGTCTCCGATGTTGTAGGGGATGCTTTCGGTCGCCCGGATCAGGTCGTTCGCCTGTTCGGCGGAGACGACGACGATCAATTGCGGTTGTGTTCCGAAGAACGACCGTCGCCAGCGGGCGCCCCGCAGCAGGTCGAGTCGTGGATCGTTTTCGGCAAACGTTTCGAAGTCCTCGCCGAAGTCGCCATCGATGACTTCCACTTCTGCCGAGTCGACCACCGTGCTGGTGAAAACGAAGTCGCCGAGTCGCGCGACGGAGTCATCGGTTGTTTCGACCAGTTCGTCATAGGCCAGTGTGGCCGTGTCGACGTCGGCGAACCGCCAAGCCAGCAAGTCGAGTTTCGTTTTCTTGGGGTCCGCGTTCGGTTTGCCGAGCCGAAACTGCCCGTCTTCGGTTTCGACGCGTTCGTAGTGCGTTTCGAACTCGGGAAAGTCGTCGAACATTCCGCCGCCGACGGTGGCCAACGTGATCGCGAACATGCCGATCACACCGACGAACAGGCCTGCGAAATACAACGCCCAGATCCCCACGGTCGCCGGCCAACTCGGGGGCCGGGCGATCACGTTTTCGTAAACCGACAGCGTCAACTTGGCGAGCGTCGAGGTGCTTTGGGTCGGCAGGTTGGCGCGCTGGATCTCATCGGCGATCACGCGGATCGCTTCCTCGGGCATCCGGTCGTTGTCGGGCTCGGGCAGGTCACGTCGGCGAATCGATTCGGTGACCGTCATCGTCCGCCAAACCGTCGGCAAACCGAGTGCCATCGCGATTCCGATCCCGAACAGCAGCTTGGCCTCCAGCAACCATGCGACCAGCATCAAGATCGTGATGGTGCCGATCCGGAACAGCAGATCGATGACTTTGGAACGAGAGAACAGCGTCACGTGGGCGACTTGGCCGCCGTCGAGGGGCAGAAACGGTGCCAGGTTCAACACATTCAGAATCAACGTGATCACCGCACCCTTGGCGCACCATTCGTTTTCGAACCAAAAACCGACGCCGCCGAGCACCAAGCCCAACACGATGCTCGGGAGCGGACCGGCCAAGGCGACGATCGACTTTTTCCAACCGCTGACGCGATAGTGACGACCACTGACTGCGGCGCCCAACAACGGAATGAAGAACATGTGGATGTTCTTGTATCCGAACGCTTTCATCGCCACGTAATGTCCCAGTTCGTGCACCAGCAGGATCGGGACCAAGATCAACACGAGTTCCAGTTCCCATTGCCAGGCACCGAGTCCGATAAACAATCCGATCGAAACGGCCAAGATCAACAGTTTGGTGAGCCAGCCGGATTGCTTCGTTTCCTGTTTGCGGACCGCTTCAATGATCGGCAGCGTTTCATCGACAGGGGGCGTTTGTACGGCCGCGTCGTCGCCGTCGACAAACTCCTCGACGCGTTCGGCTTCCTCGACCAACTCGGCGACCACCACATCGTCTTCGGCGGAGCTCGCAATCGTCGTGGCGGCCATGTCAGAAGACACGGCGTGGGGCGTCACGCTGCTGGGCGTCGTGCTGCTGGGCGTCGCTCGAACGAACACGCCGCGATCGAGTTGGAATTCGACGAATTCGCGATGCGTGTGTTCGAGTAAATCGAAGGCGGATTCGGTGTCGCCGGCGATCATCGGCCGGGCGCTTCCCAGCACGCGGCGGACGTGTTGCTGGTGCAGATCACGCAGCTGATTCGCGTCGACTTTGGGATGGTATTCGACGTGCCAGTCGGGCGGATCGAGCAGGTCGCGTGTCGCGGCGGTCGTCAGGATGATTTCGCCGGCCGGGCCGAGTGAAGTCAACGCCAGGCGTGCATACTTATTGCGCCGTTCCAGGTTGGGCCAGAGTCGATAGCGGATCCAGGCGACCGAGTCGCCGTCGGCCGAGCGGTAGGCCGCACCTCCGTAACGCGTGTTGTTTTGTCGGTCGTTGATACCGATCAGATCGATGCGGGTGAATCCCAGTTCGTGGACTTGCAGGTCCAAATCCGTGATCGCTTTGAGGATCTCCGGGTCGACCTTTTCCGCCGGCACGCGAAACGGTTGCAGCGATTCGACGGCCGGGATGTCGGTGGAGCCGGGGATCGGGATCCGCAACAGTTTGACAATCACCGCGATCAGCAACACGATCGGCATCGTGATCACGTTGCCTTCGTACATGTATTCGCGAATCGAAACGTGCGGCGCGCTCAGTTTGAAGAACATGATCACTAGGTCCGGCCGGAGAATAGGGCGGCTTCTTCCAGCGTGATCATGCCTTGAAAGGCTTTGCTGAGCGCACTGACGCGCAGCGTTCGCATGCCTTCCTTGATCGCTTGTTTGCGGAGTGCTTCGACCGATGCATTTTCAAAGATCATGTCGCGAAGTTTCGAGGACAGTGTCAGCATTTCAAAGATGGCGACACGACCGCGACAGCCTGATCCGTTGCATTTGACGCAGCCCCGTCCGCGATGGAAGCTCGCCTTGGCGGCTTGTTCTTCGCTGATGCCGAGCGATTTGAGTTGGGCGGCAGAGATCGTGACGGGGGCTTTGCAGTGTTGGCAAATCCGTCGCACCAGCCGCTGTGCGACGATGACGTTCAAGCCGGCGGTGATCAAGAACGGTTCGATTTCCATGTCACGCAGACGTGCGATGGCCGAAACGGTGTCGTTGGTGTGCAGCGTCGACAGCACCATGTGGCCGGTCATCGCCGCTTGAAACGACGTCTTGGCGGTTTCGGTGTCACGGATTTCGCCGACCAGAATCACATCCGGGTCTTGCCGCAACAGCAACCGCAGGACTTGGGCGAAGTCCATGTTCAGTTCGCGTTTGACGTTGATCTGGGTGATGCCGAACACGTCAAATTCGACCGGGTCTTCGATCGTCGAGATGTTGCGGTCCATCTGGTTCAGGCGATTGAGCGCCGAGTAGAGCGTCGTGGTTTTTCCGCTGCCGGTCGGTCCGGTGACCAGGCACATGCCGTACTGTTGGCCCGTCGCCTGGGCCATCAACTGGGCTTCTTTGGGGTTCATGCCCAGCTTGGTCAGGTCGGCTTTCAGCCCGGTGGCGTCGACGATCCGCAAGACGATTTTTTCGCCAAATCGGGTGGGGACCGACGACACCCGATAGTCGATGCTGCGATTATCGATGACCAATTTCAATCGGCCTTCCTGGGGCCGTCGCCGTTCGGCGATGTCCAGTTCTGACAGGACTTTGACGCGTGAGGAGAGTTGGGGGTATTCGGCGGCGGGGCCGGCTGCGATCTGGGACAGCACGCCGTCGACTCGCATGCGGACGCGGAACGCTTGCTCGAACGGTTCGAAGTGAATGTCCGACGCGCCCGCTTTGAACGCCTTGGCAAAGATCGAGTCGCAAAACGCAATGTTCTCGCTGCCTGTCTTGTCGCTCTGCAAGGCGTCTTTGATCGGTGGGGGCGAAGCCGACACCTTTGGAGTGATTTGCGGGGGCTGGTTCATGGAGAAAAGCGGGGGTCGGGTTCCGGAACGCTGCGTCTTGTGCGATTCTTTGGCGATGAACGCGAACGATTTTGAACGATACGAAGGCTTGATTTTTGACTGCGACGGCACGCTGGCCGACTCGATGCCGGTCCATTATGTCGCTTGGCGCGACACGCTGATGCGGCACGGGATCGAATTCAAGGAAGACCGATTCTATTCGATGGGAGGGATGCCGAGTGCCAAGATTGTCGCCCTGTTGGCCAAAGAACGCGGTCTGCGGGTGGATGCCGAGGCGGTCGCGGCTGAAAAAGAATCGCATTTTCAGGGTTTGATCGATCAGGTCCGGCCGATGCACGCGGTTTGCCAGATCGCGGCGGCGTTTCGGGGGAAAAAACCGATGGCGGTGGCCAGCGGCAGCGGCCGAGTCGTCGTCGCCAAGCAATTGGTCGCCCTGCAAATCGACGATTGGTTTCCCGTCGTCGTCACGTCCGAAGACACCGAGCGCCACAAGCCCGAGCCGGACGTTTTTCTGGAGGCGGCGCGACGAATTCAGGTGGCTCCGGAAAACTGTGTCGTTTTTGAGGATTCTCCGCTCGGATTCCAAGCCGCCGCGGCTGCCGGGATGGATTGGGTCGATGTCCGATAGACCGCTTCCGGCGTGCTATCCTTTGTGTGTCGCTCTGCGTACCCGGACGGCTACGCTGTGAAGCATTTTTTTAGCGGCAGGGCGCAAGCCCTCCGGTGTTTTGGCAGAGAGGAAGAACCGGAGGGCTCGCGCCCTGCCGCTAAAACCTCAAGAAACACATGGGAAAAATGCTTCACAGCGTTACCCGGACGGGCGGCATTGCTTGCGCCCGGATTGCCCTGTTTTCACGCCTGAGCCGAGATGACTCGCCACGACGTCAACCGTTCTGAATTCTCGACGCTTGACGCGGGCAAGCTGCTGCCGGGGTGCTCGCTCCCGATCTCCGCTGCCGCGACCGAAGACCGTCACGCGGTCCACGCGTTTCGCCAATTCGAACCCTTGCCGATCGATGGGCTAACGCAAACGGCCCAGCGTTCGTTGGCGGATTCCTGGGTCGACGTCGCCCGATCGCTCAAGACGATGCATGATGCCGGGCTGTGCTACGGCCGGATCACGTCGACGGCGTTTCACAATCGCGGATCGGAAACCGAGCCGGTCGCCACGCTGTGGATCGATCCCTCGCGTGCCATCGAAACCGATGCCGTCCATCACGGTGACCCCGAATCGATGTACTGGACCGCCGCTCGACTGCAATCGGGCAAGCCGCCGCAACCGGCCGACGATTGGTACGCGCTGGGAATCGTGCTCGCCGAAATCTCGCTCTCGTCCGCGTCGGTGCACAAAATCTGGGAACTCAGTCGCCAGGACGGGAAGTTCGTCGAAAGTCTGATCAAGAACCTGAAACGCGCTCGCAGCGATCGACGACTTCGCAAGCTCGCGATCGCACTGATCCGCCAGGGGGCGACGGGCAAAGTCGATGATGCCACGATCGACAAACTGACGACGCGTCCCGCGACCGGCCATCGCACCTCGACGTTCGTCTCCGTCGCCGTCTTGTTGTTGGCCCTGGTCGCTGTTGGTGTGACGCTGTATCGCAACATGAATGCACGGCACGATCGCCAGATTGCGATGCTGGCCGGCCAGGTCGACGAGCTGCAGCGACGGGCCGAAGCCATGGAAAACGCCACGCCGTCGTCGATTGCGCCACCCGTGGCTGACTCGCAGTCCGTGGCCGTCCCCCAGTCCGTGGCCGTCGCCGTCCCGGAACCGGCGGTCGTGCGACCCGATGATCGCGGGCGCTGGACGACGGAGTTGGCCGGTCGGTCGTTGGAGCAAGCGATCGAGGCGTCTGTCGATTTCCAACCCAGTCAGTGGCGCGATCGATTGATCGGCCTGCAGCAACTGCCCGGTCAGAAACAATGGCGGACCGCCAATGTAACACTGCGACGACTGATCCAGCAGGCGGTCGATAAACCTTGGGATGATGATGCCATCCAAGACGCTCAAGATCGCATCGCATCGCTCGGCCGAGCCCATGCTCGCTGGACCGAATGGGCACGCAGCAATCGCAGCGTCGATGAAATCAGGACGCAACATGATCTGATGCCGTCGGGTTTGGTGAAAGAGTTTTTGGGACAATGGCTCGGTGAGGCACTGGAACTGCGGTCCTTTGATCTCAGGACCCGCGTGGTCAAGGCCGACGAGGGCAATACGTTCCTGGCACACGTCATCGGATTCGAGACGCCGTCGGATTCTGAATCGGTTGATTGGGCCTGGGAATCGACCGACGGCGGTGACGCTTCGATTGCCATGCAGATCGATGACTACCGTGCCGGTCAGGCGTTGTCGTACTGGCTAAAAAAAGATAGTTCGATCCCGTATTGGGATAAAACGGTGATCGAGCACACGTTCGACAGCCCCTTGTTGGCCTGGCAATTGGCCAAGGGGTTGAGATTGGAAAATAGCGAAAGCGGCTACGCCGTGCTGCTGTCGACCAACGCCCGTTTCGGGCCGCCGGTGAAACTGGAGACGTCGTCGGTCGCGGTGGTGGAAGCGGAGAAACGGAAAGTGGTGGACCCGATGGATGATTTGCCGTTCGGGTTGGATTGATGGGGAGGGATGAATGATGGGGGCAAGACGATGGGGACAAGACGATGGGGTGGCAGAATGATGGGGTGGGAAAAGAGGAGACAAGATGAGGAGACAAGAAAATGGGTGACAGGAAAATGTGGAGAATGAGGCGGGAGGCTTCTGAAATCTGAAATCTGAAATCTGAAATCTGAAATCTGAACCCTGAACCCTGAACCCTGAACCCTGAACCCTGAACCCTGAACCCTGAACCCTGAACCCTGAACCCTGAACCCTGAACCCTGAACCCTGAACCCTGAACCCTGAACCCTGAAACCTGAAACCTGAAACCTGAAACCTGAAACCTGAAACCTGAAACCTGAAACCTGAAACCTGAAACCTGAAACCTGAAACCTGAAACCTGAAACCTGAAACCTGAAACCTGAAACCTGAAACCTGAAACCCCCGCTTAACTTCCGAGATTGCTTGGAGAACACACGTATGCGTTATTTGCTTTGTTTCGTAATTGCCTTTGCCGCGGCGTCGTCATCGCCGGCGATCGATCCGGGCGATTGGCTGTCGTTGGGCGCGGAGAAGTCATCGGCGCCCAAGCGTGCGAAAATTGACACGCGTGAATTGTTGCGTCGCTACCCGGTCGGCAAGTCGTGGGCGGCGTCGAAGGTGCTGCGGATTCGCGGGTTGGCGGTCAATGAAAACTGGGGCATCGAAGGCCGCACGAATGTGGTTTACACGAATCGCTATTCCAGCAAGACCCGTGTGGTGTCCAACCAATTCGGTGACGTCACCTTCGAGATCAACGTCTTGGAGGCGTCACAGCAGCGGATCACGAGTGAGAAACGGCTGCGCGTGGCCGACTTTAGCGAAGCCTCTCCGATTCTAAAAATCGGCTTGGAACAATTACTCGACGTCACCCGCACGGCCCTGCCGCCGGCCGACGTCGCCTACAAGTTGCTGATCACCTATGGCAAGGTCGACCCGAGGTACGAGCGAGCGTTGACGCGGTTGGCCGAAGTCAGCGGATTTGATGTGGAACGTTTGACGCAGATTGATGAAGCGCAACTCGTCGAGGACCCCGCACAGTATTCCGGATGCACGTTTGAAGTCGTCTGGTCCAATGGGCTCGGCGTAACACGCGTCCGGCAAACCGACGGTCCCGTGACCGTCAAACTCGATGACATTCGACGTTGGGCCGAAGCCGCCGATCCGCTGCTGGACTACTACGTGATGGAAAACGTCGATCGTCCCGTGGGCGATACTTGGGACGTCGATGCGAAAGACGCCAGCGGCATGATGGTGCACCAGCAGGGCGGGCAATCCGACGGTTCGCTGAAACTCAAGTACCTGCGTGATGAAACCTATGACGGCCAGACCTGTCGCCAGTTGGCGATTCAACGCGGCGAGTTGACGATGTCGCTCGACCAGAACGCCAAAAAGTATGACGCCCGCGTGCGGGGGATTCAGGGGCGCGTGTTCTACGGAAAGAACGATTATCTGGTGTTGCAGGCCAACGGGACCTGTGACATTCAGGCCAACGTGCGGAGCAAGAACCACTTGTTGTTCGGAACCAAATGGCAACGCGATGTGAAAACGGATTTTCGGTACGAGGCGAAGTTGTTGGGCAAGGGACAGTGAACGGGTGAATGAGTGGGCGGGAGAGTGGGTCAAAACATTGAGTGGTCAAAAAATGGAGGACGAGATCGGCGAGGCGTGTCCGCATTGTGGGATCGATGGCGGGGCAGGGCAGATCGCCGGGGCAGGGCAGATCGCCGGGGCAGGGCAGATCGCCGGGGCAGGGCAGATCGCCGGGGCAGGGCAGATCGCCGGGGCAGGGCAGGGGAGTTGTTCGCGATGCGGGTTCCCGATGGCCGTCTACCGGACGCTGAATGTTGCGCCGAAAGAGAATAGACCGACCGCGACTCGGTCATCGATTGAATTTCAGAACGCGGGCGCGTTGATTCGGTTGGCCGATCATGACGGGGTGATCGTGGGCCGCGGCGATCGGGCGATGGATGGATGGGATGTCCAAACGTTTCGCCATCGCGAACTGCAAGAGCGGCATGTCGCTTTCTTATCCGGCGACTCCGATTCGATCTGGTTGGTCGATCTTTGTGCGGACCAGGCAAGCGTGTTTGTCGATGGTCGATCAACGCATCTGTGTCAGCTGGTCGACGGCGCGGTGGTTCAAATCGGTCCGCTGGCGTGGAAGTTCAACCAGACCAAACGCATGTTGGCGCCGGTCACGCCGATCGCCGGATTCGATCTGGCCGTGGATGCGGAAGTCGAAGGCCGTCTGACGGCGACCAAGCTGCACCTTTCGCGTGGCCAAATGACGGCGTTGGTCGGACCGAGTGGTTGTGGCAAGTCGACGTTGTTGGAAACGATTCGCGACGGCAGCGGATTGGCCGACGGCGTTGAAACGGGCGGGCGTGTGTTCTTTGTGCCGCAGCGTGATTTGGTGCACCAGGATTTAAGGATTGGCGATGCGTTGCAGGCGATCGCGGGTTTTTATCAACGCGAATTGCTGCCGTTTGAGATCGACGCGGCACTCGATTCGGTGGGGCTGCCGACGTCGGCCAAGGAGAAGTTTCCGGCGGAACTCAGCGGCGGACAATTGCGTCGGTTTCGGATCGCCGGCGCGCTGTTGTCCGGAGCCGGAGTGATTGTGCTGGACGAGCCCGACAGTGGGTTGGACCATGAAACGGCCGGCGAAGTGATCGCGTTGTTGCACTCGTTGGCCGTCCGCGGTGCGACCATCGTTGCCGTCACCCACCACCGCCATGTGCTGGAGACGTTTGATCGCGTGATCACGATGCGGCCGACGCCGGAGGGAGGTGCGGTCGAAGACAGTGCGGTCGAAGACAGTGGCGCCACCGTTGCACCTGCGGCGGATGAGTCGGGGGCGATGGGCGAGGAGGACGACGTTTCTTCCGCGCTGTACCGGCTTGCAAGTCGGATGGCGATTCTGCTTCGTCGCGAACGGCAAAAACTGACCTCGCCCAAGTTGTCGCGTCTCGCTCTGGGGCCGATCCGCATCCCGCACTTCGTGATCGGCATGCTGTTGGTCCCGTTCTTGTTTGCCGTGGCGATCGCGATCAGCGTGCCGACGGATCCCGATCGGGACGTCGCCGATGGGTTGTATGGCGAGATGGCACCGATCAACCGATTGGGGTTCTTGGCGGTGGTGTCGGTGATTTGGATGTCGGCCAGCGGCAGCCATCTGTCGATCACCCGCGATCGGGAACTTTACGACTACGAACGTTCTTACGGTTTGACCTGGGGGCAAGTGCTGGCGGCCAAGTCACTGGTGCTCTCGCTTGCCGGGCTGTTGCAAACCCTGGTCTTTGCGGGATTGCTGTACGTGATTCGGGACCGGTGGCTGGCGCGTTCGTTTTTCGTGGACGAGCGGGTGACGCAATTGCCGGGCGTCGTCGTCGTGTTGTTGGGCGTCTCGGTCGCCGCCACGATGCTGGGATTATTGATCTCGGCCCTGGCCGGCCGGGCGCCGTTGGTGGCGACCGCAATCTTGCCGGTCGTGATGATGTTTCAGATCCTATTTAGCGCGCCGTTTGCGATTTCGGATCCCGACGGCTACGAGCCGCTGG
The DNA here is from genome assembly GCF_007754155.1 of Stieleria neptunia. Taxonomy (NCBI): domain Bacteria; kingdom Pseudomonadati; phylum Planctomycetota; class Planctomycetia; order Pirellulales; family Pirellulaceae; genus Stieleria; species Stieleria neptunia. The sequence continues at coordinate 9,225,053 of NZ_CP037423.1, read as the reverse complement.
CCGACTATGATTCGTTGACGGTGTTTCCGGCTGAATCGGACGTCGCGGACGAAGACGATTGGGAAGAGGAGTGGGAGGACGATTGGGTGGAAGAACAACGACCGCTGTGGGCCACGTCTCTGTTTTCGTATGCGACGTTGTCCCGTTACGGTGACCAGTGGTTGCGTTCGTTCGCGGTGACCACCGAGCCGCCCGAGCAAGCACGCTCGTTCCAGTGGGCGTCGGCCGCCGCGCTGGCATTGATCTCCGGGCTGTGTTTTGTGGCGTCGTGGATCGTGTTGTGGATGCAATCGACGCGGCTGGGCATCCGTCGCGTCCGTGCTGCGGCGACGCTGGTTGCCGCCCTGGTGCTGGCCGTCACGCCGAACGCGGCGTCCTGCCAACAGCCCACCCCGCAACCCGACCAGCCGGCATCGACCACGATTCGGTTGGCGTTGGTCGACGGGCGTTATGACGAAACCAAATTGCGCCGCACCTTGGGCGGGCGAGCCGGTGACGCGCCGCGGTGGCGGGAGCTTGGCAATCAAGATCGGATCGGATTGGTCGCCTTGGAGCTGGTCGGCAAGATCGAGTTCACGCTCAATGACCGCGAGTTGGTGATCGAGTTGAAGCAGACGCCCAAGTGGGAACTGATGAAACAATTGGCGCCGCCGCGGCTGATCGGGCGGGAGGATGTCGATGATTCCGGCGACGTTGTGGTGTTCGTGCACGGATTGGAGGGCAGCGAGTCCACGTTTGACCGTGCGGCCGAGGCGTTGGCCGAGCGTGGGATTGCGTCGATGCGGTTTGAGTACCCCAACGACGGGCCCCCGGACGAAATCGGTCATCGGCTGGCCGAGCAGTTGATCGAATTCGGGCGGGAGCATCCCGGAGTGCGCGTCCATTTGGTGGCCCATTCACTCGGCGGTCTCGTGTCGACTTGGGCGGTCACCGAGCCTGATTTCCCGTCGCGAATCGTTCCCAACGTGGTGACGCTGGGGACTCCGTTTCGCGGCTCGGCCCTGGCGGCGTTTCACGACGAGCTGGAGTTGTTCGACGTGGCGTTTCGGTTGATCACCGGGACTCCGGGGGCGCTCAACACGATTGCCGACGGGCGGGGGGAGGCGGCCGAAGCGTTGGATCCGGAGAGCGAGTTTTTGGCGCGTTTGCATCGGCGGGACCGACCGGCGGGGATTCGGTTCCACTTGGCGGCGGGGACGAAGAGTTTTCTGACCGCGTCACGGCGCGAGCGATTGGCGGCACGCCTGCCCGGTGAACTCGCGCGTCTGGCGGTTTCTCCGGCCTATGCCGCCCGCATCGAGAAGCTGACGCAGGCCGAGGAGCTGTTTGAGGGGGTGGGTGATGGTGCGGTGACGGTAGAAAGTGCGTTGGGCTTGCCGAATCCGGCGAGCAGGAAGACTTTTTCGCTGACTCACACCGGTTTGGTGTCTGCGGATGATCCACTAGAGTGGGTGTTGTCGGTCACCGGGTTGGCCGAACCGGAGAAACCGCTGGCAAAGTAGGGGCTTTCTCCATTTACAAAACGGCACTGCCCCTCGTACACTGCCGGGCTTTCCCGCGCCCGCTATCGGTGCGCCCGTTGGGTGCTTCGGAGGGTGCATGATGCTTTGTTTCCTCGAAATTTTCCTGTTTCAGCGTGTTTGATTCCCTTTCAGACGGATTGCAATCGGCATTTAAGAGCTTGCGTGGCAAAGGCAAGCTGACCGAGGGCAATATGCGCGAGGGGTTGGACATCGTTCAGCGGTCTCTGCTGGAAGCGGATGTCAGTTATCAGGTGGTTCAGGAGTTCATGGGGCACGTGACCGAGCGGGCGCTCGGCAAAAAGGTGCTGCTGAGCCTGCGGCCGGAGCAAGAGCTGGTTCGCATCGTCCACGACGAGCTGGTTTCGATTTTGGGGCCGGTCGATCCGTCGATCCATCTGAAGAAAGATGGTGCGACGATCATCATGTTGTGCGGGTTGCAGGGGAGCGGAAAGACGACGACCTGCGGCAAGCTGGCGCAGTTGTTGATCGAGCAAAAAATCAAGCCGACGTTGGTGGCCGCAGACCTTCAGCGACCCGCGGCGATCGAACAATTGAAGGTGATCGGCGAGCAATTGGGCGTGCCGGTCTACAGCGAGCCGGACAACAAAAATCCCGTTCAAGTCTGCAAGAACGGTGTCGCCAAGGCCGAAGCGGACGGATCGCGGGTCGTGATTTTGGACACCGCCGGGCGTCTGGCCATCGACGAGGAGTTGATGGCGGAATTGGCGCGGATCGACAAAAAGGTCAGCCCGGATCAGGTCTACCTGGTGGTCGACGGGATGACCGGCCAGGATGCCGTCAACAGTGCCGACGCGTTCAACAAGTCGCTCGAGCTGGACGGGGTCGTGATGACCAAGTTGGACGGCGATGCCCGTGGCGGGGCGTTGTTGTCGGTCAAGCACGTCACCGGCGTGCCGATCAAATTTATCGGAACCGGCGAGCATTTTGACGCACTGGAGCCGTTTCGTCCCGAGGGGATGGCCGGCCGAATTTTGCAGATGGGCGACATCGTGGCCGCCGCCGCGGAAGCCCATCGGATCGTCGACGAGAAGGAACGCGAGGAGTTGGAGGCCAAAATGGCTTCCGGCGACTTCACGTTAGACGATTTTAAGAACATGATGGAGAAAGTCAGCAAGCCTGGCTTGATGGGCCGCATGATGGGCTTGATGCCCGGCATGGGGCAGTTCAAGGACGCTTTGGAAAGCGAAGAGGCGGCCGGGGGCATTCGGCAAACGATCGGCGCGATCAATGCCATGACCGCGGCCGAACGCCGGAATCCCAAAATCATCGACGCCTCGCGTCGGACGCGGATTGCCAAGGGTGCCGGCGTGCAAACGCCGGTGATCAGCCAGTTGGTCAAGCAGTTCGACATCATGAAACCGTTGATGCAGGGCATGGCCGGCGGCTCGATGATGGATCGGGCAAAGATGATGCAGCAGCTGCAGGGGGCGATGGCCAGTGGCAATGGCAGCCTGGACGGCATGCGTGTCAAAAAAGGCACCGGCAAGCGATTGTCAAACGCCGAACGCGCCAAGTTGCGAAAGCAGCGTGACAAGTTGAAGCGTCAAAAGCGACGAAACAAGAGATAGCAGTTCACCAACACAATTTGTTTTTTCCTGGAGTGAGTTTGAAATGTCAGTTCGAATCCGTCTGAAAAAGATGGGTCGCACCCACCGACCTTTCTTCCGAGTTTGCGCGATGGACCAGCGGTCGCCGCGCGACGGTCGGGTGATCGAAGAGTTGGGCTATTACGACCCGATGTGCCCCGAAACCGATGCCCGCGTTCAACTCAAAAGCGATCGCGTCGACCACTGGTTGAGCGTCGGCGCGCAGCCGAGTGAAAAGGTCGCCGTGCTGATCAAAAAGTACGGCACCGAGGGGACGCACCTGGACGCCCAAAAAGAAGCGCTTGAGCGACTCGGCAAGCGAAAGGAATACACGCCGGCACCCGCCGAAGCACCCAAGCCGGTCGCCAAAGAAGAGCCGGCCGCCGAAGCAGCGCCGGCCGAAGAAGCTGCCGCGGAAGGTGAGTCGGTTGCCGAAGCCGAAGCGACCGCCGAGTGATTCCGGACGGCTGATTCGTTCCCTTTTAGACGGCAACCAGGATCGCGGGAGAGAGACGAGTGCGATTTGACATCGTCACGCTGTTCCCGGCGATCTTCGACGGCTACCTGACGCAGAGTTTGTTGGAAAAAGCGATCGCCAAAGGGCTGGTCGAAATCCACCGACATGATCTGCGTGACTGGGCCGCCGACACGCCGCACCGAAAAGTGGATGATCGGCCCTTCGGCGGAGGCCCGGGCATGCTGTTGCAAGTCGATGTCACGGTGCCTTGTGTGGAAGACATCGAGCGGATGGCGGAGACGCCGTCGCGGAAGATCATGCTGACGCCGCAAGGCGAGCGATTTGACCAACGCATGGCAGAGGACTTGGCACTCAGCGACCGAGTCATGCTGCTGTGCGGACGTTACGAAGGGTTCGACCAACGAGTGGTCGACATCTTGGAACCAGAGGAAGTCAGTGTCGGCGATTTCGTCTTGAACGGAGGCGAGGTCGCGGCGATGACGATCATCGACGGCGTCGTGCGGTTGTTGCCCGGCGTGTTGGGTGATCAAAACAGTCATGTGGATGATTCCTTCAGCCGCGGAAATCGGTTGCTGGAGTTTCCGCAGTACACGCGACCGCGAGACTTTCGGGGGCATCACGTTCCCGAGGTCTTACTCGGCGGCAACCACGAAGCGATCGCCGCGTGGCGGGCCGAGCAAAGTCGAATCAGAACGAAACAACGTCGAGCGGATTTGCTCGATGAAGAAGAGTAGACAGCACCAGACAGCCGGATTCGCCAGTTTCCGGGAACTTGAATTCCACGCCCGAAGTCTGGCGACTTCGGCGATCAGTCAGACGAAGAGAGTAGTACGATGAGCCAAGCCATTCTGGACAAGGTCGAGCAGACCGCGATCAAAGAGAACCCGCCGAAGTTTGAAATCGGTGACACCGTTGATGTTCACCTGCGAATTCTGGAAGGCAACAAGGAGCGGATCCAGGTCTTCACCGGAGTCGTGATCGCCCTCTCCGGCAGCGGGTCCAAAGAGATGTTCACCGTCCGACGCATCGTCGCCGGTGAGGGGGTGGAGCGAAAATTCCCGCTGCACAGCCCCCGCATCGAAAAGGTCGAAGTCAAGCGGAGCGGTGTCGTGCGTCGCGCGAAACTGTACTTCCTGCGTGGCCGAGTCGGCAAAGCCGTGCGTCTGAAAGAACGCCGCCGATCCTAGGCCGCTCGTCAACATGGCGACAGCCGTAGGGCATGCTGTGCATGCCAGCGGGCAGTCAGGCACAGCCTGACCTACGAACCTGACTGCGGAGTTTTCGCTGTAACCAATCGGGAGCAGCGAACGTGGGATAGGCTTCCAGCCTGTTATCTCAGGCTCGACAGTCCGGAAGCCTATCCCACTCGTGTTTGCCCATGACACGTCCAACGCCCCCGCGATTCATCCAGCATCTCTGGGATCGCTATTCCCAGTGGCGTTTCGGGCGGATCGATCCCGAGGCCCCGATCGGCCGTCGGGGCGAGCAAGCCGCCGCGCGGTTGCTGCGCCAAAAGGGATTCGTGGTGGTCGCCGAAAGTGAATCCGACCGCGGCGGCGAAATCGATTTGATTGCCGCCGACAAGAAGTCCCGCGCGGTGATCTTCGTCGAAGTCAAAACGCTGCAGACGACCCGCCCGGGCCATCCGGCCGATCGGGTCGATGAAAACAAGCAGGCGCGGATCACCCGCGCCGCGTTGCGATTTCTCAAACGTCGCAAACTTCTCGGCACGCCATGCCGTTTCGATGTGATCGCCATCTGGTGGCCCAAGGGCGAATCGTTGCCGGTCAAGATCGAGCATTACGAACACGCCTTCGAAGCCGCCGGCGATTTCCAATTGTGGTCCTGAAGCGAGCGCGCGCCCAATGCCACCTACTTTGACGCCAAGCGGGGTGTTTTTGTTAGCGGTAGGGCGCGAGCCCTCCGGTCTTTCACGGTGTTTTTGAAGCGCGACCGGACGGCTCGCGCCGTTCCGCTAACACCTTTAAAGCCAAAGTAAGTGACATTGAGCGTGCGGTGCCAAGATTTTCGATCGCGATGCGAATCAATTGCCAAAGGTCTTGTCCGGGTCGTCGATCAACTAGACTTGAAAGGGCGTTGATCACACTCCTGTCTCTCGCCCCGCAGTCGAATGAAGATGCTTGTCAAAATGCTGGTCCTGATTGGCGTTTTGGCTGGTATTGGTACAGTCGGATACAAACCGGCGATGACCTATTGGGAAGAACGTCATCGGATGAAGTGGGAAACCGCCGCGATCGTCCGCGGGGATGTGACGCGGTATGTCAATTCCACCGGTTCGGTACGGCCGGTCCAATCGGTGCTGGTCGGTTCGGTCGTCTCGGGGCCGATCGAGGAGCTGAACGTCGATTTCAATGACGAGGTCAAAAAGGGTGACGTGTTGGCGACGATCGACCCGCGGCTTTTCAAAGCCGACGTCGCCAGGGACGAAGCGACCCTGGCCACGCGAAAGGCGGAACTGGAACGGATCGAAGCGGAGTTGATCCAGGCCAACAACAGCTACGATCGCGGTCAGAAGTTGTACACCAAGAGCGTCGGCTTCCTCTCCGACAGCGAAATGGACGCGCTCGTGTTCGAAGTGAAGTCGTTGGAAGCGCAGTTAAAAGTCGCGCACGCGATGATTCAGCAGGCCGAGGCGTCGCTGGAAAATTCACGGGCGAACCTGAATTACTGTGAGATCACGGCTCCGGTCGACGGCATGATCATCGACCGAAAGATCGACCCCGGACAAACACTTGCCGCCTCGTTTCAGACGCCGGAACTGTTCATCGTCGCCCCGGATCTGCGTGACCAGGTTCACGTGTTCGCCTCCGTTGACGAAGCGGACATCGGGCTGGTTCAAAAGGCTCAAGCTGAATCGCGGCCGGTGACGTTCACCGTCGACGCCCACCCCGACGAGTTGTTCACCGGCGAGATCGAGCAGATTCGCGTCAGCAGCGTCGCCAACCAGAACGTGGTCACCTATCCCGTCGTCATCGTGACCAGCAATCCCGACTTGAAACTGTTGCCCGGAATGACAGCCAGCATCTCGTTCGAAGTCGATTCGATCAGCGATGTGCCGAAATTGCCCAACGCCGCACTCCGTTTCTTTCCCGAAGAGATCGAGTGGGTGCGCGAGTCCGACCGGCACCTGATCGATGGGTCGACGTGGAAAGCGAAGCGCGATCGGGATGACCAGGAGCAGCAACTGCCGGCGGCGGAGAAAGCGAAGAAGCGAAGGGTGCGGAACAAGCGCCACGTCTGGGTCGTCGATGGAAAGTTGCTGCGCGCCGTGGAGATCGAAACCGGATTGAGCGAAAGCGGATTCACCGAGCTGAAGTCGGGAGCGCTTTCGGTCGGTGATTCATTGGTGACCGGCCAGGAAGTGAAAAAGTAATCACCCATGTCGTTCTTGGATACCATTCGGATCGCGCTGAGAGCCTTGTTGAAAAACAAGATGCGCGCGGTGTTGACGGTCATCGGCGTGGTGATCGGGATTGCCGCGGTGACCACCATCGTGTCGATCGGTCAGGGCGCGAACCGACTGGTGCAAGGTGAATTGGAAAACCTGGGCACCAACGTAATCTTTGTAATCCCGGGGCAAACCACCGACGGCGGCGTTCGCCAGAACGATGCGCCGTCGTTGACCGCTGCGGATGCCGATGCGATCAGCACGGAATGTCCGGCGGTCTTGGCCGCTTCACCATTGGTGTTCACCGGCGGGCAGGTGATTTACGGCAACGAAAATTGGAGCCCCAAGGAGATGTTGGGTGTCGGCACGGACTTCTTGCTGGTCCGCAATTGGGGGCTTCAGGCCGGGTCGTTTTTCAGCGAAGCCGACGTCGAGTCCAAGGCCAAGGTGTGCGTGATCGGCCAAACTTTGATACCGAAGTTGTTTCGCACCACCAATCCGCTCGGCGAGACGCTGCGCGTCAACAACGTGCCCATTCGCGTGATCGGAATCCTGTCCAAGAAAGGCGCCAACATGGTTGGTGATGACCAGGACAATCTGTTGTTGATGCCGCAGACGACGGTGCGCAAGCGGTTGCTCGGATCACCGATGGATAACATTCATGCGATCATGGTTTCGGCGCGCAGCACCAACCAGATGAGTACGGCGACGCGTCAGATTCGCAATTTGTTGCTCGAGCGACATGACATCGCACCGGGGGAGGAAGACGATTTCGACATCACGGACATGGAAGAGGTTGCCGGAACGTTGGGGATGATCACCGGAACGCTGACGTTGATGTTGTCGGCGATCGCGGGGATTTCGTTGGTCGTCGGAGGCGTCGGCATCATGAACATCATGTTGGTTTCAGTGACCGAACGGACGCGTGAGATCGGCATCCGGATGGCGCTCGGGGCGCGGGGCCGCGATATTTTGTGGCAGTTCTTGATCGAGTCGGTGGTGTTGTCGAGCATCGGCGGGGTGATCGGATTGGCGCTCGGAACCGGCATGTCGATGGCCGCGACGATGTTGATCAACGCCTACAAACCGGGGACGGATTGGCCGATGGTGGTGTCGTTCCCCGCGGCGCTCGTTGCGATGGGGTTTGCCGCGGCGGTCGGCGTGTTTTTCGGTTTCTATCCCGCTCGGCGCGCCAGCAAGTTGGACCCGATCGACGCGCTCAGGTACGAGTAACCCATTGTGGCATTGATCGAGCTTCGAGATGTCAGACGCGTGTATGACTTGGGCGAAGTCCAAGTGCACGCGCTCCGTACGGTCAGTTTGCAGATCCAGCGGGGGGAATACATCGCGTTGGTCGGTCCGTCGGGCAGCGGCAAGTCGACGTTGATGAACACGCTCGGTTGTCTGGACCGGCCGTCCCACGGCAGCTACTTGCTCGACGGCCAGGAGATCGTCTCGATGAACCGTGACCAGCGGGCTCGGATTCGAAACAAGCAGCTCGGGTTCGTGTTCCAGAACTTTAATTTGCTCAACCGGACCTCGGCGCTGGAGAACGTCGAGTTGCCGCTGATGTACGGCCCACGTCTGTCCGCCCGCCAGCGGCATGATCGGGCGCGCGAGGTGTTGGATCAGGTCGGGTTGGGGGATCGCTACCATCATCATCCCAGCCAGCTCTCCGGCGGTCAGCAGCAACGTGTGGCGATCGCCAGGGCACTGGTCAATCGTCCGTCGATCTTGATGGGGGATGAGCCGACCGGCAACCTGGACTCCCAGACCAGCCGCGAGGTGATTGCGTTGTTCCAAGAGCTGAATGAGAAACAAGGGATCACGGTGATTCTGGTCACGCACGACCCCAACATCGCGCGCAATTCCAAGCGGACGATCGTGCTCCGCGACGGCGAGGTCGTCGAAGACACGACCGATTTTGCCAAAGCCAAAGCCGCACTCGATGCCGAGGGGGACCAGTAGCGAGGATTGTGGCTTCCTGTCTGGCCATCATTCTGCCCCGTATCGTTCTGCCATCTCTCTTTTCCGGTACGGCAAATTGGCAGAATGATTCGGGGCAGAATGATATTGTTTGGACGAGCGGTTAAACTGGCTTGCCGTACGCTATCCCGTTGTCTCTCAATCCATGCATTCGATGTTACGTTCCCTTGCCACCTCACTCGCGTTTTTCGCCGTCCTGTTTGTCTCCACGGCCAGCGCCGAATCCAAGCCCAATGTGATCTTCATCCTGCTCGACGACATGGGCTGGGGGGACTTTGGGGTGCTGCATCAAAATGATTCGACGCATTCCAAACGGCATCAGACGCCGATGTTGGATCGGATGGCCGCCGAAGGGATGCAGTTGCGCGATCATTATTGTCCGGCGCCGGTTTGTGCCCCCAGCCGTTCGTCACTGTTGACGGGCGTGCATCAGGGCCACGCGGTGGTGCGAGACAATCAGTTTGACAAGGCGCTCGAAGACAATCACACGCTGGCGACGGTGATGAAGGCGGCGGGGTACAAGACCTGGTTGGTCGGCAAGTATGGATTGCAGGGCGCGACCAACGGCCAGGACGACGATTGGACGCCGGCCGATTGGCCCGCCTATCCGACCAAGCGTGGGTTCGATGAGTTCTACGGCTATGTCCGCCACCGCGATGGTCACGTTCATTATCCGGCCGAAAACTGGAACCTGGGCGACAACGAAGTGCATCGCACGCCCAAACAGATTTGGCACAACGACCAGGAGGTCAGCAAGGATTTGGCCAAGTGCTACACGACGGACCTGTTCGCCGCCCGCAGCAAAGACTGGATCGCCAAGCATGTGAAAAGCGGTTCCGAGCAGCCCTTCTTTCTGTACCTCGCCTATGACACGCCCCACGCGGCGCTTCAATTGCCTTCGGTCGAGTTCCCCGAAGGCTATGGTTTGGACGGCGGACTGCAATGGCTCGGCAAGCCGGGGGCGATGATCAACACGGCGGTCGGAACGGTGGACGGATACCGGCATCCCGACTACACCGGCAAGGGCTGGTCGGACGTCGAAGAGCGTTTTGCAACGATGGTCCGCCGAATCGACCACAGCGTCGGCGATTTGTTGCAGACGTTGCGCGACCTATCGATCGACAAGAACACGCTGGTCGTCCTGAGTTGCGATAACGGTCCGCACCACGAGTCGTACTTGCGCGACGCACAAGACAATCGCGTCAACTACACGCCACAGTCGTTCCAGTCCTACGGTCCGTTTGACGGAACCAAACGAGACGTCTGGGAGGGCGGGATCCGGGTCGGCACGTTGGCCTGGTGGCCCGGGCAGGTGGCGCCCGGATCGATCGATCGTTCGCCCTCGCAGTTCCACGATTGGATGCCGACGTTCGCGCGGGCCGGCGGGATCGCGCCCCCGGCAAGGACCGACGGGGTTTCGCTGTTGCCGACGTTGACGGGGCAGGGGACACAGCGGCAAAGTCAGGTTTACATCGAGTATTTCAACGGCGGCAGGACGCCCACGTACGGCGATTTTCAAGCGTCAAAGCGGAACCAACGACGCAGGCAAATGCAGGTCGTGTTTGTCGATGGCTACAAAGGCGTGCGGGTCGACATCCAGGATCACCGCCAACCGTTTGCGATTTATGACCTGAAAAACGATCCCAAAGAGCTTCACGATCTCGCCGGCACGGGCGAAAAATTTGCGAAGTTGCAGAAGAAGATGCATGACCGTGTGCTGCAGCTGCGCCGCGCCAATCCGACGGCGCCGCGGCCCTATGACAAGGTTGCGATTCCCGCGGTGGCCATCAGCCAGCAGGAAGGTTGGACGTATGACGTTTATTCGGGGACGTTTCCCTACGTGCCCGAGGTCGACGAATTACAGCCGACGATGTCGGGGCGGTTGGACGAGATGTCTGTGGCAGGTGCCAAGGGAGCCGTTCGGTTTCGCGGCGTGTTTGTCGCCCCCGAAACCGGACTGTATCAAGTCACGCTTTCGACTGAGTCACCGACGTTCGCACGGATTCATGACGCGGAGTTGATCGATGCCGATTTCGGTTTCGATCCCGCTGAAACCTATTCGACCGAGATTCGACTCGAGCAAGGCATGCATCCGGTGACCGTCACGACGCTGGCTGATGGCGACGTGACGATCGGTTTGCAGTGGAAACGGAAGTGACCCGATTGCCTGCCGATGAGATGGCAGAAAAACACGGGGCAGAAAAATGGCGTCGTGCAAATGGGTGACGGAACTTACCAGTGGGATAGGCTTCCAGCCTGTCGTTTTCGCCATGACAGGCTGGAAGCCTATCCCACGTATTCTTCCGACGGTCCTTAGCGGCGGAAAACCCGTAGCGTCAGCATCAGTTGATCCGAGTCGAGGTCGACATTCAGATTGCCTGCGGCGGCACCACCGCCAGTCGTCAGATTCGTGTTGGCATTGCCGAGATCCAGGCGTCGGTAACCGAAATCCAATTCCACATTGGACAGCAGCTTGCACGTCAGTCCGATGCCGAATTGGTAGGCCAAGTCGTCGTCGTCTTTGACGCTGGAGACGACGCCGTCGGATGCGGCAAATTCGAAGTGCGACCAGCCGATGCCTCCACCTGCATAAACCTCAAGATTCTCGCTGATCGGTTTGTCTATCCACAGGTTCGACAGTCCGGCAAAGCGTTCGGTGAACGCACCGCGGTAAAAGAACGTGTAGGGGCCCGGAGGTCCGGGAAAGCTGTTGAGCGTGAACTGCGAGTCGTCAAAAAACATGTACTGGGATTCCATGCGAATTTGGTAGTCGCAGTGATCGAATTCACGTCCGTATGCGAATCCATACCCTTCGTTCGTCTCGTTTTCGATTCCCGAGGCGTCGAAATTTCCGTTGGTGTTGCGTCCGGAACCTTTCATGGTCAGGAAATCGCCGGAAAAGGAACCCGCGAGATAGCAGTTCGTGAAATCAAAGCTCGTGAAATCAAAACACTGGGCCGAAGCGGAGTTCATGCCCGCAATCGACATGACGAGCGCGAGGAGAAGTTGCTGTCCGAAACGCATGTTCGAATCCTTTCGGTTTTGGTGGGGACGCATTGGTCGCCGATGGTGCAGAACGTCGAAAGCATCCCTGGCTCCCGCGCTATAACAGTATTCGGGCCTTGTCCCCTCTCGGGTTGGGGAAAACGGTTGTTCCCGTCGCGACGCGAAAGACCGTGCTGTTTTGACCAATCGTTACGGTCGACCGGCGTCGGGTGCCCGGGTGAGCCACTGGTTCCTGTCATGCGTCTGATTTCCGATCGACGAACACGATCTGCGGGTTTGCCCCCAGACGGTTTGGGTTACACTAGCCCGATTCGAATCTTACGCAACGCGATCGTCGTCTTAGGTCAATGTCTGGACAAGTTGAAGCAGCACAGGTGAAAGGCTCGCCGGATAAAACGGCCCAGGTTCAGACGGCCCAGGGTGATCTGTCCGGCGACGATGTCAACGCGATCGATCGTTTGCAGCAGGCCTATGCCGATTTGCGCCGCGAGCTGTCCCGCGTCATCGTCGGCCAATCCGAAGCGATCGAGCAACTGGCGATCTGTTTTTTCGCACGCCGCAATTCGCTACTGGTCGGCGTGCCCGGGTTGGCCAAAACGCTGCTGGTCGGAAAATTCGCCGAGACGCTCTCGCTGAGTTTCAGTCGGATTCAGTTCACGCCGGATCTGATGCCGATGGACATCACCGGGACCGACATCCTGCAAGACACGGCCGAGGGGCGGCGTGAATTTCAGTTCGTCCGCGGACCCGTGTTTGCAAACGTCGTGCTGGCCGACGAAATCAATCGGGCCCCGCCGAAAACTCAGGCGGCACTGTTGGAAGCGATGCAAGAAGGCAACGTGACCGTGCTCGGCAAAGAGTTTGCCCTGCCATCACCCTTCATGGTCTTGGCGACACAGAATCCCGTGGAACAGGAGGGGACGTATCCGTTGCCGGAAGCGCAACTGGATCGTTTCATGTCCCTGATCGAACTGGGCTATCCCAGCGAGGCGGAAGAAATTCAGATCGCCCGGATGACCACCGGCGAGCGTCAGCCGGTCTTGGATTCGCTGTTGTCGGTCGAACAAATCTTGAGCCACCAAGAGGTGGTGCGCCGCGTCCCGGTGCCGGATCACCTGTACGAATTTGCCGCCAAGCTGGTCCGTCAGACGCGGCCCGATGGCGGCACGGCGCCGGATTGGTTGATCCCCTTGGTCGCCTGGGGTGCCGGACCACGCGCGGTGCAGAGTTTGATTCTGGGCGCGAAGAGCCGGGCGGCGCTCTACGGCAGCTACATGGTTCGCCAGGAAGACATCCTGGCCGTCGCATCGCCCGTGCTTTCCCACCGGCTGGTGTTGACCTTCGCCGCACAAGCCGAACGGATCACCGCCCGCGAGATCATCGCGAAGTTGATTTGAGATTCAAGTTTCAAGTTTCAAGTTTCAAGTTTCAAGTTTCAAGTTTCAAGTTTCAAGTTTCAAGTTTCAAGTTTCAAGTTTTGAGTTTTGAGTTTTGAGTTTTGAGTTTTGAGTTTTGAGTTTTGAGTTTTGAGTTTTGAGTTTTGAGTTTTGAGTTTTGAGTTTTGAGTTTTGAGTTTTGAGTTTTGAGTTTTGAGTTTTGAGTTTTGAGAAGCCGCCCGCCTGCCTCCCCACATTTTCCTGTCACCCATTTTCTTGTCTCCTCTCTCCCACGCCCATTTTTCTGCCCTCCATTTTTCTGCCACCTCCCACCTGCCAGCACTTCCTCTTTCACCACGCGCATGATCGAACCTGGTTCTGACCCCGACGCCGTGACGGAATCGTTTTTCGATCCCGTGCTTGCGGAGCGTTTGTCGGCGATTGCGTTGACGACGCGGCGGCCGATGTTGGGCACCGTATCGGGACGGCACCAGAGTCCGCATCGCGGATCGAGCGTTGAGTTTGCCGAGTACCGTCGCTATCAACCCGGCGATGATCTGAGACGATTGGATTGGCGTGCCTACGGACGCAGCGACCGCTATTACGTCAAGGAGTTCGAAGCCGACACCAACCTGCGTCTGGTCTTGGTCCTCGACGGCAGCGGGTCGATGGGATTCGGTGACAAGCTGCACGCGGCGCGGCAGATCGCCGCCACGCTCGCCTACATCGCGATTCGGCAAGGCGATGCCGCGGGATTGATCTGTGCCAGCGACGCGGGATCGGAATTGTTGCCGCCACGGCGGATTGCCGGGCAGGTGTCCGTGTTGTTCGAGCGGCTGCGAAACCTGCAGGCCGCCGGAGTGACGACACTGGAAGAAACCCTTCATCAGTTGGCCGAAACGATTCGTGAACGCGCGTTGATCGTCGTGATCTCCGACCTGTTGCTGGAACCGCCGACACTCCGCAGCGCGGTCGAGCATTTGGCGTTTCGCAAACACGATGTCGCGATGTTTCATTTGATGGATCCCGTCGAGTTACAACCCGATTGGGATCGACCAATTCGGTTGAACGACATGGAAGGGGATGAATCGATTCTGGTCGATCCCGATGAGATTGCCGCCGGTTATGCCGACGCCGTCCAGGACTTCCTCGAGGAGGTGGAACGGATCAGCCGCGAAACCGCAGTCGACTACCACCGTGTGATGTTGGACCGGCCGATCGAAGAGTCGCTGATGGGGTTTTTGGCCGGGCGAGGACGAGATTCGGCTGTATGAGCTTTTTGAGACTCGGAGCGCTGTGGGCTCTTCCGCTTGTGCTGATCCCGATTGTGATTCATCTGATTCACCGTCGCCGGCATCCCACCGCGCCGTGGGCGGCGATGATGTTTCTCCGCCGCGCCACCCAGGCACGTCGTGGTCCGGCAAAGCTGAGGCGGTGGTTGATCCTTGCGGTGCGAACCTTGGTCGTTGCGGCCGTCGTGTTCGCGCTGGCGCGTCCACTTTCCAGTGGCATGTTCGGCGTGGCGGCCAGCCGTGTCGTTTCCGGGGCACCGTCGGTGGTGGTCTTGGACCGGTCTGCCAGCATGCAGCGTCGAACCGAATCCGGATTGACCCACCAGGCGGCCGCACTCCGCCGCGTTGCGGAGACGCTGCGGACGCTGGGCACCGGGCGCGTGGTGCTGATCGACAGCGTCAGTGTCGCACCGATCGAGTTGGCGGATGTCGACGCATTGACCGATCCACAGTGGACCGGTGGGGCGGCATCTGCGGCGGACGTGCCGACGATGTTGCGCGTCGCGATGCAGTACTTGATGGACCATGATCATCCGGTCGCCGACGTTTGGGTCTGCAGCGATGGTCAAGCAAACGATTGGCGTCCGGATGCCGAGTCGTGGAGCCAAGTTGCTGAGGCGGCCGAGTCGTTGGGCGACGGCGTTCGTCTGCACCTGGTGGACGTCGCAGAGGACCCGCGCGTCAACACGTCGGTGGTGGTAACCCGCCAACGCGTCGTCGACACCGGTTCAGACAGTGATCCCGGTTCAGACAAGCAGCTGACGGTTTCGGCGGTCGTCCAGCGACAGGACGATGCCTCGGTCGTCGTTCCGCTGCGAGTCTTGGTCGGAGGCGTGACCAAAACCTTCGACGTCCGGGTCGACGGGGGACGGGGGGAATTGATCGATGCGCGTGTTCCGGTGCCGGACGACCAGGACACCCTTTACGGCCGGGTTTCGATACCGGCGGACGTGAACGCCGCGGATGATGATTGGTTTTTCGTCGCGTCCGCCGATCGGGATCGACCCATCGGGTTGGTTACCCAGTCGCCGTGTTTGGCCTTGGAAGTGGCCGCGGACGTTCTGGGCAACGTGGTTGTTGCCGAGGACTCGCCGGGCGGGGCAGAGCAGGGGAGTCGTTTGCAGCGACCGGGGCAGCTGACCGGTGGTGTGGCGTGTTTGATTTGGCAGGGACAGTTGCCCGTCGGCGACGACGCCGCGGCGGTCACGCGGTTTCTCGAGAGCGGCGGCAGCGTCGTCTTCTTTCCGCCGTCGGACGTCGACCGCGCGAACGAGTTCCAGGCGGTCCGCTGGGAACAATGGACTCGGGGCACCGTTCGGCAAGCCAGATTTGACCAGTGGGAATTGCCGATCGCCGCGTCGTGTTGCCTCGACGGCCAGATGGTGCGGTTGGCGGAGATCGGTGCGGGGGAGCTTTGGATCGGAAAGGTACGCGTCGGCAGCGGAGCGGCTTGGTTTTGCGGAGCCGATGTGATCGATCCCGACAGCTTGTTCGTCAGGGATGGATTGGTGCTGTATGGATTGTTGTCCGAAGCGATCGAGGCAAGCCCGCTGCAGATTGCCGGTGATGGCGGAATCGTGGCGGGCACCGACGACCGACGTTTGCAAACCGTGCAAACGGGGGCGGGGGCATTCAATGAAACGGCAGGCATTGAAACGCTGCTTGCCAGCGACAACGAAGCCGTCGGCATACCACTGGGACATGGCGCCGGCGTGTTTGCACAGCGACACTCCGCGGAAGGCCCGCCGCGCGTGTTGGCGATCAATCGTCCGGCGGCGGAATCCGATCCCCAGACGATCTCCGATTCGCAGCTCCAGGGGTTGCTCGGCGATGGACGCTGGAACCACGTCGTCCTGCGCGGTCCCCAAGCCGACTCCGGCGGCGGTCTGGTGCACGAGATCTGGGGGGTGATCTGGGTGATGATGATCGTCGGGATGTTGTGTGAAGCCTGGTTGACGTTGCCGCCGCGCACGCGAGGTGAATCGCGATGGTCGTGATCTCTGCCGCTGCGATCATCGCCGTGATTTGGTTCGCATGGATCGCCTGGCGACGAAGCGGTCGCCGGTGGCGTGTCGCCGTGGTCGAGAGTCTGCGTGTCGTCTTGGTGACCGTCGCGATCGGTTTGTTGTGGCAACCCGAGACGACGTACCAGATCGATTCGGAACGCAAGGGAGAGGTCGTCTTGTTGATCGATCGCTCGGCGAGCATGCAGACACGTGATGTTCAATCGGGGCTTCAATCGGCCAGTCGTCAAGAGATCGCCGACCGCATCCGAGGAGACGCGGCGTGGACGCGGTTGGACAATCGATTCAAAAAAGTGGACCTCGCGCTCGACGAATCCAGCGACGAATCCAACGATGATTCGGGCGACGGGGGCAGCGATTTGGGCGGCGCGTTGGATCGGGCGGCCGAGCGTCACGAATCGGCGGTCGCGTTCGTGTTGGTGTCCGATGGCGATTTCAATCGCGGGCGTTCACCCGTTCAGGCGGCGGCGGAAATCGCCGCCCGCAGCGGTGGTCGCGCACGCGTGAATTCGATTCCGATTGGCAGCCCCGATCGCTTGCCCGACATCGAACTCGTTTCCGCCGACGTGCCGACCTTCGGTGTCGTCGCGAAACCCGTCCAGATTCCCTTCACGATTCGAAACTGGTTTGGCGAGATCCGCGAAGTGACCGTGTCGTTGCGCGAAGTCGATCGCGTCGCGGACACCCAGACCCTTTCAATCCGCCCGGGCGCTCGCTTCGATGGGGCGTTCTTGTGGCAATCCGACCAGGCAGGGACTTATGCCTTGACCATCCAGTCGCCCGTGATCGAATCGGAAACCAATCCGGAGAACAATCGGTTGAGCAAGACGATCGAAATTCGCGAAGAGAAATTGCGTGTCTTGGTCATCGAAGGGACGCCCAGATGGGAGTATCGCTATTTGCGGAATGCGTTGTTGCGTGATCCGGGGATCGACGTTTCCTGTTTGCTCTATCATCCCGAGTTGCCCGGGGTCGGGGGCGGCGGCGAAGACTACTTGGCGTCGCTGCCGGAGGATCCCGCGGAGCTGGCGTCGTACGATGTGATCTTCTTGGGCGATGTCGGCGTCGCGGAAGGGCAATTGACTGTTGAGCAGTGTCGTCAGATCCGCGGCTTGGTCGAGCAGCAGGCGGTGGGGCTGGTGTTGATGCCGGGGCCGCGCGGGCGGCAGGCGTCGTTGTTTGCCAGTGAGCTGGGAGAGTTGATTCCCGTCGTGATTGATCGGGCCAGGCCGCTCGGGGTTGGAAACGGCGTGCCGGCATCGTTTGCGTTGACGGGGGCGGGGCGACGCAGCCTGTTGACGGCGCTGGACGATGACCCGCAGACCAACTGGGCGGTCTGGGAATCGCTGCCGGGGTTTTATTGGTACGCCGCGGTCACCCGCGCCAAAGCGGGCAGCGAGGTGTTGGCGGTGCACGCCGAGGCAAGCAATCAATCTGGGCGCGTGCCGTTGCTGGTCACACGCCCGGCCGCTGCCGGCAAGGTCCTGTTCATGGGCAGCGATTCCGTCTGGCGTTGGCGGATGGGCGTCGAGGACAAATACCACTATCGGTTTTGGGGCCAAGTGATTCGTTGGATGGCCTATCAACGTAACATGGCGGTCGGAGAAACCATGCGGCTGTCCTATCGACCCGATCAACCGGAGATCGGAGAAACCGTGACCTTGCGAGCCAGCGTCATGACCAGCGGCGGGATGCCCTCGCAAGCCGACGCGGCGACCGTGGAAATCGTTTCGCCCACCGGTTCGAGCCGTTCGCTGCGACTGCAACGCGAAGATTCGCAGTGGGGCGTGTTCACCGCGCAGACCCAGTTGGACCAGTACGGCGTGCATGCATTGACGCTCCGGCACCCTTCGGAAGAATCCACCGTCCGGGCGCGCGTCGCGGTGCAGGGCAGGGGGGAGGAACAGGTCGGCCGGCCGGCGCGGCGTGATATCATGCGTGAGGTCGCCAAGGTCGGTCGAGGCCAGACGTTCGCGGCCGATCAAGTCGGCCAGCTCGTCGATCAACTCAATCGCCTGCCCCCCGACCCGTCCACCATGCGACGCATCCAGTGGTGGAATCACCCCGCGGTGCTGTCGGCCATCATCGCCGGACTGGCGTTGTTTTGGGTCGCGCGGAAATGGGCCGGAGGCGTTTGAGGGTTGGTTTTAACTTTGAAGTTTCGATTGCTAGGCTGTCTTTTCTTTTCCATTTTTCTGCCCTCCATTTTTCTGCCACCTCCCACCCCATGACCACCCGGCAATCCCATCACATCTCGATTCCCGCCCGTTTGCTCGACAAACTGGCCGAGTTTCGTCGTGCGCTGGTGTGGAGGGTGGGGCGTGATCATCTGCTTCGTTTTCTGTTGATCGCCATGACCGTGTTTGGGGTGTTGCTGATCGCCGACCGATTCGGCGACACACCCGTCTGGATTCGTTGTGGTCTATTGGCGGTGATGGTCGCGGCGATGGGCATCGCGGTGATGCGTCTGTGGCAAACCCTTTGGGATTGCCGGTCACCGTTGCGTGTTGCCGAGGTGATCCGGCGGCGCGACCCTGTGTTTGGCGATCACTTGGTCGGTGCGTTGGAATTGGCGGACTGTGAATCGGAGCAGGCTCGTTCGGTGACGCTGTGTGTGGCGGCGCTTGAGCAAGTGGCCGACGAAGCGGTAACGCGCGAGTTTCATCAGGCGCTTCCGGAATCGCGTCTACACGTCATGGTCCGTGGATTGGCCGCGTTGCTAGCGTCGGCCGTCTTGGTGTTTGTGCTTGCCCCGCATGCGGTTGGGAACGCGGCGACACGGCTGTTCGCTCCCTTGGCTGCGATCGATCGTTTTACGTTTGTGACCCTGCAACCGTTTCCGCCCGAACGGGTCGTGCCGCGCGACGAGTCGTCTGGATGGACGGTGGCGTTGGATCCCCAAAGTCGCTGGACGCCGCGTGAAGCGACTCTTCGGATCGGAACACGGCGATCCACGGCTCGTGTGACTCGATCCGACGACTCTGTTCCGGCGAGCTACTCGTTCGAATTGCCACGGTTGTTCGAGCCATCGATCGCGGACGTCCGAGTGGGTGATGCACGCCGCCGGGTTCGATTGATCCCCAAGCTTCGGCCAGAATTGACGAACGTCATTGCAACGGTTCAGTTGCCGGACTATTTGGCCGGGCGAATCGACGGCGGCACGCTGCAGACGGATTACGACGCCGGTGTGATTCGCATCGTCGAAGGCGCCGCGGCGAAGCTGCGGCTGACCGTTTCGTCTGCCTTGGCCGATGCGACGGTCGACGGAACACCGGTCGCCGTTCAGGGCAATCAATTCGCGGCGGACTTGGGGACCTCGGTCGAAAGCGTCCGACTGCACTGGACCGATCGAGACGGATTGGCGGCGGCCGAGCCGATGATCGTGACGGTGCAGCGAGTTCCCGATCGGCGGCCGACACTGTTGGTCGAAAACGAATCGATTCCACCGCGGGTGTTGGACAGTCAAGCGTTGCGTTTTACGGTGACGGCGGACGACGATTTTGCCGTCCGCCGAGTCGGCATGCAGTGGGCCGCCGATTCCACTTCAGAGTCGGGCGAACGGGTGTTGGGATCCGGCGACGGGGCGAGTTCGTTGGCCGCGGTGTTCCAGGCGACGTCGTTGTCCGTTCCGCCGGGTGAAGTGAGTTTGCGGTTTTGGGCCGAAGACGATTTTCCGGGACGCCAGCGGGTGTATTCCGATCCGCTGCCGATCCACGTGCTGACGGCCGACGAGCACGCCGTCTGGATCGCCGACCAGTTCGCTCGCTGGCGTCAGGCCGCGATGGATGTGCGAGATCGAGAATTGAATCTGTTTTCTCGCAATCGCGAATTGGCCAAAGTCGCCGCGGCCGATCGCGATGATCAATGGCGTGCCGCGGTGGCCGAGCAGGCACGGGCCGAAGCGTTCAACGGCCGCCAACTGGAATCGTTGACCGGCGAAGGGGAGGCGTTGTTGCGGCAGGCGGCACGCAACGATCAAGTCGACGTCGACTATGTTGAAAAACTCGCCGCCACGCTCCAGACGCTGCAACAGATGTCCGATGATCGCATGCCGCGCGTCGCCGAATTGCTGCAGCGAGCGTCGGAGCAAGGCGAAGAAGAATCGAAGTTCGCGGAACTAGCCGGACAGGAAAGCTCGCAAGGGACATTGGCCGAGCCAAGCGATGGCGATGCCGCCGAAGAATCGACCCAAGACCCCGACGCGGAATCATCCGAGCGAATCAGTTTGGCCGGAACCACGATTGTCGACACGTCCAAACGGAAGCCGAAAAGTGAAACCGAGAAATCGGAAGAAGACAGTTTGTCGATCGCCATCGAAGATCAAACCGATCTGGTCGCGGAATTCGACGCCGTGGCCGAAGAACTCAAACAGCTGATGGGGAACATGGAAGGCAGCACGCTGGTCAAACGTTTGAAATCGGTCAGCCGGTTGCAGGATCGGGTCGCGATGCAGTTGGCACGAAGCATCGAATCTACCTTCGGCCAAGCCCCCGAATCGAACGATCAGACGTTGCAGTCGGTCGTCGCCGATGTGATCGAGTCGGCCGCGCGGGTTCGAACGGTGCTGGATGACTTGGAAGCGTTTTGCCAGCGACGCGAGATCGAACACTTTCAATCCGTGCTGGATGAAATGAACCAGGCCCGTGTCTTGGAACAACTGAAAACGTTGCAGGATCGGGTCCCGTTGCGGCCCGGCGTTTCGATTGCCGCGGCCGAGTTTTGGTCGGACAACTTGGATCGGTGGGCCGATGACTTGGTGGACCCGGGATCCGAACAATCCGAATCGGGGCCTCAGAACAAGAAGTCGCTTTCGCCGGCGGTGATCGTGGAAGTGTTGAGGATCTTGGAGGCCGAAGTGACGTTGCGCGAACAGACGCGCGTCGCCGATCAGGGACGCCAGGCGATGCAGCAAGCGGATTACGTCAGCGAAGCGATCCGGTTGAGTGAGTCACAGGATTTGTTGCGTGATCGTTTGGACGCGGTCGTCGACGGGATCGAGGCCTTGCCGGACGGGATGTTGAATTTTGGAGAAGAGATCGAAGTGTTGAAGTTGGCCAGTGCCGCGATGGTGGATGCGTCCAAGACGTTGATCACGCCGGAAACCGGGCCGGTCGCGATCGCGGCGCAAACCGAAGCGATCGAGTTGCTGTTGCGGAGTAACAAGATCAGCCCCGAGGGCGGCGGCGGTGGCGGGGGCAGCGCCGGGGGAGGGCAGGGCGGTGAGACCGATCAGGCGGCGATCGCGTTGCTCGGTAAAGGTCTCAATCAACTTGCGACCACGCGTCAATCGGAAACACAGTTGTCCGTCGGACGAGACCGTGGCGAGGTCCCGGAACGATGGCGAGCGGGATTGGATCAGTACTTTGATCGGCTGGAACAGCGACGATCCTCCGCGGCGGTGGAGGCGGGGCAATGAGCAACCGGATGCGCATGAAGAGATCTCACAGCCCTCTGGCTCGGGCATCGTCCGACGTTTCATCACCGTCCATACCGGCCTTGGCAACGACAACGCTCGCAAGAGTCGAAGTCACCCTCCCTGCCAGGGAGGGTCGCGGAGGAGTTTACGACGACGCGGGGAGGGTTTCTCTCGCTCGGAATCGCTCAGCGACGACCGCTCGACCCTCCCCTCGCTGCGCTCGACCCTCCCTGCCAGGGAGGGTGACTTTAGATGAGACGACACCAATGCCTTTTCGACAGGGCGATTTCACTTCGCGGATCAATCCAAGCATGAACTCGATGAATCTGTGTTGGTTCAAGAACACTCGTCATATCATCACACTGCTCTGCTTGGTTTTCGGGGCCATGTTTGGCTTGGCGATGTCGGCCAACGCCCAGGTCAACCGGTCGCCGGATCCATCGTCGGCCACCATCGGCGAGCTGGTCTCGCGTGACGTGCATGAAATCTACGCCAAGGGGTTAGAGTTTCTGGCGCAGACCCAGGACGATCGGGGGACGTGGCCGGCCGGTGAGGGCGTCGGTCCGGGGACGACGGGACTGGCCGTGCTGGCTTTTTTGGCTTCCGGTGAAGACCCCAATTTTGGCCCGCATCGCGACGTGATTCGCAAGGGATTGCGGCACATCATCGCCGGCCAGTCCGCGGTGACCGGCTACATTTCGCCCAGCATGTATCATCACGGGTTCGGGATGTTGGCACTTTGTGAAGCCTACGGTGTGGTCGACGATTCGGATCTGTATCCACCCGGCGAGCAGGAATCCCGACGCAGTCTCGCTGACGCGGTGGAGTTGGCGGTCCGTGCGGCGTTGACGGCACAAAAGAACAATCGTCGGGGCGGGTGGCGTTACGCGCCCAACGCCAGCGACGCCGATACCTCCGTCTCGGGCGCCGTCGTGATGGGCTTGCTGGCGGCACGCAATGCGGGAATCGAGGTGCCGGATCAGTCGATTGATCGGGCGATCGATTACTTCGTCTCCATGACGGCCGACGACGGTTCGGTCGGCTACACCAGTGCCAGCGAAGGTGGTGGTGGCGAATCGGTTGCCCGCAGTAGTATCGTCAACCTGGTGCTCGCCATCGCCGGACGAAAGGAGTTGCCGGCCTATCCGTCGACGTTGCGATACCTCGTTGCCAATCGCGACGCCGAGCCGATGTGGCCCGAATACGCCCGCTATTATCAAGCCCAGGCGTACTTCCAATCCGACGTCGCGGTTTGGAAACAGTGGAACGATCGGCTGATTCAACGACTCAAACGCGACCAGAAGCCGAATGGAAGTTTTGACGGGGATCTCGGGGTGACCAACAGCACGTCGATGTCCTTGTTGGCGCTGGCCGTGAACTACCGCTTTTTGCCGATCTATGAACGATAACCTTCCAGACGTCCGGTTGCGATCACGTGGAGGCGGGCCCGTCGGCTTGCGTCTAATAACACTAAATCGTGAAGCGAAAATGGAACACCATGGCTCCCCTCTCCCCCAAACAAGCCTCTACCCATCGCAAGGTTTTCGCTTACTACAATCAGTTGGCGCGCATAGGCAATCCGAATCGACCAAGAGGCTTGTTCGGGGGAGAGGGGAGCCATCTTTGGGAAAGTCGCTTCTCGATTTAGCGGTATTGGGCTCCCGTCAGACGGCTGATCGTCGTTTGACCTCCGCCGCCTACCGGCTCGTGGGCGGCGTCTTGTTCCTGTTGATCGGTTCGCTGGCAAATGCGTCCGCTGACGATCCCGACATGCGTTTTTTGCTCGTCGATGGCAGTGCAATCGACGGCACGTTGTCCGCCGCCGAGGAGCCGGGGACGCTGCGAATCAACAGCACACGGTTCGCCCAGCCGATCGAAATCTCGACCGAAAATCTGTTGGAGGCTCGTCGCAATCCTTCCGACTCTGGCAGCGTTGAAGATGATGGTCCTGGTACTCTGACCCACACGTTTGCGTTTCTGTTGGACGACCGCAGCCGATATGTCGGCAAGGTCGTCTCCTGGCTCGACGATCTGATCACGCTCGATACCGCAGACCTCGGGCGGGTCTCCTTTGCGGCCCAACGCGTCGTCCGCATCGTCGACCAGGCGAGCATGCCGCGTCAGATCTTGGCCTTGTCCGACGCGCGGTATCGGTTTCGTCGTGAAACGGGTTGGGGCTTCACCGAGCAGGGCATGGTTTGCACGGTCCCCGAATCGGCGGCGGTCGCAGCGATTGATCTGCCGAATCGATTTCGAATTCGCATCGAAGTGGCTTGCGAGGGCATGGCCGATTTTGAATTGTCGCTCGGTGATCGGTCGTCGGGCGGGGCAGGGCAGGGCGGTGCGCGGGTGGATCGGCGGGGTGGGTCGATTTCACGTTTGCCGACCGAGCGTTTCGTCACCCGAGTGGAGTGGTTCGGCGAAAGTGTTTCGGTGGTCCGCAGCAACGCGAGTGTTTCCGATGCCGACGTGTTTGACGTGGCCGATTCGGCGGGGCGGTTGGAGTTGGATTTGTATGCTGACCAGGTGGCCGGGCGACTGCTGGCCTACCGCGACGGCATGCTGCGAGCCGACGTCTCGCTCGTCGATGACGAGCCCGTGCTGCGGCGCGAGTTGACGTTGATCAATCGTGGGGATCCGGTCGAAGTGACCGGTTTCGAATTGTTTCGGTGGGATGGCCAGCCGCCGCCGTCACAGTTCTTGCCGGATCGATTCACCTTGTTTCGCGACGGATCAATCGTCGACCAGGTTGCCGAGCAATGGGATGCGGATCGGTTTCGTGTCGACGGCGCGTGGCACGCGATCGGCGATCTCGCTCGGATGGAGTTTGCCGTGGCGACGCACGTTTCGCCGGCGTGTGATGTGACTCTGTCGGACGGCAATCGCGTTCGCGGACGCGTCGATGGACGAGATGCCGACGGTGCGATCCTGGTGCGCGAGACGACGGGAACACGTTTGGCCGTTGCACCATCACGCGTCACGCGTTGGGTGGGGCGATCGGAGGACGTGACGGCGCCGGCCGGCGAGGCGTCCCGATTCCAGGCAGACGGCGTGTCTCTGTGGGGACATTTGCTAGACGGACAAGACGTCGGAGCCACGTTCGGATGGCGATCCCTGGCCGGCGAGAATGACGTCGGGATCGCGGCGACCGACGGCGTGACGATTCGGTTTGCGTCGGCGGCAGGTTCGGATGCGACGTCCGGACGCCAGCGCGGCATGCTGGAGCTTCGTCACGGCGATCGCTTGCCCGGTCAATTGATTTCGATCCAGCCCAATGGTGTCCGATTTCAAAACGACTGGTTTGGCGAGGTGCTTGTGCCGTCAGACCAGGTCAGCCGAATTCGATCGGGGCCGGCGGTCACGCGGGGTGAAACCGATGCGCCATCGCTGATGCGTCTGCCACGACGGCAGGCCGATTCGCCGCCGACACACTTGTTGGTTGCGCCGACCGGCGACGTGTTGCGGGGGCGTTTGTTGTCGATCGACGACGACACCGCTCGCATCGAAATCCGCGGCAGAACGCGGTTGATCCAACGTTCGAGCGTAGCGGAGGTGATTTGGCTCGGGCAATCCGACGAAGAACCGGCAGCGTGCCGGTACATCATCACGACCCGCGACGGAGCGCAGTTGGGATTGCAGACGGCCGAGTTTGACGGTCGCGAGTTACGCGGCACGCATGCTGAATTGGGGAGCGGTCGCGTCCCCGTTGCGACGCTGGAGAGTCTTCGTATTGGAACGAGAGAAACGTCGCCACGAGAGACCTGGGATCTGGTTCCGGTGAAGGAACCGAAGACGTTTGAGTGAGCGACGTGGGATAGGCTTCCAGCCTATCCCACTCTCTCTCTCAGCCCGCGGGGTCTTGCAAGTTGTTTTCCTTAAACCCTTTTTGCCGCAACAGGCAGGCGTCGCAGTGGCCACAGGGTTTTCCGCCGGGGCCGGGATCATAGCAGGACAGCGTCATCGCATAGTCGACGCCCAGGCCGAGTCCCGTTTGAATGATTTCGCCCTTGGTCAGATGGATCAGCGGTGTGTGGATCGTCAGCTTGCGTCCGCTGGTTCCGCTCTGGGTCGCCAGGTTGGCCATCGTTTCAAACGCGGCGATGTACTCCGGGCGGCAATCGGGATAGCCGCTGTAGTCGAGCGAGTTGACGCCGATGAACAGATCGACCGAGCCGATGGTCTCGGCAAAGGCCAATGCCAGGGACAGGAACACGGTGTTGCGTGCCGGCACATAGGTGACGGGGATTTCTGCGCCGATCTGTTCGACGGAATCGGATTTCGGAACCACGATCGATTGATCGGTCAGCGCCGAACCGCCAAATTGAGACAGGTTGATTTCGACGATCCGGTGCGATGCGACGTCGAATTGTTGGGCCAACGCGGCGGCCCGCTCGAGTTCGTATTCGTGTCGTTGGCCGTAGCGGAAACTGATCGCATGGATGGCAAAGTTTGCTTCGCGTGCGATCGCTAGACAGGTCGCGCTATCGAGTCCGCCGGAGAGCAAGACGACGGCGGGGGGGCGATTTTCGGTCACTGCTTTTTCCATAGCTTGCGTCCGATCGAGGGATGGTAATTGGTCCAGTGTTCGTTGTTGGTCAGATCCGATTCGATCAGACTGGTAAAGGAAGTGATTTTGGCGTCCAGGTTGTCGATGTGATGCAACGCGATCGCTTCCAGCGTGGCCGGCAAACGGGGGCTGCCGAATTCAAGTTGCCCGTGGTGGGAAACGATCAGGTGTTCCAGTTGCAACCGCAGGTCGTTGGGGAAATCCTCGTCGGCGTCTTCTTCAAAGGTCGCGATCGTGTCGCCGAGCATCTGGACGCCGATGACGATGTGGCCGACCAGTTGGCCGCGGTCGGTATAACTGAGTTCGCCGCTGGCAGAGATCTCTTCGATCTTGCCCAGGTCATGCAGGAACGCGCCAAACATCAACAGTTCGGTGTCCACGCCGGGATAGCGAGGTCCGAGAAACTGGCAGACTTCCATCAGGTCCACGGTGTGTCGCAGCAGCCCGCCGGGGTAGGCGTGGTGATTGGAGACGGCGGCGGTGGCCAGGCGAAGTTTGGCGACGAAAGCCTCGTCGGACAGGAACGCGTTTCCCAGTCCGCGCAGGTAGACGTTGTGCAGGTTTCCGAGCAAGTCCCGCAAGGTCGCCAGGGCCTGGTCGGCGGCGCCGGCGTCGAACTGATCAAAATCACTCGGATCGACTTCGGTTTCGGCCAGGTCATCGATCGCGGTCAAGATGACTTGCAACGCACCCTGGTGAACTTGTGTGCGGCCGATGCAATGCACGTAGCCGCCGCGACGGATCTTTTCATAATCCGAGTCATCGGCGTTCCACATCATCGCGACAATCGTCCCGCTGCGGTCGGCCAGTTTTAGCAACAGGTACTTGCCGCCCTGCCGGTTGACGCGGATTTGTTTGTCGGCCAAGCGGAAGGATTGGTCCAGAGATTGGCCGTCGGTCAGTTCGGTGACAAGCGTACGAGGCACGGCAGATTCCCTTTGGCGGGGCGTAAAATGATAAGTCGATGCAAAGGATGCGTGCGATGGCCGCCGATGGCAAGGTGTGGAGGCGGGGGATCCCCTGCAAGGCGACCGGCAACGGGACGAATTCTCGCAAAGTGCTTCGTTTATGGTGGGGGAGTGTTATACTGTTCGACATGTCGACTCAGATCTCTTCTTCCGGCAAAACACGATCCTCGGTCAACTTGGTTCGGTCCTCGCACTCGTGGACCGAAGCCGAGAGTGCGGCCGGTTTTGTCTTGCGTTACCTGTCGCCGATGCGAAAACAGTTGACCGCCGTGATGGGGTCGACCGAAGAAGCCGATCAGGCGCTGCGGATCCTGTTGACGCACCTGGTTTCGGCGGGGTTCGGCGAGCATCGCAGGGGGCGGCTACGCGATTTTCTGGCCCGGGCGGTGAAATCCTGTGCCAAGGCGCGGTTGGCCGAACAGGCCGGTGCAGAGCAGGCCAGTGCAGAGCAGGGCGGCACGGAATCGGACCCGGAAAAATCGGCCTCGGTCACGCTGGATTCCAAGCAATGGCTGGTGTTGTGGCGGAATTGTCTGCTCGAGCGGGCCTGGCGGGCGCTGGAACGCATGCAGCATCAAGAGGCCAACCGCCCGCTGTACAGCGTCTTGTGGGCCAGCACGATTCACCCCAAGGCCAGCTTGGAAGAGATCGCCGCCGAGGTCGAAAAGGCGTCCTCGGTCAAGCTGGACCAGGTTCAGTTGCAGCAGTTGAAATTGGAAGCCAAAGCGGCCTTTGCCCAGTTGTTGGCCGACGAAGTGGTCGAAACGCTGGAAAACCCCGACAAAGCAGCCGTCAAAAAGGAAATCCAGTCGCTCGGAATCGGCAGCGCGTTCAGCGGATTGACGGTTTAAGGACCGAGCGGAATCGATGTGTCGGATCTCTTGAAGTGGGATAGGCTTCCAGCCTGTCATTTCAGCATCGACGAGCCTGGAAGCCTGTCCCACTTATTTTCCGTGCGTTGCTACGTGTGACGAAGCACGAGTGATTGGAACCGGGGCCGTCGTGTGTCATAATGGGGGCGTGTCCGCTGTTATCGCCCTTGCGCAATCTCGGATTCACCGGCCGGTCTTGATCGCCATTCGGGGTTGCCCCAGGCACCGCCGCATCGCACCACGTATCACGCCGGCCGGCCGGTCCCGCCTCCCCCTACCACCCGCTTTTTCCGACAACGACCACCGTTTCGCTCCCGCACTTTCACGTCGCCCGGAACTCGGCGCCATCCGCACCCTTGGGGCGGAGACGGCGCACGTGTTCAGCAGGACGGAAATGGCGGGGCATTGGGTGCCGTTCTCGTTTTGGAGAAACAAACGCGATGTCCATATTCATGCGTTTCCCGATCCGCCTCGTTCTAGCTGCGTGCAGTGTGGCGATCCTTGTCGACGTCAGCTCCCTGAAGGCTCAGGAACGCACCGCGGTGGACGAGGAAGGACGGATCGTCAACTTCCAACGCGACATCGTTCCGATCTTGCGGGCGAGGTGTTTGGAGTGCCACAACGAAGACGAAGCCAAGGGCGATTTTCGCGTCGATGACGCCGAGACGTTTTTGTCGTACGTCGAACCGGAGGACGCCGAGTACAGCACGGTGCTGGCCGATTACATGCTTTCGGATGATCCCGACATGCTGATGCCGCCCCCGTCCAAGGGAGGCCCGATGTCGCCGCACGAGTTGTCGATGATTCGCGTCTGGATCGACGAAGGTGCCCACTGGCCCGAAGACGTCGCGATCGTCGAGGTGTCTGCGGAGGAGGAGGGCGAACAAGCGATCGCCGAGCCGATCGCCGAAATGCCCAAGTCGCTGATCGATCGCGTCTGGGCATTCCAAGGATTCTTGCATCCGGCCACCGTTCACTTCCCGATCGCGCTGTTGCTGTTCGGTGCCTTGTTCGTCGTGTTAGGATGGAAGTGGCCGAGCCTGGGGCAGCAGATCCCTTTGGCGTGTCTGTTGTTGGGATCGTTGATGGCGATCGCGTCAACCGCGATGGGATGGTCGTTCGCGATCGAGAAGGGCTACGGATCGTGGACCAAAGTCGACATGGACAGCGAAGTCTTCTGGCATCGTTGGAGCGGTGTGATCGTGGCGGTCACCTCGGGCGTGTTGGCGATCATCGCGCTGCGCGGTCTGGCGTCGAAAAATAGCAAGCTGGAACGTACCTGGAAGATCGGACTGTTGGTCGTCGCGGGAATGGTTGGCGCGGTTGGGCACCAGGGCGGTGAGATGACCTATGGCAAGGATTTCTATCCCAAGGCCTTCCGGATCCTGTTGGGAACCGAAGGTGAACCTGTCGAAGAACAGTTGGCGGAAGAACCCGCGGCATCGGCCGACGGTGAAGTGGTCACGGCGACGGTGACAACGGCATCGTCCAACTGACGCGTGCTGTCGCGTCGATGGTGACAATCCTAAGCGACTGAGTCCGTCATCGCGTTGATCGGGCAACCGATTTCGTTTCTCTCCCCCTGGGTACTTCCGCGAGTTTAGTGGCTGCTCTCGAATACTCGGGGAAGGTTTTTTGAGGGATGACTGCGATGTCCGATGGTTCTGTTCGGTAGGATGGCGAAGCCAGGTGAAGCGGAGGCGGGCTCTGTTGAGGAGCAACCCGCCAAGGAATCACCTGGTCTGCGATGCGCCGAAGGTGCTTCGAGCGCTCCGCCGGCCCCCGTGTCGGCGGAGGGGCGTTTGAACCGAGCGTTTGTCCTCGCTCTCCCCATTCGGACATCGCAGCAATGCCTCGAAAAACCTCGGTCCTGAGCGGTTAGCCACTAAAATCCGCGAAGAACCCCCTCTGGGAGAGAGGGCGTTTGCGCAGCGAGCAAACGCCAGAGAGGGCAGTCGCTGTAAAAGTCGAAGCGTCTTGCGCTACGATCAACTCCGCCATTTAGCAACGCACGGAAAAGAAGTGGGATAGGCTTCCAGCCTGTCGACGCTGGAATGACAGGCTGGAAGCCTATCCCACTCGCTCGATCCGACACTGATGTTCCGTCTGGATTGATCACCTCTCGCGAGGAATGGAACTGGGGCTCATTAGTTCGTTCGGCACGAAACGTGCGTAACGCACCCAACGCTTGCGACCCGTCGGACGGACGCCGGGGATGAAGGACTGCAAGCGATTCTGCAGGGAGGGGTGGCCGGAGAAGAAAGCAACAGCAGTGAGAGTGCAGATCGTGGGCGTAATCAATCAAGTGGAAAGCCAGTGCAGCGCAAACAGCGAACGGAATCGCACAGCGGCGGGTGTCTTGCCCGCGTCAACTCCGCCGCACGTGTCTCGCGCGCCAGCTACGCCGACAAACCGTTCCTGCGGGCGGGCAACAGCGGCTCTGACGCTCGAAGCTTCCATTCAGCTGCGACTCGCCATCCGCGGTGTCATCGCTGTGTTATGTGTGGCGGCGGTGTTCCTGTTTCTTTTTCTGCCTGACTTTTCGGGATACGCAACCCTCTCTCTGCCGATGTTGGTGGTCGCGTTTATGGGGCTGCGTTTGTTTGGCAGGTTGACTCGTGCGTTGGGGGCTGCCGGAGGTCGATTTTCGCGCAATAGGCGTGGGCGTTTGGCGACCGCAGTGGTCAGTTCTGCGTCAAGTTTTGTGCTCAAAGGCTTGATCGGATTCTTGTTGGCGGGCGTGGCAGTGGTCGGATCCACCTACCATCTCCCGTACGTCGGTCTCGCAGCGGTGATCCTGCTGTTGGGGGCCGTTTTGTCGAGCTATCCGGGACGCGGGCTGTTTCCCGGTATGACGTCTGTTGAACGTCGCGAGCGGCTTCGGCGACAATCGCAGGAAGCATTGGCGTCCGCTTCGCTGGGCACTCAGGCGGTGCCACGGGAATCGCTCCGTCGCGTCGACGGCAAGCACCTCCGTGTAACCGGAATCAGCGCGGATTCGAGGAATCCTGCGGAAGGCCCAGGCGATGGTATCGACATCGAATATGACGACGTGGAAATTGATGAAGATGAATTCTACGACGGCGATTTCTACAGCGACGCTCCACCGCAGTTGCACGTGATTGCCGAGTGATCGGTGACGGGACGCGATCGACCTCGTATTTTCGCCGCGGGTGATTTCTGGTGATCCTCTGATCGCGTATTCTGGGGTGGGGACGTTCCCAGCACGATCAACGCAATCATGGACACGGGAAAACGAGTGGCGAAAAGCGAAAAGAAGAGAAAACCGAGGTCCAAAACCGCCTCGCGCAAAGCACTGATCGATCGTCCGCTGCCGGAGGATCGTTTTCTCAACCGCGAACTCAGCTGGCTGGCGTTCAATCAACGCGTCTTGGCCCAGGCGGCCGACGGCAAACTGCCGATTCTCGAACGCGCCAAGTTCCTGGCCATCACCAGTTCCAACCTGGACGAATTCATGATGGTCCGCGTCGGCGGGCTGAAAATCTTGCACCAACGCAACCCCACCCAGCGGGATCCCGCCGGTATGGTGGCGGTGGAACAGTTGCAAGCGGTCGCCAAAAAGGGGCACGAGATCGTCGCGCGGCAGTACCAATTGCTGCGCGAGGAGGTGCAGCCCAAATTGGAGTCCGCCGGAATTGCGGAAGTCGATTTGACGCAAGCCAGTGAGTCCGAACACGGCTCGGCGACGGCCCGCTTTTGGCGCGATGTCTTTCCCGTGCTTTCGCCCCAAGCGGTGTCGGCGGACAGCTTTCCGCTGCTGCAAGGTCTGGGGTTGCACTTGTTCATCCGCCTGAAACGGGATCCCGAAACGCGACTCGGCAAGGCGAGCGACGGACCGGAGTCGGCTGACGGCGCGGACTCGGCGGAAACGTCGGAATACGCGTTGATTCCGATGGGCCGATCGCTGCAACGCGTGTTGCCGATCTCGGGCGACAAACGGCACGGCTATGTGTTGTTGGAGAGCTTGGCGGCACACTTTGTCGACGAGTTCTTTCCCGGCCGCGAAGTGCTCGAGTGCGTCCCCTTTCGCCTGACCCGCAACGCCGACATCGAGTTCCGCGAAGACGCCGCCAGCGATCTGCTGGGCGGGATGGAAGAGATCTTGGAGAACCGGCGTTATGCCAGGCCCGTTCGTCTGGAATATGGAGCGTCGGCCAGTGCGGAGGCGGTCGAGTTTTTGCAGAAGGTCCACCAGTTGCACCCCGAAGACCTGTACGCGATCGACGGTCCGATCGATCTGAGTTTCCTGTTCACGCTGCACGGGGAAGAGGGTTTCGATCACCTCCGCGATGAGGTCTGGCCGGCCAAGCCGCATCCGCGGATCGATCCGGAAGAGTCGATGTTCGCGACGATCGTGGCGGGCGATGTGCTGATGGTCCATCCCTACGATCGATTCGACTCCGTGGTGCGGTTGATCGAGGAGGCCGCGGCGGATCCGGATGTGTTGGCGATCAAACAGGTGTTGTATCGGACCAGTAAAAACAGCCCGGTCGTTGCGGCCCTGGAACGCGCCGCCGAACGCGGCAAGTATGTCACCGCGATCGTGGAGTTGAAAGCCCGGTTCGACGAGGCTCGCAATATCGAATGGGCCAAAGAAATGGAACGCGCCGGCGTCCAGGTCATCTATGGAATCCACGGGCTGAAGACGCATGCCAAGGTGTGCATCATCGTCCGCCGTGAACCTCAAGGCATCGTCCGCTACATGCACTTCGGCACCGGCAATTACAACGAGGCCACGGCGAAGCTGTACAGTGACATTTCGTTGCTGACTTGTGACGAGGTGTTGGGCCGCGACGCGACGAACTTTTTTAATGCGATCACCGGCGCCAGCCAGCCCAGGGCGTTGGAAGAGCTGGCCGCCGCACCGACCACGATGCGTCGCCGGTTTCTGGATTTGATCGAAGAAGAAACGCAGCGCAGTCTGCAAGGTGGCCGCGGGCAAATCACCGCCAAACTCAACGCCCTGGTCGACCCCGAGGTGATCGATGCGCTGTATCGCGCCAGCCGCGCGGGGGTGAAGATCCGCTTGAACGTCCGTGGTCAGTGTTGTTTGCGCCCAGGCGTGAAAAACCTGAGCGAAACGATCGAAGTGATTTCGATCATCGACCGGTTCCTGGAGCACGCGCGGATTTTCTGTTTCCACCAGGACGGCGACGAGAAACTGTTGATCGGCAGTGCCGACTGGATGACGCGTAACTTGGATCGCCGTGTCGAGTTGTTGGTACCCGTGGCGGATCGAAAATGCTGCGATCGGTTGAAGGAGGTGTTGGAAACCTATTTCGACGACAACACAAACTGCTGGCAGATGATGCCCGACGGGGAGTATTGTTTGCAGGACCGGGGCGACGAGCCTCCGCTGCGCTCCCAGCGCGTGTTGTACGACCGCGTGGTCAACACGTGGAAGAAGGCCGAATCAAGCCGCCGAGCGACATTCCGCCCGATCAGCGCGGGCAGTTGAGATGGCGCCAGCGGCGTTTCAAGTTCGCCGACGCCAGCATCATCGACGTCTGTCGTCTGCTTGCCTGATGAGCAATGGTCCCAACTGTTGCTCATGCTAAGCGACGCCGCTCAACGGCGTTTCGCCGACGCGACCAACTCAGCGCCGTCTGTGCAACTTGACTCCCTCTGTAGAGTGCCGTAGAATCGGGTGGCGGGAGATATTCCGCAGTCCAACCGAGGAATATGTGCTTTTTACCTCGGTCGGACCACCAATAATTAATCGTTCTGCTTGTCGATGAGAATGAGGATTTAGCCGTTGCCCAGGAACAGAGGAAAAGACCTGGTTCTCGTTTGCCAGGAGTGCAATACGATCCAACCTGACGACGATCCACCGCCTCTCTGTATCAATTGCGATCACCATAGCTTTACTGTCCTTTATCGCTACGAAGCAGAGGCGTCGACCAATGACGCCGATACAAGTTTCGTGCGACGTGAGGTCCCCACTGGCAACGACCGCAAATACAAGCAATTTGACTTGGACTCGGAACCGGAGCTCTATCGCCAACTCAAAAAACGGGTAACTACGACACCGCCTCGGTGCATTTCCAATCTAAGGGCATCGATCACATCCGTTGACGTTCAATCCAATGGCGACACCGCCATATACTCCGTTTCCTGCCCTTGCGGTTCTGATCACGGAGTCGTGTTGGGGCACTACCTTCGAGACTTTTCTGACACCGAAGAAAACTGCATGCTATCTCCGCTGGCTTGGCGTTGTGTAGCATGCCAAAAAAGACTCGAGTTTCTGGATACAGATTTACATGGCTATCATGCCGCTAACGGATTTGGTCCTGGGCGTCACGCAAAAGGAAGCGGCAGGCGCAAACAGTTGCGATGCCCGAACTGCGATGGTCGGCGAATGAAACTTTTCCTCGGCTTCTCATATTGGGACTTTGATATCTTCTTGGATGCCGCCGAGCTTGGTTACGACGACCCATCATCGCTGCATCTGTTCGATAATCCCGAGGACTATTTCCACGAGATTATCACACTGGCTTCCTGTTCAAACTGCAGTGAGTTGATTCGTTTCACAGACTTTGGGAAACTGTGAGGAGCCAAGCAGAACAATGAAATGCACGCGAGGACGGGAGTCGCGGTATTTGGTCTGCTTGCACGTCTTTCGCCCGTCCCGCGTGATTTCTAGCGTTCACGCTCCTGAATCGTACTCGTACTTCGGCGTCAGCCGGTACTCGTACTCGATAGAATGGCAAACAGACCAACATCGGTCGGCCACGGTGCTGAACGTTGTGGCTGAACTCGGCCCATCTGATTTCACCAGACCTCTGTTTCCTAAGATTCGCATTTGATGTCACGGTTCGATAGGTGCGCGGTCGACTCGGCTGATGAAGACAAACCAATGCCTGTCGATTCGAGTAGGAGTACGAGTACCGCGTTGCTGAGTACGAGGACGGCTTTCAGGCCCGGAGGGCCGGTAGAGTGTCTGCCGGTGGCGTCAGCCACCGGGGGAGGATTCAAAGGAATACCCAGGGCCCAGCGGGCCGACACAATGCCCGGGCTTGGAGTGGACCGGGAGACCCATTGTGCCGGCCTTCCAGGCCTCAGCAAATTCGTACTTTCGATACCGGTGGCTGACACCACCGGCAAGCATTGTGCCAGCCCTCCGGGCTTCATCCCGAACCCAAAAAGAAATCGGTACAGCAAGGGGAGTGAAATTTCCCTCGGCGCTTCCGATGGAGTACATTGGCACAGAGCGACGATGGCTCAAGCCGTCGTCGAGGCCGGACGCGTGAACTAAGTGGTGCACCGCAGTCGGCGAGTTGAGTTTGTTTTCGAGTTCAGGTCCATCGCGCCGACGCGGTGACCACCACCGTTACGACTCAAAGGGACACATTCTCGATGCCATCCGGCGATGCCCAACGAGCTTGGTTTCCGGAAATGCTCGCCGAACTGGAACGCTTTTGGTCCAACAATCCAAACTGGAGCGAAGTCATCACGTTCTGTGAGCGGATGACGTCCCTCCGATCAGACATTCGAGACCAACGAGACATTCGATCGCCGATGATGACGTGTCGATCCTGCGGCAAGAAACACGCAATGACGTTGCCGCCAATTTCGCCTCGCTCGCTTCTTTTCGCACTGCAAAAGATTGACGCCATCGCCGACGAAGAACTAAAGCGACTGGACAAAGAATGGATGCGGTATCGTAAGACCGAGAACCTGGATGCACGGGGGCACCGGAATGCGGACGGCGCGGACAACAAAACTCATGCGTCCGCATGCCATCGAGCCGAACAAGAATCGTCGTAACCACGTGGTGCACCGCAGTCGGCGAGTTGAGTTTGTTTTTGAGATCAGGTCGATCGCGCCGACGCGGTGACCACCGCCGTTACGCCGCAGTGGAGCATACGTTTGTTCGGTTGGTTTAAGCGAATGATTGCAACCATCTGCAGTGACAGCTACGTGGAATGGGACTTCGACACACACCTCGTTGACGCGGTCGGCCAACTAATTTCCATTGCTCGCGATGAGGATGATGATCTGACGCAGCCACGATCTGTGATCCATCAGCTGACTTTTCCATCAATCGACATGGCTTCCGCATTCCGCAATCGTGTGCCGATCAGATGGTCGACGAACGTCAAGCAACGTGACGACGGCGACGGATGGCAATGTGAGTGCACTCGCGATATGATCCCTGATCACGAGAAGCTCACCGAACATGCCAGACTGCTGTGGGGAATTGCCCTGTCAATTCATCCAACGCTTTGGGCATACTTGGGAATGCCCGACCACCGCGAAGAACAATTCTGGTTCGTCGCTCCACCGATGCTCTACTATGAGAAGGTGGCGTAACCACGCGATGCACGACGAGCGGCGAAGTCAAGTTGCATGAAGTGGTAAATCACCCGTCGCCGCCGCGTGATCGCAACCGTTCTGGCAAGCGTAGTCGCGGTCTCACATTGATCCCCCCGTGTCATCACTTTGAAACTCCTATAATCACCGATTCATGTGTTGCCCGCAGGATTGGGTTAGAGACCTTCTTTGGCGCACGGTATGCGTGACCACGATCTGACTGCAGCATTTTCCCCAATCCCAAGCGGAGTCTTTCATGAAACGGTCAGCCTACTTTGTAATCGCTCTCGTTTTTGTTTTGGTCACATGGTTTGGAATTGCCCAGCAACCAAGCCGCGCTCAGAACGCCAATCCTCGACAAGTTCCCGCGTGGGAGTATCAAGAACTTGAGGTTCATGGCGGTGGTTTCGACCGAGCGAAAGCTAACAAGCTTGGTGCCAGCGGATGGGAGCTTGTAGCCACCTTTACGCCTACGAACCGAGATGCGGTCTCGGTATGTATCTTCAAACGCCGAAAGTAGATCGTCGCGGACAGGCAAGCCAGAACCATCGGATGCACGTGAGTCGCCGAGTTGAGTTTATCGAAATGGTGAGTCGTTCGCGGCGACCACGTGATCCGTACCGTTCTCCGACTGATTGACGCAACGCTGACAACTAGATTCAATCGGCATATGGACTACGTATTGGCCATCCTCGCTCTGCTCGCATTCGGTTTGGCGTTGCCCGTATATGCGATTGCCTGTGTCGTATGGCTGTTTGGTGACACATGGAACTGGCGGCATCTCGCGGTTTCGATTCCAATCGTACTGGCCTGCATCAACGCTCCTGCTTACTCCGCTGCGGCAACTGGACTGCTAACGTGGAACTCTGCCTTCGCAATGCACGTCTTCGCAATTGTTCTTTTCGGCATCGGGACGGCAATAAACGGCGGCAATCCAACAGAAGGCTATGCATTGGCTCTCGTGATTCTTACTCTGTCGGTATCCATTTCTGTCGTTCGACGTGCTTGGCGTGACGATGTTGAAATGCGAGGCGCATCGGTGACCGAAGCGGCGGAGAACCATGCCGTGAACCGGAGAACGGCTTGCAGGGTTTTATAAATGGAAAGTCAACTGTCCGTTCCCGGTTACGGCTACCGTTCACGCTCCCAAATCGTACTCGTACTCAGGCGTCAGCCGGTACTCGTACTCCTACTCGACCGGATGGCAAACAAACCGATGCCGGTCGCCCACGTTGCAGAACGTTGTGGCTGAACTCGGCCCACCTGAATTCATCGGACCTCAATTTCCTGGGATTCGCATTTGATGTCATCGTTCGATCGGTGCGCGGTCGACTCGGCTGACGAAGACCAACCGACGCCTGACAATTTCAACGCTGACGACCGACGCCTGACATGCCGGCTGCAGATTGGGACGCCGGAATTTCCCTTGGCAATTCGAATGGAGTACATTGGCAAACCGCGACGATGTTCCAAATCGGCGTGCCGACCCACGCTACGAACCCGGCGATGCACCCCAGCACACTCGTTGCCGCGAGACACAAACTTCCACCCCGTTTCGATCATCACGCTCACGCCAACTCAATCGTAGAGGTCCGCGTGCGAGGTGATCGCTGATGTTCACGCTGCTAACCGACGCCTGACGACAGCGCCCACTTCTTCTTTTGCGTCTTCTTGCGTTCTTTTGTGGCAATTGATTCGCTGTCGTTTGATCGTGACCCCAAGATCGCCCACCGGATGTCATCGAACCTCCGTTTCCTGGGATTCGCATTTGATGTCACGGTTCGTTAGGTGCGCGGTCGTCTCGGCCGAAGAAGACAAACCGACGCCTGTCGATGCCAACGCTGACAACCGACGTCTGAAGTGCCGGCCGGTTGATTCGGACTCGCGATTTCCCACGGTGATTCCGATCGACTACATTGGCAAACAGCGGCGACGGCTTGGGCTGTCGTCGTGGCCGACCGCGCGAACTATGTGGTGCACCGCAGTCGGCGAGTCGAGTTTGTTTTTGAGTTCAGGTCCATCGCGCCGACGCGGTGACCACCGCCGTTCGCCGGCAGAACGAGTTGGTCGCCAATCGTCGACAGGACGTGTGCGTCCTGCTAAAATGGCTCGCGTGAGAGGACTTCCGATGAACATTGAGTCATTTATCGACACACTTAGCGCTGAACAGCAACAGGCCGCTTTTGACTTGCTTTGGCAACGACTTTCGGCCGATCCGCAGAATCTAGCTTCCCCTCCATGGCACGGAGAAGTGCTCGCGTATCGTGAGGCCAATCCAAGTGACAAGCCGAAAATGTCGGTCACCGATGCAAAAAATGAAGTGAAACGGATGATCGATGAACGTCGAAGTTCTCGATGAGGCCCGATTGGATATTGCTGAAGGCGTGGCGTTTTACGACCACCAAAGCGATGGAGCGGGTGACTATTTTTTTGAGCGGATTTTCGATGACATTGACGCATTGAAAGACACCGCCGGGATTCACGAAACCCATTTCGGATTTCATCGTAAAATTGCTTCTCGCCATCCATATTTGATCTACTACCGTATCATCGGAACCGGCGTGGAGGTCGTTGCTGTTCTCGATGGTCGAGGGCGTCCCTCCGACATAGAGGTGGTCTTGCGACGGCGATGATGCGGCGAACCAGCGAATGCACATGAGCGACGGAGTTGGCTTTGGTCCTGTGGTCACGTCGTTCGCCGTCGCCATGTGATTCGTATCGTTGAACTGGCCTTCGGGTTGAGCTGCAAGCATTGATTGCGAGGTGCCGATGGCCATCACG
Source organism: Stieleria neptunia (assembly GCF_007754155.1). Classification (NCBI taxonomy): domain Bacteria; kingdom Pseudomonadati; phylum Planctomycetota; class Planctomycetia; order Pirellulales; family Pirellulaceae; genus Stieleria; species Stieleria neptunia. The sequence continues at coordinate 9,185,414 of NZ_CP037423.1, read as the reverse complement.
CTTCAACAGATTTTCGGACGCTATTTCGACTCCTTCGCCTCGCGTTTTCACGTCTCGCGGGAGATGCTTCGCGCCGCATGGTGCATCCAACACTGTCGCACTCGGACGCTCGGTGGGCACGTCGACAGTTGCCCCGAAGGTCACTACCACAGCATCGCCTACAACTCCTGTCGGCATCGGTGCTGCCCCCAGTGCGCCTGGGTGGCCCGAGAGCAGTGGCTGGCCAAATGTAAGCAACGCTTGCTGCCCTGCCCGCATCATCACATCGTCTTCACACTCCCGAGCGAACTGAATCGAATCTGGCGGTTCAACAAGGCTGCCTATGCCGAGACCCTCTTCAACGCCGCGAAGGAAACACTCCAGCAACTGCTCAAGGACCCCAAGTACCTCGGTGCGAAGCCTGGGATCCTGGCGGCGCTGCACACCTGGAACCAGACCCTGTTGCCGCACGTGCACTTGCATTGCATCGTCACCGCCGGCGGGCTGGCTGGTGATGGGACGTGGCGCCGTCCCCAAAAAGATTGTTTGCTGCCCCGCAAAGTGTTGATGCTCAAGTTCCGCGGCAAATTCAAGGCGATGCTTCAGCAGAAGGTTCAATCAGGCAAGATCCAATTGCCCGACTCGATGAGCGCGTCCGACTTTCAGAAGCTGTTGGCCAAGCTCAGCGACAAACCGTGGAACGTCAAAATATTTGACGCCTATCGTGATGGCTCCGGTGTGGCGACCTATTTGGCTCGGTACATCAAGGGCGGCCCGATCGGCAAGTCACGGTTACTGGACGTTCAAGATGACAAGGTCGTGTTTCGCTATCGGATTGGAACGCAGGACGGTGGGGACGGGAAACGTCAGGGGGTGACCGCGTTGCCGATCGATCAGTTTCTCGGCCGCTGGCTGGAGCACGTGCCGCCGCGGCGATTTCAGACGGTTCGCGGCTACGGTCTGTACAGCGGCAACCAATACTCCCAGCTCGATGAGGCCCGTGCCGCGCTCGGCGTGGAGCCGCCAGAGTCCGACTCGCTTGAACAGTTGACTTGGCAACAATGGTGCGAGTCGGCCGGGCTTCTTGATGCTTGCACGTGTCCGGTGTGTGGTAAACGGTTGGTCTCGCATCACGAATTTTCCGCCGGGCGGGATCCTCCCTCTGATGCGTATTCTTGGCGTGAGAAACAAGGGCAAGCCGCATGATGCCGCTGGAGAATTTCACAAGGGACAGCCATTGCCACCGACGGTACCGAAGGTGCGCGCCCGATGAGATCCATTCGTTGGGGACAGCTGCTAGAATCCCTCACGACGGGTCGTTCGATCGGGTAAACTCCTAAACATCGGTCGAGCCGGTCCCACGACATCGGGGCCGAACGAAGGCCTCGTTCAACCAAACGTTGCACCGAACTTAGCATCAGGGGCAACGAAGTGCCAATCAGCCCACTCACCCGCCAGCGTTTACCGCCGCTAACTCGGTGAACGTAGACGTTGAACGTAGACGTTGAACGTAGACGTTGAACGTAGACGTTGAACGTAGACGTTGAACGTAGACGTTGAACGTAGACGTTGAACGTAGACGTTCTGTGCATAGGTAGATGCAGATGGAGAAGCTACACTTACGATTGCAACGACCAGTACCTGGTGTCGATCATCTACACGCGGTTGACCCTGAGCAGTTCGCCAGTTTTCATCCGCACTGGGACACCATTGCGGCGAATCTAGACGTAGACCAGATCAATGACTTTTACGTTTATGAAGGCGAATACGGCAACGCTTCTACTCACTGGCATAGTTCGGCGAAGGGACTACAAGCTGCACGAGCAGTTCTGGAGCATCTTCGGGACAACCCTGGCGCATTGGACGAGCAGACGCACGCTTCGTATATTGAGCTGATGGAAACAGTTGAGTCAGTGCTCGATGACGCTGATTTAAGGGACACGCCGTTTTGCTTTGTGGGAAACTATTGAGCACAGAACAATCGCGTGCACCCGAGTACGCGAGTCAGGCGGTTTTGAAGTGGAGAATCTTTCGCGCGTACCGGGTGACGCGTGACGTTCGCGCTGCTGACCGGCGCCTGACGACAGCGCCCACTTCTTCTTTTGCGTCTTCTCGCGTTCTTTTGTGGCAATTGATTTGCTGTCGTTTGATCGTGACCCGAAGGACGCCCACCGGAATTCGTCGAACCTCCGTTTCCTGGGTTTCGCATTTGATGCCATCGTTCGATAGGTGCGCGGTCGACTCGGCCGAGGAAGACAAACCGTCGCCTGTCGATTCGAGTACGATTGGAGACAAACCGACGCCTGAAATGCCGAACGCTGGTTGTGACGCTGAATTTCCCTTTGCCATTCCGATCGAGTACATTGGCCATCAGCGGCGATGGCTCATGCCGTCGTCGTGGCCGACCGCGTGAACCACGTGGTGCACCGCAGTCGGCGAGTTGAGTTTGTTTTTGAGTTCAGGTCGATCGCGCCGACGCGGTGACCACCGCCGTTCGCCGAATGAGCGCACTGAGCAAACGATGATCCCGACCTCAATGTTTGACGACATGCAGGGTGCCTTTCTGAATCTGCTGGGTCTCCGACCGCTAGATGAAATCGCGTTCAATAGTGATTGCACTGGCGTTTGCCGACTCTTATCGCTGCCCCCATTTGAGCCGTTTCGTGCAGTTACATTGGAATTCACTACTGATCAGGTAAACGCACATTTGACTATTTCCGATGATGATGCTTGGGAACGAATCGCGACCGGGAATATCGTGGATTCCGCCGTGCGAATCGAGAAGGAGACAGCCCTGACAGGCCCAGCATTACCGGCCCCTCTTTCCAACTGGGCTGCATTGGTAGATTCGTTAAGGACGGTCAGCGACTGCATGTCGTCGAACGAGAGTATTGGGCCGCATATACACTTCGCGTTTGGCGCGTTAGAGGATTCCCGATATTCCTGGTTCAATCCAGATCGCACCAGCAACACACAGGAGTGCAAACTCATTGATGCATACAATCAGATTTCCGATGCAATTGAATGACATCAATGAAAAACTGGTCGGGTAACAATGCGATGCACGACGAGCGGCGAAGTCAAGATATTTGAAGTGGTTGATCGCTCGTCGCCGCCGCGTGATCGCCGACGTTACCCGACGCTGGTCGCGATCAACTTCGCTGCCACGAACGCATGATACGAAAACGTTCCAACCCCTGCGAAGCTTCGAGGTCCGCCGCAAGCGAACCTGAGAATGTTCTGCCTGAATCAATTGACGGCTACATGATTGCCTGCGTTCTTGTTGGCGGATTTGGGGTACTGATACTCGGACTTGCTGTCGGTGTTGTCGCAACCAATTTTCGGCTTCAAAGGTCCGCAGACTTACTGCACTTGGCATTTCTGACGTCAATTGGCCTCTGCTGGACAACGTCGGGGATATTCTACTATCGATTGGACCGTCGACGCGCACAGGCTTGCCTTGTTGGTGGTCTGCTGATGCTCGCAGGGATGCACATGTTGCCTTTGTTTTGATAAACAACTGTGTCGCACTTCAGGCTTTCAAACCGCACCGGGTAAGACGGGTAACCATCGCATGCAACCGAGGACGGGTGGTCCGTTTTGTCGTCTGCTTGCAAGTCGTTCGCCCGTCCCGGCTGATGCGTGACGTTCACGCTGCTAACCAACGCCTGACCACAGCTCCCAATTCTCTTTTTTGTGCCTTCTCGTGGTTTTTGTGGCAGTTGATTCTCCGCCGTTTGATCTTGACCCGAACGGCGCCCATCGGATGTCATCAGGCCTCCGTTGCCTGGTATTCGCATTTGATGTCATCGTTTGATAGGTGCGCGGTCGACTCGGCCGATGAACACAAACCGGCGCCTGTCGATTCGAGTAGGAGTACGAGTACCGCGGTGCTGAGTACGAGTACGATCCAAGACATACCGACGTCTGACGTACCGACCGCTGATTGGGATGCCGAATTTCCCTTCGCAATTCCGATCGAGTACATTGGCCGCGAGCGACGATGGCTCGGGCTGTCGTCGTGGCCGGACGCGTGAACCTAGTGGTGCACCGCAGTCGGCGAGCTGAGTTTATTTTTGAGTTCAGGTCACTCGCGCCGACGCGGTGACCACCGCCGTTGAACTTAATCGAATTGCTTTCCGCTGCGGCGGTTGATGTGCGGTTGCGGTGGGCTGAGGCCAGCGTGGGGCTCCGGCCCGTAGGCTGACGCCAGATTCTTGAATCCTCTGGCCTTAGGTCGTCAGCCTTTTGGTGCGATAGCCGTCCTGATCTCCTGTGGCCCACCCGAGTGATCCACCGGCGCATGACTCCCCCGCCACTCGCGTCGTGTGGTCCGAGCGTGTTTATCTTTGACTAAGAGACGAATCCGATCGAACACACGACGCGCCGATCCTTTGGAGTCGAGCGTCTTCGAGTTTCTGAATTGCGCCCATGAGATCAAAACGTGGTCAGCACCGCGACGCTGATGAACTGCGTGCAAGTGATTGGTGAAGCGGACGGCCTGCGGGGGAGCTCACCGGTCGGGGTGACCCGACGCCGTTGGACTGTGATTCCGGGTTGGTCTGCGAGCACTGCGGCAGCGAATCGTTGACGCTTGTCGATGAGATCGACAAGCCGTCGTGGGCGGATCTCTTTCGGCCAAGCAATAAAGCTTGTTCGGACTGGTACCGCGAGTCATTGGCTCTTGATGATCGTCGCTTTTGGGACGCTGCGATGGGTGAAGGTTTTTCGCACTTGGTGCGACTGGTACCTAAAAAGTGAAGAAGAAAGTGCAAAGGCGGTAGTGGCCGAAGCGGACCGGCCTGCCGCCGCCCAGTTCGAGTTCGCCTGGGACTAAAACGCTGGCATCCACCGCCAAGATCCGCTCTAATCGAGACCCATCACCGGCCCACGTGAAGGCCGACAAAGTTCTGGCGCACGATCTATCCCCGTTCCTCCGCATGCGCGGATAGATCGCAATTCGTTAGGCTTTCCAAATGGAAACCATCGGTTGCGGGTACTGCAACTTAAACTGCCGCAAAATACTCAAGATCTTTCATGACTAGCTCCACGATACTCTCTACTTGCCTAGCCTTTTTCCTTGCAATTCCGATGGTGAATGCACAGGACTTGTATTTCCCAACGGTGGAAGGCTCGAGGCGGGTCCTTCAGAGAACTTTGGGGGACCGCATCACTACCGTCACTGAAACGATTACGAAAGTCGAACGTGTGGATGGTGAGCACGTCGTCACTTTGTCGCGAGAAAACTCTGCATACGGACACGACTCCGGAAAGCGTTTCAATGAGTATATGTGTGCGGTTTCGCCCAGCGGTTTGTTCTTGGTGCGAAACATCGAAGGCAAATCTGAGAACCGGAAACCATTGCTGAAGTTACCAGCAAAAGCGGGTGTCACGTGGATAAACAAAAGCCGTGACGAAGAGCAAGACCTTGATGAAACTGCATCCTTCACCATCGGAAAGGAGGAGCTTGTATCGGTGCCAGCCGGTCAGTATTTGGCGATCCCAGTGGTGGCCGAATATACTTTTCAACGCCAGGGAAGAACCCTAACCACATCGAAATCCAAATTGTGGTACGCCGCCGGAGTCGGAGTTGTGAAGAGTGTGTACTACCGCGACGGCACCGATGATCTAGTGAGTGAGTTGAAGGAATTCGTTCTCGGCAAAGCGAAATGAAGTTTAGCTGTCACCGACAGTGGCGTTAAGCAGTCAGCCTAACCAGGCGATGGACCCGAAGTCGCGAATCCGATCGTTGGGGCATCGCAAGCTCCTTCGTCGCGACTCGGTCATCGCGATCATTCACGCTGCTGAATCGTGCTCGTGCTCAGTGAAACGGTGCTCGTGCTCGCAATTGATTGGGCCGCAACAAAACCAACGCCTGACATTCCGGCCGCGACTGGTGCGTTCGAGCGACGCCCACCTGATCTCATCAAACCTCCGTTTCCTGGGATTCGCTCCTGATGCCATCGTTCGATTGGTACGCGGTCGACTCGGCTGGCGAAGGCAAGCCAACGCCTGACGATTTCAACGCTGACGACCGACGCCTGACATGCCGACTGCAGATTGGGACGCTGAAATTCCCCTTGGCGATTCTGATCGAGTACATTGGCTAGCCGCGACGATGGTTCCAAACCGGCGTGCCGACCGACGCCACGAACCCGGCGATGCACCCCAGCTCGCTCGTTGTCGCGATACACAAACTCTTACCCCGTTTCGATCATCACGCTCACGCCATCTCAATCGTAGAGGTCTGCGTGCGAGGTGATCGCTGATGTTCTGCTACTGAATGGAGCCGTCTTTGAGATTCATTGCCATTGCATTGCTGGTTGGTTCGTTGGCTGGTTGCCGTTCGATTTCGCAATCGCGGATCCGCGCAGAGAGCCAGGGCGAGATGCTGACGGCCGTTCGAGCGATCGTGCCAATTGGAACGTCACTTGAGGACGCTAAAGCACGCATGGTGCAATCCGGGTTTGAGTGCAAGGTCATCAGGAATGGTTCGTTTTCAGAAGATCCTGGGTTCATTGGTAGCGACCGCGAGTATCGCAGCGTGGACAACGCGAACTATCTTAGATGTCAGCGTGATGAGAGCGCCGGTCTGTTGGTCAGTCACCTTTGGAGCGTGGCGATCGTGTACGATGATACTGACACGGTCGAGGATGTGCTGGTGCTACATCGTATGGAAGGGCCTTAGCGATCGTGAAAACGCAGAACAATCGCGTGTACCCGAGTACGCGAGTCAGCGTTATTGAAGTTGAAAATCTTTCGTGCGTACCGGGTGACGCGTAGCGTTCACGCTGCTAGCCGGCGTCTGACGACAGCGTCCACTTCTTCTTTTGTGTTCTCTCGCGTTCTTTTGTGGCAATTGATTTGCTGTCGTTTAATCGTGACCCGAAGGGCGCCCACCGGAATTCGTCGAACCTCCGTTTCCTGGGATTCGCATTTGATGTCACGGTTCGATAGGTGCGCGGTCGACTCCGCCGAAGAAGACAAGCCGACGCCTGTCGATCGATTACGAGCACGATCCAAGACAAACCAGCGTCTGAAGTGCCGACCGCTGATTGGGATACCGAATTTCCCACGGCGATTCCGATCGAGTACATTGGCTGTCGACGACGATGGCGCGTGCCGTCGTTGTGGCCGGACGCGTGAACCATGTGGTGCACCGCAGTCGGCGAGTCGAGTTTGTTTTTGAGTTCAGGTCATTCGCGCCGACGCGGTGACCACCGCCGTTCGCGCTCCCAAATCGTACTCGTACTCAGGCGTCAGCCGGTACTCCTACTCGTACTCGACTGGAAGGCAAACAAACCGATGCCGGTCGCCCACGCTGCTGAACGTTGTGACTGAACTCGGCCCACCTGATGTCATCGGACCTCCATTTCCTAAGATTCGCATTTGATGTCACGGTTCGATAGATGCGCGGTCGACCAAGACAAACCGACGCCTGTCGATTCGAGTAGGAGTACGAGTACCGCGATGCTGAGTACGAGTACGATCCAAGACAAACCGGCGCCTGAAATGCCGACCGCAGATTAGGACGCTCGATTTCCCACGGCGATTCGGATTGAGTACATTGGCAAACAGCGGCGATGGCTCGGGCTGTCGCCATGGCCGACCGCGTGAACCAAGTGGTGCACCGCAGTCGGCGAGTTGAGTTTGTTTTTGAGTTCAGGTCGATCGCGCCGACGCGGTGACCACCGCCGTTCACGCTGGTAACCCACGCCTGACGACAGCGCCCACTTCTTCTTTTGCGTCTTCTCGCGTTCTTTTGTGGCAATTGATTCGCCGTCGTTGGATCGTGACCCATAGGACGCCCATCTGATTTCATCGAGCTTCTGTTTCCTGAGATTCGCATTTGATGTCATCGTTCGACAGGTGCGCGGTCGACTCGGCCGAGGAAGACAAACCGACGCCTGTTGATTCGGGTACGAGCACGAGTACCGCGGTGCTGAGTACGAGGGCGGCTTTCAGGCCCGGAGGGCCGGTAGAGTGTCTGCCGGTGGCGTGAGCCACCGGGGGTGGATTCAAAGGCACGCCCTAGGCCCAGCGGGTCGACACAATATCCGGGCTTGGAGTGGACCCGGAGCCACATTGTGCCGGCCTTCCAGGCCTCCGCAAATCCGTTCTTTCGATACCGGTGGCTGACACCACCGGCAAGCATTGTGCCAGCCCTCCGGGCTTCATCCCGACTCCACATAGAAATCGGTTCAGCGAGGGGAGTGAAAGTTTCCACGGCGATTTCGATGGAGTACATTGGCAAGCAGCGGCGATGGCTCGGGCTGTCGTCGTGGCCGGACGCGTGAACCACGTGGTGCACCGCAGTCGGCGAGTTGAGTTTGTTTTTGAGATCAGGTCGATCGCGCCGACGCGGTGACCACCGCCGTTATCGCAAAGATGGCCCACAGTTGCGACAAACGTTGGTACTGCTTACCAGTTACATTCTCACCGCATACACTGCTACTCGTCAATTTCCAACAATGCACCAGAACCTATGGGCGCTCCAGAGAAACAACCGTCGGCGACCCCATCCCTAATTTGGGGAGCAATCTGGATTGTCGGCCCACTTACTTCCCTTCTACTCCTGATGAATAATCTAGTGCCCAAACCGTCAAACTCGGCATACGTGTTCGGAAGTCTTCTTGGCATCCCGTTGGGTGGAGGCGTTTTGTTGAGAGGGATCAGATTGCAACGTGAGAACGCGAAACGTGAAGGGAGCAGCTGATTGATGACTATATCCAACCGGATTTAGCGTGGTCTCTACTCGTTGCAATATCCCCGACTTTCTTGCGGCACCGACCATGTGCTCGTTTCTTGGCTATAGTTGCGCGTAGCGTCTGAACGAAGTCGTGTGCTTCGGTTAGACATGCGATAACAATCGGATGCACGACGAGTCGGCGAGTCGGGTTTCATTGAAGTGGATGATCGCTCGCGCCGACCGCGTGATTTCCGCCGTTCGCGCTGCTGACCGGCGCCTGACGACAGCGCCCACTTCTTCTTTTGCGTCTTCTCGCGTTCTTTTGTGGCAATTGATTTACGGTCGTTTGATCGTGACCCGAAGTTCGCCCACCGGATGTCATCGAACCTCTGTTTCCTGGGATTCGCATTTGATGTCACCGTTCGATAGGTGCGCGGTCGACTCGGCCGAGGAAGACAGACCGACGCCTGTTGATACCAACGCTGACAACCGACGCCTGACGTGCCGGCTGCTGATTGGGGTACCGAATTTCCCACGACGATTCCGATCGAGTACATTGGCAATTAGCGTCGATGGCACGGGCTGTCGCCGATGCCCGACGCGCGAACCATCCGCCCGCACACGCAGGCACGGGGTCGTCGTCAATTGAAAACACAATGTCGTTCGCCGTGCCGCGGTGAACGGTGGACGTTATCATTAATTGAATCCAAGTTTGGTTACACCTCTATGGCATCAGTCGATCCAAGCGGAGATATCGTTCAATGGCAACGCATCTTGCATCAGGAGCTCGTTTCTCATCTGAAAGACTTGAGAAGCGACCCGGCCGTTTGCGGTTTTGCGCTTGAACTACCTTCCGATTTCTCAAACGACGGTATCATTTCGCGAATCGCCAAGAATCCGAAAGTCCCCTCGGAGCTAGACAACATCCCGAGCCTAGATGGATGGGAATATGTTCCCAATGGGAGGACGTTTGGCTTAAGCTGTGAGGGCCTGGAAACGATGTACCGCAAGTATGACGAGCCGCTCGAAGACGAGCAGTTCTATAGCAAGTTTGGGAATGCGATCTATGACGCATGCTTAAGTGTCATGCACGAATGCGTCGCCTCGTCTGAGTTTGGTGACATTCTGGTACGCCTGCTGACCTTGTCTGATGATGAGCATCCGATACTTGGCAAGGCAGTCGAAATACTAAATGCGCCGTCATCGCAGCCAATCGCAAAGAAAGTACTCCTGGGATGATAACCCCAGTTCACTCATTGCTGCGATCGACGAATCTTTCCACCGTGACGACACTCACTCCAATTTCGACGCCAACCCGTTGGTCCGTGAACGGGGTGATCGTCACCGTTGAACTTAATCGAATTGCTTTCCGCTTCAACGGTTGACGTGCGGTCGCAATGGGCTGAGGCCAGCGTGGGACTTCGGGCCGTAGGCTGAGGTCGGCGTCTCAAATCCTCTGGCCGTAGGTCGTCGGCGTCTTCGCCAGCTTTCTCAACGTGAAGAGGAGCGGGGGGCTGATGATGAAGCGCGGATGAAGCATCGGCTGGAGATGGAGGTAGGAAAATTTTGGGTAGGAAAAGAGAGCAGGGGGTGTCGTTTTTCGGGCATCCGTTTTCCTACCCGAAATTTTCCTACCTTCTTTCTGCATCTGGCTGATTGGGAAAACGACTTGCGCCCAGTGTGTCGATGCCGAGTTTCCGGTCGGTCTTTGGGGGTGCCATTGAGCGAGAGGCTGAGCACGGCGGGCATCGAGGTTTGCTGCGACCCCGTCCGGGGTCGAGGGGCGGAATCGGCGCGTTGCCCGGAGGTGGCGCTGCGCTGACCTCCGGCTAATCGCTGTGATCCCTCCGGGATAGTTCGGACGCCGCGATGGGTGACGAGTTTTCGCACTTGGTACGACTGGTAGTACGAAAAGTGAACAAGAAAGTGCAAGGAGGCCGGAGTCCGAAGCGGACCGTCCTCCCGTCACCCAGCTCGAGTTCTACTGGGCCTGAGAAACTGGCAACATCTGGCAGGATCCGTTCTAATCCAGTGCTGTGACCGGCCCACCAGAGGAGCGACAACGTTCTGGCGGACGATGGATCCCCGTTCCTCCGCATGCGCGGATAGATCGCAATTCGTTATCGCACAAATCACCTAACACAATCGAGTGTCCAACATGGAAACCCGTGATCGCGATTCGACGTATTTATTGCTGGCGACTTCGGCGACCTTCGCGCTGTCCCTTCTTGGACTGTCAGCACCTTGGGATGCGCTCGGCTGGAATAGCAGTACAGCGATCTTCTTCGTGCCGGTGTTTCTTGCGTCCGTGTACTCTGGTTTGCATTGGTTCGACGTGAACACATCCTCATCTCTTTTCGGAGTCACGCCTCGTGTCTGGTGGTTAGCTGCTGGTGTTATGTTGTCGGCGATATTCGAACCAGGCATCCTTGTGCTCGCCTGCGTGCTAGCTATCGGTTGGTGGTTTCGGCGACAGTTTCAGCGTGCCGAAGAGATCGCAGAAGCAAAAACGCCAGTCAGGCGATAACCACGCCGTGCACGCACGCGAAGGACGGCTTGCGCGGTTTTTGAAGTAGAAAATAGATCGTCCGTCCTCGGTGACGGCTACCGTTTGCGCTGCTAGCCGACGCCTGACGACAGCGCCCACTTCTTCTTTTGTGTGTATTCGCGTTTTTTTTGTGGCAATTGATTCGCCGTCGTTTGATCGTGACCCGACGGGCGCCCACCGGATTTCGTCAGACCTCTGTTTCCCAGGATTCGGATTTGACGTCATCGTTGGATCGGTGCGCGGTCGACTCGACCGACGAAGACAAACCGTCGCCTGTCGATCGAGTGCGAGCGCGAGTACCGCGATGCTGAATACGAGTACGATTCACGGCAGACGGACGCCTGAAATGCCGACTGCTGATTGGGCCACGGAATTTCCCATGGCGATTCCGATCGAGTACATTGGCAGCGAGCGATGATCGCACGTGCCTTCGTCGTGGCCGGACGCGCGGACCATCCGCCCGCACACGCAGGCACGGAGTCGGCGTCACCTGAAAACACCATGTCGTTCGCCGTGCCGCGTGAACGGTGCCGCGTGACGTTCGCCCAATCGAATGAAAATCATCCTGCTCGCGATTGCCGTTTTCTCCTGTTTTGTTGGGGTTGGTCGCTCGCAAGAAACTGACTCTTGGGGCGAGTGCGGGGCGTACGCGAAGTGGATGCGTTACCCGTACGAAATCGACTCCAACTACAAATACGTCAAAACGCTCCCCACCCTGCAGCGGTTTCCTGAACTGCTCGAACTTGCAATTGATCCGCGATTCAAAGGCAAGCCCGGAGTTGCTGGCGACCGCGTGATAATCGTCAGTCAACTTCGCACAATCTCGCGATGTAAGTTTGACCAACTTCTGTATGCGGACTCTGATGTCGAAGGGGAACATCGGTCGGCGATTGCGAAGTGGCGACAATGGTGGGATGTATACGGGAAACGCTACGCGGCGGAGTATCGAAAAAAAGGCAAACGGTATCCCGACGCGTGGAAGAAAATCCCCGGAGCCAAGAATTTGCCCTGCCCTAGCTATCCATTGCTGTTGCCGGATTCATGGTCAACGAAGCTCAAGTTCCGCTCGGGGGATTACGGTGGAATTGTTGAAGAAGAGATCGAATTACACGCCTCTCCTCAGGCGTGCAAACTGAAACGTCGATACAGGATCGGTCATGGTTGGCCCGGCGGTACAGATTGGATCAATGAAGAATGGAACGACCTGACCTACGCGAAGACGCAAGAATTCTTGGCGGCACTGACGTACGCCGTTGATAATCCGTGGCTGTTTTTGGGTGACCAGTTTGCCAATGTTGACACAGACAGTCGGCGGCGGATTGGGTCGGTTCGCGGTAGACCGAACGAATGGTCAAACTATTACCCTGGCGTTGAATGGTCCGGGATTTTGGACCGGAAAGGCAACGTGATCATGAACGACGACCCTTGGAGCTGGAACACGAATGACATTGACGGTTTCGGCAGGACAATGTTTGATGATTCGATAGGGATTGCGTTTCGGGTGTTTCGAGATGCATTTCCAGACCCCACCTATCGACCCAAAGAGAGCCGCTGGACTACTTCCAACAAGGGCGAACCAGCCGATGCACCAACGGACCGGGCGTCGTTAATTGGAAATGGAAAATCAACCGCCGGTCCTCGGTGATCGGTAACGTTGAACTTAGTCGAATTGCATTCCGCTTCGACGGTTGACGTGCGGTTCCGGTGCGGCGTGGCCAGCGTGGGACTTCGGGCCGTAGGCTGACGCCAGCTTCTCAAATCCTCTGGCCGTAGGTCGTCGGCGTCTTCGCCAGCTTTCTCAACGCGAAGAGGAGCGGGGGTTCTGATGATGAAGCGCGGATGAAGCATCGGCTGGAGATGGAGGTAGGAAAATTTTGGGTAGGAAAAGAGAGCTGGGTGTTTGTCGGGTGTGTCGTATTTCGGGCATCCGTTTTCCTACCCGAAATTTTCCTACCTTCTCTCTGCATCCGGCTGATTGGGAAATCGACTTGCGCCCAGTGTGTCGCTTCCGAGTTTCCGGTCGGTCTTTGGGGGGGCATTTGGTCGGCGGTTGCATCCGGCGGGTGTCGGGTTTTGCTGCGACCCCGTCCGGGGTCGATGGGCAGATTTGGGGGCGTGGTCCGGAGGTGGCGCTGCGCTGGCCTCCGGCTAATCGCTGTGATCCCTCCGGGATAGTTCGGACGCCGCGATGGGTGAAGGTTTTTACTGGTAGTGCGAAACGTGAACAAGGAAGTGCAAAGGAGCCGAAGCCTGCCTCACCTCCCAGTTCGAGTTTGCCTGGGTCTGAGAAACTGGCACCGTCTGACGGGATCCGTTCTAATCAACTTTTCCGACCGGCCTACCTGAGGAGCGACAAAGTTCTAACGCCCAATCGATCCCCGTTCCTTCGCATGCGCGGATCGATATGCGCGGATCGATTGCAATTCGTTATCCGACTGAGTCTTTCCGACTCAAAACTCTATGGCAACCACCTTCGCAATTCACGTCACGTCCGGGCACATCGTCGCAATCGACCCCTTGTTCATTGATTACGCCGTCAATCCGTGTGGCGATGCTGTTTCGGTGGTTGACCTGCCCGATTTCCAATCTGCGACTGGCATCGACAAGCTAATTCGACTCGAAATGGCCGCATTGGGAAGCACGCGGCTCCGCGATATCCTGAAGACGATCGGATACATCGACCTCGCTCCGTGTGATGTAGGCACGTATCAATTCTCGCTCAAAGACATCCGGAGAGTGAACGACGCCCCCGACGCTGACCCAACTTCCCATTTTTTACTCGATACTGGCCAATTTGTAGTCTTCGACATCGACTATCTTGATGGTGTTTTAGCCTACTTTGATTGGAAGAACGCTTACGCAGGCAGCAGCGTGAATCGAAAACTTGAACGCCAAAACAGCCAATTAATTGCCAATCGCGATAACGTCTACACACAGATTCAGTCACCCGGTGTGAACCGTGGGTTTGAATTTGTTGGTGATGGCGAATACACGATTGATCCGGCGTCGTTCAAGCTGGTTTCTGACGATGCACAAAGCGGATAGCAATGCTGTGCCCGATGATCGCTGATGGTACGACTTGGAGAGAATGAGGGCGAATGCAATGTTGATTCCAATTCGAATGGGCCTCTCCTTTTCACTAAGACCATGACATCCGACAGTGATCGATCTGGGCGTGCATTTGCTTGTTCCGCGTGATCTTCACCGTTCGCCTACTGAAATCGCATCTACCTCATCGACTCGAAGGATCAACATGTCGCGTTTGCAATCGTACCTGGATCGGTTGCCATCCATCGCGATGATTTCGGCAACCATGGTGATCGTGTTTATGGTGGCCGGATGTGGAGGATTGCGACCCGAACCCGAGTATCCGGCTCACCAATGGGGAGGAACCGATGATGTTCAGTACTTTCCCGCCGGGCCTGAATTTAAATTGCCACGAGAGGAGGCTGCACTTCGGGCGGAACGCGCTGCAGAGAAGGCGCGTGCGAACTCTGTAGAGGACTCTCAGCGATGAAAAAGGTGAACCGCGGATGAAGCATCGGCTGGAGATGGAGGTAGGAAAATTTTGGGTAGGAACAGAGAGCCGGGTGTTTGCCGGGTGTGTCGTTTTTCGGGCATCCGTTTTCCTACCCGAAATTTTCCTACCTTCCTGCTGAGTTCTGTGGGGCGGAAAAACGGCTTGCCGACAGTGAGCGCTACCGCTTTTCCGGTCGGTCTTTGAGGGGGCCATTGAGCGAGAGGCTGAACACGGCGGGGTGTCGGGATTTGCTGCGACCCCGTCCGGGGTCGACGGGCGGATCGGTGGCGTGGTCCGGAGGTGGCGCTGCGCTGACCTCCGGCTACTTGCTGTGATCCCTTCGGGATAGCTGGGACGGCGTGATGGGTGGAGGTTCTTCGCACTTGGTACGACTGGTCGTGCGAAAAGTGAACAAGAAAGTGCAAGGGAGGCCGCGGCCGAATCGGACCGGGCACCCGCCATCCAGCTCGATTTCGCTTGGGCCTGAGAAAGTGGCACCGTCTGGCCGGATCCGTTCTAATCAGGTCCTGTGACCGGACCACCTGAGGGGCGGCAACGTTCTGGCGCCCGATCGATCCGTGTTCCTCCGCACGCGCGGATCGAGTGCAAATTCGTTCTGTTGAATCGTCGTCCCAAGGGTGAACGTTCTGTGTGACAACTCGTTGGGCCGCAAGTCTGTCTCGAGCCAATCTCCATGACGCATCAACCCCGCAATGATGAGCTTGTCGAGGCCGCAAATGCCGGTGACCTCGAAACCGTCAAACGCCTGATTGAGGACGGGGCGGATCCCAATAGCGTCGACAAGCATGGGATGGGGCCGCTTTTGAACTTCCATCCGGACGTGACGCGACTTCTGTTGGAACAGGGGGCTGATCCCGACTTACAGCGCAATGAGAATATTGCGCCGGTGCTTGTCGGAGTTTGTGGCAATTTCCAGTGCTTGCGGTTGATGGTTGAGGCTGGGGCGAACGTCAACCGCGCAAGCGAACATAACGGGGAGACGGCGCTACATTGGGTTGTCGACGGCAGCGAAATCCGCTCGGTACAGTTGCTGCTGGATCATGGTGCGAATCCCAACGCTCAAACAAAGCCCGGAATGAAGACATACGGCCTGTGGCGTGACGCGCGCGTGCGGGGGGAAACTCCACTGCACAGAGCCGCAGCGTGGGGGAGTTCGGAAATCATTCAGTTGCTGTTGGACGCCGGTGCTGATCCGACGATCCGTGACGCCAACCGAGATACGCCGTTGAGCTGGGCCAGTTGGTACCGCCGCGAAAAATCGATCATCGATCAACTGTCGTATGAGGGCTCTGGTGTCGGGCCTGACTTTCCGCCAGATGCAAGCTCCAGCAGATGAACACACGGAATAAGGACCGTCGGAAGAATAAGTGGGATAGGCTTCCAGCCTGTCATTGCGAAAACGACAGGCTGGAAGCCTATCCCACAATCAATCCCCGCCACTTATTCTTCCGACTGTCCTCAGTGGCGTTGTCTACATCGATATGTTTTGGTGAGCCGTGGGTGAAGGGCGTGTGGGATCGGTAGCGAGTGACCAGCAGAGAATCATAGGATGCAAGGGAGATCACTTTGTCGCGTTTGCCAATGGATGGTCAGCGGGGCGATCCCCATCATTTCTGACGTTATTTGGATCAAAATGAAGCCACTGCCTCCGAACAGCTATGACGAATGGCTCTTAATGCCTGAGTCCGATCAGGATCATTTGAAATTTCAGGTTTGGGACGCTTATGAACGAGACCGCGTTGACATACCGTACACAGCACTCGCTCGGCTGATTGCGTCTACCGAGCGAACGGTGGTCGAGGGTGCGGTCGGCACTTACCACTGTGGTGAGTATTTACTTCATGTGCATGTTCCGAAGTCCGAAATCGACCTTTGTCCACGTCCACTCGCCCAAAGGTTTGAAGGGTTTCGTGTCTACTGGATGTACCATCCGGCCTCAGATTACGGGACAAACTGGGATTTTGAATTGAAGGAGGTGTTGTTGGATGTGCTGGGCAATCAGCTTTTCCTTAATGCAAAACGGCGAGACTATCGGTTGTCCGTTGAGGTTCTCGATAGTGCTGGCACGCCGTTGGTTGTTTCATGTGCCGGCCCCTACGACAATGGGTTTGTGTTCAATCTTGCGGATCTTCATCCGGATCTTGATACCACGCATCGATTGATGCCAACCAAGTCCGGGGAATGGCAGCATGAGTACACTGTGTACCGTGTATTGCGCTAAGGAATCGATTCACACGGAGTTGCGGAGTTGATGTCTTTTGGGGTTTAGTTTTAACTCCCGCTGCAACCTGGTGATTCTCGCCGTTGAATTGAGCGGACGGTTTGCGAAGGGCAGGGGGGCGACGTGAACTGGCGCCGTGAAGCCCGTCCTTGCGAGAGGTTGCGTTGCATGCTTGCCGACTTCCTCAACGCGAAGAGGAGCGGGTAGATTGATGACGACCGGCGGGCGATGCATCGGTTGGAGAGGGAGGTAGGAAAATTGAGGGTAGGAAAAGAGTGCACGGTGTTTGCCGGCTGTCGCGTCTTTCAGCCACCCGTTTTTCTACCCTCAATTTTCCTACCTTTCCGACTGCGTTCTGTGGGTTGAGAGAACGGTTTGCCCGCAGTGATCGCTCCCGATGTTGCGGTTGGCCTCTGGGATTTCCGTGCAGCAGGCCATGTCGCTCGGCGGCGTGCCGGGATTTGCTGCGACCCCATCCGGGGTCGAGGGGAGGTTTGGGGGCGGTGGCCCGGAGGTGGCGCTGCGCTGACCTCCGGCTACTCGCTGTGATCCCTCCGGGATACGGTGGACACTGCGCCGGCGGCGTCGGTAAAATCTTGCGTGTCCGTTGGGCAAACGAGGTCGACAAAGGTCTGTTGTTTGACAAGCGTTGGTTTCCAGTCACTCGTCCGTCTCGTTAGTCCAGTGAGTGATTTGAATCGGAGCCACCGGAGGTTGACCGCGAAGCGATTCGCCACTCCGTTGCCACGATCCACAAACTTTCACCCCATTGCGACTGTCTCGCTCACGCCGTCGTAGAGATACGTGTGCGACGTGATCGCTGATAGGTTGCGACTGATCTCTCCAAAAAAACTGGTATAGCGTTAGCCATCGAGACGCATCCTCATGTCCGTGAAGATTGTCGTCCGCGATGGCGAGACGATACAAGAGGCCGTTCGTCGATTCCGTACCGTTTGCCGACGCTCTGGATTGCTCACCGGTCGCTATGTCCGAATGGCCGACCGAAATCGTCAGCGCTACTACTATGAATCGAAGGGCGTAAAACAACGCCGCAATCGTCATATCAGGGCTATGCGTCGTCGTTGAACTTCCTCGATTGCTTTACGCGTCGATGGTTGACGTGCGCCTGTGAGATCTAAACGAGGTTTTGATCGTAGCGGTAGGCGCTAAGACTTTTGTAGCGCCGGCCCTCTCTGGCGTTTGCTTGCTGCGCAAACGCCGTCTCTCCCAGAGGGAGAGAGACTCAATCGGTTGTCAAAGGCTGCCGTTGTTCAATCGGTGTTCCTTCGGGAGAAGAACGAAGCACGCACAAAAGCTGTCTTGCTGTCGTTGGCACATTCTCCCGCGTTAGACCGTGACTTCCACGCTCAGCGATTCCTGATCGGCGTAGCGGCTGCGGATCGGTTTGATCTCTTGTTCGATGAACTCGTCGACTTGTTCGGGGGCGCGTCCGACGAAATCGAGCGGGTTGATTTCGGTGTCGAAGGAGACGGCGGAGAAGGCGTCGTCGTTTTTCAGTCGCTCGATCATGTCGTTCGGTTTGCCTTCGGCGTTGACGCGTTGGGCGACTTCGCGGCTGTGGATCCGAATCCGCTCGTGAAGGTCTTGGCGATCGCCGCCGGCTTCGACGGCCCGCATCATGATGTTTTCGGTTTCCATGTAGGGCAGTTCCTTGGCCAGGTTGTGCTCGATCGTCTTGGGATAGACGACGAACCCGCTGGCGATGTTTTGCATCAGCACCAAGGACGCGTCGATCGCCAAGAAGGCTTGGGGAATCACCAGGCGGCGGTTGGCGCTGTCGTCGAGCGTTCGTTCCATCCATTGCGTGGCGGCCGTCATCGCCGGGCTGCTTTGAAGACTCATCACGAACCGCGTCAGGGCACAAATCCGCTCGCTCCGCATCGGGTTGCGTTTGTAGGGCATCGCCGACGAACCGATTTGTTGTTTTTCGATCGGCTCTTCGATTTCTTTGCGGTTGGCCAACAGCCGGATGTCGGTCGCCGTCTTGTGCAGGCTTTGGGCGATCCCGCTGAGTGCGTCCAGCAATTGCGCGTCGACTTTGCGAGGATAGGTTTGCCCGGTGACGGCGTAGGTTTTGTCGAACCCGATTTTCTCGGCGATGCGGCGTTCCAGCTGGCGGACTTTTTCGTGATCGCCGCCGAACAATTGCAGGAAGCTGGCTTGGGTGCCGGTGGTTCCCTTGGCGCTGCGGGCGCAGAGCGTGTCGAGGCGGTGTTCGATTTCGAGCAGGTCCAGGACCAGATCATAGGTCCACAGGCAGCACCGTTTGCCGATCGTGGTCGGCTGGGCGGGTTGCAGGTGGGTGAAGCCGAGGCAGGGCAGGGCACGGTGCTGGGCGGCAAAGGTGGCCATCGTGTCGATGGTGGCGGCCAGACGCCGGGCGACCAATCGCAAGGCGTCGCGGATCAAAATGACGTCGGCGTTGTCGGTGATAAAACAGCTGGTGGCGCCCAGGTGGATGATTTTTTTGGCGTCGGGGCACTGGTCCCCGTAGGCCTCGACATGGGCCATCACATCGTGGCGTCGAATCCGCTCGTATTCCCGGGCCACGTCCAGATTTAGATTGGACTCGAACGCGCGGAGTTGGTCCAATTGCGTGTCAGAAATATCGATTCCGAGCTCTTTTTCGCTTTCTGCCAGGGCAATCCAGAGGCGTCGCCAGGTCTGAAAACGTCGGTTGGGGCCCCAAAGCGTCGCCATTTCTCGAGACGAATAGCGTTCGATCAGTGGGTTTTGGTACGTTGATTCGGCGGGATTGGACGAGGATTGAGTCATTTCGCTGGTATTGGGACGTCGGAATCGAAGGCGTTTCGTGGTTCAATCGAGTGCGATAACATACTGGGCTTGCGATGTCTGACAATTCGTCGATCGATGAACGCCACTCGTTGCGAGTAGGTCTCGCTCCTCCCCCGAGATTCACAAGCCGCTGAGTCCAACATGCATTTGAGCCATTCTGAGCTATTCTCCGCCCGGGCATTTTTGCGAATCAGCGGATTTTTTCACAACATAATGGCAGCTCAGTGTGGGCGTTTGCCGAAAGATAATTTTATGAGAGTTGGTCTTCCTTTGATCCGATCGTCGGCGGCAGTCCTGTGTGGCGTCGCCCTGTTGTCCCTGGCCCATTTGGCTTGTGCTGCGCAACCGGTGCAGCTCGAGCAGGAGGCGGAATCGCCCCAGGTCGAAGTCGAGCAGGGAGACGAGCAGGGAGACGGGCAGGGGCAGGCGATCGCAGGCGACTATTTGCCCGCGGTTGATCTGTTGCCCGAATCCACCGCCGGTATCGTCCGAATTCCCGAGCTGCCGTCGTTTTGCGACGCCTGGGAGCGGACGCAGATCGGACTGCTGTTTGCCTCGGCGGAGATGCAGCCGTTTCTCGATGACCAACGGGAACGCGCCCGGTCGTACTTTGATTCGCTGAATCGAAAGATCGGATTGAAGCCCGATGATCTGTACGAGATCGCATCGGGGGAAGTCACGCTGGCGTGGTTGTCGTTCACCGATGACAAGCGTCGGCCTTATGCACTGTGCGTCGTTGCCGACATCCGCGACCGAAAAGAGGAAGCCGATCAGGCGGCGGAAAAGATCGATGCCGAATTGAAAGCCGGGGGCGCGGTACGGACCGACGTCAAATACGGTGACGAAACGATTCGCGTCTATCGCACCAAGCCCAAGCCCGGGCAATTGAAAATTGTCGAGATCGCGCTGACTTGGAACGACGAGCGTTTCATCGCGGCCGATCGCGAGAGTGTGGTTCAAGGGGTGTTGGACGTGGTTGCCGGAAAATCGCCCGCCAAAGCATTCTCCGACCGAGCGTCTTACCAGCAAGTGCTGACCGATTCGACCGCCGCGGTTGACTCGGCCAACGAGAAACAAGCGACCGTCTGTTGGCAGTGGTATGCCGAGCCGTTTGCGATGGGGCGGATTTTGCGTGAGGTCGTCGAGTACGATCGCCGCGATGATCTGGACGTGATCGAGCTGCTCGAGCGACAGGGCTTTGGCGTGATCGAGGCGGTCGGTGGCGTCGGTGTCGTGGCCGGCGAGCGATTCGATGTGCTGCACTGCGGCGTCGTGTTGGCCCCCGGAAAGT
This sequence comes from Stieleria neptunia, assembly GCF_007754155.1. Classification (NCBI taxonomy): domain Bacteria; kingdom Pseudomonadati; phylum Planctomycetota; class Planctomycetia; order Pirellulales; family Pirellulaceae; genus Stieleria; species Stieleria neptunia. Next base: position 9,164,328 of record NZ_CP037423.1, on the reverse strand, counting down.
TGACCAAGGCCGCCCGGATGTTACAGGCCAAGAATTCGATCCGGCTGCCCATTCCCGCGTGGCCGACCGAAGACTCCGGCGCGTTCTTTCGATTCAATTGGGAATTGGAATCGGCCTTTTGGGCTGCCGAGTCGTTGGTCAACGATGCGTTGGGCGAAGATCTGTTTCGGCCGATGATCGAAGGGATCCGCGATGATCCGGAAGGCCCGCAAATCGATATCGCGAGAGACTTTTTGCCCAACCTGGAAAACGAGGTGATTTTGATCACCGACAACACCATGCCGGCCGGTCCGGAATCGGATCGGATGTTGGTCGCGCTGCGGATCAAGAACGCAGACGTCGTCGCCAAGGTCGTGCAGAAAGCGATGGAAGTCGAACCGGACGCGATCAAGCTGGAGGTGCCCGAGTTTGATGTTTGGCGCGTCGAACGTGGCAAGAATGACAGTGACGATATCGATGCCCAGTTGGCGGCTTTGGGGTTTGACGAAAACATCGATGACGAAGATACCGCGCCGCTACTGAACCATTGGGCGATCGCGGTCGTCACCGGCCAGCAGCCCGACGATGGGGACTACCTGATGTTTTCCAGCCACTCCGAATTGCTGGTCAAGCTTGGCAAGCGAGTTCGGTCCGGTGCGGAGGGAGACCGTTTGGGGGCGACCGAAAACACCAAAACGATCGTCACGGCGATCGACGATTTGAACCAGGGCAACGAGGTCACCTACGACAGCGTCGTCCACCCCAGCATCGCGCTGCGGGCACGCTATGAACTGCTGCGAAACGGAGAGCTGAAGGACAGCGACTCGCTGATCGCCAATCTGCTCCGTCGGATCGTCGAGAATGACCAGGATGGCGAGCCGGATCCGATTCAAGCCGGCAAGTTGCCGCCGTTTGAAACGATCAAGCAATTCTTCACCAGTGCCGGAGCGTTCTGGGAAAAGACCGACAGCGGTTGGACGATGACCGGATTCTTGATGGCGGAGTAACGGTGGGCCGAGCGGGCGGTGGGATAGGCTTCCAGCCTGTCATTGCCGGACTGACAGGCTGGAAGCCCAGGGCTGTAAGGGTATCCTGCTAGGTCAATCCTAGCAGTTTCGCGGTCGAAACATGAGACGAGGCTACATTCCTTGATCGGTGCGGCTTTTTCTTCTTCGGGCCGCGGACCGATTTTCTGTACTCCTTTAGGTCGATCGTCCGAGCGATCTTCTTCAGCATCGCGACGAGGCCTTTGATTGTCGTCGGAATCAATTCTGCCCACTCGTCCTCGGTGATCGCAATCAACATCCCTTCGGTTTTATCGGAGACATTTTTTGAGACGTGAAAGTGGCTGATCGCTTCCACCTCTGATTCGTCATGGGTCGCAAACAAAGCCGCAAAGATGGTTTGTCGAAGATTGAACGCGAGCAGCGACATACAAAACAGGAACGTTGCTGCTTTGGGATGACCGACACCTGATTTCTCGCAAGTGAGCGTCATCTGTAAAATATTGAACGCGGTTTCTTCTTCCCAGCGATGCCGGTAAACCTCTGCCACGTCCTTAGCCGAAACTGTGGCGGGAAGATTCGTCAACACGTGAATCTCTTCGTCGCCATCTCGCGTTGGCGAGTCCAATATGACAGTGATTCGGCGAACCACCATGGCATCTTCGGCAGCAGATAGTTTCAACGCTTGTTCGTAGACTACGCCTGTGCTGCTGCGGCCAATGCGTTTGCGTTTTCCCAGTAAAACGCCTTTCAAACGCCCGTGCTGGCGGATCACGAAGAAGCTTTTGGATTGAGCGAGTTTGTTGAGGAATGGGACGATGCAATAATGCCGGTCCGCAATTACGACATCATTCGGCTGGATATCATCCACGATCCGATCGCAACACGTCGACTCTTGCGCGTGGCCGTCAAGCAGCACGTACGCGCGGTCAAACACCTGTCGCTGTAGGTCAAACCTCGCGACTAGTTTACCCGGCAACGGTGCACCCTTGACGTCTCGAAGGTCTTTCAATCTTTTGTCAGACTTCGCCAAGACATTCCCATCAATACTCAAGCAACGATAACCTGGAAGCAATTCCCAGGGTGTGAACCCCATCGCGTCTTGCATTTGGATAGTCCGCTTTGCCGCGTGCGAAACGAGCGACTCACTTACCGCTGGTTCTAAGCACGTGAGCATGTGTAGTTCATGGAAATTGGCAAGGCTTTTGCAGGTTTGTCACGATGGGCGCGGTTCGTTCTTTTGCTAGCTAATTGTCCGGTCGTCGGACGGGCCTGGCAAGGTCGGTGCCTCCCGACAATCACGGGAGACTTACCATGGCAAGACCTGCAACCGTTTTCGCGAAAATCACGAACCAGCAGCAACGTGACCGTCTGATTGAGCTTTGGAAACAGCATCCAAACCATTACACACGAATACGGGCACACGCGATTCTTCTGAGCGATGCTCAATACGAAATTGAGCAGATCGTCGATATTCTTAGTGTCAGTAGAGACAGCGTGCGAGCTTGGATCAAACACTTTGAACAAGACGGACCAGACGCCCTGCTGGACGAAAAGCGACCAGGCGGACCGAGGAAGCTCAATGAACAGGAAGAGCAAATCCTCAAAGATTTGTTGCGGCAATTTCCCTCCCGGCCTGCCACAGTCCTGTCGCGTTTGCGAACACGGACCGGCAAATCGATCAGCCGACATTCGCTGCGTCGTTACGCCCGACGATTCAATTTGAGCTGGAAGCGGTTTCGGCGCAGCCTGCGGAAAAAACGAGACGAAAAGGCTTTCCGGTTGGCTCAAGAGGAACTCGCCGAGTTGCTCAATGAACCTGAACTGGATGTCGTATACTTTGACGAAGCGGGATTTTCGCTTAAGGGCGTGGTGCCATACGGATGGCTTCCCATCGGCGAACGGACCGATGTGCCAGTCACCGGCGCCCATGGGGCGACGGTTCAGGCACTTGGCTTTGAGCATCAAGATGGAACCACCCATACCTATCTTCACAAAGGGTACGTCAACACGCAAACGGTCATTGAAATCATGGATGATTTTTGTGAGACGATTGACCAAACAACGGTGGTCATCCTCGACAATGCATCTTGCCACACCAGCGGAGCTTTTGAAGCATCGATCGAACGCTGGGCAGAGCGTGGGCTGCTGGTTTATCATCTTCCGCCGTATAGTCCCGAACTGAATTCGATCGAGCGACTATGGAGGCAACTAAAGTATCAACAAATGCCCGCCACGGCCTGGGAACGATTCAAAACCTTGTTACAAACGCTGACGACGAAGCTATGCGAAATCGGTGAGGTAACCTACATGCCATCACTTGAAAGTTATGCCGAATAACTCGTGCTGACGTGCTTATGCCTCTGGTTTTGGCATAGAATGACTGTCGAGAAACGTCGAGATTCTCTTTGTGCTCCTTGTAGGCTTGATTGAAATTCTCGCTGAAATTCAAGGCCACGTCAGCGACCGTCATCGCCACTGCCTGGAATGTGGCGAGGTACTCATACTGCTTTTCTCGATTGTTATCGAAAACCAGTTGCAAATCGCTCCCGATAAAGTCCTGCGTGAGCGCCCTGGTCATGACAGCAAATGGTGCCTTGGTTACAAACCGATCAAAAACTTTCGATGACATCGCGAACCTCCGTGTAGCGTAAAACACGGGAATACACAAAAATCGCGGTCACGCGATACCCTTACAGCCCTGGGCTGGAAGCCTATCCCACATGTTTAAAGCACCTTTTTCAGTGCCTCGATCATCACCGGCAAGACCCGGGCTTGGACGTCGCTGAGCGTGCCTTCTTGGAATGCTCCCGCGGCCGCCTTGTGTCCGCCGCCGCCGAACTGTTGGGCGATCTCGTTGACCGCAAGATCGCAACGGCTGCGGAACGAGATTTTAAATCCGCCGCGTCGCTGGCCGACAAAGATCACGGCGGCCTTGGTGTTTTCGACCGCCAGGGTCAGGTTGATCGAATCTTCGGTGTCGCTCGGTAACGCCCCGACCGCTTCAAAGTCGCGGGTTTCGACGTGGGTGTGCATCAGCGCGCCGTCGAGTTCGCTTTGCGTCCGCGAGAGGATCAGGCCGCGCAATTTCAGTCGAGCCAACGTGTCGCGTTCGTACAGGTCGCTGTAGACTTCGGCCGGGACCACGCCGGCGTCCACCAGCCGCGCGATCACGCGGTAGGTTTCCGCGGTCACGCTGCCGAAACGGAACCAGCCGGTGTCGGTGGCGATCGCGGCAAACAGCGGCTGGGCCATCGGGCGGGTGATGGGAACGCCCAACGCATCGGCCGCTTGCACGACCAGGGTTCCACAAGCCTCGGCCTGGTAATCCTTGTACATCGTTGCGCCCAAGTCGTCTTCACCGACGTGGTGATCGAGCACCATTTTATCGCACGACGCGGTGCGGACGACGTCGGCCATGTCGCCCAGTTGCACCCACGCGCTGGTGTCCAGGATCATGATGCAATCGGCCGAAATGTCTTCCGGCTCGACATCGTCACCGAGGATTTCGATGTTGCCGGCGGGGTCGAGAAATTGCAGCGACGGCGGGACGCGGTGGGCGTTGATGATGCGGACGTCTTTGCCGATCTGGCGAAGGACATGCGCCATGCCGAGTTCGCTGCCCAAGGCGTCGCAATCCGGCCGCACGTGGCTGACCAGGACAAAGGATTGGTAGTGGCTGATTTGATCGACAAATCGTTTCCAGTGGACGCTCATCGGGGATCGGTCGCGTTAGGATGGTTCCAGCAATTGCTGGGCGGATTGGATGTCTTTTCGAAGTTGGTCGGCAATCGCCGCAACGGAGTCAAAGCGAACGACGCCACGGACGCGATCGACCAGCTCGACGGAGATCGTTTGCCCGTACAGGTCGCCGCTGAATCCGATCAGATGGACTTCCACCTTCGTCGGATCGCCTGATTGGAATGTCGGGCTTTCGCCGATGTGGATCGCGGCCGGGTGGCGGGCGGCTGCGACCGTTGCGAACCCGGCATAGACGCCGCCGGTGGGGATGACCACGTCGATCTGTTCCAGGTTGGCGGTCGGGAAACCGAGCGTGCGGCCCCGCCGGTCTCCCTGGGCGACGACGCCGCAAATCAAATGTGGCGTGGCCATCATCGCGGCGGCGTCGCGGACGTTGCCTGCGGCGAGCAGGTCGCGAATCCGTGTGCTGCTGATCATCGCGCCGTCGGCCGATTCCATTTGGGCGACGCGGAATTCGATGCCCTGGTCGCGACACAGCGTTCGCAGCAGGTCGACATCGCCGCGGCGGTCTTTTCCGAAACAAAAATTCTCGCCCTCGACCACGCCGCGGCATTTCAAATGGTCTCGGACCAGGGCGTCGAAGAACCGTTCGGCCGACAGATTCAATAGGTCCGGTGACGTTTGGCAAACGACCAAAAAGTCGATGCCGAGCTTCGTCATCCGGCGGGCCCGTTCCTCGACCGAGGTCAACCGCTTGGGGGCCAGCTCGGGACGCAGGATTGCGATCGGATGGGGGTCAAACAAGCACGCGATGGCGGGGCCGCCCAGACGGTCGGCCAGTTGCCGGGTCTGCCCCAGCAAGCCGGCGTGGCCGAGGTGCACGCCGTCGAAGTTTCCGATGCTGACGACACCGCCTTGCAGCGCAGCATCGACCGCGGGCAGGGTGATGTCGGGAATCGAAACGATTTCGGTCACGAGCTGCGAAAGGGCAGGGGGGGGCGGCAGCCGCAGAGGCTGCGCTGTGAAGGGAGCCAAAACGCGTAGTTTGGCCGATTGTCTACGATCGGGCGAGTGGGGGCGGAAATCTCCTCCGATCGTTCCCAGGCCTCTGGCTTGGAACGCAAGGTCGGTGTGGCCGCTTGCCACACGCGGTCGGCGGGTAGGAGGCGGGAGCCTCCAAGACAGTGTGTTCCCAGGCGGAGCCCGGGAACAAGGGGATGACAGGCTGGAAGCCTATCCCACTCTTGCCTCGTTCCAAGGCTCCGGCTTGGAACGCAAGGTCTCGGTGTGGCTCTCGCCACGCGCGGTCGGCGGGTAGGAGGCGGGAGCCTCCAAGACATTTTGTTCCCAGGCGGAGCCCGGGAACAAGGGGATGGACTCATTGCGTCCTCACCGCAACCGGTCGAACAGCCACTTGGGGGCTCCATTGCGCAGGCCGTCGATCAGCACCGCGATGATGATGATCACCCCGATGATGATGTGGGTGTAGGTGTTCGGGATCGACAGCATCGTGCATCCGCTGCTGATCGTTTTGATGATCAGCGCGCCGATGATCGTCCCCAGCACCGATCCGCGTCCGCCGCTCAAGCTGCCCCCGCCCAGCACCACCGCGGCGATGATTTCCAGTTCTTTGCCCGTGCCGTCGGACGGGTTGCCGTTTTTGACGTTGGCGAAATAGAGCAGGGCACCGACGGCGACAAAGACACCGGCCAGGGCGTACACCAGCGCAGTGGTCACGCCGACCCGGATTCCACACAGCCGCGCCGTCGACGCGTTCGATCCGATCGCGATCACGTTGCGGCCGAATACGGTGAAATGCATCACCGCGGCGACCATGAGTCCCAAAACAATCGCGATCAAGGCGCTGGACGGGACATGCAAGAAACCCAACCAATAGTGATCCGAATTGCTGCCGGTGTAACACAGATACCGCAGCCAATCGGGCAGGTGTCCCGACTCGGGGTACACGGTCGATTCATCGGCGATGACTTGGCCCAGTCCCAGGAAGATGGTCATCGTGCCGAGCGTGACGATGAACGGCACCATCTCGGTCAAACTGATGATCAGGCCGTTGATCAAACCGCACAGGATGCCGACGCCCAGTCCGAGGGCGAGTGCGGCGGCGATCCACGTCGCGGCGCCGGCCTGGTCGGCCGGAATCGTGTAGTCGCGAAACGCGATCGCCAGCGCGGTCCCGCTGAGTGTCAGCGCGGTACCGGCGGACAGGTCGATGCCGCCGGCGATGATGATCATCGTCATCCCGAGAGCGGGGACGGCGATCAGGGCGGCGGAATTGACGATCACGCGGGCGTTGCGCGGCGAAAAGAATCGGCCGCTGCCGTATTGCCAGTCCAGCAGCGCGAATAGTGCGATGATCGCTAATAAAGCCAACGTCGGTCCATGCCGAAACGAAGCCAGCCAATGAAGTTTACTCGGTCGTGTTTGTTTTTCGGTCATCGTTCTTCAACAGCGGCCAGCGCCGCCACCATCAATTCCTCTTCGTCCCATTGGTCTGCATCACGCGTTTCGGCAAGCCGTCCACGCGTCATCACGCCGACTCGATCGCAGACCGCCAACAATTCCGGCAGATACGAGCTGACAAAAATGACCGTTTTACCGTTGGCCGCCAACTCGCCCATCATGCGATAAATTTCCGCTTTGGTGCCGACGTCGATGCCCTTGGTCGGTTCATCCAGCAGGTAGATCTCTGCGTCTTGGGCGAGCAATCTGGCGATCGCGACTTTTTGTTGATTGCCGCCGGACAGTTCGGACACCGACTGGCCGGGATCTTGGGCTTTGATTTCGACTTTCTTGATCCAGGCTCTGGCGTCGCGAAGACGTGCATTCAGATTGATCCAACCGGCGGTGGTGTAACGATCGTGATTGCCCATCGCCAGGTTTTCAACGATCGAGAGGTTTTGCGCCAGGCCTTCGTTCTTGCGGTCTTCGCTGAGCAGTCCGAACCCGGCTTTGCGGCGCCCGCGAACGTTGTGCGGCAGGCGTCGCCCGTCCAGTCGCACATGGCCGGCATAGGTCGGTTCCAAGGCGAACAGGCAACGCAGCAATTCGGTTCGCCCGGCGCCGACCAGTCCGGCGACGCCAAAGATTTCTCCCCGGCGGAGTGCGAGCGAAACGTTTTTGGGCATCGGCGCGGCACCCAGGTCTTCGACTTCCAATCGTACTTCGCCGATCTCGTGGGGCACCGAGGGGAACAGGTCGTCGACGTCGCGGCCCACCATCAGCGAGATGATTTGGTCATCGGTGATCGATGCGAGTTGGCCGCTGCCGACGGAGTTGCCGTCGCGAAGGACCGCGTAGTCATCGGCGACCCGGCGGACTTCTTCCAGAAAGTGGCTGATGTAGATGATCGCCAGTCCGCGGCCGCGAAGGTTGTCGATGATTTCAAACAAACGGTCCACGTCGGCCGCCGGCAGCGAGCTGGTCGGTTCGTCAAACAGGATAATCTTGGCGTCGCTGATCAGCGCTCGGGCGACTTCGATCAACTGTTGCGTCGCGACGGATTGGTCACCGGTGCGGGCTTTGGGGGAAACATGATTCAGTCCGACGCGATGCAGTGCCTCGGCGACTGCGGCGCGTTGGTTGGATCGAAACAGCGTCCCCGCGCCGGTGCCGGTGCGTCCCAGCATCACGTTGTCTTCGATGCTCAAGTCGGGCGCCAGGGTCAGTTCCTGGTACACGATCGCGACACCGCTATCGCGCGCATCGATGGGGCTAGATGGGCGGTAGGGCCGGCCATCGAGCGACATCGTTCCGGCGTCGGCACGATGGGCGCCGCTGAGTGTTTTCAGCAGCGTGCTCTTTCCCGCGCCGTTCTCGCCGATCAACGCCAGCACACGACCGGCGCAGGCTGACAACGAGACGTTCTCGAGTGCGATGGTAGGGCCGAATCGTTTGCTGATTCCGGAGACTTCGAGCAACGGATTCACTACATCGTTTCGGGTTGGAGCAGTTTTTGATACGTCTCTTCGTCCATGTTCTCCGGCGTCGCCAGGTATTCGCCGGTGCTTTGAAACGCTTCGGCGGATTGACCGTTGAGTGAATCGACGAGCGTGATGACGGATTGGTAACCCATCTGGACGGGATCCTGCAGCACGATGCCGTGGCAATGGCCATCTTTCATCGCTTGGATCAAGGCGTCGCTGGGGTCAAAGGCGATGAATTTCACCTTGCCCGCCATGCCGGCGTTCTTGATCGCTTCCAGGGTTCCGTTTGCGTTGGGTTCGCAAACGGCAAAGATCCCCGCCAGCGACTCGCCGTGCAGTTGCAACAGTTGATCGGCCTTTTCTTTGGCGCTGGTCGCGTTGTCTCCGGCGTATTGGTCGGAGGAGACGACGGTGATGCCCGGATACTTCTTGAGTGCGTCCAGGTAGCCGTTTTCGCGTTGTTCGGTGCTTTCGCTGCCGGCGATGTAACGCAACAAGATGACGTTGCCTTTTTCACCGATCGCCTTGGCCATCGCGTCGCCGGCCATTTGACCGCCCTTGAAGTTGTCGGTCGCGACATAGCTGACGATCTCCGGGCCCTCGTCCAATCCGCTGTCGAAGATCACGACCGGGATGCCTTCGCCAATTGTCTCTTCGACCGCATCGACCAGGCCGCCTTTCTGGTTCGGTGCCAAGGCGATGCCGTCGACGCCGATCGTGATCATGTCTTTGACGACTTCGATTTGGCTGCCGGTGTCGCTTTCGACCACCGGTCCACGCCAAATGATTTCGACGTTGCCAATTTCTTTGGCGGCTTTCTCTGCGCCGAAATGCACCGATCGCCAGAACTCATGACTGGTGCCCTTGGGGATCACCGCGATGCGGAGTGGCTTGCCGTCGGCGGCGGAGTCAGACGTGGAGGAGTTGTCGGAGGAAGACTTGCAGCCGGCCACCATCAAGGCGACGGCCAGCAGCGAGGCGAGGGACACGGTGGAACGTTTCATGGAAGACATAGCAGGGATCGGGAAGAGTAGGGGAGGGAAGCCGCAATGATAGCCGATTTTGGTGGCGCCGATGGGGAAGAAGGCGGATCGCGTTTCCCGCCGGGATGCCGCATGTCAGCACGTGGCGTGAGCGGGCGGTTGATTGAATCGATATCTGCTGAGTCCATGGTGAGCCGCTGGCCGTCAGGCCTCGGGCGACGCCGGGATGCCCGGCCGCTTACGCGCCCGCGGCGCACTCAATCAACAGTCGCTGACGCGTCCCGCTGGGGTGCCGATCACTCGATCAATCCGATCGCGGCGGGGAGGGCTTGCAGCAACTCCACGCAGGTCATCCCGGGCTGGGAGTGATGCGCGGCGGCGGTGTCACCGGCCAGGCCGTGCACAAACACGCCCAACCGTGCGGCGTCCCAAGGCGAGAGCCGTTGGCCCAACAATGAGGTGATGACGCCGGTCAAGACGTCACCGCTGCCGGCGCTGGCCATGCCCGGGTTCCCGGTGTTGTTGACCGACCGCACCGCGTTGCCGTCGTCTGCATCGCAACCGACCACGACGGTTGGCCCGCCTTTGACGACGATCGTCAGGCCGTGTTTTTCGACCAGGGATTCCGCCGCGGCCAGTTGGCCGGGGCGATCGCCGGCGGACACTCCGGTCAATCGCGCCAGTTCGCCCGGGTGCGGCGTCAGGACCAGCGTGGATTGATCGCGGGGCAGGGCAGGGGAGTCCAATAGTTGGTGCTCGGAGATCAGGTTGATCGCGTCGGCGTCCATCACGCGCAGGCATTCGTTTTTTTGCAACAGCGATTCGACGATCCGCAGCGACCCAGGACCGGTCCGCATGCCCGGACCACAGCCGACGGCATCAAACGAATCGAACGCTGGCAGTGTCGCCGACAAATGGAACTGACCGTCATCGGTATCGGCCAGCGGGATCGTCATGATGCCGGGATGAAAGCCTGCGACCGTGTCCAGACAGCGATCCGGGATGGCCGTCGAAACCAGTCCCGAACCGGTTTTCAGTGCCGCCATCGATGACAGCGCGATCGAGCCCGCCATGCCGCGCGAACCGCCGATCAGCAGCACGCGTCCGAAGTCGCCTTTGTGGGCATCGGTCGCGCGGTCGGGGAAGGGCAGGGGAGGCGCGGGGTGCGACATGTTGGGAGAGGGTTACCGAGGGAGGGCTGAGAGTTGTCGGTTCGGTGGATCGATCGGGCTCCGACCCATCATACAAGGCCACGCACTGTCATGGAGATTCCGCCTCCTGGCCGCGAACGGCGTGTGGCAGAGCCACCGAGACATTGCGTTCCAAGGCGGAGCCTTGGAACGAGTCAAGAGTGGGATAGGCTTCCAGCCTGTCATCCCCTTGTTCCCAGGCTCCGCCTCGGGACACGCTGTCTTGGAGGCTCCGCCTCCTGGCCGTGAACGGTGTGTGGCGGAGCCACCGAGGTATTGCGTTCCAAGGCGGAGCCTTGGAACGAGTTAAGAGTGGGATAGGCTTCCAGCGTGTCATCCCCTTGTTCCCGGGCTCCGCCTGGGGACACGCTGTCTTGGAGGGGCCGCCTCCTGGCCGTGAACAATGTGTGGCAGAGCCACCGAGACATTGCGTTCCAAGGCGGAGCCTTGGAACGAGGAGTCGAGGAGTGGAGACCGGAGGGCTGGCGCCCTGCCGCTCAAACTTCGTCAAGCCCAGGCCATCCATGCTTCACCGCGTTCCGCTACGGGGAGCGTTGAAGTTGCCGGACGACCAATCCGGATAAGTAGGCGGCTTTGAACCCCGCATCGATGTTGACGACGGCGACGTTGGACGCACAGGAGCTGAGCATCCCCAGCATCGCGGTCAGCCCGCCGAGGGTCGCTCCGTAACCGACGCTGGTCGGGACGGCAAACACGGGCACACTCAGATGACCGCCGACGGCGGCCGGGAGGGCGCCTTCCATGCCCGCGATCACGACCACCGCGGCGGCTTGGCGCAAGTGCGGCACCGCGGCCAGCAGCCGGGCCGGGCCGGCCACGCCGATGTCGTCGAATGACCGAAACGGGATGCCCATCCAGTGCAACGTCTCGATCGCTTCTTCGGCCACCGGGGCATCGGTGCTGCCGGCGGTGACGACGGCGACGTGCGCGATCGGTGCGGCGTCCGGATCTGCGGCCGCAGCCGACCGACTGGGCAGTGGACTGGGCAGTGGAGTCGGCAGTGGAGTCGGCAGTGGCGGCTCGGAGATTCCCGCGGTCAGCGTTCTTGCGATCGGGTTGAACCGCACGTCGGGGATTTGGGCTCGGACTTGTTCGGCGACCGCCGCGGCGACGCGGGTGGCGAAGGACGGCTGGCCGGCGTCTTGTTGGGCCCGGATGATGGCGGCGATCATCTCGGCCGGTTTGCCGTCGCCGTAGATCACTTCGGGAAACCCGCAGCGTCGCTGGCGATCCAGGTCCAGCGTGACGCGGTCGGCCGCCGGGGCGTCGGCAGCGTTAGGGGGGACGCCGAATGACGCGGCGGTCAGGGTCGCCAAGGCGTCCGACGCGCTGATGCGGCCGGTCGCCACCTCGGTCAGCAGGCGGGCCAGGTCTTTCGGATTCGGATTGCGAGGCGGATGGGGAGGCGGATGGGGAGGCAAGGATCGGCCGTGAAAAGTCGGGGAGCGGGACGGGTCGGGGCAGGGCAGGGGAGTCTTGACCAAAGCGGGGTTCGCAACTCGACGATGCGCTGGTCCAATGTGCTGCAGTTTCCATGTTATCCAATCAAGGTCGCCCCAGCGAAGCCGATGTCGCGAGCGTAGAATAGGTCCCCCAATTCCGGCGGGCCAACTCCGGCGCGTCCGGCGACCCCAACCCTTCACTAGACAGCATCAGCAAAGGCATTTGTTCATGTCGACCAAAAAATGCGTATTGGCGTACTCCGGCGGTCTGGATACCTCCGTGATCCTGGGATGGTTGCAGGACCAAGGTTACGAAGTCCATGCCGTGTATGTCGATTTAGGACAGCCCTGTGAGGATCGCGAGGCGATCATGCAAAAGGCGCGGGACTGCGGTGCGGCGTCGGCGAAATTGATCGACGTTCGCGAAGAATTGTGCCGCGACTTTGCATTCCCCGTGCTCGCCTGGCAGGCCAAGTATGAACAGATCTATCTGCTGGGAACCTCGATCGCGCGGCCGTTGATCAGCAAGGTTTGTCTGCAAGTGGCTCGCGAAGTGGGGGCGGTCGCGTACGCCCACGGTGCGACCGGCAAGGGCAACGATCAGTGTCGTTTTCAGCTGGCCGCCGAAGCACTCGATCCCAAGGTCGAGATGATCGCACCTTGGAGAATCAAGGAGTTCCGTGACGCGTTCCCCGGCCGAACCGAATTGATCGCCTACTGTGCCGAGAAGAACATTCCGGTCAAAGCGTCGACCGCCAAGCCGTACAGCAGCGACGAAAACGTGTTGCACATCAGTTACGAGGCTGGCGAGTTAGAAGAGTTGGACGTCAACGGCGTTGAACTGGTCGATTTCGGGATGGGGGTCAGTCCCCAAGAAGCACCCGACGAAAGCGAGTCGGTGACGATCGGGTTCGAATCGGGAGTCCCCACGACGCTCAACGGCCAGGCCGTCAATGCGTTGGAAATGGTCGAGCGGCTCAATGATATCGGCGGTCGCAACGGCATCGGTCGAATCGATATGATCGAGAACCGTTTCGTCGGGATGAAAAGCCGCGGCGTCTATGAGTCGCCCGGGATGACGATCCTGTACGATGCGTTGATGTATGTCGAGCAATTGACGATGGACCGCGATCTGATGCACCTCCGCGATCGGTTGGCACCGGAAGTCGCCGAGATGGTCTATTACGGTTTCTGGTACACGCCCAAGATGGACGCATTGATGTCGTTCATCAAGCAAGCCCAAGCGATCGTGACCGGTGAAGTCACGCTGAAACTCTACAAGGGCAACATCTCGGTGGACTCGCGAAGCAGTCCGAACAGCTTGTACGACGCCGAGATCGCGACCATGGAAGGCGGCGGGTCCTACAACCAAGATGACGCCGAAGGCTTCTTGAGGATTCAAGGCTTGCCCAGCCGCGTCCAAGGCACCGTGACGCCGCGGAAGTATTAGGGGGCGAGGCGGCTGTGCCTTGTTAAGGTCGCGCCGGGTTGAAAGTCACCCTCCCAGAGGCTGGACCGTCAAAAATGAATCCACGCCGCGAGGATCGGCGCTAGATAAATCAACTCGCAACCCGACTAACGCTCGGTCGTGAAACTCGATCGATGGCGCTCGGCGCGCCGGCGTTGTCCGCTCCATCGACCGTCTTGCATTGACGAAGGCACATCATTTGGGACATGGCTCCCCTCTCCCCAAAACAGATCGCGCGAAGAACATTTGTTCGCAGAGTGACGTTGACCGCGATCTGTTTTGGGGAGTAGGGGCTGGGGGTGAGGGGCTCAGCATTGAGACGCTTCCCATCGATTGACGTGCTAAATCGCCGATTATTTTGAGGCGTGATCGTTGTCGGGTTTCACCGCTTGGGTATCAAATCTCGCCTTCGGGTCTTCTCTGCTCACATGCATCACGATGGATTGGATTCCCCCCCTCACCCCCAGCCCCTCTCCCCCAACACTCTGGCTCGCTGGGGCTCGCCAGAGTGTTGGGGGAGAGGGGAGCCAGAATCAATACTTGACTGTGAAACTGCTGCTTCAGTTCGGGTAGCTTTCGGTGGTCGCTGCAACGTTTTTGACGGTCCACCCATGGGGAAGGCGTCGAACCCCCTTTGTTTTCAGCATCTTTGGTGTGTGGGGGTCTGCTTCTGCACTCCCCCCCCAATCCGAGTCTTCTGATTGACCTGAGTGGTTGCGTGGCTTAGCTTGCTTCTCGCGAATGTTGCGATTGTCGGGAAAATCCGGCACGGGTTGTCGCCGTTCGCGCCTCCCAAGCGTTCAAGAACGCGAATGGGTCTATTCCAAATGGCTCGCGACATCGTGGCTGATCAGTTGATGGTCGGTCAGGTCGCCGGGCCGAATCCTTTTCAAGGTGAGAGCGATGCCGTTGCGGACAGGTGCTTGGATCCGGTGGATGGTGTGCGTGTTTACTGTCGGTGTGTTTGCAACCGCCGTCGATGCAGGCACCTTTGAGGTCGATTCGCGGAGAGGCGTCGCAGTCATCAAACGCAAGATCCGCGCCGCCCAGTTCCTCTCGCGCGCGACCTTCGGTCCCAACCTTGAGCAGATCGAAGCGCTGGCCGATCGGATGGCCCAGATCGGGACGCGGCGTGCCTGCGAAGAATGGATCGATCAGCAGATGGCGATGCCGGCGGCGTATCACCATCCCTTGGCGCTGGACATGATCGCCCGCGATGGGCTGAACTCAACGCAAGGCGACGCCTACATCCAGCGTTACCGCTACCACGCCTGGTGGCACTGTGCGTTGGCCGGTGAAGATCAGCTTCGTCAACGTGTGGCGTGGGCGCTGATCCAGATTCTGGTGACCAGCCAGGACGGCGCTGGGTTCAACGATCAAAACCCGGGGCATTACAGCGGGGAAGGGCGGTGGCTCGGTCCGACACACTACTACGACTTGATGGTCAGGCATGCCTTCGGCAACTATCGGGAATTGTTGGAGGACGTGACCTATCACCCGGTCATGGGCGTCTACTTGAGTCACATGCGAAACCGAAAGACGGATGAATCCGCCAATCGATTCCCCGACGAAAACTATGCCCGCGAGATCATGCAACTGTTTACGATCGGGCTGTACGAACTGCATCAAGACGGCCGGCTGAAGACTGACGAATCGGGCAATCTGATTCCGACCTACGACAATGAAACGATCAAGGAGTTCGCCAAGGTCTTTACGGGGTTGGCCTTCAAGCCGCATCCCAACGCGAACGGGACGGGGCGGTTTTGGTGGGGCAACGAATTTGAAGAACCGATGGAGATGTTCGATTTCGAGCACGAGCCCGGTTTAAAAACGCTGCTCGGCGGGGAAGTGATCGGAAGTGAAACGAGCGTGGATGGGGACGCCGATATCGCCGCGGCGCTGGACAACTTGCTGGCCCACGACAACGTGGCGCCCTTCATTTCCCGGCGTCTGATACAGCGGTTGGTCAAAAGCAATCCGTCTCGCGGCTACATTCGACGTGTCGCTCGCAAGTTCAATAACAACGGGCAGGGCGTCAAGGGTGACTTGGCCGCCGTCGTCAAGGCGGTGCTGCTGGATCCGGAAGCTTGGAGCGGTCAGCGGTTGCTCGGACGCAGTCGGCCCAACCGTGTCGAAGTCATCGCCCGGGGGACGGATTATTCGACGCTCTCCGAACCGGTGATTCGATACACGCGATTATTGCGGGGCGTGAATGCGACCAGCAATCACCACAGCGGGCGCGCGATGTTGATGTCGCAGAACTACAACTGGACTCAAGAACCGTACCTGTCGCCGACGGTCTTCAATTTCTATCTGCCCGATTATCAGCCGCCCGGCAAGCTGCTCGGGTACACGCCGTCACGTCGCATCCCGAACGGATTCTTGGCCGCCCCGGAGTTTCAAATCAAGACGCCCGTCACCTCGAATCGGTTGGCCGGACGATACATCTGGGACATCTCCAATCAAATGTCACAACAGCGTTGGTCCAACAGCACCAGCGGCGTTTCTCACAACAGCGACATGATTTTTCATCTGGAAGAGGAGGAATCGCTGTGCACCGAAGATGGTGACATGCACCAGTTGATGGATCACTTCGATTTGGTGTTCTGCTATGGATCGATGCCGCAAGACTACAAGGACAGGGTGGTCGAGGTCACGACGGCGGAGACCGAGTGGATGAAGACCAACTCGACTTGGCGTCCAAGGATGGAAGAGTTTCGCGTCAACGCGGCACTGATGGCGACCGTGTTGTCGCCGTTCGCCGCCGTCACTCAATAGCTCGCCGCGGAATCCGACCGCGTTTCTCCTCCTTTCCCTTCTCCCGCTTCCGGACCGATTGTCATGAGACCCACGCATCGCATCCACCGCGAGCCGCTTCGTCGAGATGTCCTGAAACTGGCCGGCGGTTGTGCGGCGCTGACGAACACGTCGCTGCTGTCGACGTTGTTCAGTCTGTCGGCCACCAACGCTGCCGTCGCCGCGAATGACTTGAGCGGCTACAAGGCGCTCGTCTGTGTGTT
The DNA here is from genome assembly GCF_007754155.1 of Stieleria neptunia. NCBI lineage: Bacteria > Pseudomonadati > Planctomycetota > Planctomycetia > Pirellulales > Pirellulaceae > Stieleria > Stieleria neptunia. The sequence continues at coordinate 9,147,575 of NZ_CP037423.1, read as the reverse complement.
CATGTACGGCGGCAACGATTCGTTCAACATGCTGACGCCGTTGGATACCGCCGAGCGGGCCGACTACTTGACCGCACGTGGAGGTGTTTATCAGCCGGGTAACGGTGCGCTCGGGTTGCCCGAAAATGAACTGCATCCGATCACCGACAATGCCACCGGGCGAACCTTCGGTGTTCACCCGGGGATGGGTGACGTGCAACAGATTTACCAGGCCGGTGATCTGACGTTTCTGTGCAACATCGGCAGCCTGGTCGAGCCGACGACGATGGCCCAGTACCAGGCCCAATCCAATCTGCCGCTGGGGTTGTTTTCCCATGCCGACCTGCAACGGCACTGGATGACTTCGGTTCCGCAAACCCGTTCACAAGTGACCGGTTGGGCCGGGCGAATGGCCGACCTGATCACCAGTCAAGTCAATTCGAACGACAACATCTCGATGAACATCGCGCTCAATTCGGTCAACATGATGCAGACCGGTGGCTCGGTGATTCCCTACATCGTGACCAATTCGGGCGCCAGCGAAGTGGGCTGGTATGGCCAAACCTGGACGCAGGCCAAGATTTTCACGCAATTGACCGATGACGTTCTGTCGCGATCCTACGGGAACCTGGTCGAGCAGACATTCGCCAACGCCAACCGCAACGCACTCGACTCGGCGATCGCGTTCAACGAGGCGGCCAATGCGGTCAACTTAAACACGACCTTCCGGACCGACAACAACAGTCTGTCCAGCCAGCTGCAGATGGTCGCCAAAACGATCGGCGCACGCGATGCGATCGGGCACTCGCGACAGATCTTCTTCGTCAATATCGGTGGCTGGGACAACCACGATGAACTGATCAACAACCAGCAAACCAATCTGACGCGTGTCAGCGAAGCGCTGAAAGATTTCTATGATGCGATGACGGAGTTGGGCGTTCAGAACGATGTCGTGACCTTTACCGCCAGCGACTTTGCGCGGACGCTCAATAGCAATGGCCGCGGCAGCGATCACGCCTGGGGCGGCAACCAGATTATCATGGGCGGGCCGGTCAGGGGAAATCAATTGTGCGGCACGTATCCGGATTCGTTGGCGCCCGGCAACCCGCTGGACCTCGGCCGCGGTCGGCTGTTGCCCACGACGTCGGTCGACGAAATGTGGTGCGAGTTGGCGATGTGGTACGGTCTGGAAAATGACAACCAAATGGAAAGCATTCTGCCCAACATCCGCAACTTCGTTAACCAAGGCGAGACGGCTTATCCACTCGGGTTCTTGGCATAGAAACGGGGGGGCAAGTGGGATAGGCTTCCAGCCTGTCATCTTCGACAGGCTGGAAGCCTATCCCACGATCTATGACAGGCTGGAAGCCTATCCCACTTGTTCAATCGAGGGTGTCGTCGGGCAGCGGTTCGTTGCCGTTGGGGGTGACCAGCGCGGCGAAGGTTCTTGGCGAGAGGTCATTGCGGAGAAAGTGGCCGCGGCCATCGACCGTCGCCATCGTCGCACCGCTGGCCATTCTGCCGCCCGGTTCAATGCCGACCGTTCCGTTGATCACGCCTTGCATCGCCGTGTAATCAAGATCGACCGGTTCGGCCCAGCCCCCGATCGCTCGGTTGACCGGCGGGGCGCCGGCAATCACCAGGATGGTCTGAGAAGCATTGTCTTGGATTTTGTCTGGAGACAAGGGGCCTGAGGGAGGGAAAAGCGTTCCCGGGCCCGTGATCAAATAGTATCCCGACTGGGTTCCGGCGCGGTTGCTGTCGCTGGGGTGCACGTACACCGAGGGCATCGAGTAGCTCGCTTGCAGGTTCAGCTCATGGTCCCAGGGCTTGCTGAGATCAAACTGGTCGTACGTTTCCTGTTCCCCGAGGTAAGGCAGGATCAGGACACGCCACGAATGCATCGGGATTCCGCCGCTGTCGCGAAGGGTCGCCGGTGGGTACGTTCCATAGTCGGCCGCGTACGCATTGAGTGCAGCGGCGATACTTTCGAGATTCTTGATCGAAGCGTTTTGGACGCGGATCTCGGCGAGTCGTGAAACGCTGTCGCCGCCAAAACGGATGGCGGCAAACGCGATGCAAACCAACATGGTCAAGACAACGCCCGCGGAAATCAAAACCCCTAACGGGCGTTTGCTCACTTGGCGGGATTGGGAAGTCGTCGAAGCGTCGAAGTCGGGCAGTTGGATCGGTGCGCCGCACGAAAAACACTCACCGGATTTTCCGCTGTACTGATCTTCGACCTGAGTTTGCGCGTTGCAGTGCGGGCAGGTGAACAGGTAGGGCATGAATGGTCAAACGACTTGCGAGACGGAGGGCACATGATGATGATTGACAACGCGCCCGAGAGCGCGAGCGGTTCATTCTAGAGGACAATAAGTTGAAAGTGGTGTTACAACGGGTCAGTCAAGCGAGTGTTTCGGTCGAAGGCGAAGTCGTCGGACAAATCGAAGCAGGGTTTTTGGCCTTGGTCGGAATCGGCCACGCCGATGATGAAGCGGTGGTCAGCTGGATGGCAGACAAGACTGCCGTGCTCCGCGTGTTCGAAGACGATGCCGGAAAAATGAATCGGTCGGTGATCGATATCGGCGGCAGCGTCTTGGCCGTCAGCCAATTCACACTGTACGGTGATTGTCGCAAGGGGCGACGTCCGGCATTCACCGACGCCGCCGATCCGGCGATCGCCGAACGGTTGTACGAACTGTATGTCGAGAAGCTGAAAGGGCAGGGGATTGGTGTCGAAACCGGCGTCTTCGCCGCGGACATGAAAGTGTCGTTGGTCAACGACGGTCCGGTCACGATGTTGCTGGAACGGTGAAGGAGGGAGTTTCAAGTTTCAAGTTTCAAGTTTCAAGTTTCAAGTTTCAAGTTTCAAGTTTTCGAGGAACTGGGTACTCTCGACTCCCCTTCTCTCCTTGTCTCCTTGTCTCCTTGTCTCCTTGTCTCCTTGTCTCCTTGTCTCCTTGTCTCCTTGTCTCCCCCTCTACTTCCGTTCCGCGGAAGGAAGCGAGGCGTTGAAGCCGAAGTCGGGGATCTGCCACTGGGGCGCGGTCCATTCCGTCGGCGGAGATGTCGGCGTGTATTGCCAGCCGGGTTGTGTGAGATCGTACTTGGCGCGTTCGCGCAGCCGCGCCGCGATCTTGTTGTCGCTCCACGCGGTGTAGCAAAGTCCGAACAGCAGCGCGTACACGAACACGTTGGCCATCGCGTCGGTGCCAAAGAACTTGAGTGCGGTTCCGAACGACTTCTTCGTGCGCAGGCGTGCCACGCCGACTTCGACCGCCCAGATCTCGTCCAAGATCAAGTGGACCATGAATCCGACCACGACCGCCACGGCTTTGTATGCCCGTTCGGCATCGCTGGTGGTCGGCATCGCCAGGTAGGCGATTAATCCCGACACCGCCGCGGCGGGCAAGCTGTGCCACATGCCACGGTGCACGGTAAAACGTTTGAAGAACTCAAAGGCACCGAAGCGGATCACGACATAGATCAGCATCGCCGCCAATGCCATCGACTCGTGGGACAGGTCGTAATCGCGAAAGCGGTTGAGCATCATCATCGGGGCGACCGCCGCGGTGAACATGCTGATCTCGCGCAACGGAATGCCGCCGTCGCTATCCAGGTCCGGCAGCATCCCGCTGACCGAACACAGACCGCCGGCCAAGATCCCATTTTCCAGCGTCATCGATTGCGAGGTCACGCCCCAGTAACCGTAGGCGATCCCGACAAGCGTGCTGGCGCTGATGTGGGTTTTGAAATCTGCCACGCTAGCAAATGGGTGAGGGGCAGGGGAGGGCGGTCGAGAAAATGGGGAACTGGGGTCATACCGGTTTTTGTGGTCCGCTGCCAAGACTGGATTGCGATTGGTCTTCGCTTGCGGTGGATGGATTGCGTATAAGTCACCGCGACGCCGCCCTGCCCTCGGTTCCGTCGGATCGCCGCAATCGTGGGCCGCGTGCAATGTCAACGACGTTAGCGCAGAACGTGTTAGCGGAACGGCGCGAGCGGGCTGTCGGTTTTGTGAGCCGCGACGCGTAAGCGGCCGGGCACTGCGACGTTGCCCGAGGCCTTACGGCCAGCGGCTCACCATTAACGCAGCAGATCCCGACTAAATCGACAGCCCGCGAGCCGTCCGGTTTCGGCGTGAAAGACCGGAGGGCTCGCGCCCTGCCGCTAGCAAAAGACATTCCGCTCGGCGTCAAAGCTGCAGGCGTCGGGCAGCTGTGGTGCGAGTGATTGGCGAGATGGAAGTTCAAGGACAGAGTTGCGAGGACAACGGCTTGTGGAGACCTACGACATCTTGATGCTGATCGTGCTTGTCGCCGCCGGCGTGTTCGGCGCGGTCAAGGGCTTCGCATGGCAGTTGGCGTCGATCGCGTCGATCGTGGTCAGCTATTTCGTGGCCTATCGATTCCGCGAACCGCTCAGCCATTCGATCGTCGCCGAGCCTCCCTGGAACCGCTTTCTGGCGATGTTGATTCTGTTCGTCGGGACCTCGCTGGTCGTCTGGGTTGGCTTCAACATGGTCCGCCGGACGATCGACCGAATGAAACTGAAGGAATTTGATCGCCAGATCGGAGCGTTGTTCGGGCTGCTCAAGGGTGGGCTGTACTGCACGCTGATCACGCTGTTTGCCGTCACTCTGATGGGGGACGGGATTCGTCAAAAGATTGTTGCTAGCAAAAGTGGTCGATTCATCGCCCGGCATCTCGACCGCAGCGAGTCGGTGATCCCGCCGGAGATCCATCAATTTTTGCATCCCTATTTGGAGCGATTCGACGCCGAATTTGAGAACGCCCAAACGCAGACCGACGCCGGGTTGGCCGGCCGGTTGATCGACGGACCGGAGGGCGTCGAGGGCGTTTTGGTGGACGAGATCCGAGACCGGTTGCCGCCCGTGTTTACACCCGAGCAGGGCAACGCAATCGCACGCCCGGCCGCCTGGCGCCCGTGATCATCGAAGTGGGATAGGCTTCCAGCCTGTCGATTCGATCATAGGCCGACAGGCTGGAAGCCTATCCCACAGCAGCCGACAGGCTGGAAGCCTATCCCACGATCGCCGAAATCGCTCAAACACGGGGTTTTTTGCAGTCGCAATACAACATAAGAGTGATTATCGGACGTTGCAGGGGCGGTGTTATCTGCCCTGTGCTGGGTCTTGAGTCTTGAGTCTTGAGTCTTGAGTCTTGAGTCTTGAGTCTTGAGTCTTGAGTCTTGAGTCTTGGGTCTTGGGTCTTGGGTCTTGGGTCTTGGGTCTTGGGTCTTGGGTCTTGGGTCTTGGGTCTTGGGTACTGAGTACTGAGTACTGAGTACTGAGTACTGAGTACTGAGTACTGAGTACTGAGTACTGAGTACTGAGTACTGAGTACTGAGTACTGAGTGCTGAGTGCTGAGTGCTGAGTATTCAGTGCTGCGTACTGACTCTGTCGGTGGCCGTTTGCTTGGTTGTCGACAACCATGCAGATGAGGATCGCTTGGTTGTCGACAACCAATGCCGAACCGTCGGATCGATTAACAACAGCGGAAGGAATCTGAGGCACGGCGCGAGCGGTCTGTCGCTATTGTGAGCCGCGGGCGCGTAAGCGGCCGGGCATTCCTTCGCTCGCCCGAGGCCTTACGGCCCAACGGCTCACCATTGACTCAGCCGATCACAACCAACCACCCGTCAGACCAAAACAAAACCCAGAGGGCGCGTGGGCTGGCCCTCTGGGTTGCGTTGGCTGTCGGCGGCCAGAAAAAATTTCCAACCGCCCTGCTCTTCTTCGTGCTTAGCGTCGTCGTCGACGCGATCGCAACAAGCCGGCCGAGCAAACCAGCGACAGTGCCAGCGCGCTGGACGGTTCTGGGATCGCGGTCACTTGGCTGCTCAGCGTCAACGCCCGACCGAAGAACCCACCACCGGAATTGGCGGCGGCCGATTCGAGTCCGAAGCCGACGGTTTGGAACGTCGTGAAGTCGCCGTCGACGGCGGAACCGTCGGACAGGACAAAGCGGGTTTCTCCGAGCGTCGGTGCACGCAGCGTGACCGTTCCCAGCGACGCTTCGAAGATGCCGTTTCCGCGATCGATCGAGGTGCGTCCGGGTTGGCCGAAGCCGGGACCGAAGGCGGCAAAGGTCAACGTCGACGCGCCCGATCCGGCGTCAAAGCCACCGTCGCCGTTGAGTGTCAGCGATTCGAACAGTCCATCGCTGCCGATGCTTTCCAGTGTCAGATTGAATGCGTTCAGGTTCGCTGTGCCGATCAAGGTGCTGTCGGATCCGGTGACGGTTTCACGCAGAATAACTTCCGCGTTGAGTGCTTCACCGGCCGTGGTTGCAATCGCGCTGTCCATGCCGTCGCCACGGTTGGTCCGCAGCAACAGGTCGTAGGTGAGTTCGGCTTGGGCCGAGGAAAGCATCGACAAGAGGACAATCGCAAAAGTGGCTATTCGCAAATTCATTTCGTAGTCTCGAGATGGTAGTCGTAGGAAGTAGTGTGAAAGGTTGAATTGAATGAAACGTAAGTTCGCGCCCCGTGGGGCGCGAACGTCAAAGGGCTGTTGGACGTTGGACCTACTGGCGTGGCGATCCGAAGATGGTCGGGATCAAGTCGTTCAGGTCGATGCCGTTGATCGATCCATCGCCGTTGGTGTCCAAGTCGAATCGATATTCATTGGGGTTGAACAGCGACGGAATGATCGAGTTCAAATCGATCCCGTTACGGAACCCGTCACCGTTGGCGTCACCGAGCAGACGGAAGAAATCGTCATTGGGTGCTCCCGCCGCGTCTTGGCCACCGAACGCATAGTCAACGGCCATCGCGGCTGATCCGGCGGTCGCTTGGACTTGAGTCCCCGCGATGTCGAGTCGGTAATTTCCATCGGCGAGCGAATTGCCTTGCAGACCGGAACCGTTTCGCGTCACGACGCTTGCTCCCGCGGCGAAGGAAAGTACGGCAATCGTTTTCCCTCCGCTGTTGTTTGCGGCGATGTCCAGTCCGGTGACTTGCGTCGACGTGTCGATGTTGGTCAACGTGAACGCCGATTGCAGCGCGGCGTGGTCCACTTCGGTGTCGAACGTCACGGTCACGGATGTGATCTGCGATCGCGACGCTGATCCGTCGTTGATCACGACCGATTCGACTTGGGGAGTCGCCGACGTCGAACCGATCGAGTACACACGCAAGGTGTTGCTGACTTCATTGCTGACGACCAGCAACGGCGAACCACTCGGGCTGTCGCTGGAAGAGATGAAGGTCAGTCCTTCGGGGCTGACGTCCGCGGTGTCGTTGAGCACTTGCGACAGCGTGACGTTGGTCGGGTCGGTGACGTCGAACACCGTGATGGCGTTGGCGCGTTCGAGCCCGACAAACGCGTAGGTGCGTCCGTCGATTTGTCCGATCGTGACACCTTCGGGTTCGGTCCCCTTGTTGTCGCTTCGTCCGTCGTCGTAGAGCCCCAGCAGATCGGTGGCTCGTGCGAGCACATCGCCGCTGTCAAACACCATGTCACCCGCTTCGTTCCAGATCGAGAACGATCGGGCACCGAAGGAATACAGGGCGTCGAAGTCACCGTCGCCATCGGGGTCACCGATGATGCCAGTGAGTTCCAGTTCACCTGCCGACGCTGCGGCTTGCAGTGCCGCGGCGTTGGGGAACATTGTCGGATCCAGCGTGACGCTTTGGACGTCCGTTTCTTCCGCGTCGCGTGCATCGCCTTCGTTGGCGGTCACATAGTAGGTCACACCGTCCACTTCGTAGCTGGCGATCGCATCGGGTTGGAACAGGCCACGAACCGGGATGCTTCCCAGCGTCAACGCGTCGGGAGAATCGTTGGTCGGGTCGATTTGAGCATTCGCCGCGTTGTGGTCTTTGTAGCCCAACGGAAGAATCTGGGTGACGGTCGCGGTCGCGATGTCGACTTCGGCCAACGCGTTGTTTTCCTGAAGCGTGACGAAGGCGGTGCTGCCATCGGGGGAGATGGCGATGTATTCCGGTTCGACGTCTTCGGAAACACTCTTGCCGGGGCTCAGTTTGACGCCCGCGTCTCGCAGTGCTTGTTCGCTTCCGTCAAAGGATTCGAAGCCGGCGGTTTGCACGGTCGCGGTTGCGACACCGGTCGAGAGATCGACGATGCTGACCGACCCGACCGGATCTGTCGTTCCGTCCGACGAAGGTTCGCCTTCATTGGCGACCAACAGTCGGCTGCCGTCGGGGGTGAACGTCAGTTGGTCCGGCAGGGCTCCGACGGTCACGCTGCCCAAGAACAAGGCGTCGGCGGCATTGTAGAAGAACACGCTGCCGGGAGCTTGGGGATCGGATCCGGGAACGGCGACTGCGACGACGCCCGTGTTGCTGACCGCGACACTGGTGATCGCATTGTCGCTGGCACCCTCCGCGGTCGGCTGGATGGTTGACAACAAAACCGGGTTGGCGGGGTCAGCCAGATCGACGACCTGCAGCCCGGCATCGGACGTCACGAACAGGCGATCGCTGCCGGGGTCGAAGGCGGAGATCTCAGCACCTGAAAGGCCGCTCGAAATACCGCCGATCGCTGTGAAGGATGTTGACCCGTCCGGTGTCGCCGACAGCGCCGGGAATCCGACGCCGTTGCCTTGGATGGCGAACCGATACACTCCTTCGTCCGCGTCGTCACTGGTGATCACCACGGTGGCATCGTGCAGTCCCAGCTTGGACGGATCGAAGACCACATCGAAGGAGAACGATCCGCCGGGGATGACGGTCGCGACCGGTTGGTTCGTAAAGGCGAACGCACCGGATTCGGCTCCGATGATTTCGGCAGCCGAGATATTCAGCGCCGCGGCGCCGGTGTTTTCGATGGTAAAGGTCTTGGTGACCGTTCCGCCGGTTACGTCGGCGCTACCGAAGTCCGTTCCGGCCAAGGGCGAGACGTTGGTGGTTCCGGCAGCGACCGCTTGGCCGTTGTCACCGGTGATGTTGATTTCCGGGTCGATGGCGGTCGTGAACACGACTTCCAGTCGTGGCCGTTCCAGTTCATTGGCCGCTTCGGAGCTTTGGAAACCCCAGCCGTCGGTACCGCTTTCCCAGTGTTCCATCAGCCAGCCGAAGTTGGTCAGGTCGCCGTTGACCCAGGCTTGCACGTCTTGGGTAACATCCCAATCGTGGAACCCACCTTGGACGTCGGGGGTGCGGCTGGCATTGCCGGCGGAGGCGGTGAATTCCGTCGCCGCTTCCACGCCGTCGATGCTGACGCCGTCAATCAGGCTGTTGAACGTGTCGGTCTCGCTCCAATCCGTCAGCATCGGGAAGAACCGTGCCCCGTCGCCTTGCGCATTGCTGGTGGTCGAAGCGGTACGAAGCCGTGCGGTGACGATCTTCGAGCCCGCGGGGATTTGTCCGGCCAGGTCTCCGATGATGTCGTCGAATCGGATCAGCGCTCGGCTGGTCGGTGAATCGATAAACAACGTTTCGGCGGCCGACAAATCATCATCCGCAGTGGTGCTGTCGATTTCGGTGTCCACCGTCGACGAATAGCCGTCGACGCCTTCACGGAAGCTGACGACATTCGCACCGGCGGGAACCCATTCGATTTCCAGCTTCGGGCGGGCCGTCGGCGTTTCGTCTTCGGCACTGCTAAAGAACCAGCCGTCGGTGCGGTTTTCCCAACCCTGAATCAGCCAACCGTTGTTGGTTTCGCCATCGGCCCAGGCTTGAATGTCCGGCAGCACGCTGAAGCTCAGCACGCCCGTCCCCGTACTGCCGGCTCCACTGGCGGTCCCGATTGCAGATTCAAAGACGCTGGCGGCTTCTCCCGCATCCGGTTGGATCCCGTTGCCGAATGCATTCCAGGTGGCGGTGGCATCGTCCCAGTCGATCGACATGCGGTGCAGCGTTCCGCCATCGCCCGGCGCGTTGGAGGTGTTGGGATTGGTTTCAACGACCAGGTTTGCCGACGTGATGACGGAACCGAGCGGGATTTGCCCCGGCCCGTCACCGAACAGGTCGGCGTAACGCAGCAGCACTTGCGATGCGTTTCCGGCGCTGTCGAAATCGACCAACAAGTCAGTGGTCGGCACGATCACCGAATCAGGATCGCTTTCACGGATCTGGGCATCCGAGGTTCCCTGATAGGTGCCATAGCCGTTGTTGACGCCCTGTTGCAGTTCCCGTCGATAGACCAATCCGAGCTGCAGTGGTTTGGTGACCGAGTCACTTGCCTGGCCGTTGCCGTCGACAAACGAGAACGTTGCCACTCGGCCGCCACCGGTCACGACGGGGTCCGAGGTGAAGTAGGTCACCGATTGCAGGATTCGTTCAACGGCCATCTCGGTTGCTGCCGCGTTGAACGTCAGCGTCAGCGGGGATGTTCCGGATCCGGCGGTGAACGTTGCCACCACGACCCCGTCATAGATGACGTCGGTTCCCGAGATACCGACCTGCCCTGCCCCGTTGCCTTCGTCGCGAATGGACACGGAATCCGATGCGATTTGGCCGCTGGTCAGTTCCACCGTCGCGACGGCGCCGTCGAAGAATGGTACGCCGACGGGAGCCAGGCTGAACTGCCCGGCGATGCTGACCGGTTCATCGCCCACGCCGTAGTAGGTCGCACCGGACGAGGTTTGTAGCACGGGTGCGGCGCCGAAGCCGTCGATGTTCACGGTGACGGTTGCCGTCGAGGTTCCACCGAAACCATCGGTCATGGTGTAGGTGAACGTATCGGTCGCCACATCGCCGTCATAAAGCGAATCCAGAACCGTTCCCGGGTCGTAGCTGATCGTACCGTCTGCGTTGGCCGTCAGCGTCACGCCCAAGCTGGAGGTCGGGTCGACGCTGTCGATCGACAACAGGCCAGGCACGGGGCGCGCGGCGGGTTGACCGATCGAATCGAACGGAATGAATGTGAACGTAAACGATTGGTCTTGGCGACCGAGTCCCGGCATGTCGTGCGATCGGATCACAAAGCTTCCCGATCCATCGTCTTGGTAGCTCAGGAAGTTGTCTTCGATACTGCTGTTGTTTTGGTTGGTCAGCACCAACATGCCGGTGTCCGGAGACTGTCCGGGGATCGTCACTTTCCACTCGTGACCACCGTTGGTGACGTCCATCCGTTCGACGCTGAATTCGCCGATCGCGGCGCTGACGGCATTGGGGCGGGAATTGAACGGATCGATCGTTCCGGTGACCAAGTTTTGCGCGTTGCGTGGGACAAACACGAACGAGAATCCGCCGTCTTCGCCGTTGCCGAAATCTTGTTGGTTGTCGCGAACGGCGACTTCGTAGATGGACGAACCAGGAACGGCCCTGGCCTGGGCAACGTTGTCGGCGTTTTCATTGCCGATGACGAACAGGAATCCGTCCAGTGCCGCGTCGGTCACGCCGGGGATGGTGACTTCGTAACGGCCGACGTCGGTTCGAACCACTTCGGCATCGGTCAATCCGTTGCCGTGGGTCAAGGTGCCGCCGCTGCTGACGTGGCCGCCGACCCAGTTGTCGGCAAACGGGAAGAACGCGACCGAGACGTCGGCGTCGGCTGCCGCGTCGGTACCGAACTGTTGCAAGGCGAGCGAAGTGCCGCTGCCGTTGTCGAACGATTGGACCAAGCGATAGTTGGTGTTGGCGCCGTCGAAGTTTTCGCGGATCGTTGCCAGCACGACGCCGTCGGCTTGGTTGATCGCGTTTCCGTTTTGCAGGATTTCGACCGTCCCCGTCGCTGCCGCACCGACCGTCAAATTCAGCGGTGCGGTACCGGTTTGAGAGACCGACCAGACGCTCGAAGCATCGACCGACAGGTTGGCCGACGGGATCCCGGTCGGCGTTCCCAGCAGCGACTCGACATCGGGGTCGATGTCATTTCCAAGCACGCTAATCAATGCGCCTTGGGCGTTCAATTCATTCAAGTTGACGACATCGTCGTTGGCCGTCGGGGCTTGGTTTTCACCTTGCACGGTCAAGGAGACGGTTGCGGTCGAAGTCCCGCCACGGCCGTCGCGGATCGTGTAGGTGAACGTATCGGTGGTCGATTCACCGTTGCCCAGATCGGCGATCGCTGCGCCCGCTCCCGATGGATCATAAGTAAACGTTCCATCGGACTCGAGCGTGACAGAGGCTCCCAAGGCACTGACGCTGTCAAACCCGTCGATGCCGAAATCCAAGCCGTCGATCTTTTCCAGCGGGCTGTCGTAGGGCAGGAAGATGAACTGGAACTCGGGGAAGTTTCCGGTCGGCGTGAAGGTCTCGGATTGAAGAATGTCAATTCGGAACGCATTGCCTTGGGGCGTTGCCATGACGGCTTGGTTGGCGGGGATCAAGGTCGACACTCCGTTGACATCGGCAAAGTCATAGGAGGTTGCGACGGCGATCAGGGCGCCATCGGCCGGCGTGTATCCGTCGATCGTGACCAGCGGTGCCTGGTCGGTGTCGGAGCTGAGCGAGACGTTGCCGTAACGCTGTCGCAAGGCGTACTGGCCTTCTTCCGACGCGGCGCGACCGCCGATCAATCCGGTGACCGAACCGGGGAGGTAGACGAAGCTGATCGCGTCGCTTTCGAATCCGGTCGCATCCGAATCGCTGTCCATTTGACGGACGAGCCATGTGTTGTTGTAGCCTTGCGGATAGACCGACACGATGTTGTCGTCGTTGCTACCGCTGACGGCGAACAGCAAGCCGTCGTCGGTGAATCTGGCTTCGGGGATGGTGATTTCGAACAGCCCCGGTTGAAGCAGCGTCACGTTGGCCTGCGAGATGCCGACGCCTCCGAGTACGGTTCCGTCGGCCGCGATGTGTCCGGAGGTCCATTGATCACCGAAGGGAAAGAACGCGGCGCTCAGTGCGGTGTTCCGTTCGCCGCCGCCGATGCCTCGGTCGGTGGCGAATCCGTAGCTGCCGAAGGCGGCGTAGGTGTTGACGGTCGGGAACGGACTGGTGTTGTCACGCCCGGTGCCCAAGAAAACGCCGTCGGCCAGCGACAGATCGAGGCCGCCGCGGCCGACCGCGACGTCACCCAAGTTGCCGGGGCTTTGGATGGTCAAATCGTTGGGAGCCGCGGTTGTGTTGATGACGCTAAATACGGAGCCTTCATTGCTGGTCGCTGCCGGGTCACCGTATATCTCAGCCGCAGAGACCGAGAATTCGGTCGTGTCGGGATGGAAGTCGTTGCCGAGCACGTCGATACTGGCGGGGGTGAACTTGTCCGTCACCGTGCCGTCGTCATCGACCGCCTGCACGTCGTCGTCTTGGGGGATGACCGAAATGTCCAGCGTGACCGTCGCGGTTTCACCGTTCGGGTCCGTCGCCGACAAGGAGATTTGCACGTAACCGAATTGGTTCAGGGCGGGAGTGATCGAGGCATTGGTGCCGACGATTTCACCGGTGATCAGTCCACCGACTCCGGTGTCGATGTCGTACGTCAGCACGTCGTTGGCATCGACGTCGTTGAAGACCGTGGTCAGGTCGATCAGGGTTGTCGGACTGTCTTCGTCGAGAATCAGCTCTGCCGGTGCGGTGATGACTTCGGGGGCGTCGTTCACGCCGACCCAATTGATCGTCGCAGTGGCTTCGGTGCTTTCGGTGGTTCCATCGGTGGCCCGATAGACGAAGGAGTCCGTATCGGTTTCGCCGGCACCGAGTGCACGGATCGCGCCCGAGGTGGCGTAGTTGACCGTTCCGTCAGCGTTCAGTGTCAGTGGCAGTCCCTTGGCGGACAAACCATTGTTGTTCTCACCGAGTGAGGAGACCGTCAGGTCGGTGGTCGGGCTAAGCGTGTTTTCGAAGGGGACGAAGAAGAACACGAAGTCCGAGTTCAGCGGCGTTTCCGTGTTTCCGTTCCAGGCAAATTGGCGAATGATGATGTCGCCACTGCCGTCACCAGCATCGTCATAGCTGAAATAGGTGTTTCGCGGCTGACTGACCGACAGGTCATAGTTTTCGACGATCAGGGCGCCCGAGGTGATGTCGTGCCCTGGAATGCTGACCCGGTAGAATCCGTCGGACTGGCGCGAAACGCTGAAGTCGCCGAAGGACTGCCGCATCGGGCTGACGCCGTCGAAGCCGCCGTCGACGACACCGCCGATCAGACCTTGAGCACTTCTGGGAATATAAAGCACGCTGATCGGATCGGTGTCCGTTGACCCGATCTCCTGGCTATTGTCGCGAACCTGGATTGCCCATTGGTTTCCCCCAATCGGCCGAGCCCGAGAGTAGTTGTCGGAGTTGTCGCCGGCGATCGAGAACAGGAAGCCGTCCTCAAACGAATCGGTCACCCCGGCGACTTCGACCACGAAGTTTCTGCCGTCTCCGGTGGCAGTGATGTCGGTGCTACCGAAGACCCTGACCCCACCTTCGTCGATGGTTGCCCCCGCCCATCCCGCATCGTAGGGGAAGAAAGTATTCGAGATCGGAACGGAATTTTCCCCATTGTTCTCCGGGGCGGCGGCCATCGCGATCCAGGTGTTCGCGGAGTCGACCACATACTGGAGAACGCCCAAGTTGGTTTGTGTGCTGTCAACCGGTTGGTTGTCGCGAAGCACCGGCAGGCTGATTCCTTCGCCCGCCGTCAGGGGTGCCAGATCGGTATCGTTGGACGGGTCAGCATCGTTGTCGCGATGCAGGTCCAGGTCGCCTTTATTACCGGTGATCGAAGTCACCGCGCCCGGGATCAACGAGCGTTGGGGAACACCCGGCTGTCCCGGGCGATCGGGGATGAACCAATCGGTGGCGTTGACGGCCGGGTCATACGTTTCGCGATCAAAGTCGACCTGAAACGCCGAGACCGATTGCACTTCGCTTCCGGACGTGTCGTTGGTCAGAACGTTGATCGAGCTGTCGGCTGCCAACGTCAACGAGTCGTTGACGACATTCGCCGCAAGCAGTTGACGCGCTTCAAGGGATTCCAGTTTGAGGTTTTTCTTGGTGGGGCGACGACGCTTTGATCGTGAACTTGAATCCTTCGTACGACGCTTGTTCATTCTTGATTTCACGGTGAATGTTTCTGTGGTGAATGGTTGTATGTGGAGCGACGCGGCAACGTGTTTGTAGTGGTGCGTCTTGTTAATCGGTCTGGGCCGACGCGGCGGAGAATAGCGATCGCAAAAACTTGATCAATGCGACGTTGCCGTTATTCACACAGTTCACACAGTTACTCGATGGAACATTCACCAGAGCTTCATGCAGCGGTGTGCAGGTCGGTTTGAGATTCAACCGATGTTTGCGACCACGCATGTCTGGGCGCGTTCGCTGTTGTTTCAGTCCTGCACTCGGTTGACCGTCGCATGCGTCAGCAGGTGGGCTTCTTCGCCCCCGGCATGCGGTCTCGTGATTGTTAGAAACTGGCGAAGACTTTGACGTGGTTTGGATGAATATGCCACAAGAGTTTTGAACTCGTCTTTTGAATCGAGATCAGGTCGCTACCGTATCGCACCAGACCAAGCAAGCTCTCTCGATGAACCCTCTTCTTCTCGAATGCTTCGGCGCCTGTCGGCCGAGCTTCATCTTGTTCATCACAACGATTGGTCCGTTTGAGTGAACCACGTTGCCATCAACGGCACGAGAATCGATTTACCCTTAAAACAATTTTGAATCACCACAGTTATCACTTACAGGAGACAACAATGTGGTCAGGTAGTTACATTCGATCGAACACAACAACGCGAGCGCGCGGTTCGAAGCGAATGGCATCCGGCGGTTTTACGCTGGTTGAGTTGCTGGTCGTTATCGCGATCATCGGAATCTTGGTCGGGCTGCTGTTGCCGGCAGTGCAAGCTGCCCGTGAAGCGGCTCGCAGAATGCAGTGCAGCAACAACATGAAGCAAATTGCACTCGCGACTCTGAACTACGAAAGTACGTACAAGCAATTGCCGCCCGGGCCCTGGGACGGAGATCCCGGCACCAGCAACCCGTCCGGTCGGACGTCCGACGCGTGCTGCCGAGCGGCGAACCGCGCGGGATGGTCGGCACAGTGGCGGATTCTGCCGTTCCTGGAGCAGGCCGCCGTCTACGACTTGGCGACCAATGATCCGCCTTGGTGGCCGAATCGTCCGAACAATTCGCGCGAAGACGACGTCGCCCAAGTGCTGATCCCCGTCTACTACTGTCCCACCCGGCGGGCGCCGACCGGATATGGCAGTGCGAAATTTGGTCGGGTGGATTACGCCGGAAACGGCGGTTTCTACCACGGCCGACCCGACACGGCCGTCAACTTCATTCCCGAAGCTCCGCTCGGTGCACCCGCGGTTTCGACCCGCAGTCGATCCAACGGAGGCCTGATCAAGAAACGCGCCGGTGCCATCATCTGGGCCAAAGACGGTGACAAACGTCGCCTGGCTGATATCCGTGACGGCCTGACCCACAGCATCGTGTTCGCCGAAAAGTCACTGCCCTATACCGAGCATGGACTTGACGGTGGAGACAACGAACGCTGGAACAACGCGGGTTGGGATACCGATACGATCCGTTGGCACTTTCCGCCCAAATCGGACAACGATGCGTATGCTCCCGATCGCGATGCCGGCGGATCGACCAACTGGAATCATTACTTCGGCGCCGCGCACGTCGGTGTTCACGCCGCCCTCTGCGACGGATCGGTGCAGTTCTACAACTTCAACGTCGATGCAACGATTTGGAAGAATCTGTGCGTCGTTGACGATGGAGAGTCTCTTGAAGAAAACCACGTCAATTAATACTGTCCAACACCCTGAAAGGATTGATCCTATGTTCTACAACGTTCCTCTTCAATCAGGACGTACCCGTCTTGCGTTGATCGTATTCATCGCGTGTTTGGTGATGCCGATGATCGGCTGCGGCGGCCCTGCCCCGCCCGAGATTGACACCGACGTCGCCGCAGAGATTCAGGCGGAAGATGAAGCCATCATCGACGCCGAAAGCGAACTCTAACTTTTTGATTGTTTCGTTTTGCTACTTGGAATTGCATCTTGAAGATCATGGAAATGTTGCCCCCGACAGCTCGGCTGTCGGGGGCCGGTCTGTTGCTCGCTCTCGCCCTGGTCGGTTGCTCATCGGAGTCCGATTTCGGTGCCTCGACCCGACAGCGCGCCAACTCTCCCGCCGTTGCCGATCCCTACCGCGGGCCGTCGGTTCGTGATTTCACGATCTGGCGTCCTTACGTGGCGGTCAACGAAATTCAAATCGATCCCGACGTGATTCTCGCGACCGCGTTTGCGGTCCACTTGGAGCCCGGTGATGCTCCGGTCATGATCATGCCGCTGCATCCGGCGCTTCAGCAATCCGATCCCGTCGTCAACCGTGACGCAGCCGACGCCGCTCGCAGTGGCGTCACAAAGATCATGGTCAGCGAAGCGTTCGGTGCCGCCGATGCGATGCGACAGCTGAGGGAGATCATTGAGTTCGAAGACGCCGACGCATCGGATGACGACCGCTGGGCGCGTGATCTGGTCGCCGTCTCGACGGGCGCCTTGGCTCGGGGGATTCGACCCTTGCCACTGGCAACCGAGGCTCCCCAAGTCGGCGACACCGTTTGGATGGCGACGGCGGTCTACGCGGGGGCCTCGCCGAGCCGGGTGGCTCATCAAGCAACGGTGACCGAGGTGGATGGTGATGGCCGAATCGCGTACCGGTTTGCCAACTCCAGGCTCTCTCTGCAGGCGACTCCCGGCGCTCCGCTGCTGGACGACAAGGGGCATGTCGTCGGCGTTCACCTGGGATCGCCTGCCGAGGAAGGCGGCGCAGACGACGATCCGAAGGCTGGTGTCTTCGGCTTCGGAGTTTCGACGACCGAGATCTTGCGGGCTTGGGGGATCGAGACGGCGTCTGGCGGTGAGGACGAAACCGCCGTGGAATAAACGTCGTGTTGCCGGTCGGCCGGAGCGAAGCGGATGGTCGATGAATGACGTTACGGTAGACTCGGGATATCGATTGTATAACGGCAGCTTTTGGCAACCAAATAGATTCTCTCCCTCGGGACGCCGATTCGTTTTCTGCAGGATTTTGTAACCGATTTAGATTCTCTCCCTCTGGGAGAGACGGCGTTTGCGCAGCAAGCAAACGCCAGAGAGGGCGGGCGCTGCGAAAGGCTTAGCGACTTCCGCGACGGTCAAATCCGCCACTTTTACAATCGCCGTCCTTTGGGAGGGGCGCGGAGGAGTGTGCGCTCGGAGCGGGGAGGGTCTAAGTGGCTCGGAATCGCTCAGCGACGACCGGTCGACCCTCCCCTCGCTGCGCTCGACCCTCCCTGGCAGGGAGGGTGACTCCTTTCGCAGGGCGCTCGGGCTCTGGGTGTCGCTTGCGGGCGTCGATTTTTCGACCGGCGATCAGGAGGCCTCTTCGAGGAAGACTCCGATGCGTCGGAATTTGTCGTAGCGTGATTCGAGCAGCTGATCGACGGACTTGGTTTCCAGCTCGCCGAGCGTTTTGGAGAGGTAGGTTTTGAGTCGCGTGGCCATTTGGTGATGATCCCGGTGGGCTCCACCAAGCGGTTCATCGAGCACGTCATCGACCACGCCGAGGCGTTTGAGGTGATCGCTGGTGAAGCGGAGTGCGGCGGCGGCTTTGGGCGCGTGTTCGTGGCTTTTCCAGAGGATGCCGGCGCAACCTTCGGGGCTGATCACGCTGTAGTAGGCGTGTTGCATCACGGCAATCCGGTCTCCGACACCGATTCCCAATGCGCCTCCGGATCCGCCTTCACCGATCACGATGCAGATGATCGGCGTTTTCAGCTGGCTCATTTTGAACATGCTTTCGGCGATCACTTGCGCCTGGCCGCGTTCTTCGGCACCGATGCCGGGATAGGCGCCGGGTGTATCGATGAAGCAGATCAGTGGCAGTTTGTATTTCTCCGCCAGACGCATTTTGACCATCGCCTTGCGATAGCCTTCGGGGTGGGCGCAGCCGAAGTGGCAGGCGGCGCGTTCTTTGTAGGTGCGTCCTTTTTGGTGGCCGAGCACCATGACTTTGAAGCGATCCAATTTGGCGAATCCGGCCAGCATCGCCCGGTCATCGCCGAAGTGTTTGTCGCCATGGAGTTCGACAAAATCGTCGAACGCCAGGTTCAGGTAGTCCTTGGTGTAGGGGCGGTTCTTGTGTCGGGCGACTTGAACGGTTTGCCACGGATCGAGCGAGGAGTAGACGTCGCGCAATTGTTTGGCAAGGTCCGTCCGCAGCGACCGCAATTCGCCTTCGGCGGCTTCGCTGCGTTCGGTCTGTCGCTGAAGCGTGCTGATACGGGTTTCAAGTTCGGCGATTTCGATTTCAAAATCGAGTCCGGGTCCGGCCATCGATTGTCAATCCTCTTCTTCGTCGTTTAGGTCTGCAGCCGATGGTTTGCGAAGCATGTCATCGGCGCCACGGATACCGGGCATGCTGTCGAAGACGCTAATTTCCGGCTTGCGTGGGCGTTTGTTCCAGAGTTGGATCGAGCGGATCTCTTTCAAGAAGTCCCACATCGAACCCGGCCTGGCGGATGCCGATTTGGCCATCATGCGTTTGATCAGATCGGCGAATTCTTTCGTGACGTTGTTGTTGTAGGCGATCGCACTGGGGATCGAGGCGTTTAGGTGTTTGTTGAGCAAATCGTTCGGGGTGTCGCCGGTAAAGGGAGGCTTGCCGGTGGCCATTTCAAACAGGACGCAGCCGAAGGAATAGATGTCGGTTCGTTCGTCACAGACCTTGCGTCGGATCTGCTCGGGTGCCATGTAGCTGCGGGTTCCCTTGGCCAGGGTTTTGCGATGGAAGATCTTGCTCAGCCCGGTCTTTTTCTTTTCGGTGATCGTGAAGTCGATCAGTTTGGTTTCGCCGTCGCGGCTGACCAGGAAGTTGTCGGGTTTCAGGTCCAGGTGGATCCAGTTGCGGGTGTGCATGTAATAAATGCCCTCGCCGGCCTGTTCGATGATCTTGTCGAGCATGAAGGCGAGCGAGTCGGGGCCGCGTCGAAGTGCCTGTTTGATGTTCAGTTCGCTGAACAGTTCCAGGACCAGGAACGGCCGATCGTTGGCGATCGAATAATCCAGGATTTTGATGATCCGGGGGCTGTTTTGCAGGTCCTTGCCGACGTTGAATTCGTGCTTGAGCAGATTGACTTCGTTTTTGTCCTTGGCCATCTGCCCTTTCAGGATCTTGAGCGCGAAACGTTCCTGGTCGTGTTCGTGGATCGCTTCCCAGACCTCCGCGGTCGAGCCGGAGCGAATCAGACGGGTCAATCGGTACGGGCCGTAGTAATCTCGGGTCTTGGTCATCGGTTACCGATCGGACAAATGGCAGTGTGTCGGAGTTCCAGCGGGCCCCGCGATCGTCTCATCGGGGGGGCTGTCGGGGCCGGCAGAGTTTACCAGACCCTGCCGGCTGGCATCATAGTTGACGTCGTGGCAATCGCGAAAGCCGGGGAATTGGCCGCCGGCTGGCCGTGAGCGACCGATTCAGGTCACGCGGTGACGCAAACCACCGGAGGGCTTGCGCCCCCTGCCGTCGACTTTGACGCCAAACGCGGTGTTTTTGAAACGCGACCGGACGGTTCGCGGGTTGTCGGTTGGGGCGGGATCTGCTGAGTCAATGGTGAGCCGCTGGCCGTAAGGCCTCGGGCAGCGTCGCAGTGCCCGGCCGCTTACGCGGCGCGCGGCTCACAAAAATGACGGCCCGCTCGCCCCGTTCCGCGAACACCGTTAGAGCCAAAGTGTCACCGGGAGGTGATTCAGGGTGATCGGCGGTCCAAAACGCGTTGGTAGATGCCGCGAACCTGCTGCGTCATCGTCTCGTGGCGGAACTGCTCGGTGAATCGCCTCTGCCCTTCCCCGCCCAACGTTTTGCGAAGTGGGGCATTTTCGACCAGGCGGATCAACGCATCCGCCAATCTGGCGGTGTCGCGTGGCGGGATCAGGAAACCGGTTTCGTCGCTGATCACGACCTCGCGAGCCCCATCGACGTCGTAGCTGACCGCGGGCTTTCCGGCGATCAACGCTTGGGGCAATGCTCGGGCCAGGCCTTCACGCAGCGAGGTGTGCACGAGCACGTCCATCGCACCGATCAGCGGGGGGACGTCGGCGGGGGAAACCAGTCCGGTGAACACGAAATGCTCGGCCAGGCCGAGCGATTCGATTCGTCGGGTCAGGGGGGCGCGTAAGATGCCGTCGCCGACCAACAGGAACAGGGCCTGGGGGCATCGGGCGATCACCTCGACCGCGGCGGTGATCAGGTCGTCGTGGCCTTTGAGGTGAAACAGTCGCGCGAGTTTGCCGATCACGACGCGATCGGGCGCGATCTGGTATTTTTCGCGCACCGATTGTCGCTGCTCGTCGGCGCGGAGGAACGGGTCGACGTCCATCCCGCTGTAGATGGTCGTGAATTTTTCTCGCGGTGCGACGCCGGCTTGGACCATCAGTTCTGTCATTGCATCGGCCACGGAAATCAAGTGGTGGCAGCGGGTCGCGGCGAAGCGTTCGCAGCGTCGGAAGAATTCGCGCGCCAGTCGGGGCTGGAAATCGTGAAAGGGCGCTCCGTGAACGGTATGGATCACGGCCGGCACGCCGAGCGACCAGGCGGCCTTGCGTCCCAGCAGTCCGCCTTTGGCACTGTGCGTGTGCACGACGTCGGGACGGAAGTTTTGGATGGTTTTTCGGATCGCCCGGGAGGCGGCCCAATCGCGTCGCGGATGGATGTTGCGACGAAACATCGGCAACAGTTCGATCTGCAACTCCCCTGCCCTGCCCCGCAGTTTGCTTCGATCTGCGAAGAAACCGGCGCGGTGCAGCAAGTCGCCTTCGGGCCCCAGCGACGGCCCGGTGATCAGCATCACTTCGTCGTCATGATGCTCGATCAAGTCCAGGCAATTGAAAAGCGTGTTTTCCTGGGCGCCGCCGATGATCATGCGAGTGATGATGTGGGCGACGCGCACGCGGTTGACTCAATTGCAAAACGGAGGACACGTCGGCGAAGTCGGCGGGACTTCGCACGGACTGGAGCAGCGTCACGCCGTGCCAAACTCGACTCGTCGCATTCCCAGTTGGGTTTGCAAACGGTTGACGATGGAGGTGTGCATCTGGCTGACCCGCGACTCGGACAAATCCAGTGTCGCACCGATCTCTTTCATCGTCAATTCTTCGTAGTAATAAAGAATGATGATCAAGCGTTCGTTGCGATTGAGTCCCTTGGTGACCAAACGCATCAGATCGTTTTTCTGGACACGTCGGGTCGGGTCTTCGCCTTTCTTGTCTTCCAGGATGTCGATTTCGCGCACGTCCTTGTAGCTGTCGGTCTCGTACCACTTTTTGTTGAGCGAGACGACGCCGACGGCATTGGCGTCCGATTCCATCTTTTCGACTTCGGCGATCGAAAGCTCCATGTGTTCGGACAATTCCTGCACCGTCGCAGGACGTCCGTACCTGGTTTCCAATTGCTTCTTGGCGACGGCCAGCTTGCTGGCCTTGCTGCGAACCAACCGGGGGACCCAGTCCATGGTGCGTAGTTCGTCCAGCATGGCGCCTCGGATTCGCGGCACGCAATAGGTTTCGAACTTGACGCCGCGGTCCATGTCATAGGCATCGATCGCGTCCATCAGGCCGAAGATTCCGGCGCTGATCAGGTCATCGAGTTCGACGCCATCGGGCAAACGTTGCCAAATGCGTTCACCGTTGTATCGAACCAAGGGCATGTACCGCTCGACGAGGCGATTGCGTAGAGGTTCGTATTCGTCCGCATCCTTCTCGGTCTGTTTGAATCGTTTCCAAACCTCTAGGATTTCATCGTCTGTTGAAACTGCGGCTGGCATCCAATCCTCCGTGATCTTCAATTCGACTGCCGACGACATCATGTCGCCGAGGTCATGTTTGGGGTTCGCTTTCGCTTTCGCTGTTGCCGACGATCCGAGTTGCATTGCTGCGAACAAAATCATCGGCGCCACTCAGGGTCGGTTCTCTGCACGGGCACGACCAATCGACCAGACAATCCTTGTCCAGCTTTCTTGTCCGTGTGTGCCGGGGTCGACCCAGTCGCCGAAGGTGGTCTCTCAAAAAAAAATCTCAAGTCGTCTTTTGAGTTCCCAGCCCTCGGCTTTTTCTCTATCGGTTGTTTCTCATGGTGAGTTGAGTTTTATTGTTCGTTTCTTTCAGGCGGCTTCGAACTGCCGCACGCCGGTGGGCGCGGGAATCAAACGTTCGGTCAGCCGCTGGGCGGTCGCGACGGCGATGTCATCGGGGACATGCTGGCCGTTGGTGACGTAGCTGATCGGCAGCCCGAGGCGGTCGCGTGAGGACGTCAGCGCCGACAGCACGCCCGCGGTGTAAGGGGTTTCGTCCAGTTTGGAGAGGATCGCGGCGGTCGGCCTGGCGGCGGCGAATCCGTCGAGTGCGGATTGGACCACCGCGGCGGTGCTCGTCGCGCTGATGACCAAGTGGGTTTCGTCCGGTTGGGCGGTGCGCAACAACTCGGCCAGCCCGGCGATGCTCATGTCCCCCTTGGGACTCCGCCCGGCGGTGTCGATCAAGATCAAATCGACATCGCCCAGTTGGTCAATCGCACCGCGCATCTGGTCGGTCGATTCGACCACGCTCATCGGCAAGTCCATGATTTGCGCGTAGGCTTGGAGCTGTTGGACGGCGGCGATTCGGAACGTATCGATCGTCAACAGACCGACGCGTCGTTTGGATTGAATGCGGAACCCGGCAGCAAGCTTCGCCACCGTCGTGGTTTTTCCGACGCCGGTCGGCCCGATCAGTGCCACGATGCGGCGTTCGCCGGGATTGAGCTGGATCGCACCGCTGAGACGGATCTCTCGGGCCACGCTGCGTTGCAACTGTTCCAACCAAGACGGTTCCACCGGGTCGCCCAGGTTGGCCACAAAGCCGCTGGTCGAACGGATCCAGCGGTCGGCCACGGCTTCGGAGACGCCCAGCGAGATCAGGCCCGTGCGATAGTCGGCGGTGGGGTCGGAGTACCGGGAATGGTTCAGACCGGTCCCGCCGGTCGGCCGGGTAGGGCTCGTCGAGCCGGTGGGGCTGATCGGCATCCGGCCGACGACCGACAGCGTTTGTCGCGAGTCGATCGGAAGTGTGTTGGGAGAAGGTTGAATCCCCGCCAGGCGTTCCAGGGAGCGATGCGTGTCTTCGGACATCATGCCGGCCGCGTCGCGCGGCTGGTCGCCGCTGCTGGCGGTCACTTCGACATAGCTTCGGCCCAGCCAACCCATCCATCCGTCACGGCACTGTCGCGTTCGCAGAACGGATGCATTCGGCCCGAGCTGTTCCCGGATCTCCTCCAGGGCAGCTTGCAAATTTGCGGCTCGGAAAATTTTGACTTGCATCAAGTGGGCTGTAAAAAGGCGGGGCGGAGGATCGTCAGGACTAAGCGGCGGCGGAGGATGTGGGGCGGCCGACCGTCGAGGAAATTTCCAGCTGAGTGTCGGTGGTGATTTCGTTGGTGGACAATACGTGCGTCCAGATTCCGGCTTCTTCGGTCACCTGTTTCACGCGGCGTCGAAGGTGTGGGCCGACCAACAGGACCGGCGGGTAACCTTCACTGGATAGGTTCTTAACGGCTTGACGAATCGCGTCGCAAGTGACGTCTTGTGTTTTGTTGTGCCGGATTTCCAATTGAGACGTCGCGCCGGTGCCGCCCTGGCCATCCGCCCAGATCTCGCCCTGCCCCGCCGGCCCGTTGAGCGGTTGCAGCGGTTCCGCGGCGGACGATTCGAGCGTGACGACTCGCAGCGTGCGTTGTTCGTCACGGAGTTGGGAGCACAGTGTTCTGGCCAAACGTCGGCGGACGCTTTCGATCTGTTCGGACGCGTCACTGGAACGCGCCGCGGCGTCACCGAGCGCTTCCAAGATGATGCCCAATTGCCGAATCGGGATCGCTTCACGCAGCAGGCCCTGCAAGACTTTTTGAACGTCATTGATCGACAGCCGGGCCGGGACCAAATCGTCCACCAGCGCCGGAGCCACCTGCCGCAATTCATCCAACAGGTGTTTGGTGGCGTCGTGCGAGAGCAGTTCGTCGGCGTGGGCGCGGGCGACTTGTTCCAAGTGATCGGCCAGCACGCCCGGTGCCGTCCGTGTCTTGAATCCGTAGATCATCGCTTGTTCGCGGCCCGCCGGATCAATCCAGATCGACGTCGTGCCGCCGAATTCATGCACCGTTTCTCCGTCCAGTTTTCCGGTCGTTCTGCCGTCACCGCTGGCGAGCAGTCGGTCCACACGCAACTCGCCGCGGGCGACGAAGTCACCGAACAATCGGATTTCGTATTCCTGTTGGCCGAGCGTCGCGTCGTCGCGTACCCGCACCTTGGGCAACACGATGCCGATCTCCGCGGCCATCTGATTTCGCAGACTGGCGATGCGTTGCATCAGATCGCCGCCGCGAATCGGGTCGGCCAGCGGTAGCAGCCCCAATCCGATCGCCACTTCCAGCGGGTCCACCGTCAAGAAGTCTTCGACGCGTTTTTGGGTCGGCGTGGCCGCTTGGGCTTCGGTTTCACGCTCACGCTGCGCCTGGGCCGCCTGTTGTTTCGCGTTGCGGTCAAGCGTGGTGGCGATCAACACACAACCGCTGCCCAACAAAATCAAAGGGATCGGCGGCAGTCCCGTGATGACCAGCACCAATAAAAAACCGCCCGCGATCACCAGGGCTTTGGAGTTTCCCAACAATTGTGTCACGAAGTTGTCGGACAAATTCGTTCGCCGGGCGCCGCGGGTGACCAGCACGCCCGCCGACAACGAAATCAACAGCGATGGGATTTGGCTGACCAACCCGTCGCCGATGGTCAGTTTGGTGAACACGGAGGCGGCATCGGCCAGTCCCATGCCCGAGACGACGATGCCCAGATACAGGCCGCCGATGATGTTGATTGCGGTGATCACCAGCCCGGCAACCGCATCGCCGCGGACAAATTTTCCGGCACCGTCCATCGCGGCGTAAAAGTCGGCTTCGGCGATCAAGTCGTCGCGTTTGCCCGCCGCCGTCGCCGCGTCAATGTTTCCCGCATTCAAGTCGGCGTCGATTGCCGATTGGCGTCCCGGCATGCCGTCGAGCGCAAATCGTGCGGCGACTTCGCTGATCCGTGTCGCGCCCTTGGTGATCACCACAAACTGGACCACCACCAAGATCAAAAACAGCACCAAACCGACTTCGATCTGATTGCCGGCGACGAATTGACCGAAGGTGCGAATCACGCCCCCCGCGGCGTCTTCGCCGGCCGTGGGCGCGTCGGACAAGATCAGCCGAGTCGTTGCAATGTTCAGCACCAAACGGGACAGCGTTGTCGCCAGCAGCAGCGTCGGAAACACGCTGAACTCCAGCGGCGTCGCCACGTGAATCGTCGTCAACAGAATCACCACCGCCAACGCGATGTTGCCGGCCAACAAAAAATCCATGATCACCGTCGGCAACGGCATCAGAATCACGACCAGACAGGCCATCACTCCGATCGGCAGCAACCAAGGGCGAATTCGTTGGATCGGGGACAATGCAAGACCTGTCGCACGCAGGGGGACGATGGAAACACTTTCCTGGCGACAGTAGTGAATCCGCGAGCGCGGGGTCTAGGCGATTCTGCGGGGGACGGTGTGAAACAGGGTGTGAAACAGGGGGCGGGGAATGGCAGAAAAATGGAAGACAGGAAAATGATTTGAGTGCTGAGTGCTCATTGTTCTGCCCTCCATTTTTCTGCCAACTCCCCTGCCCTGCTCCGCTGAGATTTCAATTCGCCGGATTCTCGTACCAGATGATGCCTAGGTTTCGGCGTTCTTCACAGGTCATCACGTCCAGGTCGCCGTCGCCATCGAGATCGATCAATTCCATCCGATCGAATTTCACTCGCGTCGTCGGATCGATCGCGGACCAGTTTCCCGAAACGTCGCGGATCCAGATTCCGGGCCGGTCGGGATCGGAACTGGCATGCGTGTTGGCCGTCAGCACGAGTTGACCGTCGGGAAAGCTTTCGATCGCTTTGCCCATGCTGATTTGTGGCGGGTTGGGCAGCGGCGTCACGATCCAGCCGTTGTCGCTCCGTCGACCATCCAGCGAAACGCCCTCTCGCGTGCTGATCAAACAACGCTCGGCGGTGGCGGTCAGGAACATCACTTCCCTGCCCTGCCCCGCGATCTCATGTTCGGTCCACGTCTGATCGGGATCGTCGGGTTGTTCCAGCCAGGCCGCCACACGACGGTCGCCCTTACGGTCGGAAAAGACGATGTCTTGGTCCCCATCGCGATCCATGTCGACGGCGCGCAGCGACATGATCCAGCCCGCATCACGCAGCCGAATGGTGGTCCAGGATGACAGATCGCGTGGGTTGGTCGCGGGCCCGAGCAACAGCGTGATCGTGGCCTTGGGGCCCTTGGCCCCGGCGACCAGTGCGATCCGCGAGTCGATCGTGCCCAGCGGCAGGGCGAACATCCACATCACGCCGTCGAGTTGTTTGAAACGATCGGTCGTCCAGTTCTGTTGTCGGAGCAACTGTGATGAATTCGAGTGCGGCTCGGGCGTGTTATTCCAATGAACCAGCAGTTGGCGTTGTTTGCCTTCGTGGCAACTGACGATGTCCAGTCGCCCGTCACCGTCGAGATCCATCGGGACGGCGTCCTCGGGCGATTTGGCTTTGGCGATCGTTGCCATCGGCCAGGGGGCGCCCGCGCTCGTCGTGCCGGGATGAAGGTACAGCCGGACCAATCCCGATTCTTCCCAGCCCGTGACGACGTCCATCAGCCCGTCGCCGTTGAAATCGCCCAGTCGCACCCCATCGGCACCGCGCCGGGTGTCGTCGATCGTATGCCGTTTCCAGGGTGGTGCCGCGGATGAATGGAACGGCAGAATGGTCGATGAAATCAAGGTGACCAACGGAATGCCGATGGTCCGGATGATGGTTTTGTGCACGCGTGATTTCCTGGCTCAAGTGGGAGACGCAGGAATCAGTTTACGCCGTTTTCGGGTACTGGATCTTGTGAAAGATCCTTTGGGTTGGCATCTTTCACAAGATCCGCCATGCCCTGCTCGAAGCAGCAGTTGCAGCCGACCACTCGCAGTTTGGGTCGTTTGCTCTTAAAGGGCTTGCGGTTTCGGCGCGGGGGAGGCTGTGGCGGACGGTTGGTGGGCATGCGGAGCATGCCCGAATCGCAAGCTGGAAGCTTACGCCACTTTCGCAAGCTGGAAGCTTACGCCACCTTATTTGGCGGGCAGGTGGCGGACGGCGAGCACGCCGTCGATGTCTCGCAGGGCTTGCAGCGACGCCTCTTCGATGTTGCCATCTAAGTCGATGATGGTGTACGCCAAATCGCCGCGTGACTTGTTCAACAGGTCGGCGATGTTCAATCCCGCGTTGGCGAGAATCGTTGAGATCTGGCCGACCATGTTGGGCACATTGGCGTTGGCGATCGTGACGCGACACCCGCTGCCTTCGCGAGGCATCACGGCTTCGGGGAAATTGACGGAGTTGGTCACCGTGCCGTCTTCCAGGAAATCGCGGACTTGATCGGCGACCATGACCGCACAGTTTTCCTCCGCCTCTTCGGTCGACGCACCCAGGTGCGGGAACGAAATGACTTTGGGGTGCTTGATCAACTGGCCGGTGGGGAAATCGATCACATAGGCGCTCAGTTTGCCGGAGTCCAGCGCGGCGATCACGGCGTCGTCATCACAGATGCCGCCGCGGGCGAGGTTGACGATGATACCGCCGTCATTCATCGACTCGATGCGCGCCTTGTTGACCAGTCCTTTCGTCACATCCAGCAGCGGGACGTGAACGCTGACGGCGTCGCATTGCGAGAACAGGTGGTCCAGGTTGATCGCCTGTTTGACGTTGCGGGAAAGTCGCCAGGCGTTTTCGACCGAGATCTGCGGGTCGTAGCCGACGACCTTCATGCCCAGCGCGCTGGCGGCGTTGGCGACGCGGCGTCCGATCGCGCCCAGGCCGATCACGCCGAAGGTCTTGGAGTGCAATTCGCAACCGACAAAGTTCTTCTTGCCGGATTCGACCGCGGTGGAAATCTCCGCATCGGTCCCTTCCAGCGACGACGCGAATTGCATCGCCGGGTAGATGTTGCGAGATGCCATCAGCAACCCGGCAAGCACCAGTTCCTTGACGGCGTTGGCGTTGGCGCCTGGGGCATTGAACACCGGCACGCCGCGCTTGGTCATCTTGTCGATCGGAATGTTGTTCACGCCGGCACCGGCACGGCCGATGGCCGCGACCGATTCGGGGATCTCCATGTCGTGCATCTTGAAGGAACGAAGCAGAATCGCATCCGGCTGACTCGACTCGGACGAGATTTCGTATTCGTCGCGTGGCAGGCGTGAGAGTCCTTTGACGGAGATGTTATTGAGCGTCAGGATCTTGTACATCTCTGGCGTTGCTGTGGTTGGAGGAAAGGAAAGATCGGGGAGAGTGCGAGGACCTTGCGGGGCTCGCCGAAGGCAGCCGCCGCGTCGGTCCGGCGAAGATCACGCGTTTTTGGATGCGAAATCGGTCATGAAGCTTGCCAGCGATTGCACGCCTTCGATCGGCATCGCGTTGTAGATGCTGGCACGGATTCCGCCCACGCTACGGTGCCCTTTCAGGTTGACCAAGTCACGCTCGGCCGCTTGGGCAAGAAACGCCGACTGCAGATCATCGTTGGGCAGCGTGAAGGTCGCGTTCATCAGCGAGCGGCACTCCGGTTTGGCGTGTCCGGTGTAATAGCCGCCCGACTGGTCGATCGCGTCGTAGAGCAGCGATGCTTTTTTGCGGTTCAGCGTTTCCATCGCCGCCAGCCCGCCGATGTCGTTTTGCAGCCACTTGGCGACTTTGCCCAGCACCCAGATGGCGAACGTCGGCGGCGTGTTCCATTCGGAGTCCGCGTCGGCGTGGTTCTTGTAATTCAAGTAACCCGGAAGCGAAACGCTGCCGCGGTCGATCAGGTCGCGGCGGATGACCACCACGGTCACACCGGCCGGGCCGGCGTTCTTTTGGGCACAAGCATACAACAAGCCGTATTTGTTGATGTCGACCGGGCGATACAGAAAATCGCTCGATGCGTCGCAAACCAGCGGCACGCCGGAGGGGCATTCGGGTTCGGTGGGGAATTGAACACCCTGGATCGTTTCGTTGTTGCAGTAATACAGGTAGGCCGCGTCGTCGGCGACGCTGTAGTCCTGCGGGCCGGGGACATGGTTGAAATTCGACGCCGAGGCGTCGTAGACGACCTCGACCGGCCCTTCTTTCTTGGCTTCCGCGATCGCTTTCTTGCCCCAGGTGCCCGTTTGAATGTAGGCCGCCGATTTACCCGAATCGCGAAGCAGGTTGGCGGGGATCATCGAGAACTGAAGCGCCGCACCGCCTTGCAGAAACAGCACGGCGTAGTCGTCGCTGATGTTCAGCAGCGATCGCAGGCTGTTTTCGGCGTCGTGCAGGATGTCGACAAAGGTTTTGTCACGGTGGCTCATTTCGAGCAATGAACTGCGTGCACCGGGCAGGCAAACCAGTTCGTCGCGTACTTCCTCAAGTACCGAGACGGGCAAGACGGCGGGGCCGGCGGAAAAGTTATAAGCTCGTTGGGCGGTCGCGGTGGCTGTCATCGAACGAATCGGTGTAACGTTGGGGGGGTGGGGCCGCCGACGGCACGCCTGCGTCGGCAATCTGAGCCGGGATTCTATGTCGAGCCGGTCGAGTGCGGAAGGAGCATCGCGTCGCAGGCGGGTTGCCCGGGGCTTGCCAGGCCGATTAATCCGGATCAAAACCGAATTCCCGCATCCACTGCTCCACCTCCGAAGGGTCCTGGATACGGGGTTTCTTGGCCGCCGCCGCGTTTTTTTCCGGGTCTGCCGGCGGCCGACCGCCCTGCCCTGCCCCGCCGGATTTCGCCACCACGTCGATCGCCAAATGGATTTTTCCGTCTGTCAGGTCGTCCATCCAGGGTTCGCTGTCGAAATGCGCGGCGCCGCGGCGCCGCGCCGCGATCTGGATTCGGTGGTCCGAGGAGACGACCATCAGCCGTTTGGGCGTGTGATGTGCCCGAATGATTTCTTCCAATAAATCGTCTGCGGACAGGTAATCGACCGCAAAACGGACGCTCATCCCGTGGTGAACGAACTCGCTGGGACGATCACGTGGCGGATTGGCGGCATCGAAGACGACACAGGTTTTTCGACGAACCGGCTCGCTGAGTTGATTCGTCAGCTCGCGCAGCAGCACATTGCGATCCCGCTGCAACCAACGCGGGTCGGGATTGCGAGTCGGCGCGATCGGCTGGGTGATGTTGTAGCCGTCAAGGAGCAGCAAAAGTGACATGGTCCGCGTAGCGTACCATGCATCAATCCAGATTTTGCCGGATTTCGATGTCCGCCGGTCCGCCGAACTGATAGAGCTGGTAGCCCAACACGCCGAGGGTCAGGGCGACCAGGGCGACGGTGCCGAGCAGTTTCCAGTCGACGCCGTCGGCCGAGCGGATTGAGAAGCTTGGCAGGTTGAACGACCGCTTCGCGGCCCGCTTGTATTGCTTGTGGTCGATCTTCTGTCGTGGCGGTCGTTTTTTCGGCACCGAATCCAATTCGATGTCCTTTGCGACTTCTTCGTCTTCGTCTTCGAAGTCGTCTGAGAAGTCTCCGATGAACGTGTCGTGGGGTTTGCCGGAGCGAATCGCGCTATCGGAGAGCACGTCGGCATGGTCGGCCTCGGCGGCCGCGATGGCGTCGGAGTCGAGACCGGATCGGGCCGATCGACGCGGCGCCGATGGCAGGTCGTCCTGCTCATCAAATTCCGCCTGGTCCTCCTCTTCCAAGAATTCCGCGACGTCTTGGTTGTTCCATGAAGGCGGAGGCTCGCTGAAGGTCGCGTCCGTGTGCCCTGGCCCCTCGGCGGCATGGCCGGCCGTGGCGAGGACGGGTTGCTTGACCGAGACCTTGAAGACGACTTTACCGAATCGCAATTCGTCGCCGTCGGCAAGCACTCGCCACTGGTGCGGCTGAAGTCGCGTTCCGTTGACGTAGGTGCCGCGTGTGCTTTTTAAATCGAGCGCTCCGAATCCGTCATCGTTGTGCAGCAACAAGCAGTGCCGCCGGCTGACCGATCGGCTTTTCGGCCGGATTTGGCATTCTTTCAGCCGGCCGACCAAGTAGTAGCCAGGGTGGATCGATGCCGCCGTGCCGGCGTTGCTTCCCTGTGTGATGATCAATTCAACGGACATGCTACTCTTCGATGACAATGACATTTCCTTTGCCGCCTTCGGTGGTTTTCAGCCGTGTGAGGGGCTTTTCGTCTTTCGTCATTTGGTAAAACGTGACGCTGACGACAGCCAGTAAGGCGACAATGGACAGTGCCAGCCCGGCGCCGAGCAAGACGCTCTGATTGGAATCCGTTTCGTTGGATGAGCCGCGTCGCTGCGCCGGCTTGCTCGGCGACCCCGCAGCGTTTGGGGGCGTCGCCAGGGGCGAAACGTGAACAGCGGCCGGGGGCAGGGTCGCCAGGTCGATCGGCGGCAGGCTGCCGAAATCAATCTCGGCGATTTCCGCCATCGCTCCCTGTGAGGCTTCGCCAAGTGGTCCGCTGTCGTCGAGCGACGCAAAACTGGAGGAGTCGTCCTGGGGCACCGTCCGCTGTTCCGATCGGGGCCGGTTGGCCAGTTCCCGACCGGCCAATTTCGATCCCGCAATCCGCCGCAGTTGGGTCAACAGTTCCGCCGCCGAGGCGGGGCGGTCGACCGGGCGTTTGGACATCATGCGTTGGATCAACAAACTGATCGCCGGCGGACAGTCCGAGCGGGTGTCGCTCACCAAGGGGACTTTGGCGGTCTGGTGCTTGGCCAATCGCTGGGCGACGCTGGTTCCCGGGAACGGCGGTTTCCCCACCAGCAGAAAGTACCACGTGCATCCCAGGGAATAGATGTCCGCGCGGGCGTCGACCGACTGGGAATCGATGGCCTGTTCGGGGGCGATGAAGTCGGCCGTGCCGGTCAAGCGATTGGGGGCGTCGGTTCCGGCGGTGTATCCGATCCGGGCAAGCCCCATGTCGCTGACTTTGATCACTCCGTCATTGCGCAACAATAAATTCGACGGCTTGATGTCGCGGTGAACGATGCCACGTTGGTGTGCGTGGGCCAGCGCATCGGTCGTCTGGATCATCGCGTCGAGCGCTTCGGTGGGCGACATCACTCCGTCGCGGGCCACCGCGCGGTGCAAGTCGACGCCTTCGATGTATTCCATCACGATGAACAGTTTGCCATCGGATTCGGAGAAATCGAACGCTTGAACGATGTTGGGGTGTTCCAGTTTTGCCGAGGCCCGGGCCTCCTCTTTGAAACGTTCGATGCGGCGGGAATCCTTCGATGCTTCCGAAGGCAGGATCTTGAGGGCCATCAATCGATTCATGACCGCATGTCGGGCCAGAAAGACGACGCCCATGCCGCCGCGTCCCAGGGGTTGAAGCAAGCGATAATTGCCCAGATGGAATCCACGTGCTTTTCCGGCCAACAGCTTGCGGGCTTGCCAAGGCGTCAGCAGGTCCGCGCCGACCAGACCTTGTGCCAGTCGCTCGGGCGTGAACACCAGGTCTTCGGTCATCAGCGAAACGACGACCTTTTTGACGTCGGCCAGTTCGACCAGTCCGGCTTGCATGGACCGGCGAACGAAGTCGCGGGTTGCCTGGTCCAAGACCGGTTCGGCGGCGGTGGTTTCAACCGACATTGAGCGATGCGTCTCTACTCCGAGAACTTCCCCAGTCACGACCGCACGGTCGCGCTACCTGTGAGAGTCACCATTATTGAGCATCGGGCTGACCAGCCGGTTAAGAATACGTTAAGGGATTGTGTCGATCCGGTGAGGGTTGGCGGTGGTGGTCCTGACCGGCGGAGGGAGGGGTTTTATGGGGCTTGCGGCGACGTTAAACAGGTTCAAATCCGGGCCGGTAATAAACTTCTTTCAGGAACAGCCCCTGGGGCGGTGCCGCTTGGCCGGCATAGATGCGATTTTTCTGTCCCAGCACCTCATCGATCC